>JBBQAQ010000041.1:0-34731 GCA_038316435.1 Bacteroidales bacterium | reverse complement strand
GTGCTGTCCCGGTTTCTTTTATATGCTTGTTTTACTCATATTATGGTTATTTTAATAGGTATTCGTGAGCGCTTCGCAGTTCTTCACGGGTATTGCGTTGGCGTGGAGTCTCTACAAAGCTGGCGTCTACCATCTTGCCTTCATCACATTGAAAAGGTGATGAAGAAATTTCAACCAATAAAAATTTTGGTTTGAATAATCCGAGTTTTACTGTATTTTCGTGCATTCATAAATACTTATGCTTACAATTTATACCAGAGAAATAAGGGGGTTTTTCAGTTCACTGACAGGCTATATTGTAATGATAGTTTTCCTGTTGCTCACAAGCCTCTTTATGTGGGTTTTCAGCGGACAAATGAATGTTTTGGAAAATGGCTATGCTAGTCTGGATACCCTTTTTTCACTTGCTCCCTGGGTTTTTTTATTTCTTGTTCCCGCAATAAGTATGCGAATGTTTGCAGAGGAAAAACGTTCAGGAACTCTTGAATTACTGTTTACCAGACCTGTGCGGGAAATTGAAATTGTTTTTGCCAAATTTGCTGCTGCCTGGACATTGGTTATTCTTTCGATTTTGCCGACGCTAATTTTTTATATATCCATCTATCAGCTGGGCAGTCCAAAAGGAAACCTTGATATCGGCGGCACATGGGGTTCTTATATCGGCCTTGTTTTCTTAGGGGGAATTTATGCAGCTATCGGAGTCTTCTCGTCTTCACTATCTGAAAATCAGATCGTTGCTTTTATACTTGCTGTGCTGTTTTCTTTCCTTTTTTACCTTGGATTCAGTTTTATCTCATCCCTTGCAAGTTCAGGCGAATGGGTAAATATTATTGAGAAATTAGGAATCGATTACCATTATCAGTCGGTATCGCGCGGAGTACTTGATAGTCGCGATATCATTTATTTTGTGACGATTATAATACTTTTTCTTTTTTTTACAAAAACGATCCTTCAAAGCAGGCGGTGGTAAACAACTATTATGAACCGGAAAGAACTGAAACGTAAACACATATTCCAGCTACTGACAATAGTAGTGATGGTTGTTCTGGTAAATATCCTTGCCGGAATCCGTTTTTTCCGTATCGATATGAGTTCTGAGAACCGGTATACTCTTAATCCCGGCTCCCTCGAAATATTAAAAAATCTCGATAATGCAGTTTATATCCGCGTTTTCCTCGACGGTGATCTGCCTTCTGATCTTGTAAGATTTCACCAGTCGATTAGCGAAATGTTGCTCGATTTCCGCGCGTATGCAGGAAAGAACCTGAGCTTTGAATTTGTTAATCTGTACGATGAACCTGATGCTAAAGTCCGTAATCAGGTTATGCAAAATCTTGCTGAACGTGGCTTGCGTGTGACCGATGTTCGAATAAAAGATGCTGAAGGCGGCTATTCTACAAAAATCATCTTTCCGGGAGCAATTATCAGCTATAACGGCGTGGATTTCCCTGTAAACCTTTTGAAAAATAATCCCGGTTTATCCTATCAGGTAAACCTTAATAATTCGGTGCAATCGCTTGAATATGAGTTTATTCGGGCAATTAAAAGTCTGACTAGCAAGAAAATTGATAAAATAGCATTTATTGAAGGACACAACGAACTTGATTTTTATCAGGTAAATGATATCAGTTCGGAATTAAGTTTGTTTTTTCAGGTCGACAGAGGATCAATAAACGGAAACCTTACAAACCTTCTGGATTACAAGGCTTTGATAATTGCCCAACCTTTGAAAAAGTTTAACGACCGAGATAAATTTGCGATCGATCAATATCTGATGAGGGGCGGGAAAGTGCTATTCTTTCTTGATCCGGTACAAACACATGCCGACAGTCTTATTTCAGGCAGGACCTTCACCGAATACAACGATGTGAACTTATATGATCTTCTATTTAAATATGGAATAAAAGTGGATTATAACCTGATTAAGGATATCCAATGCAACTATGTGAAAGTGGAAAGCTCTGTGAATGGCCAGGATCCAACATCTTCATTCATGCCATGGTGGTACTATCCGCTATTAACCGCATCCCCTGATAATATATTAACAAAAGGGCTGAATTATGTAAAAAGCGAATTTGTAAGTGCCATTGATACTACCCCGGCTGTAAAACCAGGTCTGAAACGTACAGTTTTACTGGCAAGCTCGGATACCAGCGCCAAAATTGAGAATCCTTCAACAATTACCATGGATGAAATAACCAGGAAACCCAATCGCAGTGCTTTCAATAAATCCCGCTTGCCGGTTGCGATTCTTGCTGAAGGAAGTTTCGATTCCTTCTTTGCGAACTATGGAATCCCGGAAGGTGTAACACCTGCAAATGTTGAGATTATTAAAAAGTCTGCTCCAGCTATGATATTTGTCGCTGGCGATGGTGATTTGATTCGCAACGATGTTCAGGCAACCGCTAAAGGGAATATTCCTATGATTCTTGGGTACGATAAAGATACCCGGCAGACTTTCGGAAATAAGGAGTTTATTCTGAATGTTATTAATTACATGACTGATGATCAGGGGCTTATTGCCCTTCGCTCGAGGGAGTTTAAACTTCGCCTACTGGATAAAACAAGAATCAGAACAGCCGAAATGCAATTGAAATGGAAAATGTTGAATACTGTTTTGCCGGTTGCTATCATCTGTGTTTTTGGATTGCTTTTCACATACTTCCGCAAACGAAAATATTCTAAAGCCTGATATATAATAGTTATGTGGGAGCATAAAAAAGAAACTCCACTTGACATTTATACCAATAATTGGTATGTTTGAAGAAAAAACAATGAGTTATGGATCGAAACACTTCAATTTCAATAGGAAACTATTTTGACAGTTTTATTAAAAGCAGAATTTCTACAGGTCGATACAAAAACGCCAGTGAAGTCGTTCGAGCCGGATTAAGGCTTTTAGAAGAAGAAGAAAACAACATAATGGCGTTAAGAAATGCAATTCAAGAAGGCATTGATAGCGGAATTACGCATGATTTTAACCCTGAGACATTGTTAAAAAATCTAAAAGCAAATAAGAGTCTGAATGGCTAATTATAAATTTACAAACAAGGCTGTTTATGACTTAATTAGTATCTGGAATTACACTTTGAATAAATGGTCTGAAAATCAGGCAGACAGATACTATATAATGCTTTTAGAAAATTGCAAGGTAATCGCAATTAATCCTGAAATAGGAAAAAATTATTCAAATATTGCGGAAAACTTATTTGGATTTAAAGCAGGTCAACATCTGATTTTTTATCGTAGAATTAAGGATAATGAAGTTGAGATCATAAGAATTCTGCACGAACAAATGGATATTAAAAATAGAATAAAAGATAAATAATCAAATATAATTGCACCTACTCGCAAGCAGGGAATTGCTGTTCGTAAGACAAAATAAAACAATGCTAAAACGCAACGATTCGCAGGTATCTTTATTTATTTGCACTTCCTGCAGGTAACTGTGGAGTGATGGAATCTATTGTATAAAATATTGTAAATCATATAATTACTGAGTATTTAACGCGAATAAGTTAAGCATGAAAAGAATAATTTCTGTTAATCTGGGCTTGTTTGGATGTTTAATTTTGCTGGGATTTCTTAGCGGTTGTCAGACTGGCAGCTACTTCTCAAAGGATAATGATTTCAGAATTTCTGATACGGCCAAAGTTAGTCGCATTGAAATATTTTCCGAAGATACCGTCGTCCTCACCCGAATAGGTTCAAGCTGGCTTGTAAATAATGAAATCCCTGCCAACGGCATTGCCATTACAAATTTTCTATTCAGCTTTTTAAGAATGGAAGCAAAAGGGATGAGTGATATTGCAGGAATTGAAAATCAAAAGGCAGTGAAAATAAAGATTTTCGAGGGGAGGAGAATGCAAATAGTTAAGTGTTATCAGATAAACGACGCTTCTTTTATGATAAAGGAGGGATCAAAAAAATTGTATTCAGTTGAGGTAAAGGGATATCCTCGTATAAAGCCCGCAGAAGTTATTAATCCAAACCCTGACCATTGGAAAGAAAAAATGCTTCTTAATCTTAAGGCAAGTGACATCAGACAAATCAGCCTGACATACCCATCAAATCCCGAAAATAATTTTCAAATAAAGCAAACTGAGACCAAACCTATTCTTTTAGACGGAAATGGGATTGAAATTCCGGATACTCGTGTTGACAGGGAAAAGATGGATTATTATTTAAGTTATTTCACCAATGTCTTTTACGATTCTTCTTCTGATTCGGAAATTCAGGAAAGCATTGATGCTAAATGGATTCTGAAGGTGGAAGATATTTCCGGAAAGAACTATGAATTAAAGATTTATCCTTTGCTGAAGGACGGTAAACAGGATATGTTTCTTGGTTTGGTAAAATATAATAATGAAAGGGAATTAAAGCTTACCAGGTTTATGGTTTTGGATCTTTTACTGCAAGATAGAGGGCATTTTCTATTGGAGCAAAAAGCGGGGAAGTCATTAATATAACATTGGACAATAATGGTCAACAAACTTTAAGGCAAACAATAGAAAGAATACCAAACTTTAACTCAGAAATTCTAAAAGAGTTTATGGGCAAATTGGGTTTAACTTTTACGAACGAAAAAGAACTAACTGAAAACACCTTTGCTCCAATTGATATTTTGGATTACATCTATGCCGTTTTACATTCAAGAAATTATAGAGAAAATAACAAAGAGTTTTTAAAAACTGATTTTCCGAGAGTGCCATATCCAAAAAACAAAGACACCTTTTGGCAATTGGTAAAACTGGGCGGGGAAATACGGCAAATACATTTGTTGGAAAGTCCTAAAGTTGAGCAATTTATTACGCAGTACCCGATTGATGGAGATAATATTGTAAGAAAACCGCACTTCGACTCCGCTCAGTGTTCGGTTTTCATAAACGACACACAATATTTTGCCAACGTTCCCGAACTGGCTTGGAATTTTTATATTGGCGGTTACCAAACAGCCCAAAAATGGCTTAAAGACCGTAAAGACCGCAAATTGGAATTTGAGGATATTTTGCATTACCAGAATATTATTGTTGCGCTTTCGGAAACCGGCAGATTGATGAAGGAGATTGAAAAGATTGAGATTTTATGAAATCGTGCGATAAAGATATTTTGGCAAATAGATAGGACTATTTTTATTTCAAGAAAGATTAAAACAACTTAAAATCATTTCTTTTTCCCATCAATAATTGCTATGTTTAAAAATTAATGTTGGATTGAAAACTACTCGACTACTAACTTGATTTTTTTATGGGAAGATTTACGGGTGTTATTGGAATACTGATCATTCTAGGACTTGCTTTTCTATGGTCCAATAATCGCAAAAGAATTAATTATCGTCTGGTTATCACCGGATTAGCTTTGCAGGTATTTCTGGCTATTTTCATATTGAAAGTTCCCATTGGTCAGGAAATTTTCTTTTGGCTTGGAAAAGCAATTAACAAACTACTTGATTTTTCCAAAGAAGGTGGGCTTTTTGTTTTTGGAGATCTTACCCGCGTTACCCAGATTTTACCTGAAGGTGTAGTTAAAAGCGGAGTGTTTCTTTTCATTTTACTTCCCACAATTATCTTTGTCTGTGTGCTTGTTGCAATGGCTTATCATGTGGGCCTTATGCAACGCATCATTGCATTTATTGCACGTTTTGTACATTGGGCTATGAGAGTAAGCGGGAGTGAAGCCTTATCGAATGTGGCCAGTGCCTTTGTTGGTCAGGTTGAGGCGCAGATTATGATTAGGCCATACCTGTCAGGTATGACCCGCTCCGAATTACTCGCATCAATGACTGGTAGCATGGCATGTATTGCCGGTGGTGTAATGGCTGTATATATTTCCATGGGAGTTCCTGCAAGTTATCTGCTGGCAGCCAGTTTGATGGCAGCCCCCGGAGCGCTGGTAATTTCGAAAATTGTTTTCCCTGAAACCGAAGAATCAGAAACACAAGGCACCATAAAACTTGAAGTTAAAAAGGAACATTCAAATATAATGGATGCTATTTCTCATGGTGCCAGTGATGGTATGAAGATTTCCCTAAACGTAATAGCCATGCTAATCGGAGTTATTGCTCTTATTGCGCTGGTTGACGCACTGCTTGGATACTTTGGACATTTCCTCGGCTGGACCGGACTTACTCTCGATTTTGTGGGATTGAACGTTGAAAATCTCCGATTAAAAGATGTTGTCGGCGCTTTTTTCAGTCTTTTTGCAATTGTAATGGGAGTTCCGGTTTCAGAATCACTTCAGGTGGGTTCGCTAATGGGAACAAAAATGGTTATTAACGAATTTGTTGCCTATTCTGACTTGTCGCCTATGATTGCTCAGGGAATGTTGAGTGCAAAATCGGTAGTAATTGCCAGTTTTGCCTTGTGCGGATTTGCAAATTTCAGCTCTATTGCCATTCAGCTTGGAGGTATTGGTGTGTTGGTGCCGGAAAGGAAGGCCGATCTTGCCAGACTTGGATTTAAGGCGATGATCTGCGGTACAATGGCATCCTATATTTCTGCCACATTAGCCGGAATTTTGATGTAATGATTGCGGAAATTTTTAAAGCAATTTATTACTTTGTTTGAAAATATTAACCCTATTATTTAAATACTTTACTAACTGTTCAAACCTTTTTGTTTATGAATTTACATTGGATCGACCTAAGCATCATAGTGATATATATGATTGCTACAATTTTTATCGGCTACTGGGTTTCGCACAGAGCCTCCAAGAATATCAATTCCTATTTTTTAGGTGGAAACGATCTTCCCTGGTATATGCTTGGAATTTCAAATGCTTCGGGAATGTTCGACATTGCCGGAACGATGCTTCTCGTTTATTGGCTTTCGGTTTATGGATTAAAAAGTATCTGGATCCCATGGCTTTGGCCGGTGTTTAACCAGATTTTCCTGATGGTGTATTTGTCGCCATGGTTAAGACGATCCAACGTAATGACCGGAGCTGAATGGATTAAAACCCGCTTTGGTAAAGGCCCGGGGGCAAACCTGTCGCATATAATTGTTGTGATTTTTGCTTTGGTTAGTGTTATTGGCTTCCTTTCTTATGGGTTTAAAGGGATTGGTAAATTCGCTACGTCATTTTTGCCACTTCTGGTTTCAAATCCCGATACACTCTTGAAATATCCCCAAATAAATGAAAACCTGTATGCATTGATTTTAATGGGGATTACAACTTTTTATGTGGTGAAAGGTGGTATGTTCAGCGTTGTTATCACCGAAGTTATTCAATATGGAATACTTACTATTGCCTCAGTTGCAGTAGGTATTATCGCTATCAAACTCGTTGCACCTGACGTTTTACATTCGGTTTTACCGGAAGGTTGGAAAAGTATCTGGTTTGGAAAACATCTAGACCTTGACTGGGCTTCGCTTTCCGGGGGAGCATCTCCAAAATTGGCAGCCTTTAACGACTGGATAAAGAAAGACGGTTATGAAATGTTCGGCTTATTCTTCGTGATGATGCTTTTCAAAGGAGTTTTCCTGGCAGCAGCCGGACCCGCTCCCAACTACGATATGCAACGTATTCTCTCAACAAAGAACCCAAAGGAAGCAGCTAAAATGAGTTCCATGGTAAGTGTTGTTCTGATGCCTACCCGGTATTTTATGATTGCCGGTTTAACCATTATCGCACTGGCAAACTTCGATATGCTCTATACTGGATCGCTTTTGCAGCCCGACTTTGAAAGCATACTACCTCGCGTTTTAGCAACCTATGTGCCTGTTGGATTACTCGGTTTTCTAATGGCCGGACTACTGGCTGCTTTCATGAGCAACTTTGCAGCTACTGTTAATGCGGCTCCCGCTTATATCGTAAATGATATTTACAAACGCTATATTAACCCAAATGCAAGCGATCAGAAGTATGTGAAAATGAGCTACATTGTTTCAATACTCGTTGTAATTGTTGGTATTACAGCCGGATTTATGGTGAACTCAATTAACGATGTTGTACTATGGATCACAGCTGCGCTTTGGGGTGGCTATACTGCTCCCAACGTGCTAAAATGGTACTGGTGGAGATTCAATGGATATGGATATTTCTGGGGAATGGTTGCCGGAATTGGTGCAGCTGTAGTTCTTCCAATACTTAACCTTTCAATCCTCGATCAGTGGCCCTTGATCAATAACTTTAGCATGAACGCCTTCCCTCTTATCTTTATAATTTCAATTATTGGGTGCGTAGTTGGTACTTTACTTACAAAACCTGAAGATGACGAAGTACTTATTAAATTCTATAAAAGCGTTCGCCCATGGGGATTCTGGAAACCAGTTTATGAAAAAGTAATAAAAACAGATCCTGATTTCAAACGCAACCGCAATTTTGGTCGCGATATGTTTAACGTTGGAATAGGAGTTATTTGGCAAACAGCATTAGTAGCATTCCCAATATTTATTGTACTCAGGGAGTGGAATTATTTCGGAATTGCTCTCGGAATTGCTCTTGTAACTACTTTAATTCTGAAATTTACCTGGTGGAATAAACTCGAAGATTAAAACAAACAGAAAAAACTTGAAGCTATCGAAGGAAGGTAAGACTAAACTTGTTTTAAGTTAAGTCGTACTTTTCCTTTATTAAGAAAAATTGTAAAAGTCTAATAACCGCATAACTATTTTTATATGAAATACGGACATTTTGATGATGAAAACAGAGAGTATGTCATCACCAACCCAAAAACTCCATGGCCATGGATTAATTATCTTGGTAATGAGGATTTTTTCTCCCTTATTTCAAACACAGCCGGTGGGTACTCCTTTTATAAAGATGCTAAATTCCGCCGACTGAACCGATACAGGTACAACAATGTACCTATGGACAGCGGAGGAAAATATTTCTATATCAATGATGGAGGAACTGTGTGGTCACCGGGATGGAAACCCTGCAAAACTGAGCTTGACAGCTACGAATGCAGGCATGGGATGAACTATACAATTATAAAAGGCGGGAAAAATGGCGTTGTTGCAGAAGCCTTGTATTTCGTCCCTCTTAAAACATGGGCTGAAGTTCAAAAGTTAAGCCTGACCAATAACTCCAAGGAAGTAAAAAAGCTAAAAGTTTTTTCATTTGTTGAATGGTGTCTTTGGAATGCTGCTTCAGATATGGAAAATTTCCAACGAAACTTTTCTACCGGTGAAGTGGAGATTCAGGACTCAGTTATTTACCATAAAACTGAGTATAAAGAGCGAAGAGATCATTACGCCTATTATTCGGTCAATTGCCCGGTGCAAGGCTTTGATAGTGATCGCGAATCATTCGTAGGACTTTACAACGGCTTTGAAAATCCCCAGGTAGTTCTCGAAGGAAAGCCACGAAATACAGTAGCTCACGGCTGGTCGCCAATTGCTTCACATTACCTCGAAGTGGAACTCAAGCCGGGCGAAACAAAAGAATTTGTTTTTGTTTTAGGATATGTGGAGAACTCTCCCGAAGAGAAATGGGAATCAAAAAATATTATCAATAAGAAAAAGGCGAAAGAAACGATTGCCCGTTTCGACACCATTGCAAAAGTTGATGCGGCGCTGGAAGACTTAAGAAAATACTGGGACAATCTTTTAAGTGTATACACTCTTGATTCAGGGGATGAAAAACTCGACCGCATGGTAAATATCTGGAATCAATATCAGTGTATGGTTACCTTCTGCTTTTCGCGTTCTGCTTCGTTCTTCGAGTCGGGGATTGGTCGTGGAATGGGTTTCCGGGATTCTAATCAGGATTTGGTAGGGTTCGTTCATCAGATACCAGAAAGAGCACGTGAAAGAATCATTGATATTGCTTCAACCCAGTTTCAGGATGGCGGATGTTATCATCAATACCAGCCACTTACAAAACGTGGAAACAATGATATCGGGGGAGGATTTAACGACGACCCTTTATGGCTGATACTCGGAACTATAAGCTACATCAAAGAAAGCGGAGATTTTGGAATTTTGGATGAAAAGGTTCCTTTCGATAACGATTGGTCTGTAGCACGTTCATTATTCGACCATCTTACGGTTTCATTTGACCATGTAGTCAATAATCTGGGTCCTCATGGACTGCCACTTATTGGAAAAGCCGACTGGAATGATTGTCTGAATTTGAACTGTTTCTCAAATGATCCGAATGAATCGTTTCAGACCACCGAAAATAAATCTGAAGGCACAAAAGCTGAATCAGTTATGATTGCCGGAATGTTTGTGATCTACGGTCAGGATTATGTTGAACTGTGCAAAAAAATCGGCAAAAATGATGAGGCAGCCCGCGCACAGAAACTTGTAGATGAAATGAGCCTTGCAGTTAAGAAATATGGATGGGACGGCGAATGGTTTATTCGTGCTTATGATTATTACGGTAATAAAATTGGAAGTAAAGAAAACGAAGAAGGTAAAATATTTATTGAATCTCAGGGCTGGTGTACAATGGCTGCAATAGGTCAAGAGGAAGGATTATGCAAAAAATCCCTTGATGCAGTTAAAGAGCGCCTAGATAGCAAATACGGTATTGTTTTGAATAACCCGGCATTCACTAAGTATTATATTGAGTACGGTGAAATTTCCTCATACCCTGCAGGTTATAAGGAAAATGCAGGGATTTTCTGTCATAACAACCCATGGATCATGATTGGAGAAACTGTTATTGGCAGGGGAGATCAGGCATGGGAATATTACCAGAAGATTTGCCCTTCATATCTGGAAGATATCAGCGATTTACATAAAACTGAGCCTTACGTTTATTCACAGATGGTAGCAGGAAAAGATGCTTTTAAACCTGGTGAAGCAAAAAACTCCTGGCTTACAGGAACCGCTGCATGGAACTATTACGCTATTACTCAGTTTATTCTGGGAATAAAACCAGCCTACGATGGACTTGATGTTAATCCCTGCATCCCCAAAAGCTGGAAAAACTTTAAAGTTACCCGGAAATTCAGGGGTACTGTTTACCATATCAGCATTTTGAATCCTGATGGTGTATCCAAGGGATTAAAGAAACTTAGTGTAGATGGGAAAAATATCAGCGGAAATCGCATTCCTGTTCTACCGGCAGTAAAAGAGTATTTTGTAGAAGTTTTAATGGGATAGTAAAGAATTGATTATAATAAGTGCTTTTTTAACAGGAATTTAGGAAACCTAATCCCTTTATTCATGTATAACGAGGTGTTTAAGGTGTAGGTGTTTGTTGATAAGTTTTACTCGGTTTTACATGAACAGAATTAAGTTTTCTATTGCTATATTATTCATATTTGCATTTTTACAAGTAGAAGGGCAAATATTTATAAATGAAGTTTCGAACAGGAATTCCGGTCAGGTTGCTGATGAGGATGGTGAATTTGACGATTGGATTGAGTTAATAAACTATTCCGGTTCATCTGCCAACATCGAAAACTACTATCTTAGCGATGATCCCACCAATCCCGAGAAATGGAAATTCCCTTCCTATTTTATGCAACCTGCAGAGCATTTGCTTGTATTTGCATCAGGAAAGAACAGACTTATTTTCGGAGGATTTCATTGGGAAAGTCCGGTTTTACCAGAAGATAACTTCAGTTATTTACCTGCCTCAGCAGGCATTTCTTCAAACTGGATTAAGCCAGGATTTGATCTTTCAGGCTGGAATACTGGAAGGGCAGGCTTTGGATATGGTGATAATGACGATTCTACAGTCATTGCTTTGGGAACAATGGCAGTTTATATCAGGAGGTCATTTCAGCTTCCTGCCGGATTCAGTTTTGCGGAAATTGCTCTTCATGTTGATTTCGATGATGGTTTTGTGGCGTATCTGAATGGAACAGAAATTGCCCGCAGAAATATAATTGGCACACCTACGTATAATTCAGGCGCTTCCGAATATAGAGAAGCATTGATGTACTCTGCTAATGGTAAGCCTGAATTAATTCCTCTTGATACAAATCTGATTAAATCAATCCTTGTTCAGGGTGAGAATGTTTTTGCAATTGAGGTACATAATGTTGTAACGTCATCTGATGTTAGTTTGATTCCATTTTTATCCTTTTTAATTGGGGATTCGTACTCACTTTTTGATCAAACTCCTAATTGGCTTATTGGTTCTGCATCACATAATCTGCATACAAATTTTAAAATTGATACTAAGGGCGAAAGGATCTCTCTTTTCAATAAGAGCAATAATTTCATGGACACAATTAGGGTAAATAATCTTTCTTATGGATGGTCGCTCGGGCGTTTTCCCAATGGCGTTGGTTCCTGGAGCATATTTATTGAACCCACTCCATCTGCCGTTAATTCGACAAAAGCCTATTCAATTAACAGGGAAACCGATCCTGTTTTTTCTATTCCTGAGGGATATTATTCAGGTACTCAATCAGTAAGTTTATCAACAAGTTCGACATCAGCTGAGATCCGCTTTACTATCGACGGAAGCGAACCTACACGTTCTTCAAGTCTTTACACCGGAACGCCAATTACTGTGGTAACTAACAAGGTAGTTCGCGCTTGCACCTTCTCAAAAGGCGATTTACTTCCCGGACATTCACTTGGGAATACATATTTTGTAAATAATGCGGGGCATACCGTTCCTGTTCTTTCTTTAATTATAAAAAATTCAAACCTTTATGGCGGAACGGGGATATTTGATAACTGGCAACAAGAATGGGAAAAACCGGCTTACGTTGAGTTTTTTGATTCAAATAAGAAAAAAGTATTTGAACAGTTTAGTGGGATTCAGATTGATGGGGGTGCAGGTGGTAGCCGCTCAAATCCGCAGCATTCCTTCCGGCTCGAGTTTTCAAATAATTCTTATGGCGATGGAGGAATCAGCTATCCGCTTCTTCCAGACCGACCCAATCGAACAGATTACAAATCCATTTACCTGAGGAATGGGAGTAATCAATGGCTTACTTTCCCGTTTAAAGATGCGATGGAATGTTCCATAACGGCCAACAATACCTACAACGATTATTCGCATTGTACACCTGTGGTAGTTTATATTAATGGAGTATATTTCGGCCTTTATGAAATGAGAGAAAAGCTTAATGATGAGTATTTTGAGAAGAACTATAAAGCAACAGTAGATTCATCTTTCCACCTGCTTTCTTTAAGCTATTGGTATAATTCGATATTAAGAGCTGTGAATGGATCGGTTGATACTTTTAATAACGATTATAATAAATTTATCAGTCTTGCACCAGCAGCATCCGATTATCTCAAAAAGGCCGGAAGTATTTTAGACATAGACTATTACACGGATTATATCATTGCTCAATCATGGATTGCAGATACCGATTGGCCCTTTAATAACATAAAAATTGTAAAGGGCGGGTTTACAGGAAACCGCTGGCGATTCATGCTTCAGGATTTGGAATGGGCACTAAATCCGAACGGTTGGACCACTTCTTCTACGGATCATATCAACTATATCATTAATTATGATACAAACAATCCCTACCTTAGATTTTGGAAAGAACTGATGAGGAACCCTATGTATAAAAGAGGTTTCATAAATAGGTTTGCCGATATCATGAACACATCCTATTTGTCTGCAAAAACCGTTGCAATAGCTCAGGCAGTATATGATTCCTCATATGCGGAAATGTATCAGGAATATGTAAAGTGGGGCGGGGGAACCTCTCAGGCAAATTCCAGAATGGTGCAATACGCTAGCAATATGACCATTTTTAAAAATGAACTTAAAAACCGGTCTTCAGTTGTTAGAAATAATATTGTCAGCAATTTTGGGTTTAGCGGGCAATATTCGTTGGAATTGGGAGTGAAACCTGTTAACAAAGGTTTTATTAAGATAAATACTATTACTCCGGTTGAATATCCATGGACGGGGATTTATTTTTCCGGTAATCCCATTACACTTGAAGCTAAAGGAATTGGAAACTATGTATTCGATTCATGGGAGCCAAATACTTATATTTCAAATATTTACAGCTCTGTAATAACTGTAGATCCTAAGGCCTCAGGATATAAATTTATTGCAAATTTTAAGGTTCAAACACCCGCACAGGCAATTGCAATTAGTGAGATAAATTACAGTTCAAGTGCTGTTTTTCCAACATCCGATTGGGTAGAACTTTATAACTACGGAAGTAGTTCCACAGACCTAACAGGTTGGTATATCAGAGACGAAAAGGCCGATCACAAGTGGGTTTTGCTGGGTTCGTATATTATCAAACCAGGAGAAAGACTTGTGTTAGCTTCTGATATTAGCAATTTCAACGACACTTATCCTAATGTACAGAATGTGATGGGATCATTTGTATTCGGGCTGGGTACACCATCTGACAGTGTGCAATTGTTCAATAGTGCAAATAAACTCATTTCAGGAGTTAAATACCGCACCACCAGTCCTTGGCCAACAGGTGCCTTTGATTTGGGGATGACACTAGAACTTAAAGATCCAAATTCAGATATTAATGTTGCTGAAAACTGGTTTGCCGGGTGTGTTGGAGGTTCGCCGGGTTTGCCTTATACTCAATGCAACGCACTAGGCTTGAGCTCTGCAACAGATAAGTTTACGGCGGAACTTTATCCAAATCCGGCAACCGATGAAATAAACCTTGTACTTGGTCCAGAAATGAGCAACCAGAATCTTTCAGTTGTGATTCTCGATGTAATGGGTAAAAATGTTTTTCAGGAGACTTTCAATGCTGCATCTCAGACAGAACTTGAAATCCCAATTTCGAATTTGGCAGATGGGGTATATATTCTCCAGTTGTCAAATGGTAATTATCAGCAAAATCTGAAGTTTGTAAAACGAAAAGGTTGATATGTAGTATTTTGCAATAAATGCAGATGGAAGCTATGCTTATCGTTCTTCAAGCTACGGTGGCACTGCGAATCAGGATTCAGATAAGGGCATTTGTAAGACAGATGGAATTACTATAGTTTCAGTGTCGCGTATTAACGGAAAAACTCAGAGGTATACATTTATAAAAGAAAATGCTCAGAATGGTGAGGCAACGATTATTTTGGGAGGGGCGTAAGTTTGTAACTGCCTATAACAGAAATGGATGGTAGAAGCACAAGTCGATTTTCAAATTTTCTTTATATTTGACCAACATAAGTATCTAATCCAATTCTCATTTATCATCAAAAATTGCTAAAATGAAAAAGTATATTCCTGTCCTGCTAATTATGATTGCTCTACCTTCATGTCAGTTCAGTAAGTCTGTAAACAAAAATTTAATTTCAGGTTTAATTACCAAAGGGGATGGTATTTCCTGCGAAGAAGTTTATCTGACAGTAAATGATGAAAAAACAGAAAGAAATATATTTATCTATGGAGAGGTTTTTAACCTGAATTTTAGTGACATAAATGGGTTTGAAAAAGAAAATGAAGTTGTTTTTCCGGGAATGAAAATAGTTATAACAAACTCTGTGGGAGATACGGTTTTACTTGAAGATGACTTGTACGGAGAATATAGAAGCGGCGTAAATCTGAATCCACTTGTACTAATATCTGATATTACTGTTGCCGCGCCCATGGCTTCAAATAGGGCCTACACTTTATTTGTTGAGATTTGGGATAAACTCGGAAACTCCAGCTTTACTGCTCAATTTTATTTTACAGTTGAACGGGATAAGAGTATATTAGTTGAAAGTAATAAAGTTAGTTGCAGGGAAATCTATCTTTTTGTCAAGGAAAGAGAAAAAGTAATAATTGGCAATACTCTTGTTTTTGATGAAAGAACTTACATGATCTTTGAGGGATTATCAGGATTTACAGAAGAAAATGATATGGTTTTTCCCGGACTTGGTATTAAAATTACCGATGCAGATGGATTGAACGTTGTAACTTCTGAAGATTTGTTTTCGCAATATAATAAATCGGGCATACCAGTTTCAGATTTTAAGGACGCAGTTTCTTCAAATTTTATAATTCCTGTTTCACAAATTAAAAATCCACTACACTGCGAAATTGCGATTTGGGATAAAAAGAGTGATGTAAAAATTGTAGCTAAAACTGATTTGAATATAAAATAGTTGAAGGTAATGATTATAGCCACATTACATTGATACTTTTTTAATTAAAGGTGATTGGATTTTGCTGCAAAATATTTATAGCCAAGTAATTACATAGATGTATTATAGCTGCAGAGCAGCGAAATATAAAATAATTTATATATTTTAATTTTTTTTTCGGACAGCAGTGTTTATCAATAATAGCTAGGACAAATGATTCAATATCAAATTGAAAATAATTTAAGTCTTGAAGATTTCAGGAAAGTACTTATTTCATCGACTCTTGGCGAGAGACGTCCTGTAAATGATGAATCCCGATTGAGAAAAATGTTAGAGGGAGCTAATTTAATTGTTACTGCCAGAATCGATGGGGAGATAGTTGGTGTCGCACGCTCACTTTCCGATTTCACATACTGCACCTATCTCTCAGATTTGGCGGTGGATGAAAGATTTCAGAAAATGGGAATCGGCAAGGAACTCATCAGAAAAACCAAATCAGAAACCGGTGATGCCAAACTGATTTTATTATCAGCTCCCAAGGCTATAGCTTATTACCCAAAAATTGGAATGAAACGACATGAGCATTGCTTTTTCATCGATACACAAGAAGAAATAAAATAAATTCCGTAGCAGAACATCTCACAATTTTTTTGTAATATTGATCGTTATTACGGAAGGATAAGCACTAAATTAACTGCTTGCAAAACAGGTAATTATGAATAGTGGTTTTGTTTTTCCATGATATATTAAGAATTTTTGTGCAGAGTAAAGAGATTTAGTTATAAATTGAACGTTAAATTTAAAAATAAGAAGAATGAAATTTGTAGTATCAAGTTCAGAGCTGCTTAGTCACCTGCAGTCAGTCAGCCGAGTTATCAGTTCAAAAAACACGCTTCCAATTCTCGATAATTTCCTTTTTTCGTTGAAAGGAAAACAATTGGAAATTACCGCATCTGACCTTGAGTCGACGCTGATTACAAAGCTTACTCTGGCAAATGCAAGTGATCCAGGAAAAATAGCCATTCCGGCACGTATTCTTACCGATATTCTTAAAGAGTTTTCTGATCAGCCTTTAACTTTTGAGATTAATGCTGATACACATAATATTGTTATCAATTCCGAAAATGGCCGTTTTACAATTATGGGTCAAAACGGTGATGAGTTTCCACAAATGCCGGTTTTAAAAGAAGATAAAAAGTTTTCAATCGATGTTGACGCTGAACTTCTTCTTAGTGGGATTTTAAAAACCGTATTTGCAACAGCCGATGATGAACTTCGGCCTGTAATGAATGGTATTTTTATCGAAATGAGTCAGGATGATCTTTGCTTTGTTGCTTCCGATGCACATAAACTCGTTCGGTATAAAAGAACTGATGGAAAGTCTGATTCATCTGCTTCTTTCATTCTTCCAAAAAAACCTGCAAATCTCTTAAAAAATATTCTTCCAAAACAAGATAGCCGCGTAAGAGTTGAATTTGATGAGAAAAACGCATCATTCACACTTACCGATTATACATTGGTTTGCAGACTAGTTGAGGGAAATTATCCAAGCTACAATTCGGTTATCCCTACAGAAAATCCAAATAAACTGCATATCGACCGACTCGAGTTTTACAATACTTTGAGAAGGGTTTCAGTGTTTTCAAATCAGGCTTCAAACCTTATCAAATTGCAGCTTAAAGGAAACCAGATTACGATTTCTGCACAGGATATCGACTTTTCAATTTCAGCTTACGAAAGGCTAAATTGTCTGTACGAGGGAGATGAAATGGAAATTGGATTTAAATCCACCTTCCTTATCGAGATACTTTCCAATCTTGCAGCTACTGAAGTTATTCTGGAATTAAGTGACCCAACACGTGCAGGACTTATTCTGCCTGCTGAAACCGCAAATGAAAACGAAGATGTTCTGATGTTGTTAATGCCTATGATGATTAACGCCTGAGGAAATTGATTCTCATAAACCTGAACACGCAAAGTCGCCGTTAAACAGTGATTTTGCGTGTTTCAATTTTAAAACCCCTTTATGCAATTAAATCTTAAGAATCCCATTGTATTTTTTGACCTTGAAACAACCGGAATTAATATAGCAGCGGATAGGATTGTTGAGCTTTCTTATTTAAAAATTGAGCTTAACGGTAATGAGGTTACCAAGACCATGCTTATTAATCCCACTATACCCATTCCTCCCGAAACGACCGCTATTCACGGTATAACAGATGAAGACGTAAAGGATGCTCCTACATTCCAGTCGATTGCGAAAAACTTAGCCCGCGATATCGAAGGTTGCGATCTGGCCGGCTATAATTCAAATAAATTCGATATTCCTTTGCTTGCCGAAGAGTTTCTTAGAGCTGATGTTGATATCGACATGACGAAAAGAAAATTTATCGATGTGCAGGTAATTTTTCATAAGATGGAGCAAAGAACTCTTGGTGCAGCATTGAAATTCTATTGTGACAGAAATCTTGAAAATGCGCATAGCGCAGAGGCTGATACCCGCGCCACGTACGACATCCTGAAAGCACAGTTGGAGCGTTATCCTACTTTACAGAATGATATGGCGGCTCTGGCAGATTTCTCATCTCATAATAAAAATGTAGATTTAGCCGGAAGAATTATCTTCAATGATAAAAATATTGAGGTTTTTAATTTTGGAAAATACAAAGGACAGGCAGTTGCAGAAGTGCTTGCAAAAGATCAGGGATATTACGGCTGGCTGATGAATGGCGATTTTCCGCTTCACACTAAAAAAGTGATTACAAATATTAAGTTGAGGACTTTTGGGAAGTAACAACAAAACTTAAAGTCTGTTTACTTTTAATTGTTTGAAAAATGAAAATAATCTGCATCGGTAGAAATTACCACGAGCATGCAAAAGAGCTGAATAATCCGGTTCCTGCAAAACCAGTATTTTTTATGAAGCCCGATTCGGCCTTGGTAATACGTAATCGTCCTTTTTTTTACCCTGATTTCTCAAATGACATTCACCACGAAATAGAAATTGTCATTAAAATTAATCGACTCGGCAGATCGATTGAGCAAAAATTTGCCTCACGCTATTTCTCTGAAATTGGACTCGGAGTTGATTTCACAGCTCGTGATCTTCAGGCTGAATGCAAGAAAAACGGCCTGCCATGGGAAATCGCCAAAGGTTTCGACTCTTCAGCACCCATTAGTAAATTCCTTCCTATCTCCAATTTTGCAGATATTCACAATTTGAATTTCCATCTCGATATAAACGGAACTCGCGTTCAGACCGGAAATACATCTGAAATGATCTTTTCATTCGAGCATATTATTGCGTATGTTTCGCAATTTGTGACTTTAAAAACCGGAGATTTAATTTACACAGGAACACCTGCAGGAGTTGGTTCTGTAAAACCAGGCGACAGGCTGACAGGCTATGTGGAAGATGTTAAATTGCTTGATTTTCCAGTGAAATAGTTCGGTAAAGAGGTCAAAAATAGTTGTCGATTTCCAAACCTGTCAGGTCTAAGACCTGACAGGTTTGATTCCTCCTTTGCGTTCCGCTTCGGCAGACGACATTAAACACGAGGGGTTTAAACCCCGGATGTTTTGTAAAAAGATGCAATAATTCCTCTAATGCTTATGTTTAGCCACATGGCATGATAATTTCTACCCGACACTTGGAATTTCATCTGGATTACACCATTCGTGTCTCAGGTTTTCAAAGAATGTCTTTTCGTACATCCCTTCATTTGCTGATATGGCTGTGGAACAGAGGCTTTCCACCGAATTTACACCACCAAGAATCTGTCTGTAGAATATTTTAACAATGTTCACAGGTCCGTGATCTATGCTTCTCCCGCTGGGATCTTTACGAAGTTGAGCGTTATATTGTCTAAAAAACCCTTCAAGTACCTCATATCTAGGAGCGTGCGTTTTAATGATTCCGGGGAGTTGCATGCAGTTGGCCATAAAATTGCCGAACCTCCGACTTGCATTAGAAATAACCTGTTGCCCAAGTTCATCGATTGAAACTCCCCGCAAAAGGTAGATTTCACTGTAGCGATAAATGCCGCAATAACTGTAAGCATCCATGTCATCACAAACATTGAGAATAGACAGTAAATTAATTCTATTGTCTGAGCTTAATCCTTTCTGTATCAGGTATGATTTATCATCGTGATGCTCTATCGCATTGAGAATTTTCTCAGTGTTAACCTCAAGGGTGAAATGCTGTTGATTTAACCATTCTTGGCACAGGCGACGGCTTTCTTTGCCATGCTCAGGATCCCGATTTACACTCATCCCTGTGTCGTGGAAGAAAATGGCAATCATCAATTCTACCAGAGATTCTCTATCAATTTCCACACCTCTGGAAGTAAGTTCTAAAAGTATTTCCCTTGCATATTTCCATACTCTGAGGTGGTGTTCCTCATTATGAGAAGGCAGAGGATC
The DNA here is from genome assembly GCA_038316435.1 of Bacteroidales bacterium. Lineage (GTDB taxonomy): Bacteria > Bacteroidota > Bacteroidia > Bacteroidales > JACJXF01. Next base: position 14,383 of record JBBQAQ010000041.1, on the reverse strand, counting down.
TGAGGTAAAAGTTTCCTTCACAAAATGATACAATGGAGAAAGCCATTGGGACTCGGTAACTTTTAGAAGTTTGGGAAATTTCTCCATTTTGGGGAATTATGAGTGATACAGTAATGAAGTGAATTAGTAATAGGGAAACGGGGTGATGCAGTTTTTTGGTCTGATATTTTGTCAGTTAACTTGATTTTTCTTAAAATCAACTCCCTTAGCATAAGTCCCGTTAGGGATGGAATAAAATAAAGGGTCGCAGCGCATATTCATTTTTTTACCGGACAACAGTAAAAACAGATAATTTAAATTATCTGAACCGCAACACTTCTATAACTCCATGTCATCCACCCTACACATAAATCAATTTAAGCATATTGGTTTTTCCTCTTGCCAAAAGTGGCATACTTCCTACACTTACAATAACATCTCCATGTTTTACAAGTTTTTTATTAAGCAGGAATTGTATGGAATTGTTGATATAATCTTCCATATTTTGATAATCTTCTGAACGATATGCACGGACGCCCCATACCAAGCTCAATACAGGAAGTAAGCCAGTGTTCACGGTGAATGCAAAAATCGGAGCTTTTGGACGGTAGGATGAAATACGGAATGCCGTGTAACCTGAGTGCGTAAAAGTGAGAATTGCTTTTGCCTGTGTTTGCTGGGCCATAGCGCAGGCATTATAACAGATCGAATCGGGAAGAAAGGTAACAGAGAAATCTTTCGGCGGATGATTTCTAAAATATTTGAAACCATGGTCTTCTGTCCAGTCGATAATTTTCTGCATAGATTGAATTACTCCAACCGGGAATTTTCCTGTTGATGTTTCTCCACTTAACATGAGAGTATCCGCACCATCGAGTACTGCATTTGCAACATCGGTGGCTTCGGCCCGTGTTGGACGAAAGTTAGTGATCATACTTTCCATCATTTGAGTGGCAATGATCACAGGTTTGGACTGGTTGATACATTTCTCAACAATCTGTTTTTGCAACATAGGAACCCTGTCGAAATCTACTTCCACGCCCAAATCTCCACGTGCAACCATGATGGCATCTGTCATATCGATGATCTGATCGATCTCATCGATTGCTTCAGGTTTTTCAATTTTAGCAATTATGCGTGTATTTTTATGACTTTGTTTGATAAGTTTTCTCAAATCAATGATGTCGTTAACCGAACGAACAAATGAAAGTGCTATCCAGTCTACATTATGTTCGAGTGCGAATTTAGCATCTTCAATATCCTTCACAGTAAGACTGGGCAGCGATACCTTGGTGTGTGGAAGGTTTACACCTTTTTTGGAAGATAGAATTCCACCGTAAATAACTTTTGTAGTAACACAGTCGGTGCGGTTTGTGTCAATTACTTCAAGTTTGATTTTACCATCATCGATAAGAATCATTTCACCAATTTTCACATCACGGGGGAGAAATTCATAACTCATATAAGCTTTTTCAGCTGTTCCTTCGCACTTTTCAGAAACCAGTTTAAAAGTACTACCATTTACCAGCTCAACGCCATTATTTTGAACCACACCGATTCTAAGTTTTGGACCCTGGAGATCCGCCAGAATGGCCACATTTACATCCAGTTCAGCATTTAATTTGCGAATGGTGTTAATGTTTTTCAGATGATCTTCATGTGAACCATGTGAGAAATTTAGCCGGCAAACATCTATTCCTTCTTCAAACATCTGACGAAGAACTTCTTTTTCCTGGGATGCGGGGCCGAGAGTGGCAATGACTTTAGTGTGGGAACGATTGTGTCTCATAAATATAGGTAAATTGGAAAATAAATCTAATCAAAAATAGACATTTTTAACAGATGAGCAAATAGCAACTAGAAGGAGCAGAGGCTTTCTACAATCACCTGTTTACATTCAATCGCCCAAAATCCATAACGCAATTAAACTGATAATCTTTATGAGGCTGAATGGAGACTCCGATGGAATTGTATTCCTGATTCAGCATGTTAACTCGGTGGCCAAGATCAGGAATATCCTCATCAACCAAAAGCTGAATGGCAATATCAATGGCCTGATCAAAGCCATAAGCACAATTTTCGGCAACTGAGTTATATTTTTTCATTACGGGTTTAAACCTCGCATCAAAACCCTGATGGCCCACATGTCCCGATTTACCTGATTTTACTGCGTGTCCCTTTGCAATTTCATACAAATCTCTTTCAGGGAAAAGGAATGGAAGATTTTTTACTTTCTTCAGATCTTTGTATAAGGATTTTGTGTACTTATTGCTCTTTTTCCCTTCAAGATATGTATTCAGAAAGGTTTCTGAAAATAGGGTGCCGTCTGTTCTTGCGAGGTTAGTAATCAGGATTACAAGTTTTTCCTCACTTAACATGTATTCAATACTTGCGGCTGTATTTGCCTTGCTGATTAGTGTCGAGTCCCACCGGTTCCAAACTTTTTCATCGACGTATTTTTGAGCGCTCAGGAGGATTGGGGAACATAATAGAAAAAGGTAGAGGATTATGTGCTTCATCTGAAAACTATATTTTGAGGTTGAAAATCAGAATTCAAGAAGATTAACGATTTATTCCTATAAAATGTTCATCCTAGATTCAGAAAGAAACATAGACCAGGTTAGAAACAATCTAAGGAATATTCCTAAATATGATTCAATGTCGTTTACTTAAGAGTGTCCGAAATCTTCAAAAATTAGCCACACCCCAACCTCCCGAGTTCGGGAGGTTGGGGTGTGGCATTTTTAGAATCGGAAAATTTCTTAAGTCAACGACATTGAAATATGATTGTTAATCATTAAATGCCAAAACAATCAACCATTTTCAGGCCAGGCATTTCCCTGAATATTCCGGATCATAAAAATGTCGTAATTAGTATATGCAAAAAACCCCAGCTTTTTATAGAGTCGTTTTGCAATCAGGTTATCTTTATGAACCTCAAGTTTTACCTGATGTCCAGCTTTTTTCAGATATTCAATGGCCTCATTTCCAAGCCGGGTTCCTAATTTCTTTCCCTGGTAATCGGGTTTGATGGCAAAATGATGCAACAACATGCGTCTTCCGTCGAATGTCATCCAGCATGAGCCCATCAATACGCTTGTTTCGGTATCTTCCATAACAAGGAGTTTACCACCAATTTTAAGGCAGTTACGGATTACTTTTTCGTTGTCTCCACGTTCGGGATTGCCAATTCCGGTTTCCTTCCAGAGTTTGATCAGTTGAGGGTAATCTTCTGATTTGTAATCCCTTGTAATTATTGCATTTTTTATCATAACTCTGATTCCGGAAAAGATTCGAAAAATTATACTATCCTTAAGCCTTTTTTACCTGAGTGACATATAGTTGTCCGGATTCATACCGTTCAACTTTTATTTCGGAACCTTTCTCGATGAAGCCAAACTCTGATTTAGCATCATAAACTTCGTTGTTAATCGAAATTTTCCCGGAAGGACGGAGAACAGTGTAAGCTGTTCCAGTGAGGCCAATCAATTTATTTTGAGATGCATCGGCACTTGTGAATCCTTCTGAGCTTTGTTGAGTTTCATTGAGTGCAATATTTTTCAGGATCGGTGATGAAATAAGTTTTCTTCCAAAATAGAGAGACGCAATGACACCCAGAAGGATTGAAACCACTACGATCATTAGTGCTCTGAGAACGGTATTGATAGCAAGCGTGATATCTCCTCCCTCGAAAACAAGATTATCGACCATTGCCATGGTAAGCCCCATAACCATGAGGACTATCCCGGATATTCCTGCGATACCAAAGCCCGGGATAGCAAAAATTTCCACTGCCAATAATACTATTCCAAGAATGAAAACCAGTATTTCCCAGTTGTCGGCCAAGCCTTCCAGATAAAGCGGAGCAAAATACAATACAGCCCCGATTACAGCTGCTGCTAAAGGCAAGCCGATTCCTGGAGACTGTAGTTCGAAGTAAAATCCACCTAAAATTAGCATGATTAGAATTCCCTGAACTACAGGGCTTAAAAGGAAATTGATAAATATGTCGAGTGCAGAGGGACTAAATTCAATAATCTCATAATTCTCGAAACCTGCTTTACTCATAATATCTGCTGCACTGGCAACAATCCCGTCGCAGTATCCATATTTAAGGGCTTCTTCGGCAGTAAAAGTGAGAACTTTACCACTGTCGCTGATTTCTGGTACAAACATATCAGGATCAACCATGGCTTCTGCTATTTTTGGGTCACGTTTCCATTTTACAATGGTATCGTTACCAACAATGATAGTATCTTTTCCATGAGCTTCGGCAGTTGCGCGCATAGTGGCCCGCATGTAAGATTGGTATTTATCGGGCATTTGTTCTGCCGTTTGATTTACAACGGTTGCAGCACCTATTTTTCCGCCAGCCTTCATGTATATACTGTCGCATGCAATTGATATAAGAGCACCGGCCGATGCGGCATTGTCGTCGATGAAAACATAAACCGGAATCGGACTATTCAGAATTTTAGTACGGATGCTATCGGCAATATCCACGAGGCCGCCGTAGGTATTCATGTGTATCAGAATAATATCTGCTTTGATACGAATAGCCTCTTCAAAACTTTTCTGAGTGGTTCGCCACATAGGCTTGGCAATCTGATCATTTATGCTGTATTTATAAACGATAATTTTGCGTGGCCCCTCCGGATTAACCTCCCCCGCTGAAACAAAAAGAAAGATGCAAAGAAGTAAAAACAAATACTTCCCGGGCATAAAAGGAGTTCTCATTTCAATGAATTATTTATTGTAAATCACGAATTAAAAGTAAGAATAAATTCATTCCTTCCTGCATGGAGGGTGTGATTTCGTGAATTATATTTTCATTAAGATAGACCGGAAGATCAATAGATTTGTATTTGGGGAGAGAGGCGAGTTCCAGGGCCAGACGGGTTTTCTGAGACAGACCATAGGAAAGCGCATCGGTGAATTTTTGTTCGAAAGTTTCTGGTAATTTTTTCAGAGATGCCCAGATGGCAAATACAAAAGGCAGATTTGAAAACCGCATCCATTCTCCTGCAAGATCAGTGATGATGATGTTTTGCTGATCTTGAAATTCAAAAGCACGATCACCAATTACAATGCGGGCTTCAAATTCCTTTAGTTCAGCGTTTTCATATCCTGGTTGGCCATGAATAAATTCAGGCGTTATTTTCCAATATTCCTTGCATAATACTTTCGTAAGCATCACAGAAGTGCGTGACTGATAATCAAGGTATATGCATTTTATATCAGAAGTAGGACATTTTGAGACGAGAATCACTGATAATACATCGCCATTTGCACCAATAATATATGGAGAAACCTGGTGAATTAAACTCACTTGATTTTTAATGATTACAGGTACCAAACCAATATCTGCCTGTCCAGAAAAGAGATTGTTATAACATTCGGCAGGTGTATCCAGACTTAAGCTAATATCGTTTTCAATGGAATGGTTTTGTAAACCGTAGATAAATGGTAGTGAATTGGTATATTTAACGGCAGAAACCCTAATTTTGCTCATTGTTCTTTTGAATTTTAGGCTACGAAAATAGTTAAATCATTTTTATATTAAATGGTTTTTCAGATGTTGTGCAATTTGGTTATTTGGAACTTTCAGATAATGAATTAATCCCTGCATGAAATCTTATCAGTCATTTTTCCACAATTACACCCAGACAAAAAAAATACCTAACTTTGCATTCCAAATTAATACTGTATGAACCTTGATATTTTAACTGCTATTTCTCCTGTTGACGGCCGTTACAGATCTAAAACAGAAGAACTTTCACCCTATTTCTCAGAATTCGGATTAATCCGTTACCGGCTGTGGGTGGAAATTGAGTATTTCATTTCCCTTATGGAATCGGGAGTTACAGGATTGAAAAAACCCGGAAAAGATATTTATACTTTACTCAGAGAGATTCATGCCAATTTTTCGCACGCGGATGCGTTAAAGATTAAAGAAATTGAGAGTACTACCAATCACGATGTAAAGGCTGTTGAGTATTTTTTGAAAGATAAATTCGATACCCTTGGGTTGCAGGAATATAAAGAGTTTATTCATTTTGGACTCACCTCACAGGATATAAACAATACAGCAGTTCCAGCTTCTCTTAAAAATGCGCTAGCAGAAATTTATTTTCCAAAACTCGAATCACTTATTGGAAAGATAGATGAAATGACTGAAGTCTGGAAAGATATTTCAATGCTTGCCAGAACTCATGGTCAGCCTGCATCTCCCACTAAACTGGGAAAAGAGATAAGAGTTTTTTCCGAGAGATTAAAGAAACAACTTGCACAGGCGAAGGCGGTACCATTTTCAGCGAAATTTGGAGGAGCAACAGGAAATTTCAATGCACATGTTGTTGCTTATCCTTCTCAGGACTGGGTGAAATTCGGTAACGATTTTGTAAATGGGATATTGAAACTCGATCGTTCACAAACCACTTCTCAGATTGAACATTACGATAATATGGCAGCACTTTGCGATGCTCTTGCCCGCATCAATACTATACTTCTGGATTTCAGCAGAGATATGTGGACCTATATTTCCATGGATTATTTCAAACAGAAGATTAAACAGGGCGAGATTGGCTCGTCGGCAATGCCACACAAAGTGAATCCGATTGATTTTGAAAATGGTGAAGGAAACTTTGGATTAGCAAATGCCATATTTCATCATCTTTCATCGAAATTACCGATATCACGGCTTCAGCGGGATCTGACTGATTCAACAGTGCTTCGGAATATTGGAGTGCCATTGGCACATTCATTACTTGCTTTCAAATCCCTTGAAAAAGGAATAGGAAAACTTCTTATAAATGAAGATAAAATTGCTTCTGATCTTGATAATAATTGGGCAGTAATTGCCGAGGCAATTCAGACCATTCTTCGGAGGGAAGCGTATCCTAAACCTTATGAAGCATTGCTAAATCTCACACGTACAAATAAACCCATTAACAAAGAAATGATTCATGAATTTATTGATCAACTTAAAGTTAGTCCGGAAATAAAGAAAGAGTTGAAGAATATTTCACCAAAAAACTACACCGGAATATAACATTATCCAATGTTTTTCGTTTAGTTTGTGCAAAATTGTGTTAAAATTCTATTTGATTCAGAAGTGTTATAATGAGAAGTCTCTCGAGAATTATCCGATATCTCTTACCTTATAAAGGACTTGCTTTTCTAAGTATTCTTTTTGTGTTGCTATCGGCATTCTTTTCTTTGTTCAGTCTGGCTATGATAGCTCCCTTTTTAAAGGTGCTATTTGGCGAAACCGATCTTGTTACTCAGCCTGCCGACTTTGCACTAAACGCAAATTCCATCATTCATAATTTCAATTATATCCTGAGTCAGATTATAATTGGCAGAGGAAAGGTACGGGCTTTGGTTTTCGTGGGAATTATGGTACTGGGAACATCCCTCTTAAAAAATGTATTTCTCTATTACTCTAAGTACTTTATGATCCCTATCCGGACTGGGATTGTCAGAGAATTACGAAATATGGTGTTTAAAAAAGTTCTTGTTCTGCCCCTGGGATATTTTTCAGAAGAGCGAAAAGGTGATATCATGTCGAGGATGGCGCAGGATGTTCAGGAAATAGAAATTTCTGTAGTGCGTTCACTTGAAATGGTTTTTCGCGATCCAATACTGATTGTCACCTATCTGGCAGCCTTGTTTTATATGAGTCCGCAACTTAGTTTGTTTGTATTAGTGCTTTTACCTGTTAGTGGTTTTATAATTGGAAGAATAGGAAAAACACTTCGGTCAACTTCACTTCAAGGGCAGAAAAAGTTGGGATTGATTATGTCTGTTTTCGAGGAAACTCTTGGCGGTTTGAGAATCGTTAAAGCTTTTAATGCTGAAAAAAAGATGCAGGATCGATTCGAAAGCACTAATAATCTTTATACACGCTTGCAAGAGAAAATATTCCGTCGGCAACAGCTTGCCAGTCCAATTAGTGAGTTTCTTGGAATATTAGTTATGGTTATCGTGCTCTGGTATGGCGGTGCGATGGTGTTGGGAGCGAACAGTACTCTCAGTTCTTCAATTTTGATTACATACCTGGTGGTGTTTTCGCAGATCATTAATCCCGCTAAATCAGTAACCACAGCATATTATAATATTTTAAAGGGATTGGCTTCAAGTGATAGAGTAGATCAGATTCTGGATGCTGAAATATCCATAAAGGAAAAGGTCGAACCGGTTCATATTGCTGATTTTAAAAGCAATATTGAGTATAGGAATGTAAATTTCCAGTATGAAAAAGATCCTGTTCTGATGGATATCAATTTTAGAATTGAAAAAGGTAAAGCCATAGCACTGGTAGGGAGAAGCGGATCAGGAAAATCGACCATTGTTGATCTGATACCTCGTTTTATTGATACTACCTCCGGTGAAGTTCTCATTGATGGAGTAAATGTGCGGGAATTCAGTCTTCACGACCTTAGAAAGCTAATGGGGATTGTGAGTCAACAATCTATCTTGTTTAATGATACCTTTTTCAATAATATTGCCTTTGGAATGAATGATGCAAAGGAGGAGGATGTTATCGCTGCGGCAAAGGTGGCTAATGCGCACGATTTTATCATGGAAACTTTAAACGGTTATTATACCAATGTTGGTGAAGGTGGTAGCAAAATGTCGGGCGGACAAAGACAAAGGATAAGCATTGCACGGGCAGTATTAAAAAATCCACCAATTTTAATCCTTGACGAAGCAACTTCTGCTCTCGATACTGAGTCGGAACGATTAGTGCAAGAAGCAATTCTAAACCTGATGAAAAATCGTACTTCTATTGTTATCGCTCATCGTTTGTCGACCATTATGCACTCAGATCTTATTATTGTTCTTGATGAAGGTCGAATTGTTGAAGTAGGAAAACATGAGGAATTGCTTGATATAGAAGGTGGTGCGTACAGAAACCTTCACAAATTACAGATGTATTAATTTCGGATTTAAGTATGAAGATAAGTGGCTTTTCTATGGGGAAAAATGCGGTAAAGCTTTATTACCCGATGAAGCAGGCAGTAATGTCTATTCTACCTATAGTTGATGAGTTTGTTGTTGCACTTGGCAATGATGATGAGGACGACAAAACCCGCGAACAGTTATTAAGTATTGGAAGCGATAAAATAAGGATTGTCGATACAGTCTGGGATATTGAGAAATTCCCCAAAGGTATGGAACATGCCCATCAGACTGATATTGCTAAGAGCTATTGTACGGGTGACTGGTTGTTTTACCTTCAGTCGGATGAAGTTATTCATGAAAAATACCTTCCAATAATAAAGAATCGTTGTCTCGAGCTTCTTGACGACAAGGAAATCGAAGGTCTTGTTTTTAACTATCATCATTTCTGGGGAGATTATGATCATATTCAGGACGGACATTGCTGGTATAGGAAAGAGATCAGAATTATTCGGAATAATCCGGTAATTCATTCATGGGAATCGGCGCAATCGTTCCGCAAAATACCACAGTTTGATTCATTGAACTACCGCGTTCAGGAAGGTACCTACAAACTCAAAGTCGCAAATTCAGGCGCTTCAGTTTATCATTATGGTTGGGTTCGTCCGCCGGTTCTGATGCAGAACAAAATCAAGGCGTTCAGTATGAATCACAGAGGAAAAGCTTCGGTTGACAAGCAGATAACTGATCACATGTTCGATAAGGTTTTCGATTATGGAAATCTTTCCTATTTGACTCGCTTCGAGGGAAGCCATCCTGTAGTTATGAAAGAATGGATTGATCAGTTTGACTGGAAGCATCAACTGCGTTATTCAGGTCAGCGTGATACAACTAATACGATCAGAAACAAGCATGAGAAACCTAAATACAGAGTTATCAGCTGGATTGAGAAGTACCTTATTTTCAGATTACGTCTGGGAGAGTTTAAAAACTATATCTTATTGAAGAGATAGATTTCTCCCTTAACCCATATTTTCATGGGATCATTTATACCATAACAATTCAGCCGGAATATCTTGTTTTTCAGTGCTGAAATGCTGATGCTTACGAACAATTATTCTTATTCACCAAATCAACTATCGATTTAACCGAATCATGAGTGTGATACCCGTCTTCAGGCGTGTTCATACAATAGTCTACAAGCCGCTCAATGCTTGAAGTAGCCAGATGCATTCGGGTATCGGACGAAGCGTAATAAATAAAAACCTCATCTTTTTCGTTTCTGATCCAGCCATTTGTAAACACAACGTTTGAAACATCGCCAATTCGTTCTTCATTTTCCGGGGCAATAAAGTGTCCGCCTGGAGTTGCAATCAATTTCCATGGTTCTTTCAGGTCGGTCATAAACATGTACAGCACATAACGCAAGCCGGCAGCACAGCCTCTTACACCATGGGCCAGATGAAGCCAGCCTTTTTCTGTTCTAAAAGGGGCCGGACCTTGTCCATTTTTCACTTCTTTAATGGTATGATAAACTCTCGGTTCGATAATAATTTCCTCTTTCACCTCAGCCTTTTCCATGCTGTCAATTAATGCCCAACCAATTCCGCCACCTGATCCGGCATCGATAAAACCATCCTGCGGACGAGTATAAAGTGCATATTTCCCATTAACAAATTCAGGATGCAGAACAACATTTCGTTGCTGACTTTTGGTTATTAAATCGGGAAAACGCTCCCATGATTTAAGGTCTTTTGTACGCACAATACCTGCTTTTGCAATAGCTGATGACAGGTCACCGGCAGGAGCGTTTGGATCTTTTTGCTCAGAGCAGAAAATACCATAGATCCATCCGTCTTCGTGAAGAGTAAGTCGCATATCATAAACATTGGTTTCTCTTTTGTCAACCACAGGAAGAGTGATTGGATACTCCCAGAAACGCCATTCGTTAATTCCATCAGGACTTTCAGCCACTGCAAAAAATGATTTTCTGTCCCAACCTTCTACTCTCACAACCATGCAGAATTTCCCATTGAACATAATAGCACCTGCGTTAAAAGCTGCATTGATTCCAATTCGCTGAAGCAGCATGGGATTCGTTTCGTGATTAAAATCGAAGCGCCATGAAAGAGGAGCATGTTGGTTTGTTAATATTGGAAATTTATATTTCTCATAGATGCCGTTATATTCGGAAACTTTTTCATTTTTTTTTGTAATCAGTTCCTCATGAGATTTTTTTAATTCAATGAGTTTTTCGTCGAAAGCTTTTTTATTCATGGTTTTGAGTTAATTAAGAAGTTCTTTATTGGAAAATAAATTAGCTGGAAAAAATCAATTCCAGATTTTATTAGGTCATAAAGATATTTATTTCGGATTAGAGAACCAAAAAACTTATTGCAGTTAAAATTGTTAAATGAATGAACTTTGCTTTTAAATCAAAGTTTTTTTGTTAATTGCTCCTGAAATTCAAAACCACATCCCATGAAAAACCTGATTATTGCCTTGATTTTTATTACCGGCTTAATATTATTTTCCTGCACGAAAGAAACTCCCACGCAGCGATACAATTGGTTAACCGGAGTATCATGGCAATCCGATAGTTTGCTTGCAAATGGACAAGATGCAAGTGATCCTGGAGAGCTACTTGAAAAATTTAAAGGGGAAGTGAATTTCAACAAGGATGGGACTGGAGTTTTTGGAGTGTATGCCGGTACCTGGACCTTAGCCTACGATGATACTCAGATTCTTATAAAAGCCGACTCGCTTCCAATGCGGTTAACCACCAAGATTGTTGAACTTTCTGCAACCGCACTTAAAATTACCACAGAATATCCAAACCTAATTGTTCCCACGGAACCTATTCAAATCCGTATGACTTTTAATTCCAAGTAATGCGTTTTATAGTAATTGGACTTATTTTACTTTTTGCCAGAGAGCTTAGAGCATCTGATTCTAAAGGCATTATAAAGGGTAGAGTATATGATAATGTTTCGGGGGAGCCGTTGGAAGGTGCCACTATCATCTATGAAAAAACCAGGGGTGGTATTTCAGGTAAAGAAGGTTATTATCAGATTAGAACGGATGTCGGAAATATCAGTATCACCTACCAGTTCATTGGATATAAATCACTTACAAAAAATATTCTACTTCTTCTTAATGACACCCTCGAAATAAATGTAGGCCTGACGCAGGAGGTAAATCAAATTGACCAGATTGTTATCAGTGCCGGCAGAACAGAACAAAAGCTCTCAGAATCTACCGTTTCTCTAAGCATCATTTTGCCCGATGTACTTGAGAAAAGTCAGATAACAGATGCCGAAGAATTGATTAACAAGACCTCCGGAATAGAAGTTCTCGACGGTCAGGCTTCGATAAGGGGCGGGAGTGGCTTCAGTTACGGTGCGGGGAGCAGAGTCTTGGCTTTGATCGATGGAATGCCAGTGGTTGCGGCTGATGCAGGAAATATCAAATGGCAGTTTCTCCCTCTGGAAAACCTTTCCCAGATTGAAATTATTAAAGGTGCGGCTTCAGTTTTATATGGATCTTCTGCACTTAATGGGATCATTAATTTTCGTACAGCCGACGCTGGTTTCAAACCTGTCACGCGTTTTTTTGCTGAAACCGGGTTTTACGACAAACCTCAGGATAAAAATTGGGTTTGGAGTAAAACTCCCCGTTTAAATTCTTCGGCTTCCTTTTCTCATTTGCAAAAATTCGGAAACACTGATATTGGTTTTGCTGGGACCATCCTTAGTGACGAAGGATACCGACGTTTAAATGATGAAAAATTGGGAAGAGTAAGTTTGAACATCAAACATCATAACCAAAAGGTAAAAGGTTTAAGTTATGGCATGAACATCAATACCGGAATGACTTTAAAAAGGGATTTCCTGTTATGGGAAGATGCAGCCACAGGCGCTTTGAAGCAGGATGAATCAACAGTTCAGCAACTTCACGGTAACTTCCTCGCACTGGATCCATTTATAAATCTGAAAAAAACAGATAGGTACAGGCACGATTTAAGGATGCGACTTCAATCGTTACAGAATAAATTCCCATCCAATCCAAATAATAATTCCGATGCACTTTCTTTGTTTACAGAGTATCAGGGATGGTTTAAGCTAACTAAAATCATGAATGTGAATTTTGGTGTTTCCCGGACATCAAGCCGTATCATTTCAGATTTCTATGGGAATCACGATGGTTTGAATATGGCGGCACTGACACAGGTGGATATTAAACCTGTTGACCGGTTAAAACTGAGTGCAGGAATCCGTCTTGAATACAATTCGCTGGATGGAATAAATGACAAAATAGTACCGGTATTCCGAGCAGGAGTAAATTACAATCTGGCTCAATTTACTTTTCTGAGAGCTTCATTTGGACAGGGTTACCGATATCCTTCCATTGCCGAAAAGCATGCTTATACTACGTTGGGTGCAGTGAGAATTTTCCCGAATCCATTTATCAAACCTGAATCAGGATGGAATTCCGAAATAGGTATTAAACAGGGCATTAAGATTGCATCTTTGAAAGGACAGGCTGACATTGCTTTATTTTATACCCAGAATAGTGACATGATTGAGTACGAATTTGGAAGTTATCCTGATCCGGTTTCCGGGGGATATTTTAATGGGTTCAGAGCTATAAACCTTGAGCAATCGAGGGTGTATGGATTCGAGACGGAATTTCTTCTGAATGCAGAAACCGGGAAATTTAATACTACTTTTTCAGGTGGATATATTTTTATGTACCCTGTTGAATACAATCCTGTTACCAATGAAAACAGTGAAAAGTATCTTAAGTACAGGCGCAAACATTCGGGAAAACTTAGTGTTTCCAGCAGTTATAAGAAGCTGGATTTTGGATTTGATCTTTTTGTCAAATCAAAGATTTTGAATATTGATCAAGTGTTCCTTGAACCGGCAACCAGAGAGGCTTTCCTGCCTGGTTTTTACGATTATTGGACAGCCAACAATCAAGGATATTTCCTTGCCGATGCAAATCTCGGATATCACATCAGTGATAATTATACCCTTTCGCTGGTTATAAAAAATATAACAAATACCGAATATATGGGGCGGCCAGGAGATATCCGACCACCCAGAAGCTTTGGGCTCAGGTTTTCAGGAAATTTATAAAGAAAAATAATTTGCGTTTTTTTTGCACTTCTAAACGTAATTATCTAATAAAAAGGCAGTTGGGTATTCTTTGTTGGTAAAAGTCTACATTATTTAGATTTTATTAAATCCAAAATTTTGCTGTGTAATAGTTTTTCATCGAGAGGTTTTGAAATGTAGTCATTCATACCTATGGCTTTGCACTTTTCTAAGTCAACTGTGGTTACATCGGCAGTTAATGCAATGATTGGGATTTGTAAATTCATTTTATTGCGGATATGTTCCGTGGCTTCAAATCCATTCATTATTGGCATCTGCAAATCCATCAGAATAATGTCGTAGGAATTGGTTTGTAGTTTTTCAATAGCTATTTTTCCGTT
>JBBQAQ010000040.1:0-38309 GCA_038316435.1 Bacteroidales bacterium | reverse complement strand
ATGGTTTCAACTGCAATAGTAATTCTTCTGCTATAAATTTTGAAAATCATTCCCTATTTGCAAAAGCAAATCTTTATCGTTTGCCCATATCACCATATCGTCCATGTAGCGAATGTATGCTGGGGCTTGCAATTTTTCTTTTATATAGTGGTCGGCAAGTGCCAGATAATGATTGGCAAAATACTGACTGCTTAGGTTGCCTATCGGTAATCCTTTTCCTTCGGTAGTATGGTAACTGTCAATTATACTTGAAAAAACCTGCAACAATACATTATCTTTAAATCTGCGACTGAGCAATGTTTTTAATACATCATGGTCAATAGAACCAAAATATTTGCGAACATCTAATTTCAAGAACCAACGGTATTTTTGCTGATATTTTCTTGCTTGTTCTATTCCCGCATACGTTCCTTTGCCTAAGCGGCTGGCATAACTTCCATCTATTTGGAACTTCTCGAAATTGGCATGGCAAGTATGCATTAAAGCATGATGCAGCACTCTTTGATTAAAACTTGCAGCACAAATTTGTTGCTCTTTAGGATCGAAAATGGTAAAATAGTGATAATTGCCAACATGAACTTTGCCCGATAGTAATTCATTGCGTAGTTGTAATAAATTTTCATCAAATTTTGCCCTAAACTCAGAAACCTCCATTTTCCCATCTTTTGCTTTACGTGCCTTCCAAAAAGCTAAGCGTAAATTTTCAGGGTCAGCAATTTTCTCTATTAAATTATTCTCCCTTTTCATCCTTTTCAGTTTTTGCGTTGAATAGTTCAATGAGTTGCTGTCCGTATTTCTCCACTTTTTTATCGCCTATTCCTTTTATCGAAATTAGTTTTGTAGTTATTATTTCGGGTAGACGGGCAATACCCGCCAATTCTTCATCGGTAAAAACAGCATAAGCAGGCACTGCATCGTTTGCAGCAATAGTTTTCCTGCATTCACGCAATTTTGAAAAAATTGCAAACTCGATTTCATTCAGTAATTCTTTATAATCAACTTTTTGTTTAGTTGATTGTGGCGAAAAACTGCCTGAATTGCTGATTAAATAACGAACGCAAAAACACCAATACGCACCTTTCTCGTTCTGATAAAACTTTTGCTCCATCTCTAATACCTTGCTTTTTGCCAAAAAACCATTCAGTTCGGCAAGCATTACTCCATTATCGGATATAGGTGAATGAAAAAATATGCATACTATTGCTGCGCCTCAACTCACTTAAGTCTGAATTGCTCATGAGTCCATTTTTTGTACATGCTTTTTCTTTTCCTTCTAAATCCAACATAATCAATTGCCCTCACCATTAAAAATGATTATTGTCATGTATTTAACATGCAATAGTTCGTTAAACTTTCAGGAATTGACATAATGAAATTACGCAAAGTGCTGATTATTAATTCTATGCATATTATAAATCAAATTTTATAAGGCATTGATAATGAGTAATATAAAAAAGTTTAACGAACTATTGTAACATGCTTAAAATCATATTATTATTGAGCCTTAAAATTTGGAAATCACGGCGTTTACCGTCAACTTTACATCTCAATCCCTTAAGGGGATTTTTTATTATACTATTTTAATAATTTCTAAATTTTTCTCCTATGAATGTAGATATGCTAATGAATGACCTCATCAAGAAAACTCAAGGTGAGGCAGAATTTCATCAGGCAGTTCGTGAAGTTCTTGAGTCGATTGAAAAAATTTATAATGAGAACCCTCAATTTGAATCTGCAAAGATAATCGAGCGTCTTATTGAGCCCGACAGAACTCTTATGTTCAAAGTTCCCTGGGAGGATGATGAGGGAATTATCCACGTTAACCGCGGCTATAGAATTCAATTTAACAATTCAATTGGTCCATATAAAGGGGGTCTCCGTTTTCACCCAAGTGTAAACCTGAGTATCCTTAAATTTTTGGGCTTCGAGCAGATTTTTAAAAACAGTCTCACTTCTCTTCCCATGGGAGGCGCAAAAGGTGGCTCTGATTTCGATCCCAAAGGAAAATCAAACCGTGAAATTATGCGTTTCTGCCAGTCATTTATGCTGGAACTTTGGCGCATCATAGGTCCTGACACTGATGTGCCTGCTGGTGACATAGGTGTTGGCGGTCGCGAAATAGGCTATTTATATGGAATGTATAGGAAACTGGCACGCGAAAACACCGGAGTTCTTACCGGGAAAGGTCTTAATTGGGGTGGAAGTTTGGTGCGCCCCGAAGCAACTGGTTTTGGCGTAGTTTACTTTGCAAAGGAAATGCTTGCAACCAAAGGTCTTACATTTGAAGGCAAAAAAGTTGCTATCTCCGGCTTCGGAAACGTCGCATGGGGCGCAGCAATAAAGGCTACCGAACTGGGTGCAAAAGTTGTAACTCTTTCAGGACCCGACGGATATGTTCATATTCCTGATGGACTCGATGCTGAAAAAATCAGCTATATGCTTGAACTCCGCGCTACCAATGAAGATATCATCAAACCAATGGCAAGCGAATTCAAAGGGATCACCTTTGTTCCAGGCAAACATCCTTGGGAAGTTGCCGTGGATATTGCATTGCCTTGCGCGACTCAGAACGAGCTCAACAAAGAAGATGCTCTCAACCTGATTAAAAATGGCTGTATCTGTGTAACCGAAGGTGCCAACATGCCTTCAACCCCAGAAGCAATCGAAGCCTTGCACGCGAAGAAAATTCTCTTCTCCCCTGGCAAAGCATCCAATGCAGGTGGTGTAGCAACATCAGGACTCGAAATGGCTCAGAATTCAATGAAAATTAACTGGAGTCGTTCTGAAGTCGACGATCGTCTTCACCATATCATGACAAATATCCACGAAAGCTGCGTAAAATACGGCACTCGTCCTGATGGTTATGTTGACTATGTAAAGGGAGCAAATATTGCTGGCTTCCTGAAAGTAGCACATTCTATGATGGATCAGGGGATGTATTAGAGACGATAGACCATGGACGATGGACTATAGACCATGGATGATTGACAAAAAACTGGACCATAGATCATAGTCGATATTTTGTAGACTATAGTCTATGGTCCATTGTCTATGGTCAACTCCCCTTATAAATCACGCCCCGGTTCGTTTTCCCATCAATCATTATCATAAGTGGGGATCTGAATCTGATGTGACGTACGTAGGCGTCCTCAAATAGAGTTTCTTGGTTTGACAGATAGTCGATATCGTAAAACCCATCATTAATGTATGGATTTATGGTCATGTAACCTACTCCAAAGGAGGTAAGATTCTGAAAAAAGTGCGTACCCTGACTTGGGTCTATCCGGAAATTTTCAAGACCCGATTCCACAATAATTCGTGCTTCACTGATCTGTGGCCATTTTATAGGGATTCCCAGCCATGGATCGGATGATCCCCAGCGCCCGGGGCCAATCAGAACATAGTTTTTCTTTTCCAGCCTAAGGGTTTCATTAATATTTTCAACACTTTGAGCCATTCGTGCGCTTTGAGACGGATCAAATGAATCGGGCTTAATATACACCAGATCACTCATCCAGTCGAAAACCCCATTCCCCAGAGCAGTATTCGAAAGAATAATTGTTTCTTCTGTTTTAACTGTATCAATTGCAATCGCGCTACTCTGGTCGTTATCAACAATAGGTCTGATCTGCAAAAAATGGAATATCATAGGAGCTCCCTCAGGAACATTAAGGTTCACTGCGAATTCAATTTCAATAGGTAGATTCATCTCCTTTTGCCCAATTGCAAGCAATGATTGGAGAATTTCTGCCAGTGGAAATGAGCCGTGATTCAATATGTTGGAAAAGGTAATCACCTTTTTTCCATCATAATTATACCCATCCCTGATAATATTATTTTCCAGATCATATACTGAGGCAACATACTTGAGCGAATTGTCTTCCTCAGCATCCTTAATTCTAAGTCTTTGCAGATTAATACTATCGTCGGTAGAAGTAATAAATTTCTCCGGATCCATATCCAGCGCAAAAAATGTTTTTTGTGTATCCTTCAGGATAATTTCGGGGGAGGATAACTGGAGTACTTTTTTTGCATATTTTGGGGAGAAACGCAATGATACTCCCCCATCCACAATGTATTTACCAAGTCCGAATGCTATATTAGCAATGCCGTCTTCTGCTTTTTCAGGTTTAATGGGATAAAAATTGATCGATCTCGCCACTCCTGAGAAAGTTGGATAATAGCGGTTTCCATACCTTGATCCGCTCACTTCCTGAAGAATAATTCCCATTTTCTCCTCATCGATGGAATTGGAAGTCGCTGCCATATATGCCTTACTGGATCTGAAATACACTGATGCATAAACCGATTTAATGGCATTAGTAAGCATCCTCATGGTGAGTGCATGGTCTGACTCTACCATTGGAATCATGTATGTCGAATATATCCCTGCAAATGGCTGATAATGGCTATCTTCCAACTTACTTGATGAACGTATGGCAACAGGGTTTCGCATTACTGAAATAAACGCATATAAATCCTGATGCACCCATCCGGGGAGTTTGGCTTTGATGAAATGCTGAAGAATCTCATCATCACTCATGGAACTCATCCCGATTTTATACAAATCGTTTGTTTCCATGAACTCGTCAAAAATATCCGTGCTAAGCACCACGGTGCGGGGAATGGAGATTACAACATTATCGTATTTATTGAAAAGGCTGTAGTTCTTAATAACGGAATTTATAAAAGCCAGACCACGGGCCTTTCCCCCGATAGAAGCATCACCAATGCGGGAGAACATCATATATTCGTCGAAACTGGCTTTATCAAACATGGCAATGATCCCACGACCTTTGCTTATGCGGAAACTGGAGATTGCTTCGTAAATATAGGATCGTACTTCTTCAATATTGTTAAAGTCTTCGCTCCTAAGATATTTGAATAATTGTGCAACTGGGAAAATGGCTCTTGCATTCAGCCATTTCGAAAAATCATTTCTGGAAGAATGATATGCTAAAACTGTATCCGGTACTTTGAGGATCATCTGCTGAAGTGTCTGCAGATCAGTTGCACGGGCTATTTCCCGGGATGTTTCCGGATCGCGGAATACAAACTCTCCAAAAGCAAAATTACGGATGATATAGTTTTTTACATCTAGCGAGAGTGTCTTGGAATATTTATGCAAAAACCCAACATGCAGTTTCTGGGCATACTTCTCGTTGTTCATGTCGGAAGACTGCAACAGGAATGGCATAAAAGGATCATCTGCCTTAACGACCCTGCACAGTTTCAGCCCGGCTTTTGTTTTCTGATCGCGTTTGTTGTTTTCCTTAAAACTGATGTCTGAAATAATACCCAGCAAGTTATTCTTATACTTCCCGTAAAAACCCATTGCCTCATCGTAGGTCTTTGCCAGAAGGATTTTAGGCCGGCCTCTCATCCTGAGCATCTTCTGATGTTCATTCAAAGCTTCCTTCATAAAATCACGTGACTGTTTAAGCACGATCTTGTATAAAAGGGGAAGGTAAACCGAAGTATAACGTATAGAATCCTCAACCAGCATAATTGCCTGAACCCCAACATTCTCCATGTCGTATTCGGCATTCATTCGATCTTCAACAAGTTTTATAATGGCAAGCAAAAGATCAGCATTTCCAAGCCAGCAGAACACGTAGTCGATGGCAGAAAGATCCTCATTCTGCAATTTAAGTGATACTTCCCTGTTAAAATGGGTTAACACAACAATGGGAATCTCGGTATGAATTTCTTTTAAGCGCTTGGCTAACTGAAAAGTATCAATATCTCCGATATTGAGCATCTCGATAATCAAGTCGATACTTTGGCTCTCGAGGATTTCAAATGCTTCTTTTGCAGAGCTTGCTTTTATAAAACGTGGTGGGTAACGAAGATTCAGAGAGACGTATTCATTAAAAATCTGTTCATCGATGCGGCCATCCTCTTCCAGCATAAAAAAGTCGTAGTTACTGCTGATAATCAGAACCTGTTTGATACGATTCTGCATGAGCAATTCAAACTCGGTTAAGCTAAAATCAACCGTAGGATAATCCAGTTGTCTCGTTTTAAGTTTCGCATCCATAGTTCCCAGCAATTACATTAAAAAACAAAAGCACCCTCTGTGGTGCTTTCGAATTAAATCTAAGGGGTAGTTTCGTTAATCTCAAATGTATTGCCGCTTTTAAGCAGATCGTCCATACATTTTATTTTAGTTTTCGACTCTGAAATAGCAATCTGTTCGTGAAGCATATCTTCATACACAGTTTTTGTAACTGCCCTGATAATACCCATTGCCAGTGGAAAATCAGGCTGATCCATTCTAACCAGATTGTAATGTCTGACTGCATCGCCACTATGGGCATCATGAATCTGAATATCCTTTTCAGTAATTCCATTTTCACCGATAGTAGCAACCTCGAAACTGTTGTTTCGCAGGATGAGTCCTTTATTCCGGTCTTTCCCAAAAATCATAGGCTGACCGTGTTTCAGGTAAATCTGGTGATCTTCTTTTACATCTTTTCCAGTAATATTATCGTGAACGTCGTCGTTAAAAATCACACAATTCTGTAATACCTCTACCACAGCAGTTCCTTTGTGCATCGCAGCCTGAACAAAGACGTCCTTCATCATTTTCACATCAGTATCAACCACTCTTGCAAAAAACGAACCCTGTGAGCCCATAACGAGTTCGCCGGGGTTAAAAGGTTCTTCAATTGATCCTTCAGGGGATGTTTTAGTAATACTTCCCTTGGGAGTTGTAGGTGAATACTGACCTTTGGTGAGTCCGTAAATTTTATTGTTGAAGATCAGCAAACTCAGTTTGATGTTTCTGCGGATCAAGTGGATGAAGTGGTTTCCGCCAATAGCCATGGAATCGCCGTCACCTGTAACTATCCATACAGAAAGCTCAGGGTTTGCTATTTTAATACCGGAGGCAATAGCAGTGGCACGTCCATGAAGACTGTGAAAACCATAAGTATTGATATAATAAGGGAATCTCGATGAACATCCGATTCCTGAAACAAAAACTACGTTTTCCTTTTTCACTCCGGTTTCCGGAACAGAGTTTCTGATGGTCGACAAAACCGCATGGGCTCCACAACCTGCGCACCATTTAACAGGACTATCGAGCTTATAATCCTGGGGTGTTAAAACTGGTGCAAAATCTGTATTTTCTTTCATTTTCCTTAGTTTTCAAGTAATTCTGTGAATTTTGCTTTTAGTTCGGAAATCATAAAAGGTAATCCCTGAACTTTGTTGTACTGAGTAAATTCGTACTGTGGATATTTCGAACGCAGGTACATTGCAAACTGTCCAAGGTTCAGCTCACAAATAACTCTTTTCTTTGCATATTTAAGAACTTCAGCAGTATTCTTTGGCAAAGGGCTGATATGAGAGAAATGAGCCAGACTGATGGATTTGCCTTCTTCCTGTAATTCTTTTACAGCGCTCACAATGGCTCCGTAGGTTCCACCCCAGCCAATAACCAACAGATCGGCATCTTTTTCACCAATAATTTCCTGTTCGGGAATATAATTTGCAACACGGTCAACTTTCTCTTGTCGTAATCCAACCATTACCTGATGGTTATATGGATCGTGCGATACTTCACCAGTTTTATCAGCCTTTTCAAGTCCTCCTACTCTATGACGCAAGCCTTCCTGACCGGGTACCGCCCAGAATCTGGCAAGTGTTTCCGGATCCCTGATGTAAGGCATGTATCCTTCCTGATTATCCTTTACTTTGGGAGGATGAATTTCGGCCATGTCCTTCATTTCCGGTATTTGCCATAGTTCAGAACCATTTGCAAGATATCCGTCGGTAAGTAAAATAACAGGAGTCATGTGTTCCAGCGAAAGTTTGGCTGCTTCGTAAGCAAAATGGAAACAGTTTCCCGGTGTTGTTGCGGCAATCACAATCACAGGGCTCTCTCCGCTCCTCCCGTACAATGCCTGAAGTAAATCGGCCTGTTCAGTTTTGGTTGGGAGTCCGGTTGAAGGCCCGCCCCTTTGCACGTTAACAATAACAATAGGTAATTCAGTAATTACGGCAAGTCCGATAGCTTCTCCCTTTAAAGCCAAGCCTGGTCCAGAAGTTGAAGTAACCGCAAGTTTACCTGTGAAAGATGCTCCAATGGAGGAACAGATACCTGCTATCTCATCTTCAGCCTGAAAAGTGATGGCTCCAAGATGCTTTCTGCTGGCTAGTTCCTGCAAAATTTCAGTAGCAGGTGTAATAGGATATGAACCAAGGAATAGGTCACATCCTGATTTTTCAGCAGCAGCGAGAAGTCCCCATGCAGTAGCTACGTTTCCGCTTATATTCCTGAATAATCCTTTTTTATTTTTAGCGGGATTTACAATAAAGGTGGTAGCCATTGCTTCAATAGTTTCGGAGTAATTATATCCTCCCTGAAGAACAGCAATATTGGCCTTTACGAGAGCCTCATTCTTTTTGAATTTTTTCTGAATAAAGCTTTCGCCGATTGTGATATCGCGGTTAAAAAGCCAAAAAAGTATCCCTGCAACGAATTGATTTTTAGTCTTATCAGCAGTTTTAGCATCTAAACCATACTCTTTCGTAATAGTAATTGTAAGAGAAGTTATAGGTGCTTTAACAACATTATAGCCATCCAGAGAACCATCTTCAAGCGGATTGCTTGTATACTCGGCCTTTTTGTAATTTTTATCGTCAAAACTATCCACATCAATAATTATGGTTGCGCCGGGTTTCAGCCATTTCATATTTGATTTAAGGGCGGCAGGATTCATCGCAACAAGTACATCTGCCAGATCGCCAGGGGTAGAAACATCCTTATGTCCGATATGAACCTGATATCCAGATACTCCTGCAATTGTACCCTGCGGAGCGCGTATTTCAGAAGGATAATCGGGAAATGTGGAGAGATCATTACCAACAAATGCTGATGTATCTGAAAACTGACTCCCTGTTAACTGCATACCGTCTCCTGAGTCGCCTGCAAACTTAACAACCACATCCTCCAATTCAATAATTTTTGGATTTTTTCCCATAACGCAGCAAATTTAAAAATTGTTTAAAAAACTAAATGCATACGAAAATCCTGACTTCCGCATGCATTATGACGTTAAAATTGACAACTTTATCAAATTTCAAAGTTATCTGAATAAAATTCATTTGCAAATTTACGCAATATGATCGAAAGCATTTCAAAACGCACTTCATTTTAATTAACAATTGAAAACCCATTTCGATTATGCAAATTCAGCTATTTTACCGTCATGTAAAGCATTTCAAATTTTGAATACTAAGAGAGATATTCAATTTATAGCCCAAAGTTCTTATCTTTAAATCGTTTTTACTAACAATAGAAAGCAGATAATCATGGCACTCATAAAATCTGTAAGGGGGTTCACTCCGAAGTTTGGCAATAATTGCTACCTGGCTGATAATGCAACTATAATCGGGGATGTGATTATGGGCGACGATTGCTCCATTTGGTTTAACACGGTTCTCAGGGGAGATGTGAATTCAATCCGCATTGGAAATAAAGTAAATATTCAGGATGGAAGCGTTTTACATACTCTCTATGAAAAATCAGTAGTTGAAATTGGCGATAATGTTTCCGTTGGCCACAATGTGATTATTCATGGTGCCTGTATAAAAAGTAATGTTTTGCTGGGAATGGGTTCCATTATTCTTGACCATGCTGTGGTTGGTGAAAATTCAATAATTGCAGCCGGTGCTGTTGTTCTAGATGGCACAATCGTAGAACCGGGAAGTATTTATGCAGGAATACCGGCGAGAAGAGTAAAAGATATCGATCCGGAACAAAGCAGAGAAATGATTTTAAAGATTGCGAATAATTACCTTTTTTACGCGGGATGGTACAAGGAATAGAGGGATTCGAAATGTGACCCCAGCTTATAAACTGATCTTTTTTAAATCGATCTTCTCGCCAAAGAACATTCTGGCAATAATTTCAAAATAGTCAGTATGGTCTGAAACAAAGAACTCATGGCTTTTTGATGGTTCTGTCCTCAGCATATTCCGGTTTGTAAGTTCTTCTCGTACTTTATCAGCAACGATTTTTGCGCTATCGATTACGTTCACTTCAAAATTAAAGAACCTGCTGATCTGATTTTTGATAATTGGATAATGTGTACAACCCAGAATCAAACTGTCAATGCCCTGAAGCTCTTTACGGGAAAGATACGATCGCACAATGGCATTTGAGATATCGTCAAAAATAAAACCTTCTTCAATCATTGGAACCAGCAGCGGTGTTGCAAGAGACGACACTTCCATTTTAGGTTTCATTTTCTTAATTCCATTAGGATATGTCCCTGAATTGATAGTAGCTTTAGTACCAATTACTCCGATATTATGGATATCGTTTTCCCCCGAGACATAATCAATAACAGGATCAATTACATTCATAACCAGAGCCTTGTCCCCGACAAATTCCTTAACTTCACTAAAAGCATTTGCAGATGCTGAGTTGCACGCGATAAGAATGACTTTACAGCCTTTGGAAAGGAGGAATTTTGTAATTCCCATCGAGTAATTAATGATGGTTTCCTTGGATTTATCTCCATAAGGAAGATGGGCAGTATCGCCAAAATAAATCATCTGTTCGGCAGGCAATGTAAGCCTAATGGCAGAGGCGACGGTAAGACCGCCTACACCTGAATCAAAAAGACCAATTGGAGCATTCGGGTTGGTCATGAAGTGATTTTTAAAAAAATGAAGACCATTCTGAAAAATCAAAATGGTCTTCTTTATTAGTATTTATAGGGAACTAAGGAAGTTTAAGCTTATCCTTAACCATAGGGTAAATATTGATACTTTTTTCAGAAGCATAAATTGGATTTTTCCCGCTGACATCAAAAACATAAATCAGATCAAGTTCTTCACCAATAACTTTAACAGTAGCTTCGAGTTTTTTCATGATTCCTGCGAGCAGATCACCCTGAAGTTTTTGCAGTTTTTCGCCTGCGAGTTTCTGAAAAGCCTCAAGATTCGATTGCATACTCTGAAGTTCAGAAACCTTACTCTGGAGAATCAGAGAATCCATTCCAGTTTGATTTTCAAGAAGTTCATTATATTTCTTGTTAAACTCAACCTGAAGTATTTCTTCCTGACCAGCATATTTATCATTCATCTTTTTCAAGCTATCAAGAGACCGATTGTATTCTGGCATTGCGATAAGAACTTCCTGCATATTCAGATGTCCGAATTTTAATGCCTGAGCATTAACAAAAGCGCCGGAAAAGGCAATGATAATCAATAAACAAAGCACATAAAACTTTTTCATTCTATCCGATTTAAATTTTAACAAAAGTATATATTTATTTGGTATATCCTAACTTTTCGAGAACCTCGTCGCTTTTGTTGTATTTGGCGTTTTCATAGAGGATTCCTGCACCTGAAGAGGTATCAAAAATAACTGCATAAGCGCCTTCGATTGCCATTTCTTTAACCACCTTATAAATTTCGTCCTGTATTGGCTTTACCAATTCCTGGCGTTTCTGGAAAACAGCACCATCGGAACCAAAATATTTCTTTTGAAGATCTTTAATTTCCTTCTCTTTGGCCATTATTTCATCTTCTTTTTTGGTTTTCTGATCTTCGGTTAGAAGAACCTTTTCTTTCTGGAAATCTTTGTAAACTTTATCAACTTCCTGGTATTTGGCTTCAATTTCCTTTTGATAATCTGCTGAAATTTTATCAATCTGCTCCTGAGCTGATTTATAGGTAGGGATACGGTTCAGGATATATTCTGTATCCACAAAAGCAAATTTCTGTGCAAAACTGGTTCCTGCAAACAGGAACGCGATCATAGCGATTAATACTGACTTTTTCATGATTTTAAGTTTTAAAAATTTAAACACTCTAAAATTGCTGACCAATAGTGAAGTGGAAGTTCGGACCGCTGTTTCCGTATTTGGTATTGGGAACAGGATCAAATCCATAACCCCAGTCAATCCCCAGCAAACCAAACATTGGCAGAAATGCCCTCAAACCAACTCCAAGTGAGCGCTTAATAAGGAATGGGTTATAATCATCAATGGAATACCATGCGTTACCAGCCTCAGCAAAAACAAGGCCAAAAATGGTTGCTTGTGGGTTCGGTGATATCAGATAACGCAATTCCATGGTAAACTTTTCATAAACGTTAGCTGATTTAGAACCGTTGACCCGTGGTGTTAAAGAACCATTTGAGTATCCCCTTAATGCTATTGTTTCATAACCGTAAGCATTGTAACCTGATAAGCCGTCGCCTCCCAGATCGAATCCTTCGAATGGTGAAGGACCAATATCTTTGTTATAAAAACCCTTATATCCAAAATGTGCTCGTGTATACAATACCAAATTCCCTGCCAAAGTTGTATACCAGTCAGCTTTAAATTTCCATTTGTGATATTCTATCCATTTATACAGTTCTTCCTGGGAAGTTATCTTGCTATAATCCTTACCGTTAATAGCTGAAAATGGAGGAGTTAGCTGCAATGAAAAGCTAAATGAAGATCCATTTCGGGGATATATTGGCTGACTCACTGAACTTCTCCCGAAAGTTGAACTAAAACTCAGGTTATTGGAATTCCCGTTTGTGAAAGTAAAATATCCCGCATAATCCTGAAGGGTGTATCGCTGATAACTCATTTCATTATACAATGTGAAAAAATCATCAGGCCAGTTCAATCGTTTTCCCAAACCTATTGAAGCTCCGGTTATTTTCATAAACTTGCTCTTGTCAACATCATATCCATAGCCATAACTGCTGTATCCATTGGAAGATCCGCTCATTTTAGTGCGGTAGAGTGACACTGAGAATGAATTCGCTTTTTTCCCACCTAACCAAGGTTCTATAAAAGAAAGATTATAAGACTGGTACATAGGGCCGCTGGCTTGCGCTCTGATGCTTACTGTCTGTCCATCACCTGTTGGAATTGGTCTCCATGCTTTGCCACTCAGGATATTTCTTGCTGAAAAATTGGTAAATCTCAATCCTACTGTTCCCACCAACTGGCCATATCCCCAACCACCGGATACTTCAAATTGGTTATTAGATTTTTCTACGAGTTTATATCGGATGTCAACCGTTCCATTAGCCGGATTTGGGATTGGTTCGGGCTCAATTTGCTCAGGATCGAAGTGGCCAAGTGTTGCAAGTTCCCTTACCGTACGAATAATATCTGCTTTACTGAATAAATCGCCCGGTCGTGTTTTTATTTCTCTTCGGATAACATGCTCGTTTGTAACTTCATTTCCTTCAATAATAACACTATTGATAGTTGCTGGTTTACCTTCGTAAATGCGCATTTCGAAATCGATGGTATCATTATCAACTCTTACTTCAACTGGTTCGATACTGGAAAAAAGGTAACCATAATCGAGGTATAGAGAAGTCACAGCGTCCTCGTCTGTTGTCAATCGTTTATCAAGCAACTTCTGATCAAAAATATCCCCTTTCTTAATTTTCAGAACCTTATTCAGGAGTTCCTCAGGATATTTAGTGTTTCCAATCCATACCACATCACCGAAATAGTATTTATTACCCTCGAACATATTTATGTGGAGATTAATTCTTTCGGGGGAAATTTTGCTAATTGAATCACTTATAATTTTCGCATCGCGGTAACCGTTCTCGTTGTAAAAAGCAAGGAGTTTGTCTTTATCTTCCTTATAATCTTTTTTAAGAAGTTTAGAAGGTTTGAAAATATTCAGATCTCTCCCTTTGGTTTTCTTCATCACTTTCCTAAGTTTCTTTTCAGGGAAAACCGTATTTCCGGTAAAGAGCACCTCTTCAATTTTAACCTTTCCGTTTTTGTTAACATTAGCTTCGAGTTGAACCATATTAACACGAATACTATCGGGAACCTGCTTTATAACAATACTTGCATTTAAAAAGCCTTTTTCAACATAATGTTCCCGAACAATTCTTCTGATCGTATTTAGAACATCATCAGTAACCTGACTCCCATTGCGGATATTCAGTTTATCCATTAGATCCTGGGTTTCAGATTTTTTGATACCGTTAATAACTAGCTTCGACATTCTTGGCCGTTCCTGAAGGTAAATATCGAACCAGATTTTACCCTTTTCGATTTTTGCGGCTGTGATTTTCACATCCGAAAACAATCCCTGATCCCAGAATTTCTGAATTACTTTGGTAAGGTCATCTCCAGGGACTGTAATTTTTTCTCCGGTTTGAAGACCTGAAAGGCTAACCAGCACTTCTTTCTGAAGGTACTGAACTCCTGAAACAGAAACTCCCATGATCTCATATTCTTTGGGATTGGAATAATCGATAACAGGAAGGATATTGTAGTTTATAAGAGTGTCCTGAGAAAAACCTTTGAAAACCGAAGATAAAAGAATTGTGAGGACAAATAATGATTTATACATACTATTTAGTTAACTGATTCACTTTTAATTTGTTCGCTAATCTTACCAAATCTTCTCTCGCGTTTTTGAAAATCGACAATGGCATCATAAAAATGTTCTTTTCGAAAATCGGGCCAAAGTGTATCGGTAAAATACAATTCAGCATATGCAATCTGCCAAAGTAAAAAATTACTTATCCTGTACTCACCACTTGTCCTGATAAGCAACTCAGGATCAGGTAATTTCGATGTAGTGAGATAATTCACAAAAGAATCGCAGGACACTTCATCAGGCTGTATTAGATTGTTCTTAACGTCTTTAGCAAGCATTTGCATTGCGTTAATAATCTCCCAGCGCCCACTGTAGCTTAACGCTAGAACGAGATTTAAACCTGTATTATTGCTTGTTTTTTCAATTGCACTGAATAAATTTTTTTGTACTCCTTTTGGCAAACTTGAGGTATCACCGATGATGTGCAGGCGAACATTATTTTTTAAGAGAGAGGAGAGTTCTTTTTCGATAGTGCTATATAATAAAGACATTAAGGCATCAACTTCATCCTGTGGACGGCTCCAGTTTTCTGTAGAAAATGCGTATAGTGTAAGGTATTGAATACCAATTTCCGCGGCAGCTTCAACGGTTTCGCGCACAGCCAACACTCCATTTTTATGCCCGAAAATCCTTGAATTCCCTTTTCTCTGGGCCCAACGTCCATTACCGTCCATTATCACTGCAACGTGAACCGGAAGTTTGTCTTTATTAATACTCTCAATACTTGCCATAATTCAAAAATCCCTCTATTCGTAAGCTGGGCAATCATCCCTGTAATTGAAGATTTTATAGCTTATAAAAATTCCAGCAAAGGTATACCAGTCTTTGTTACCAAACAACGACTTATTTGTTTCTGATGCAATATTTGTTACTCCATCTATTCCTGAGTCGGTAAAAGCCTTTCTAACAGTCAATTCCACGCCGGCGCTCATCTTTTTTGATGTGTTAATTTTATAACCTATGCCAAAAGGTAGCAAAAAATGTGACTTAGCATCAGGAACATTTGAAGTTACAACGAAGTTATATCCAAGACCTGCAGTGAGGTACAGGGAGTGATTCATTTTTCGGTTAGCCGTTTTATAGGGAATAAAGTTGAATTCATAATTAGCTGAGACATCAATAAAGGTAGCATCAAAAGAGGCATTCAAACTTTTAACATACGGATCGCCATAATTTGATGAGTTCCCGCTCAATTTATGATATATACCGCTTAAGCGAATGGAATTGCGGGGTTCAAAGTTATACCGGTAAAAAGATCCAACAGCATATCTCGGCAAATAAAAATATTTAACCGGATTTAGATCACCCATATAGAATGAGGTTCCGGCAAAAATACCAATATCGGACTTCCGCTGAGAGTATCCGTAAAAAGGAAAAAAAAGCAAGAGAGCCAGAATTAAAAGAACTCTGCTCTCCCGGATAATATTTTTCACGCTAATTATGTCTTTACCTTCGATACCCTGATTTTTTACCAAAAATTGGCATTCCACGACGATCCGTTTTAATTTTATAAATCGCGCTAAACATACCGAAGTCGTATATATCTTTGTGCTGTGAAGACGGGGGTTTGATGCCATCAATATAATCTGTAGTTGTAAATCTTCGCCCTAACTCAAATCCAAGTGACCATTTAGAGTCAATTGTATATTTTAGCCCAATTCCAAGCGGAAATGCAATTCCAAACTTACTAAAACTCTTTAGGGGGACAATTATCCCTGTACTGTCCTTAATGTATGGATTTCCGATTACACAGCCAATTCCTCCAAAAAGGTAGAGGTAAACCTTTGAATAATTGTTAACCATTCCTCTCCTGTTGAATAAAGCGGCTGAACCTGTGCTTCTGCTTTCAGGGATCAGATAATACTCAAACTGAAAAGAAGGTTCAAATATTGTGGAAGTGAAAGAATAACTCCTGTGATTTTCTCCCCAGTTTAGTGATCCTAAATCGCTTCCTTTTACAAATCCGTATATCAGATTCATTTTTACGGCCATATCCCCTGCTAATTTATAACGTAATCCAAGAGCCATGGACGGTCGGGTGTATTGAAGCTGAACATCTTTGAACATACCAGTTTCGGTATTGGATGAAGGTCCTATATCACCATAAAAATTCGAAGTCCCAATACAAATACTAGCTTCATACCGTCTGAGTTTCCATTTTTGCCCATAGGATGAAACAGTAAACACAGTCAGAAGAATGAATATGATGAATAGATTTCTTTTCGTCATTACTAAAACCTTAATGTTTACAAAGATACAAATTAAATAAAAAAAAACCAGCTTTTTTAAATTCAGTATTCTGTGATAACTGGGTAATTTATAAACATAAGAGAATCAGGGATGAACTGTTCAATTTGCTGGTGTTTTTAATTCTTTCTCTCATTTAAAAAACAATTCTGATTTCTCTGTAGCTCCAAATTTTTTATGTTTAAAACTCTTTACAGACATTAAATTCTTTAGCTAATTCCTTTTATCAACACCCCACATTAATTTATTTCTAAGAGTATTGTAGAAGCTTGTCCCGGGAAATTTTACAAGCTTCAAACTGAAAGTGGCCTTGTCGATAGTAAGAACAACATCATTTTCAATTTCATAGGTTCTCGAATCGATTGAAACAAGGAACCTATCTGCTCTAGCCTTAACGCTTAAACTTATTATTTTATTATCAGGAACGATAAGTGGCCGCACTGATAAATTGTGTGGGGCAACAGGTGAGATGATAAAATTTCTGGATTCAGGTAAAACAATTGGTCCGCCAACACTCATGGAATAAGCGGTTGAGCCTGTAGGTGTTGAAATGATCAAGCCATCTGCCCAGTATGTATTCAAATATTCGCCGTCAAGTTCAGTAATGACGCTAATCATGCCAGCCCCGAATTTATGAATAGTGATTTCGTTAAGTGCAACACAAAATTGTTCGGGAATAGGCTTGCTACCAACTATTCGGATAAGTGTTCTTTCTTCAAGGGAGTAGTTTCCCTGAAATAAATCTTCAACAGAAATGCATATCTCATCCCTTGAAATATTTGCAAGAAAACCAAGTCTGCCAGTGTTTATACCAATAACGGGGATGCCCCTGTCTTTAACAATCCTCAAGGTTTCAAGAAAAGTTCCGTCTCCCCCGAAAGAAAAGAGAAAATCTGTATCAACAGGAAGGGAAAGATAATCACTGAATATTCTATTCTCCGGAGTTGAAATGCCTGTATTTTTTAAAAGATACGATGCAAAATCTTTATGAATGATTAACTCAGCCTGATGCCTTTTAAAAATATCAAAAAGCGCGAGGATATTTTTATTAAAACCTTCCGAAAAATCCATACCGAACAGAGCGATTTTTTTCATACTCCCTATATATTAAGGTATCGCATAAAAAGATCATAGTTGTTTTTAATCATTGCATCGCCCTCATCATCTTTCATGTAGGAAGCTACTACATTATAATCATATCTTTCAAAGGTTTGCAGAATTGAAGAAAGCTCTGTTCTGTTTATTTTAAGGGTTACGAAAAGCTTCGTTGAATCTTCAGGAGTGGAGATGTACAAGCTAAGGATCTTTGCATCGTTTCCTTCTATGATTTGAGCTATCTGCGAAAGAGAATAGTCGTTTACATTAATATCAAGAATGATAATTCCTCCCGGGTGTTTGAGGGCAGAAAGCTCGGCAAAATGAGTAACAAGGTCATTGGTGGTTATGGTTCCCAAAAAACTGTTATCCCTTGACAAAACAGGGATAGCGCTAAGTTTTAGTCTTGATGCAAGTTCGATAACTTCATAAATATGCTGATCTTCAAAGACGAAAGGGCTAAAAAGTGATAATTTATGATTTCCTATCGCTTCATCAACCATATTGAGGTTATAGATATCCTTATCTGAAATCAGACCCAGAAATTCAAGATTATTTACAATTGGAAGGTGTGAAATCCTGAAAATATCCATCCATGAAAGTGCCTGATATCCAGTATCTGAGGTCTTCAGAGCGGGCACTACTTCCGACATTAACTCTTTTGCCAGCATAAATAATTCTCCTCTCTTTGTTTATTCTCAACCCTCTGATGTAACTTTGCATCCAAATAAATGCAATATTGATGACCAGATTAAGTGTAAATATAAATAAAATTGCAACACTCAGAAACTCCCGGGGAGGAAATATTCCGGATTTAGTGAAGACTGCTATCGATTGTCAGAGATTCGGTGCAGAAGGAATAACGGTTCATCCACGTCCTGATGAAAGACACATAAGGTACCAGGATGTCAGAGATCTGAAACCATTCATTAGCACTGAGTTTAATATCGAGGGATATCCTTCGGATGGTTTTCTCCGACTGGCATTTGAAGCAATGCCTGACCAGGTAACGCTTGTACCTGATCCGCCAGGTGCGATAACCTCCTCAGCCGGCTGGGATACAATTAAGAATATGGCCTTTCTGAAGAATGTTATCAAGGAATTCAAATCAAAAGGCATTCGCACTTCCATATTTATAGGGACAGAAACTGAAATGGTTGCTGCTGCAGCTGAAACCGGAACCGACCGGATTGAGTTATATACAATGCCTTACGCAACGTATTATCCTGTAAACCCTGAAAAAGCTATTGAATCCTTTGTGAAAGCTGCCATTGCTGCAAATAAAGCCGGATTAGGCATAAATGCCGGACATGATCTGAGTCTCGAAAACCTGAAATATTTTTCCACAAACATACCCGGATTACTTGAAGTTTCCATTGGGCATGCGCTTATTTCAGACGCCTTATATTATGGCCTTGAGAATACTATTCAGATGTATAAAAGTCAACTTAGGTAAGAATTATTTTTTCATGAATCTCTCCTTCCGAAAAATGGGCCAAGGACCTCCGATGATAATTCTTCATGGACTATATGGTTCATCAGACAATTGGGTAAGTATTGGTAAAGCATTTGCTGAGAAATTTGAAGTTTTTTTAATTGATCAGAGAAACCACGGCAACTCCCCACATACGAAAGAACATAATTATGTGGCATTAAGAAATGATCTTCGTGATTTCATGGAAACACAAGCGATTGAAAAGGCAGTGATATTGGGGCATTCCATGGGAGGAAAGACTGCCATGTATTTTGCTGTTGCCTGGCCAGAAAAAGTTCAATCGCTTATTGTTGTTGATATTTCACCCTTACCATATAAATCAGTTACACGGCCTGTTTCTCAGAGTTTGGATCATTTGAACATAATTAATGCCATGTTCAGTGTTGATTTTTCAGAAGTAAAAACCCGGGAGGATGTTAATCGAATGCTTTCGGAGACATTACCATCAGAGAAACTAAGGCAGTTTTTATTGAAAAATGTTCATCGGAATAAAGAAGACAGCCGCTATAACTGGAAACTTAATATTCAGACCCTTCATGATCAGCTTCCGAAAATTATGGATGGTTTGGATCCCAAAGATTTTATGAACGGAAATGGCATGACGGGTTTTCCTGTTTTATTTATAAAAGCAGAAAAATCAGGTTATATAGGAGAAGAAGATATTTCGGCGATAAAGACCATTTTCCCGATGGCGGAAATGGTAATTATTCCGGGTGCCGATCATTGGGTACATGTGGAGCAGCCCGAACTTTTAATCAAAACCATTTCCTATTTTGTATTTGGATAAGGCTTTTGATTTGAAAGACATTTTACCGGATTTACAGTTCAAACTGCATCAATTAATTACAATTATTGCTAGTCGGTGGTTTTAGGCAATTGAAATATTATCTTCCGGAATCATTGCCATGCCTTTAAACTTAAGGATAAGTTGAATTATCGTTACAACATCTTTTTCGCAATAGGTTGATATTCTGGGCAAGTCGTCATCTTCATAAAAAACTGTGGCAACCATTGAACCATCGATATCATTTTTTGGGGAAGGGATTCCGAAAATATGAGCAAGCAATTCGAGAGATGTATAATTCTTAAAATCACCGAATTTCCAAAGTTCCATGGTATCCACATGTGCTACTTCCCATGGCTTTTTTCCGGCAGTATCGAGTATTAGCGGGAGGTCGATGCCAAGAATCAGCATTCTTCGTGCGATATAAGGGAAATCAAATTCCTTTCCGTTATGCGCACAAAGTGAATAGTTTTTTTTGGCTGACAAGGCTTTCAAAAGGAGAGAAAAGTCTATCAAAAGTTGCTTTTCATCTTTTCCAGCAAATGATTTGAGTCGAATTTTTTTAACTCCCTGGTCGACATGAACCAGTCCAACCGATATACAAATTATTTTCCCGAATTCGGCGTAGATACCCGCCCGCTGATATACATCAGCTCCAGTTTGTTCAGGAGTTCGGAAAAATGAAGATTTTTTCTCCCAGAGTTTTTGAGTAGCTTCCTGTAAATCGTCAAAACTGGCAGTTTGCGGTACTGTTTCGATATCTAGGAATACCAGGTTTTCAATTTGGATGGTTTCAAGCATTAGCGTGTATTATTAGGTTAGAACTAGTGGTGAATTTTTTGCTTCTGTTGTGTTGGGTTTTCAGCCTGCGTACGTTGATAGAAGCTTTTATTGAGCCAAAAGCAACCTCTGTTCAATAATAGTCTTCATAACATTAATCGCAACCTGGTTATTTCCTCCCTGTGGAATAATAATATCGGCGTATCGTTTTGTTGGTTCAATAAACTGAAGGTGCATGGGTTTCACAGTTTTTTCGTAGCGGTCGAGTACCTTTACAACTGTTCTTCCACGTTCAGTAATATCTCTGTAAATTACCCGGCTTAGCCTGTCGTCGGCATCAGCATCCACGTAAATTTTAATATCCATGAGGTCTCTAAGCGGTTCATGTGTAAGAATCAGGATTCCCTCAACAATAACAACTTTTTTCGGCAAAACTGGAATTGTTTCTGCTGAACGGGTACAGGTAAGGTATGAATATATAGGTTGATTAATAGCTTCACCGCATTTTAGCCTGCGGATATGGTCTACCAGCAAGGAAAACTCAAGAGAAGAAGGATGGTCGAAGTTTATTTCCTGTCTTTGTTCCATTGGAATATGACTACTATCCTTGTAATAGGAATCCTGCGGGATCACTGTAACAAGCTCAGCTGGCAGACTTTCGACAATTTTTCTGACTACGGTTGTTTTTCCCGAGCCGGTTCCTCCTGCAATTCCTATAATAAACATGGTATTCTGATTAAAAAACCTAATTTTGTATCGGGATTAAAACTA
Organism: Bacteroidales bacterium; assembly: GCA_038316435.1. Lineage (GTDB taxonomy): Bacteria > Bacteroidota > Bacteroidia > Bacteroidales > JACJXF01. The sequence continues at coordinate 16,758 of JBBQAQ010000040.1, read as the reverse complement.
CAAATTACGAATCAATTCCGCTAAAAAAAATGATCAGGCATATTATTATGTTCAAATTAAAGGAGTTTGAACACGAATCCATTAAAATACAGAAGCTTACGGAACTTAAAAAGATGATTGACGAACTTGGTGGCCGAATTCAGGGAATACTTTCAATTGAAGCAGGGATAAATTTCAGTACACGTGATGTAGCTTATGACCTAGTATTGGTAAGCGAATTTAAAACCGAAAGTGATCTCAAATTATACAGTGCTCACCCTGAACATCAGAAGGTTGTTGATTTTCTAAAGGATATAAAGTTGTCGTCAGCTGTTGTGGATTATACTTTTGAACCGGAGTACAAATTCGAGCCTGAAAATTAGCAACAACAAATTTTTAAAGTCAAAACTCATTCTCTCTCAAAACAATTTTACATGAACACCCTATATCCTCTCAAATTTACACCAATTTTAAAAGATAAAATATGGGGAGGCAAAAAGCTTAAAACCCTGTTAAATAAAACAAATTCTTCTGAAACATGCGGTGAAAGTTGGGAAATTTCCGGATATGACGGAAATTTTTCTGTTGTAAATCAAGGATTTCTTGAAGGTAATGAACTACCTGAACTTATTGAAGTATATATGGGCGATTTGGTTGGAGATAAAGTATATGATACCTTCGGATTGGAATTCCCCCTACTAATAAAATTTATAGATGCTTCTGAAGTATTGAGTATTCAAGTTCATCCGGATGATACCCTTGCTATGGAACGGCATAATTCATGCGGGAAAACTGAAATGTGGTATGTTCTCCAAGCAGAGCAAGGCTCACAACTGATTTCCGGATTCCGAACTCAACTGGACAAGAAAACTTACACAAAACTTTTGAATGATGGGGAGCTTGAAAGCGCATTAAACTATGAGCCAGTTAGAGCCGGAGATGTTTTTTTCATGCCTGCTGGTAGGATTCATGCCATTGGAGCAGGTATTTTAATTGCTGAAATTCAGCAAACTTCCGATCTCACCTACCGGATTTATGATTTCAACCGTAAAGATTCAGAGGGAAACCTGAGGGAATTGCATACAGAAGCTGCATTGGAAGCAATCGATTTTGCAGTTTCAGATTCATATAAAACTTCATATCCTGTTATATCGAATAAGACAGTAAACGCTGTTGATTGCATATACTTTACAACCAACATTGTTAATTTCAACAAACCAGTAGAAAAAGACTTTATACTTATTGATTCATTTGTAATTTATATGTGTGCAGATGGAGCGGGCGAAATAATTTATGGCGATGGTGAGTCTGTTAGTTTTACAAAGGGAGAAACAATTTTAATTCCCGCAGCAGTAAAAAACATAACCTTAAAACCAAATAAGCCTACAGTATTACTTGAGATATATATTAAATAGCCTACAGGCAAATTGTTCTTTTTGACTGCGTCATTTTATCATCCCCTGAAATATACACAAACACAACTATGATTATTAAATCCGCAGTTTTTGAAAAAAGTAGTACTAAGATCTCCGAATGTCCAACGGGACACCGTCCGGAATTTGCTTTTATCGGTCGTTCCAATGTTGGAAAATCTTCCCTTATAAATATGCTTACCGGAAGAAATGGTTTGGCTAAGATTTCTGTATCCCCTGGTAAAACAAGGCTCATCAATCATTTCCTGATAAATAATCAATGGTTTCTTGTCGATTTGCCTGGTTATGGTTATGCAAAGGTTAGCAAATCGATGAAAGCTGAGTTTAGCAAGATCATTGAGAATTTTATTTTGAAGAGTGAAAACATGTCGTGTCTTTTTATATTAATTGACGGAAGACTAGATCCACAAGACATCGATATTGAGTTTATTAATTGGTGTGGCACTAATCAGGTTCCTTTGGTAATGGTCTTTACAAAAACTGATAAATTGTCGCTTCGGGATTTTAATGACAACAAGAAGAAAGTAGAAGCAAAACTGCTCGAAACATGGGATGAATTGCCGACAAGTTTTGTAAGCTCCTCCGTTAAAAAAACCGGACGCGACGAAATCCTTGATTTCATTCACTTTGTGATGCACGATAAAAAAGCTAACAATTAATGAACATTGAATAAGTATTGCCTTAAGAATATTTACATTTGCTTCAGAATTTCTTAAATCTTTTCATAGTCTTATGAGAGCTTATACACCGATAAAATTCTTCGCAGGAAGAGCCACCAAACCACTTGCCGAAAAAATTGCAAAATCCTTTGGTGCTGAATTAGGTAAAACAAATGTTATAGAATTCAGCGATGGCGAGCTTCAGCCGCATTATGAAGAATCTGTAAGGGGATGTACAGTTTTTATCGTACAATCAACTCAACCGCCTGCAGAAAATATGCTTGAGTTGCTATTAATGATCGATGCTGCGAAAAGAGCAAGTGCGTATAAGATTGTTGCTGTATTGCCTTATTTCGGTTATGGCAGGCAGGATCGAAAAGACCGCCCACGTTCATCCATCGGCGCAAAACTTGTTTCAAATCTGCTTATGGCAGCCGGAGTTGACCGGGTAATGACAATGGATATGCATGCTGACCAGTTACAGGGATTTTTTGATGTTCCGGTTGACCATTTATATGCATCTACTATATTCGTTCCTTATATTAAAGACCTTGGTCTTGACAATCTTGCTATTGCTGCTCCGGATATGGGCGGAACAAAAAGAGCCAACGCTTATGCCCGATTCCTCGGTTCACAGATGGTTATCTGCTACAAAATGAGGAAAAAACCTAATGTTGTAGAAGAAATCAGAGCCATTGGGGATATGGAAGGTAAAAACATTTTTATTGTTGACGATATGATCGACACTGCCGGAACCGTTTGTCTGGCAGCAGAAATGATGATTAATGAAGGTGCTAAATCTGTTCGAGTTGTAGCAACACACCCTGTTTTATCCGGCCCTGCTTACGAACGCATTAACAATTCCTTAATTACGGAAATAATTGTTACCGACTCAATTCCTATCCGCGACGAAAGTCCAAAAATAAAAGTTCTGTCCATTGCCGACCTCTTTGCAGAGGTGATTAATAAAGTATATAATTATCAGTCGATAAGTTCGCATTTTATAATTTAAGTACTATATTTGCACTCCTTTTTAAGGAACAAATTATGTATTCCCAGTGTGATGGGGAATTATCATGAATATTAATTCTTAGTAGCACAAATTTTATCTTATGAAAACAATTGAAATTACAGTAAAAAAGAGGGAGAAGACAGGTAAAACTGACACCCGCGAACTCAGAAAACAAGACATGGTTCCTTGCGTTCTGTATGGTGGTAAAGATGTTTTACATTTCTATGCCCACAAAAACGAATTCAGAAAACTCGTTTATACTCCGGATGCACTAATCGTTCATTTGGATATTGAAGGTGAAAAACACGAAGCCATTATGCAGGCTTTACAGTTTCATCCTGTTTCCGACAACCTCAATCATATTGATTTTATTGAAGTTGATGAGAGCAAACCTGTTGTTATCAACATCCCTATTGTTCTTACCGGAAATTGCATCGGTATAAAGAACGGTGGAAAACTTCGTGAAAAAAGAAGGTCACTTAAAGTTAGAGGCCTGGTAAAAAATCTTCCTGAAACCCTTGAAGTAGATCTTACAAAAGTAGATGTAGGTCATGTGGTAAAAGTTGAGGATCTTTCTTATCCAAATATTGAACTACTCGATCAGGCACGTTCCATGGTAGTTTCGGTTCTTTCATCACGCGTTGCTGCTAAAGGTATGGAAGAAGGTACACCTGCTGTTCCTGCTGCTGCTCCTGTTGAAGGCGCTGCTGAAGCCGCTGAAAAATAGTCAGATAAAAATCCTTCCTGAATAATGAAATATCTCATTGCAGGATTGGGTAATATTGGGAGTGAGTATGCTCACACCCGTCATAATATAGGCTTTGATGTATTGGACGCTCTATCTGGGGCGTCCAATATTTTTTTTGAAGATGGACGTTACGGTTTTACCTGCACCATAAAGTTAAAAGGAAAGACACTCATACTTCTTAAACCCTCCACCTACGTTAATTTGAGTGGAAAAGCAGTTGATTACTGGCTTAAGAAGCACAAACTCCCAATAGAAAATCTTCTTGTAACAGTTGACGACCTCGCTTTGCCCTTTGGCGTTCTCCGGCTAAAACCTCGTGGTGGAGATGCCGGTCATAATGGACTGATTAATATCACTGAAGTTTTAGGCACAAGTAATTTTGCAAGACTTCGATTTGGTATTGGAGATAATTTTCCAAAAGGCACACAGGTAGATTATGTTTTGGGGCAATTCAGTACAGAAGAAAAATCTACTCTATCTTCCCGTATTTTGCTTGCAGGAGATATTATTAAATCCTTTGCGCTGTCTGGGGTTGAGACTACCATGAATCTCTACAATAACAAGTAGTTTGCGATTGAGTTTTTACAGCTTTACCCGGTAACTCTTTTACAATCTCAAAAAATTGTCCCCTCCCCTTGTTAACTTCTTGTTAAATCTGCATTAACTTGAAAATCCCTTCTAACTTTGCAATAAAAAATGGGTAAACGCACTATCCGCTTAATAATAATATTCGCTTCACTTTCTTTAGGGGGATTGATAACCACACAGACTTTCTGGGTTAAGAATGCCATTGATCTTGCCGAAGAGCAACACGACCATCGAGTGGATCTAGCTCTGGACGATATGTTATCAGAGCTCATCGATACCAGTGGTGGTATTTACCAGAAAAGCGGGAAGATGATTTGTGCCGGTAACCAATCCGGAACGGGCAATTTTTTCAAAGTTGTTGACTCCACCGAAATACACAGGTTATTAATCAAATACATTAATTACCATTCCCTTGATGCGAACTTCTGCTATAATATTGTAAAAACCTCCAACGATTCGATTATTTTTTCATACGGGAATAAGCCCCACAAAGAATCCGGAATGAAAGTGCATAAAGCCTGTCTGCATTGTGCGTTTAAACAAGATTATTACCATCTCGCTTTATACTTCCCGAATCAAACAAAACAAACTCTTGCCGGAATGTCATTGTGGCTGGGTCTCTCTGGTATTTTTCTTATTATCATAATCTTTAGTTTTTATTATACCATTACCACAATAATAAAACAGAAAAAGATATCCGAAATACGGGATGATCTTATTAATAATATTACACACGAGTTTAAAACTCCGATCGCTACCATCTCCCTCGCATCAGAAGTATTGCTTACCTCAGGGGATAAGCTGAATAAGGACAAAAGCCTTAAATATGCCAAAATAATTTTTGATGAAAATGGCAGAATGCGCTCGCAGGTTGATAAAGTTCTTGAAATGGCATCGATGGATCGAGGAGAATTAAGTCTGGATACTTCAAATATAAGCATGAACGAATTTATCAGGACAGTGGTGAATAATCTATGTCTTGAACATTGTGAAAAAGAAGTAAAAGTCGATTTTTTTCTCGATGCTGCAAGCGATAATCTGGTAGCTGATTCAATTCAAATAGGGAATGTAATAGCTAACCTGATGAATAATGCAATTAAATATTCGTCAGGAGAAATACATATTATCATACGAAGTAATGTTGAGAAAAATGATTTTGTTTTCTCCTTCGAAGACAAAGGAATTGGGATTAAGAAAGAGAACATTAAATATATTTTCGAAAAGTTCTATCGTGTTCCAACCGGAGATGTTCACAACGTAAAAGGCTTTGGATTAGGCTTGTACTATGTGAAAACAATTATTGAAGCGCACAAGGGTAAAATAATTGTTCATAGCGAATTAGGAAAGGGCACAAGATTTGATGTGTTCCTTCCGTTAGTAAAGAGTTAAGGGGCAAAATTGATTAAAGTGAGGAATTGGTTATCGGGGCATAATGATTTTGTCTTTTACCGGAATCCAAATTAATTCATTTTGAAATGAAAAATAAAACCGCTAAAATATTATTAGTTGAAGATGATACCAATCTTGGGATTGTTCTTTCCGACTTTCTTGAATTAAGTAATTACGAAGTTGTTTTGGCTACTGATGGAATTTCAGGAATGGAATTCTTCAGGAATGGCGATTTCGATTTGTGTATTCTGGATGTCATGCTTCCCTTTAAAGATGGATTCACTATTGCAGAGGAAATCCGAGCAAAAAATCAGGAGATCCCAATTGTTTTTCTGACTGCCAAAAACATGGAAAAGGATAAGATCAGGGGATTGAAAGCCGGGGCCGATGATTATATTACAAAACCTTTTAGCACTGAAGAGCTTAGTCTTAGGATCGAAGCGATTCTCAGAAGATCAAAATATTCCATCCTGAAATCGGAATTGCCTGTTGTTTTTTCAATTGGGAAATATCTCTTCGATTACAACAATCATATTTTAAGTACGATCAAAGGTGAAGTTCGGCTTACACGCAAAGAAGCTGAAGTTTTGCGTTTGCTCAGCATAAATATGAATAAGCTTGTAAGAAGAGAAATTGTGCTTAAGAATATCTGGGGTGAAGATGATTATTTCATGGGAAGAAGTATGGATGTATATATCACCAAGCTTCGTAAATTCCTCGTCGACGACCCTAATGTCTCTATCGTAAATGTTCCACGCACGGGGTTTAAGTTGGAAGTAAGATAAGAATCAGACTTGATTTGAACGAAGTATCTTGAAGGACACAAATCCATATTCAATATAAATGCCTGAAGAATCCCCAAAACGAATCGACAAATACCTTTGGGCTATCAGGGTTTTCAAGACACGTGGCCTGGCTGCAGAAGCATGCAAGAAAGGAAAAATCCTTGTTGATGGGATTTCTGTAAAGCCATCACGGCTGGTGAAAGAAGGAGATAAGATCGACGTGAAAAAGATGCCAGTGATCTATTCGTTTATGGTGAAAGACTTTCCGAAATCAAGAACTTCAGCTAAACTTGTACCTGATTTTGCACAGGATATAACATCCCCTGAAGAACTGAAAAAACTGGAACAGACCGACAGCTTTTTTATAAAAAGGGATAAAGGAACCGGCAGACCAACCAAGAGAGATCGCAGAACTATTGAAAAATTAAGGGAAGAATAATTATGCTAATTGCAAACCAGAAAAGAAAAGAAAACATTGCTGAGTACCTGCTGTATATGTTTCAGATTGAAGATCTGATAAGGGCTTACAGTTTTGATATTGCTCTGATTGACGTGAACATTATTGCGAAATTTGAACAGCCTTACCATGCAAAAAGAGACATGCGCGAATGGTACAGCTCAATTATTGTTATGATGAAAGAGGGGAAACTTGTTCAAAAAGGACATATCCCTATTGTAAAGGCGCTTATCACCGACATTGAATCATTTCATATCAGGCTTTTGCACGATGAAGCAGAAACTAAATACCATGCTGCCTATCTTAAAGTTCAGCTTAGCATTGATTCTTTGAGGGCAAAATCTGATGGAAGCAATTTCGGCGAAATAGAATTATGTCTGAATGGATTATATGGCTTGCTGATGCTAAGACTCACAAAAAAAACAATAAGTCCGGAAACCTCTGCGGCTTTCGGACTTATCAGTGAATTGATTGCTGTTCTTTCGGCTAAATTCCTGCAGTTTGAAAAGGGAGATAAAGAATTTTAGTTGTTTTGACTTTTTGGTTCTCTGTGGTTCTCTGTGTAAAGAAAAATAAATTTCACAGAGTTTCACAGAGTAGTCACAGAGTGGGACACAGAGTTAAAATCTAAAAGCATGAAGCCTAAACAACCTGGATAGTTACAAACTGTATGTTTTTAGAATTTATAGGATAGTCCAACTCCGAAAACCTCCTTCACCTGCAATCCGGGACCGTTTGTACCATCACTCTGCAATAGTGTTACATCATCATCATATATTATCATGGTACTGAATGTTGCAGCAAGGAATTCATTTATTTTCATGGTAAGCATCAATTCCGCATTAACATCAATGTTTTGAGGATTTTCAAGGTAATTGGTAAACAAATCAACTTTCCCCTGCAGACTAACATTCTTCATTATTTCCTGGATATAGGAGAGTTTTGCATATCCCCCGAATTCTGCTCTGAACTTGCTTCCTGGTTCAACTCCAAATGCACCAGCGGCAGAAAGAGTATCATCCATAACAAAGGTCATTTTACTTGTTAATGGAGAAAGGAAAAGGCTGAATTTATCATTTGGTTTGTAGCCCATCCCAAGGGAAGTAGTTAAATAAGCCGGAGCAAAAAAGTCAGATATGACATGTACTTTGTCGGGATAGTTATATCCCTTTGCAAACTGCGTTTTAAATCCCATGAGAGCACTGTAATTCCATTTCTTGGAGGCTTCCATACCAAACAGAGAAGAAAAATCTATGCGGTCGTCGCTTTTCTTGGTAAGACTTCCTTGCTTAATCACGCCATAACCGAGGCCTAATGTATTGTCCCAGCTTATATGCTCTTTTTTATAATTTGCAAAGAGGCTCAGAAAACCGTTGGTTGAATAAGAGTTTTCACCCCCGGCAGCCCATTGGTAAAAACTAACCTGTGAAAATGTTGCTGTTCCCATTCCTCCTTTCTTCCAATAGGAAGTATCGGCAGGTTCCTGAGCTATGATAAAAACGCTCAACATGAGCATGGGTATTGAAATAATTAGTTTTTTCATTTTTGATTTTCTGTTTTCTTATTAAGTGTATAGTACTGAAATTTAAGTTAGTGCGACAAAAATATAGAATAATGCGAATTCTTCAAATTGAGGAAATGGAATTATTTCAGGTAACAACTTTCCCGTTTTCCAAACCAGCGGTAGCGGTTTCTGGAAACGAACATATAAATACTATCGCGGATTATATGAGGTACCAGAATAAAAACATACAACATATTCCATGGAAAGCTTAAATGACGGGAAATACGCAATGCGGCAGTTGATTTATCATAAACTTTTCCATGTTCCAGCAGAATTATGGTTTCAGGAAGAGCAGCATTAAATGAAGGAATGCCTGCAATACTTTCGGCTTCTTCGCTTTGAAGTGAGATAAATGTAAAAACTTTTAATTTATCCCGCTTGGATATAAAACGGACGCTTCGGCTGCAGAGGTGGCAGAAGCCATCGAAGAGGATTGTTGTTTTGGTATTTTGTGGGATTTGGTTCAAGAATATTATGTTTGTATTGGTACGTCTTCCTTTTCGCTTTGGCTCTCCCCCAAGTGGGAGGGGCTTGTTTGGAATTATTTTAACTCTGTGAACCTCTGTGTAATTTATTTTTTTACACAGAGTACCACAGAGTAGTCACAGAGTACCACAGCGTTTCAAAAGCTAACAAACTTTAGTTTAATAGCATGAATAGTTACAAGAGCTTAATTTTAAATAATCAAGTTAACTTGGTTTAAACTTTGAAAAAAAGATATATTTCTGATACTGGAAATTTTATTTAGTTAACTCGATAGACTGGATTCTTATGCCTTCAGAAAATTACCAGAAACAAAATTCCAGTCAACCAGATTCCAAAAAGCTGTTATGTAATCGGCTCGTTTGTTTTGGTATTTCAGGTAATAGGCATGTTCCCAAACGTCAAGACACATAAGTGGAGTTCCTCTTTCTTTTGAAATATTCATCAAGGGATTATCCTGATTTGGTGAGGTTACGATTTTCAGTTTCCCATCCTGTTTAATTAACCATGTCCAACCTGAACCAAATACTGTTGTTGAAGCCTTGGTATACGATTCCTTAAATGCTGCAAAACTGCCAAAATCCTTTACAATTGCATTCAGCAAAGCGCCGGAAGGTTCACCTCCCCCATTTGGGCTCATTGTAAGCCAGAAGAAATTATGGTTGTAATATCCACCGCCGTTATTACGTATTGCGGCAGAGTATTTATCGACCCCTGAAAAAATTTCTTCAATACTTACTCCTTCAATTTTTTCTTCTTTAACTGCATCATTAAACTTTTTGGTATAGGCTGCATGGTGCTTACCATAGTGTATTTCCATGGTTTGAGCGTCAATGTTTGGTTCCAGAGCATTAAACGGATATGGAAGAGTTACCTGAAGGAATTCACCGGTAAGCGCTTCGCTCGGGTTTAGAGCTGAAGAATCTGAAGCAAACACACTATTTTTCATCAGGGAAGGTGCAATCATAGCGCCGGCTCCCATTAATAAACCTGTTCTTAAAAATTCACGTTTGTTCATTATTTTGATTTTTAGTTAAAACAGAAATTAGGGGCAATTGTTCATGGGGTTTAGGTTTTATTTTGGTAATCTGACGAATTTCCTATTTCCAAAAAAAATATTACATTCGCTTCGAATTTGAAAAAAATGCTAAAGGAAAAAATTATCAGCGGGATACAGCAGATTGGTATCGGAGTATCCAACGTACATCAGGCATGGAACTGGTATCGTGAACATTTTGGAATGGATATAAGGATATTCGAAGATGCTACGGTAGCAGAGCTTATGTTGCCATACACAGGTGGAGAGCCCAGAAAAAGGCACGCAGCATTGGCCATGAATATGCAAGGTGGTGGCGGATTTGAAATCTGGCAGTATGTTGGCAGAACCCCTGAAGCTCCTTCAGGCGAAATATTGGCAGGTGACCTTGGCATTTACATTACTAAGATTAAATCAAGGAATGTTAAGGATACCTATTCCAGATTTTCACAAAAGAAACTTAATATAAGTGAACTTGCCGTTGGTCCTGATGGCAAGGAACATTTTTTTGTAAAGGATCCGTACAACAATATTTTTCAGGTTGTTGAAGGGTATTCCTGGTTCACTTTAGATTCCAAGAAATCGACCGGAGCAACTTTCGGAGCAATTATCGGAGTTTCTGATATTGAAAAAGCACGGGAACTTTATTCGGGTATTCTTGGATACGATACTGTTGTTTATGATAAGGAAGGAATATTTGAAGATCTCAAAGCACTTCACGGGGGAGATAAAACATTCAGGAGAGTGCTGCTCAAACACAGCAAACCCAGACAAGGTTCCTTTTCCAAAATTTTAGGCCCCAGTGAGATGGAACTCATTCAGGTAATTGACCGTAAGCCGGAACAGATTTTCAAAAATCGTTTTTGGGGAGATCTTGGATTTATTCATTTGTGCTACGATATCAAAGGAATGGAAGCGCTGCGGGTTGAATGCAAAAGCAAGGGATTTCCTTTTACTGTTGACAGCACGAGTACTCTTAAAACTGACACATTTGACATGGGAGAAGCGGCAGGACATTTCGCTTACATTGAAGATCCTGATGGCACACTTATTGAGTTTGTGGAAACCGATAAAATCCCCATCATGAAGAAATTAGGCTGGTACCTCGATCTCAGGAAACGTGATCCTCGAAAGGCATTGCCTAATTGGATTCTCAGGACACTTAAATACAGTCGTATTAAGGAAAGTGATTTGAATTTATAGAGATTTGCCTGTATTTCTAAACTCTCTTCGCTCTCTTTGCCAGAATATAAGCGAGCCAGGGCAAGAATCTTTTAATATATACCATTAGCACTTCTTTTCCGCCGGGGAATATATCTCTTTTATTCTTACGGAGACCGTTAATAATATCCTTAGCACAGGATGAAACGGGAGTTCCATATTCCTGTCCATGGTCCATAATGTTTTGTGGTTTTCCATCGGGACCAAAAGCTCCCATTGAAATATTCGTACTTATTCGCCCCGGACAAACCATGGTTGTGTGAATGCCTTTATCGTAATACTCCGCTTCAACCGTTTCGTAGAAGCCATACATCGCGTGTTTTGAAGCGGCATAAGCAGATCGCAAAGGAAAACCAAACTTCCCGGTAACACTGCTGATTGCAACGATCCGGCCAAAACCATTATTAATCATTGATGGCATTACAGCCTTGGTTAAGATCACTCCGGAGAAATAGTTTATTTCCATTATTTTCCGGTCGGTTTCGATTCTGGTTTCCATAACCAATGATCGCTGTGAGACACCGCCGTTGTTAAACAGGATATCAATTCTGCCGAATATCTTAAGAGCTTCTCTGGCTTTTTCTTCGAGGGAGTTGCTATCGGCCAGATCCAGAGGGAGGATAGCTACATTCTCGGGTTTCAGGCTTAGGCTGCTTTTAACACGTTCCAGTTCCTCTTTTCGTCGACTGGAAAGAATGAGTTTTACATTCCATTTGGAGAGTTGTTTTGCGAGTTCTTCGCCTATACCGGATGAGGCGCCGGTGATCCAGATGGTTTTGTTGGTGTAGAAGGTTTGGTTGTTCATGGGGTCACGTATGATATGTCAGGCTTTCAGTCTGAGTTTTGGTTTGGTGTGACAGGCTTTCAGCCTGAAGGGGTTGTTGGAGGCCTTTTTCACTTCGACGGGCTCAGTGTAAACCTTGATTCTTTGCCCCCTCTAAATCTCCCCCCAAGGGAGGAGACTTTTCAAACAGTCACTTGGATTTTGGATTTTATAATTCTCATTTCGACAAGCTCAATGTAAAAATTCTAAATTTTCTTTAGGTAGTGTAAGGATTTTCGACATATACTGTTCTGTTATTGCATTCATTTGAGAACAAATTTCATTGTGCAGGTTTAATAGCTTGAAGATGCGGTTATCTTTTCTCCCCCGAAGTAATCTGAAGCGGATTGAGGCGTGGAGTTTTTTGACTGAAAAAGTGTAGAACAAAGCAATGTAACCGCTGACGAGCATTCCAAGTAACACAGCCCATGGAATCCATGCGGGACAGGTAAATATTCCAACTATAATTCCTACAACAGCATAGTAAATTAGAAACGAAAATAAGGCTACTCCAAACTTAAAAGAACTCACAAACTGTGGATCCTTGACATTTTTTGCAGCCATAAGGGGAATAGTGTATGGCAGGATATTAGAAATAAAGCCGGCGAAAAACACCGGAAGTGAAACGAATAAAAGGATAGTTTGGCTTATTATTCTGAGAAGCGAAAATCCTTTCTTATCAATTACCCAGTTACGAAGATTGAGGGTCTTTAAGCCTGCTCCATACTCTTTAACTTTACCGGATAGCTCTGAAATTTTTTCCGGATCGGTATCTGCATACATATCAAGAATACTGATCATCTGCTTATCGGCCTGAAATCGCTTATACACGCTATTTCCAGTGATTCCTGCCCTGTTGCGCATACGGGAATTATAGATTTCCCGCAAATCCTGAAACATATCGTAATGTTCTTCATTCTGAATGTGAATTACGATTTTCTTTAACTCTTCTGAGAGCCGGTCTTTAATAGCATTCATGGCTTTCGCCGGATTCTCTTTATAAGCTTCAAAATATTCAGAAACTTCAATTGGCTTTCCATAAATAATGAGCAAATCTTGCCGAATGTTCTGGTAATGCTCAAAATCAATACCTACGGGAACAATTTTTACGGGGTGTTGTTCTCCAAAATCTTCGTGTGCACGAAATGCGATTCTGAATGTCCCTTTCACCAGTGGCCTCAGACGCCGCTTGTCGCCATGACTCCCCTCTGGCATCAGGCAAACACTCTTGCAATCTCTCAGGATATCCAGACAAATATTAAACGTATCATCATTTTTTGAGAGTTCATCTGCACCATCACGCATACGGTAAACAGGCAACATCTTGAGGAAGGTGAGTATTTTATTCAGGATTTTCTTTTTGAAGATATCGGCCCTTGCCATAAAAACCACATTTAGTCCTGAGGTGTCGAGCACAATTAAAGCATCCATCAATGCATTCTGATGGTTTGGAGTAAAAATGATCGGACTTCCGTAAGGAATATTTTTCTTGCCAATAACCGCCACTTTTTTGTAAAAGAGATGGAACACCAGCAATTGGTAGGCTTTTAGAAGGATGTAGAAAATATTAAACTTATGGATTTTTGTGCCTGTTATGCTCATGGCTTTAAATTGGAAGTTAGACGGGGTGAAAATAAGGTTTTTTTGTAACACTGCAAATCTATCCGGTAGCTGACATGGTAGCTGACTAAAATCATTATAATAAATGACAAACATCATAAAGTACCAGCAACGCTTTTCATTATTTTACGAACGTGTAAATTACGAGAAAATATGAAGAAAATTACCCATCATCCGATATTGAATGTGCCAGTTTCTGAAAAGGTTCAGTTTCTTTATGAAGGAAAACTTGTTGAAGGGGAAAAAGGTTTTACTATTGCCGCTGCCTTGCATCAGGCTGGCTACCCGGTTCATAGTCATAGTTTACATAACCGTAATCGTTCACTTGAATGCGGTATTGGGAAATGTGGTGCATGCGAAATGATTGTAGATGGTGAGATTCGAAGGATCTGCATAACTGGAATTGATGATGTCAGGGAAGTACGAGAAATCCCACGTGATTACCACCCCGCTCCCAAATCCCCTGAGAAAATAAAAAGTGTTAAAGTTTACAAAACACGTGTTGCAATTGTTGGAGCTGGTCCGTCCGGGTTAGCTGTGCGTGAAGAGCTTAATCTGCATGGAATTGAGAATATTGTAATCGACAATAACCATCAAATTGGCGGGCAGTTTCTGATGCAGACACATCAGTTTTTCTTCTTCGAAAAAGAGAAAAAGTTTGGAGGGATGCGTGGTTTTGAGATTGCGAATATGCTGGCAGGTGAAAACCGGGATGGTATTTTCCTGAACTCTACGGTTTGGGATATTTTCGGGGGAAAACAGTTGGCCATTAAGAATAACAAAACTTCTGAGATTTACTATGTCGAAGCCTCGTTTCTTGTAATTGCAACCGGAGCGGTTCCATTTATGCCAAGCTTCCGGAACGATGATCTACCGGGAGTTTATACCGCAGCGGTGGTACAGAAAATGATGAATCAGGAGTTCACTTTGTTGGGGAAAAACGTGTTAACGGTAGGTGCTGGAAATATCGGGTATCTCACTTCCTACCAGCTAATGCAAGCTGGCGCCAAAGTGAAAGCAATTATTGAGGCACAATCTTTCGAGGGAGGATTCCCAGTGCAGGCAAACAGGGTTCGCAGATTAGGGATTCCAATTATCACGTCGAAAATTCTCGTCAAGGCAGTTCCAAATGAAAACAAAGATGGAATAATTGGCGCGGTTATAGCAGATTGCAAGGATTTTAAAGCAATCCCGGGCACTGAGAAACGTATTGATGGTATCGACGCAATAAATATTTGCACCGGTCTTGTTCAGGACGATCTGCTACTGCGAAAAGGATATGAAGTTTTTGGCAGACATTGTTATGGCGCCGGTGATGCAATCCGCATCGGTGAAGGTACTTCGGCGGTGCTGAGAGGTAAACAGGTTGCCTTTGAAATCCTTGAGGAAATGGGTGAGCGATATAATTACAATACTTTCCTGGGTTTATCAAAAGAATACATTGACTCTCAGCAACACCCTTCCAAAGTTATCACTGAGGCGTTTAAACCTGAATCTTCGCGCAGCTTTGAAAAGCCATTTGTACTTATTGACTGTTTATATGGATTTGCCTGTAACCCTTGTGAATTCGCATGTTCCCATGGGGCAATAACCAAAACCAGCACCAGTAACGTTCCACAGATCGATTTCACACAATGTACAGGCTGTATGGAATGTGTGTATCAGTGTCCGGGTCTGGCAATTTTCGGTTTTAATCTTAAGAACAACAAACTCTTTCTCCCAATAGAATTCGAAGTTTCAGAAGGCACGGAGGTTTTTCTTGTTGATAACGGGGGAGAAAAACTGGGTCGTGGCATTATAGAAAAAGTTCTGATAAAGAAGAACAAAACAAATATCGCACGAATCCGAAGTCTGGATTTAATGGGTGATTCACTCATGAATGCTCGCGGATTCATAGGAATTTCTGAATATCCTGATCCCGTTACAATGGCCGAAGCAAATGATTCAGATTCCGATGCAACTTCGTCTGAATCCTTTATTTGTCATTGCGATGATGTGAAAATGGAAGACATTCTGGAAGTTGTGGGCGACAGGAAGTTTATCTCTGTTGATGAAATAAAACACACCACACGTCTGGGAATGGGCGCATGCAGAGGAAAAAGGTGCATAAAACGACTTAAACAGGCAATAAAGATTTACGGAATATCGATAGTTGGAGAGCCTACCCCGCGTGGACCAATGTCGAATCAGCTTGAGTTATCGGAGCTTTATCCTCGTGAAAAGCATGATGAAATAATTATTGGAAACGGGATTGCCAAAACGGAACGCGTTCGGGTAAAATCGCTTATTGCCGGAGGAGGAATGGCGGGATCTTCGGTATTCAGGTATATGGCAGAAGCGGGACTTGAGCCGGTGATGATTAATTACGGACATGGGGCTTCGTGGAGAAATATTGCCGGTGGGCGACCAGCATTTAGTGTTCCTGAGCTTTCGGAGATTGCGATTCATAATCTCCATCTATTTGAGGAACTACAAAAAACGAAAAATATTGACTTTCGGAAAATTAAGTATGTAAATTTTGCGCATGATGAAGCTTCGAGGATATCCCTTGAGAAAACAAAAGACTGGCAAGATGCTTATATGATTGAGCCGAAAGATTTCCGAAAAGAGATTTCCGATAGTTTTAACGCGGGAAACGGGAAATACGTATCGGCACTGGTAACGAGAGATTGCTGGCAGGCAACACCGGGTAAGACGATTGATCTGCTGCGTAATATTGCGATCAGCAAGGGTGGAAGGTTGAGGGAGGATGTGGTGCTGGAAGATCTGAGGAAGGAAGGGAAAGATTATATTGCGCTGGTGAGGGATAACCGAGGGAGTTTTACAGAATATGAGACTGAGAATTTTGTGAATGCCTTGGGTGAAGGAGGTGAAAAATTTGCTGGTAAGTTAGGATTTGAGACGGGCTTGTTTCCTGTTCGACATCAGGCTTTTATAACACGAAGGATGCCTTTGCTTGGA
>JBBQAQ010000039.1:0-38679 GCA_038316435.1 Bacteroidales bacterium | reverse complement strand
ACTTATGAATATGTCCTCTGGAATTGCCTTTGAGATTGCGGTTTGACCACCAGCTGATAAAGGAGGACCTAATCTCCAGCCCGTTACTCCAATATCGAACGCTGCATTGGTTTGTACTTTTGCCTTTAGAGCATTCTGTATACCTTCAATAATCCAAATGTAATCCTGGTCGGTAACCTTCCCAGAGTTCCAAACCCAATACTCCTTAGTCATAATCCAACAATAGTCGGGATTAAATGTCTTTAAGTCGTTAAAGTATTTGAGATAATAATTCACATCCCCTGAATGTTCGCTTCCATAAATAGTTTTTACCCCCATTGTTCGTGCGTAACCATAAACATCTTTTAAAAAATCTAGATTTGCTTGTTTCATATAAGCATCACGTTGTGTAAGATCACTTATTTTTCTTGCTTCCAATCGTCTGGGACTTGCGAAAATTGCACTACTGAAAACCTGAGCTGCACCGGCGGACGGAGCATTCACTCCTACTTCATACTGTTTATTTTCCTTATTATCTTGTGTACTCGGCGACCATACCCATGCTCTGGTATCGGATACAGTATAATCGTGAACAATTCCCATTATATTTTGCCCCATCTTAAATTGTTGAGTCAAAAAAGATTTATAAAAATCGGCACTCCAATACTCTGGTCCTTCGGGATTCCAACTATGATAAGGCATCGAACCGCGAACAGCAAAGTTGGGACTATAAACCTTGTCAATAGCAGGAAAATCGAGTACAATTGTACCTTCGGCAACAATATCTTCAACGTGTGAGTAACGTACGCCAAATTTTTCCATCAGTTTGTAAGCTCCACGTAGCGCTGCCGTTTCGTCATACCCTGCAATCAGAGTTACTTTACGGGTACCGTCAGTAATGGTTTTCAGGTAAAAATCTTCAACGCCCAAAGAAGGGCTAGCAATACTATTTGCGGTTAAAAACTGTTGAACAGTTGTTGAAATAAGTGAACCAATAATAATTACATTTTCATCAACCGGAATATCATTCCAATCTTGAGATTTAATGTCGATTAAAGTTGCTGTACGTAGGTATAAAAATCTTCTTACTTCGCGAGCAGCAACTATCTCCTTCGGCGAAGCAGAAATGGATACACTGATTGAAACCGGGCCTGTTAATTGTGCAAATGTCGACAAAGACATCGAACATATTAAACAGAGAACAAAAACTGTTTTTTTTGTGATTAAGTTCATTTTGTTTTTTTGTGATTAGATAGTGGTTTTTTGTCCAGAGACGATAATGTTTAGAAATATGAACACAAAAAGTAAAAATTTAATTTTTTATAACATTACCATATAATCGAGTTATAATTGTTTTTAAACCCTTATATTCAATCAATTATAAAATTTTATTGAATTATTATTTTTCTCGTTTCGACAGCGGAATCCTTTTTCAGTGAAAGAATATAAATACCTTTTCTTAAATTCCTGATATCAATCAAAGACTCACATGAGCTGGAAATCAAATTCTGATATACATTTTTTCCTTCGATGGTAGAAATTGTAACCAGAGAATTTTGCTCGACGTTTTGTATTTTGATCCATTCGCTGGCCGGATTTGGGAAAACAGAGCTCTTTGAATTTTGATAATCTTTTTCCTCAATTCCTATAGGAAACCCGATGCTGGGATAATACATCTCGACGCCAATTCCAGCTTTCCAGTCGGAACTGCCGTCGGTTTTTCCAAATTCGTATGCGCCTAGGTCGGGCTTTGTTCCAACATAACCATCAGTTATACCAGATATTATCACGCCTTTGTCGATGGCTGAAGAACCTGTTTTAAGTCTGAAATCACCTTTACTCGAATTAATAAAATTAGAAGCTGGGGCATTGCAAAAATCGTTCTTCTCGGTGATAATGATTTGCCACAATCCCGCAACCATGGTTGCTCCCCAACCTTGTCCCATTCCGGTATTGTTATAAATATATATTTGCTGATTTCCGTTCGCCGGATTACCTGTATTGTTGATTAGAATATGAGCGGTTGTGTTTCCGACAAGATTCCAAACGACATTGTGATGATAGGTAGCATAGTCGCTTGATACATCGGTATATAAGCCCGGAACAATTCCTGACCCTAAACCACGACCAATATCGTGAACCCAGTTATAGGCCACTTCGTATGCGCTGCCATTGATACCACCTCGATCGTCGCCCAACTGCTCACCATAAGCAAGGTCGTTATAAAATACTAAATTTCCTTTGTTATTGGTTGGATTATCCCGACCACAATTGATCAGCGGACCACCGGCATACCATATCTTATTTCTGGTAATTTTCACATTTGTTCCAGTTCCGAAGGTTGAATTAATGCCTTCGCAATAAGAATTAACGTAATTACAATATTGGATATCATTGTTATCGACCACATGATTCGATCCTGAACCAATAGTTACGCCTGTACCTGCACTATATTTAATTGTGCAATTTATAACTGAATCACTTTGTCCGCTAAAGTTTATTCCGCAGCGGTCTTTTAGTTGCTGAAAACGAAGTGCATAAGTACCAACACCATCCATTGAATGATGAGTAATGTATTTAGCATTTATACCATCAAGCACACAATAATTACAATTGTTCATGGTGATAGTAGATGCAAATACATAGATATTCTTAACTGTGATATATGATTTACCGTTCAAATTGAAAGCCAATGTTCGGCGTTTTACTTTTACAGATGTATTGGGATCAACTCCATCTTTTACCCAAAGGTAAATGCTGTCTTTTACTGGATCGAGGAACCATTCATTCGGAGCATCAAGCAATTCGTATTTCCCTGCCAGAAAATACATTTCCCGATCAGTAGCTAACAAGGGCGAATAGGGCGCTGCAAAAGGCCGATGCACATCATCACCACCAGAGTATGTAAGCTGATTACCGGTTGAGCTCAAAACGCGTGTACCAAAAGCTGTCCATTTAACACCAAAATTGCCCCAAAGTATGCAACCTTTATAAAAATTATCAGGCATTATGGGTAAAGTATTGTCAATAATTTTTCCTTTTATACTGCCCGTGCCTGCTTTGCTATAACTTGAAAAAGTGAAGAAGGGGTCAACTTCACTAACCACATTAGGCCAGCGAGCCAAATGAGCCATTGTATCGTTTACAAAAACCTGATTCTCTCCAGCTAAATCCCAATTCATTGCAGCCCTGAATATCTGTCCGTTATGGACTGTCCAACTGGCAACAGGATCGGAACCATCAATAACAACAGAGTCATTATTATACGGCATATAAATAATGCGTGCCACTGATGTTCCTGAAACAGCAGGGGTAACTGTTTCGCGATAAGTGCCGGCATGAATGATCACCTTGTCGCCAGGTTTTGCAAGGGAAGCCGCTGCCTGGATAGTTGTATAAGGCATTTCTAAGGTTCCATCCCCTCCGGGTAATGCCAATATTGATACATGGATTTCTCGACCATAAGCACAATTTAGAAAACCATTGCAAACAAAAAGTAAAAAGACAATTAATACTATTTTATTCATTTTTTTATGATTATTTTTTTTGTGACTGAATAATTTTCGGTTCTGTTTTCTATAAGATACAAGCCGCTTTTCATCTTACTAATATCGATTACTAACTTATTGGGAGCGATTACTTCCTCGTGAAAAACCCTTTCACCAACTATTGAATAAATAGAAATAGCTGAAGTGGGAAGAGCGTTTCCGATAACAACCCAGTCAACAGCCGGGTTTGGATAAAAAAATAATTCATCCTTCGTTTGCTGAAAGCTGGTCGAGGTTGACAAGTTAATGCCATATATTTCCAGCTCTTTCAGATATACTCCAGAGTTTGTTAGAGAAAGTGATGTTACCGTAATTCGTAAATATCTACCAGAAACTGCCAAACCCAAAATCTCATCTTCGGCTCCGTTCTGGTTATAAAGTGATTTTGCTACTGAAAAAATTATCCCGTCGTCAGAAACCTCAACCTGATAACTCTTCCCGTAGTTTATCCCCCAATCTAAAAAAATGTTTGTGATGGAGTACTTTCCTCCTAAATCTACAGTGATTGCTGGCTTTGTATCGTTATTGCTACTGCGCCATTGTGTTGATGAGTTGCCATCAACAGCCTTATTTCCCTGATAGGATGCGGAACTAATTGAACTTGCAGTGACAGTTTTACTCAATGCAATGTTCAACTGTGTCTTAATGTCTATAATCCCGCTTTCTATGCTCCAGTTTCCTGCAAGATCGCGGGCTTTTATTCTAATCTTGTAATTGGTTTCGGGTAACAAAGCTTTTATGGTATATTTGCTTAAAGCTGTCTTTCCAACCGATTTTCCATCAACAAAGATTTCATAACCAAGCACGCCAATGTTATCAGTTGGAACTGTCCACGAAATACTAGCCCGCGAAGCGGTTACGGAATTCATTTTCAAACCATTTGGAGCATTGGGCGCAATGGAATCTTTTTCACCCAAGGTATCCGATTCCCAATACCACCCCCGGTTAAGTGCATCGGAAAGCATAATTGGCCAATTGGCATACCAGCCTTCATAGCAATTGCAATCATTGGTAATAGCCCAATGAAGCCAGCCAATACCAAGTTTTTCGCATGTTTGAGCGGAATAGTAGTCACCATCAAGGCTTACTCCACCCCATGGGTCTTTGTTTGCTCCTGAATTTGCAGGAAAATTATTTTCAGAAGGCAAAGCAGGGTATTTTTTATGTAAATTTCTTATTGAAAGTAAAGAACCGCCATAAAGATGATAAGCTACAACGGTATTGGTCCAATCAACCGATCCTAAAGATGAGAGTTTATCAGCCAGATCAATTGCCGTTGGATACGAATCGGGCAAGCGATTGGGCGTAAGTACAAATTGCATTGAATTAGGGGCAACACTTTTAACAAGATTATAAATGTTCGCATATTTCTGCATTTCAGAATTACCATACCATGTGCTAAAATTATTGCTTGGCTCATTAGCAGTTTCGAAAGCCACATGCGTCCGGTCTTTAAAGTAAGCGGCAACAGTTGTCCACATTTGAGTAGCATAGACTTCATCATATACCTTATCAAATGCACTGTGAAAGTTAATAATGCAATACATATTATATTTTGAACAAAGGTTGACATAGGTTTCAAGCATTGCTAAACAATGTTCCACCTCTGCCGGATTATTAAAATCAGTAAATGCATCATAACCAGCAGCTTTTTGCCATGCTTCAAACCAAATGAGCCTGATAGCATTCATTCCAGCATTATGTTGATCTTTGATGAAATTTTCCCTGATAGCCGAAAGCTGTACTTGCTTTTTTTCGATAGATGGGGATGCTCCCCGAAGAGGCGTATTTGCATCCGTTCTTATAACATACAATGAGTCACCACCTTTAATGTCTTTAATCTTTATAATTTTTAACCGTGCCCGGTCTGTTGGTAAAGAAACCGACTGAGCTTTTGCACTTCCACTTAAAAAAAAGAAGAGGAAAACAAAGCTTATTAATTTCAAAAAATTTGTATTCATAGTAATATATTCCAAGTTTAGTTAAAACCCTTGTTACCAAAGCTTACAACAGTAAATGCTCTTTCGGGAGCTGTTGCCGGGAAAAACAGTTCATTGCTGACAGAAGTGATTCCTTTTATAAAGTATTCTATGTCTTTTCCAGCCATTTCAGATGCAGGAAGTTGAATAAAAAAATGATTTCGTTGCTTTCGGACAGCATTCAGCTTCTTATATTTCTTTTCTCCAAGCGGTTTCCAATACAATTCCACCTTTTGGGGTTTGCCACTTTCAACAAAAAACACATCGAGATTCAGGTTTTCGCCTGAAAGCAAGCTGGTTCGCGGAGTTAGAACAATCAAGTGTGGATTGCCTGTGTAATCGAGCGGCATATTTCTCCCAAACTGGCGTGTGATGCAAACCATATTGCCAATTTCGCCAACCGACGATGCCGATTCTATCAAGGCATTCATGGCTTCGCGCAAACAATTTTCTGTTTCCAACTTGCCTGCTGCCGATTTAAATTTAGCCAGTCCACGCAAGTATTTATACTGGTTCAAATAATAATCGAAACGTTCGAGGTTTCCTTTTCCAACAACTTTAGGTCGCAAACTTTCGAGTTGCTCTACAAACGTATATTTTTCCTTATTCAGTTTCCAATAGGTTGAATCTTTCTTAATTCCGCCCGGCCACATATCCAACCATTGCGAAGCTTCGGGAAGATTACTGTCGATTTGCTGAAAAATAGCCGAAATCTGATCAGCAGCTTCAGAACCAAACTGTGTGCGTGAGAAATCATCATAAAATGATTTTACATTAAGATGATTGTTCCATCCCAGTTCGGCCAATGCCATGGTTTGAGGTGTAATAGTTTTGGTGCGCCAATGAACACCGATAAGTCCTTCACAACCGTATTTTTTTGCATCGACCGCATTCTGAATAGTCCGATTTACCCACAATTGGGGAGACAGTAAATTAAAATCATCTTCCATCCAGGGAATATCCCATTTTCTGCGTTCGGTAATCTTCACCCATTCGGGTTGAACAGCTGCTTTGCCCACATTCAGGTTTTGTGTACTGATAATAATTTCCTTTGGAAGATTCCGATCCAAAACCAATTGATCATTTTGTGGACCCAGAGACCAGCCCATGGTAGCAATTTCGAATGGAGCTTTTATTGCATTCCTTGCAGAAAAAGCAGCTTTGTAGGTGGCAATAAGTTCATCAATTGTGTTTTGGGGAGGCGAAGAATACGACCAGGATTCAGGCGAACTGATCCAGAAATAATCAGGCTTCACCACATTGCCAAGCTCTTTGAAAAGCGATTCAAAATACTCCTGATTTCCACGGTTCTCAGCACCTATGGCACATTTGATATCGAATAGATGAGCAAAGGAAAAAACTTCGCCCATGAACTTCATGTTTGCCTGTTTCATGTATGCCGATTGCTCTTCAGGTGTAGCCAATTTGCGGGCTTCCAGCCAACGGTCGCTCCCGTATAGATTGCCCTTAAAAGCCTGATCAGCGCCAAAAGGTGGTCTGTCTATCCAATAATCGCCAGAACTCCAGTGCTGTTCTTCGGGAGGAAAAATATATGTTCTTCGGTCGCTGTTAGGGAAATCGTAAATCAGTCCCATAAAATTCAATCCCATCTTAACCTGTTGCGACAAAAACGATTTGTAAGCATCCTCATTCCAATTTTCAGGTCCTTCGGGATTCCAGGAATGGTAAGGCAACATGCCACGGATGGCAAATTGGGGCTGGTATAAACTATCAATTTCAGGAATTTCCATTGAAACAGTTTCGTCGGGAATAACATCACCGTTCAGGGTGTATCTGATTCCGTAGCTTTCCATCAATTTATAAGCGGCGCGTAAGGTGGAAACTTCATCCACTCCGCTAACCATTATCATTTTCCGTTTCTTTAGCGTGATAGTTTTCAGGCAGTATTCTTCACTTTTTAAAAAAAATGAAGGGTTTAAAATCTTTGCAAAATCAGTAAAATCTTTGATCATTTTTGAATGACATGTTCCAATTAACATGACATCCTCCGAATTTGAAAGTTTATTCCAATCGGTTTGCAGTATTTGAAATATTTTCCCTGTTCTTAAATACAAATATCGGCGTACCTCTTTGGCCGCGAATTTTTCGAGCAAGCCAGGTTCAGGAACAATAACGATAACCACCGATTTGGTTTTCGATTCGGCCTGAACTGAAATGTTATTCAGAAAAATAAGAAGTATGAAGGCTATGACAATTATTTTTGGCAGCTGATTCATAGTTCTATTTATTAGTTTTATTAGTTGAGATAGGCTTTTCAGGTGCTTCCACGTAACCGTCTTCAATGAGCGACATAAAACCAAGTAAGGCGCCCCAGTAATAAGATTTTTGGCTGCTTCCCACATCGAAACCTTCTCCAGAAGTGGCACTATAATTCTCGTACACATCGCGTTTCAGATTCCAGGTTTTGAGAAGAATCTGTTTCGATTTGTCGGCCATATCCTTAGCGGAATTTCCAACGCTATATTTCCGAAGTCCCAGATAAACCAGGAAATTCATCGGTCCCCAAATTCTCCCCCTGAAGTAATGATTGTCATTAAAAGTTGTCTCCTTGCGGGCTGTAGAAGGCATGATGTATTCGCCCCAGAATTCATCGGGATTATAAAAATGTTCCTGAATCATACGTTCAGCTTGCTTTTGAGTGGCAACTCCCGCCAAAAGCGGATAAAAAAGTGTCGGCGACAGATGTTCACTGAAATTTCCCGTATCGAGATGTTTATTCTGAAAAATCCCCGTTTTTTCATTCCACAATTTTTGAAGACTGGCGGAATATTTGGCTGCTCTTTCATTTAATTCTAATGCAATTTCAGGTTTACCTATTTCGATGGCAATTTCGGCCAGCGACTTGCAATCGAGCACATAAAAACTCATCAAACCCACGTCGGCCAAGAGCATCACATGTTTTTCCTTATCAAAACGAACGCCGTCGTACATGGCTGAATTATCAAGACCAGATTCGTATAAAGCACCCTGCAATTCATTTACGCCATAGGCCAGTTGCTGATTCCCTTTTGCAGTTTCATAAGGAGTCGAACCCCAGCAGAGGAAACCATCGAGATTGCGGTTTTTGTCCCACCAGCGATTCCACGACAGCAACTCATTAAAAGTTTCGTGCAACAGCCATTTTTCGTGGTATTTGCGGTAAAGTTCTTTAATCACCAGCGAACCAACCGGAGGCTGTGAACGATCTTCGGTTTTGCCGAATCCGGTTGAAACATTTGGAACAAAACCGCCTACGGTTATTGATTTGGTGATTGCCAGCGCATTGCTGTAAGCCAAATCCTTGTTGTCGAATGAGAGCATATAAGCTGCAAAATAGGTATCCCAAACGGGCAGCATAAAACCGTCCCATATTTCACTCCATGCCTGCGAAACCAAGGAGATTACGCGATTTTCGGAGGGTTCATAAATGGTATTCCAGGCCAGAACGTTCTGCATGGGTTCATACAAATCGGCATACGAGCTATGCTTAAGATTTTCTGCTTGAAGCTTTTTATTTGCCTCGTTAAGAGCGAACTCAATCGCTTCGATTGTGGCTTTTTTATCCGTTGAGAATCCGACTTTACCCGATAGCGACAAATTCAGACACGAATCGCTTAAACTTGAAATTGCCTGTTGCTCCTGAAAAATTACATAAATATTGATTTTAGAATCAACACTTCGAACAATAATTTCCTTGTTCGAAATTTGAACCTTTCCTTCCCTTTTCCACAAAAATTCAGGTTTAACTTTTAGTATCGAATATTTATCGGTTTTAACCGGAGTGACCAATAAATTCAAATTATTTTCAGATGCAGCGCTTTGAATCCGAAGTTTTATACCTTGCCATTCAATGCTTAGATCGGTATATTCTCCATTATAAGTTCGGCTCCCCTGATCAATCTTTTCAATAAATTCTTTGTCTTTTCCCTGTCGTCCAATTAGCGCATTTTCCAAAGTTCTTCCGGTTTTTGAATTATGCAGTTGCAGGTTGAGAGCAAAATATTCTGGCAATAAAACATGCGACAACACACTTTTTGTGTTCCAGGTATTCCAACCTTTTGCCATGCTTTTTTGCAACTGCCTGTACTCGTTTCCTGAATAGGTTTCAACGTCAGGATTTTGTTGTAATCGGCTTCCGAATGCCTGACTCACAGTTAAGAGCAAAAAAGCTGCAATGATTTTATATTTAGAATATTTCCACATTCATTCTTTCAATTTACTCCAAACAAAATAATTTTTGCGCTACTTCCGTTAAAATTGGCTGAAACAACCGCCCTGCCTTTTGAATCTGTTCTGATGTCGACTCCTTCGGTGTGCCAATTGTTCACACTTGTTTTATGGGTGGTTCGCAGGTGGTTTTATCAAATAATTAAGTGTTTTCGTAAAACATGCTCCTTCCCTCGCATAATGCAGATTTAACATGTTATTTCAAAGCTTTCATCGGATTGGCAACATTTCCGTTTTCGATAAACGAAATAAAACCAAGCAAAGCTCCCCAGTGGTAATAATTATCACTCATGCGCCTGGCCTCTGCAGGATCGGATATATTGCCCGTATTGGCATTATAGTTTTCGTAGATGTAGCCGTTCAACTTCACATTTTCCATCATCAATAGGTTCGATTTTTTCGCCATAATTTGTTTTGCTTCTGGAAGATCATAGTTTTCAAAACCCAGATAAACCAGGAAGTTCACCGGACCCCATATCCTTCCACGCCAGTATTCCTGGTCTTTGAAAGCCGGATCGTTCCTGGCAATTGAAGGCATTATCCAATCACCGTGAAATTCGTCGGGATTAAGAAAGTGCTCCTTGATCATTCTTTCGGCCTGTAATTGTGTTGGGGCTTTAGCCAACATTGGATAGAAGTTGGTTGGTGATAATCTTTCGGAAAACTCACCGGTATCGGTCCGTTTGTTTTTGTAAATACCAGCCTTTTCGTCCCATAGCTGACTGAGGTTTTTCCGGTAATAATTACCCCTGTCTTTGAGCTCTTTGGCTTCCTGCGCTTTCCCTAAAACAGAAGCTATCTCCGACAGTGCATCACAATCCATCACATATAAGCCCATCAAACCGGCATCGGCCAATTCGAGCATGTGTGTTTGTTTGTTAAATGGAACACTGTCGTACATTGGTGAATTGTCGAGTCCTGACTCATAAGCCGCTCCCTGCCACGAATTGGTTGCAAAATCGCCCTCCAATGGTGGTTTTACCAGACTACTTCCCCAACATAGAAGCCCATTGTTGTCGCGGTTTTTGGGCCACCAGCGGTTCCATGTCAGTAAATCGTCAAACACATATTCCAATAACCATTTATCCTGAAACTTCCGATATAACTCTTTGAAAATGAAACTGCCAACAGGAGGCTGAGACCTGTCGTATGATGCCTCATTATATGAACCATTAAAATTTGGAATGAAGCCGCCCGGAGTGATTGACTTGGTAATTTCAATAGCATTGGCATAGGCGAGATCCCTGTTTTCCATCGAAACCATATAGGAAGCGAAATACGTGTCCCAATCGAATAAAACAAAATGGCCTCCAAAATTCTGATTCCAGATTCTGCTTACCGGATAAATGACCCTGTCATTTGATGCATCGTATATGATATTCCATCCAACTACTGATTGTATGGCCTGGTAGGTCTCCGAAAGAGCTTTGTATTTCTCAAAAGTATTTAACAGTTTCACCCGGTTTTGAGCAATTACTGACTTTACTTCAGAAAGACTTTTTCTTTTTCCTGTGTAATATGCAACGGGCTGATCTAAAAGCGATACCAAATATTTTGCGGTCGTCGGCAGTTGATCTTTAATAAGTGGATTGCAACTCCGAATGGTAACTTTATTAGTTGGAAGGTCTGCTATAATTGAATCTTCAAAAAGTCTCACATTTCCCTCCCGGTTCCAGAGCATACCAACTTCCAGAACTACTCCTGGAGTTGCTTTCCCAATTCGGATCGGCGTAACTAGAAGAAACAGGTCGTTAATAATAACAGCCGACTCAATTTTAAAAACGGAGCCCTGCCATTCACAGGTAAGTTCGGTATAACTGGCATCATAGGCATGCATACCGGGAGTAATTTTTTCAGGACGACCACCTCCCCGTGAAGAGATGAATGCTTCCTTCAGGTAGTTGTCGGAATCACCATGTGTACGTCTTGAAAAACATAAATTTAACGATAAGCCATCAGTTAATAAAACATGATTAAATACGCTTCTGTGATCGAATGTTCCCCATCCCTCTTTCAACCTCTTCTGAACTTCCGAATAATCATTGGAGATTTTAGAATTGCTTTGGCTATATCCATTGACGAAGCATAGAATCAAAATGATACAGGAAATTAAATATTTGAATTTTTTCATAAACTGAATTTTTTCTGAACCAAATTACCGATTGAATTATAAATGATTGGCAATAAAGCTTTCAATTATGGAAGAGATTGATTTCCGATGTTCATGCTAGTTTATATTTAAACTTTTAAGCTTCTTATCATAAAACTCCCTTACCCTTCAAAACATAAGATACTAAAGCTGCTGATATCCCTGCTTTTGCAGCAATATCCTTAATTGAAACCCTGTTAGTCATTGAATCACCGAATAGCAGTTAATCATAGAAAACGAAATCACGAAATCATTTAAACGATTAAGCAAAATAAGGCAATAAGAGCTAATAACAAGTGTAATAATAAATGTTATAAAACATATAATTATAAGAGAAACTAGAAATCTGATTTCAGATCGAACAAATCAGATATGCCCAACTTTCAAGCCTATAAATAGAAGTAAAAGCATCTCCATTACAGGAAAGTGTTTAATACTTCTCCCATTAATAAAGCTAAAAAATAATCATAGCAAATTTTCATTTTTATATAAACAACTGTTTAGCGAATGTATTCATCTTATTAATGACAGTTAACTGTAAAAGAGGAAACTTAATTTTGACCTTGGAAGATTATGTTTTTCTAAAACTATTATCTGAACAACTCAACCATAACTTCGTCGCGATTATCCGGCATATCAATATGCAAAATCTCTGAAATTGTTGCCGTAATATCAATTAGTCCTCGGTGCTTATCTAATATTTCGCCCTGTTTAAAGTCGGGACCAAATGCATAGAACATAATATGTCTACATCCAAAACAATTATCCCCATGAGCAGTAAAACCGCCCGGGATACTGTCTAAATGCCTTCCATGATCATTTGTAATAAACAATGCTGTATTCCCTTTATACACTGAATCGCTTTGAATATAATCCCATAATTGATAAGCGTATTCATCAGTACTTTTTATTCCCAGTAAATAATTATCCCAGATTCCAGCATGAGCTGAATGGTCAGGTTCTTTAAAACTGATAAAAGCGATATTTGGATGATGTTCTGATAAAACTTGCATTGCTACCTTAAATGTTATGCTATCTTCCCGGTATCCACTGCTTAATCCACTAATTCCACAATTGGTGAAAGGTTTAAATTTATCAGCAAAATCAGTTGATTGACAGTTAGCTAATACCTCTAGTTTATCTTTACTTGATATTATCCAGGAAGTCTCAACTGAATCTATATATTCTGCATTAAAATATTGGAAAAAAGACGGATGGTTAGGCAATTCCTGACCGGAGTTGTTAATTTCCTGATAAAAACCTGTCGTAATACTTATATGACCGGCAAGGGTGTAAGTAGGGCCATCATTGTAAAATTGTGTGTTAACAACACCATATTTTGACAATTGACCGGCTATCCTTGGAATATTTTGATGTGTGGAATCTCCCCAGGTTTCAGAGTATCTTGCTCCATCAATTACAATGATAATTACATTTTTTGCTTTATAGGTTCGTGTAACAACCTCCTTTTCACATGAAATAGATGTGATAATTAACAGAAACGCAACTGAAAATTTAACTGCTACTTTCATGGGTTTGGCTTTTTGAATATACCAGTTTGGTGGAAAATATACTTCTGCTAATACAAAATCCTCGCTCTGATAGTATGCGGAATATCCTTAAGGTACTTGAGTACAGAGCGGTCAAGTTCGCTGTCGGTCTCGATAATAACGTACCCAATATCTGAATCGGTTTGCAGGTATTCGGCAGAAATATTGATCCCCTGAGAACTGAAATAATTATTCACTTCGCGCAAAACTCCCGGTACATTATCATGAATATGGAGAAATCTTTGTTTTGAAGTATTTGCCTGAAGGGAAATTTCCACAAAGTTCACTGCCCCGATGGTTGATCCTGTATCACTGTATTTAACTAACTTTTCAGCAACTTCGGTTCCGATATTTGCCTGCGCTTCAATGGTGCTGCCGCCAATATGAGGGGTAAGAATTACATTATCAAATCCCTGTAAATCTGTAACAAATGGCTCATCGTTGGATGCAGGTTCAACAGGAAAGACATCAGCAGCAACGCCAGCAAGGTGCTTGGATTTTAAAGCCGCTGCAATCGCAATGTAATCCACAACATCTCCCCTGGAAGCATTAATAAGACAGGCTCCTTTTTTCATCAATGCAATCTGATCTCTGGAAATCATGTTTCTGGTAAAATCGGTTGATGGGACATGAATAGTAACGGCATCAGAAACTTTCAATAACTCAGCAAGACTGTTAACTGGCGTGGCATTTCCGAGAGATAGTTTCTTTTCGATATCAAAATAGTAAATATTCATACCAAAACTCTCGGCAAGAATGGAAACCTGAGTACCGATATGTCCATAACCTATAATTCCCAGGGTTTTGCCTCTCACTTCCATGGAATTTTTCACCGATTTCTGCCATATCTTTTTATGGGCTAGGGCTGATTTTTCAGGTATTCCTCGCATCAGCATGATGCATTCGGCCAAAACCAGTTCAGCCACCGAGCGCGTATTTGAAAAAGGAGCATTAAACACAGGGATTCCAAGCGTTTTGGCTACCTGGGTATTGACCTGATTCGTTCCGATACTGAAACATCCGATCGCAAATAACTTGGGTGCTTTTTGAAGAATGTCTTTATGAAGCTCTGTGCGACTTCTGATACCTATGATATGCGCATTCTGTAATTTCTTAACAAGCTCATCGTCGTTTAATGCCTCGTTATAGCATTCGATATCTGTGTATCCGTTATCTCTAAAGCATTGTATGGCATTTTCATGTATGCCTTCCAGCAGAAGGACTTTGATTTTACTTTTGTCGAGGGAGTTCTTTTTCATTCTAATATTGATCTTTGAAATATGTAAAAAAATACTTTAATTTTTAATTGTAATATCCTGAGAATTCTTGCAAAAATAAAAACTAATTTAACACAATCCTCCTTATTTAAAACCTTATCCCATATAAAATTCGCCTTTTCAACCCTGTCAGGTCTAAGACCTGACAGGGTTTGCTTGATTAAAAAGATTCTATATAATGCTCTGCAACATAAAATATATCGGAAACTTCAAATAATTCCAAATTTCAATTTATCGCGCGCTGATTTAAATCTGACAGGCTTGATAAACCAACACTTAAACTCCAATAATATGTCCGTTACACTTTTAAATTTCCTGTATAAAACTTCAAAAAAAGTATTTCTGTTGTTAATACTTTTTATGGTGCCTGTTTTGGCCTCGGCATCCTCGGGAGTAGTACCATCTATTGGGCCAGTGCGAATTGAATTTATAATCTTCGCGTTAATACTTGTTGGTGTTGCGCTTTTCCACAATCAGACTTTCTGGGTTGCAATTACCGGATTGACAGTTCTGTTAATTTTCAAGTTCGTTTTTGACCCTGGCTTCCATTTTATGGAACATCTTTTTGGTGAAACTCCATTAGCTGAACAGATTATGGACAAAGGCCTTCGTCAAGGTGAATGGGGAATTGTTCTTAACCTTCTTGGCTTATTGCTTGGCTTTGCTATTCTTGCAAAAGTTTTTGAAGAATCTGGTGTTCCTGAAGTTCTTCCAAAATATCTCCCGAACGACTGGAAAGGAGCATTTGTGCTTTTGGTTTTTGTATTCATTATCTCTGCCTTTCTAGATAACATCGCTGCAGCACTTATAGGCGGCACCATTGCTATTGTTGTATTTAAAGGTCGTGTACATATCGGATATATTGCCGCCAT
Source organism: Bacteroidales bacterium (assembly GCA_038316435.1). Taxonomy (GTDB): domain Bacteria; phylum Bacteroidota; class Bacteroidia; order Bacteroidales; genus JACJXF01. The sequence goes on along the minus strand of JBBQAQ010000039.1, from coordinate 23,098 downwards.
TGTTGCTGCAAGTAACGCAGGTGGCAGCGGCAGTGTTGTAGGAGATACCACAACCACAATGATGTGGATAGACGGTGTAAGTCCGTTTAATGTTCTTCATTCATTCATTGCAGCAGGTGTAGCTTTGCTTTTCTTTGGCTGGTTTGCATCGCATCAGCAGGACAAGTTTCAGAGGATACAAAAAGATGGTAATTCCGATGTAAAAATTTCATGGATAAAACTTCTTGTTGTTGTTTTGATGCTTATTGGAGCTATAATTTCAAATTTTGTATATGACATGCCTGCTCTGGGAGTATGGATTGCAATTCTTATAGGGGCGATTTTTATTCCAATCCCATGGAAAGAAATTCCCTCATCAATAAAAGGAACCATTTTTCTACTTTGCCTTGTTTTCTGCGCATCGATGATGCCTGTTGAAGATTTGCCGGATGCATCATGGTTTACAGCATTTGGCCTAGGGTTCCTGTCTGCTGTGTTCGATAATATCCCTCTAACAAAATTGTGCCTTGACCAAGGTCATTACGATTGGGGAATGCTCGCCTATTCAGTTGGATTCGGCGGTTCGATGATATGGTTCGGTTCCTCAGCCGGGGTAGCTATTACAAACAAATTTCCTGAAGCCCGTCATGTAGGTAAATGGTTAAAAAGTGGTTGGCATGTAGTAGTTGCCTACATAATTGGTTTTTTTGCATTATACCTCACAATGGGCTGGGAACCTGCTGATTCAAGGGAACATAAAATTGAAAACTGCCCCGTAAAAGATTGCCCGATGGCGTTGGAAGTGGAAACTACAGGAAATATTGGTTTTGTAAAATCTCAACTTCCTTTGGAAACTTTATCTGATAGTAAGGATTTCATTTTCCCTTTGCAGAATTAATCGGCTTAGGATATAAATTTGTAATCCCCCTAAAAAAGCATCCTTTAAAACTTGGCAATGCAAAAAAACCACGCTAAAGTTTTTATGGAGGTTTTTTTAGGGATTTCTTGCGCCATTTTTGGTGGCATTATTTAGAAGCCATCATTTTTGCTCCTTCTCCCGGTTTTCAAGCCTGAACTCATCCCGCTCCTTGCTCTCATTTAACATATCCTCTATATTATCTATTTCAGGGGATTTGCTAATGGCTCTCCAGTCGAAAGTCTCATCAAATGGATCAAGGGCTTTCTGGGGATTGAATACCCGTGGGTCAACTTCAAGAGCGAAATACGGAGAGAAATCTGGAGTGACAGTGAAAAAATCACTCAGATCAGTTGCTCCTGCATCATATTGATTCAGGTAGGGAAGTCCGAGGATGTTCCAATATGTCTTAAAAAGACTACCAAAACTATAATGCACATGGCTTACAAAGTTTCTTTTTACCCATGGAGATGCTAATAGCAAAATGCTTCTGTGCGCATCGATATGATCCACTCCGTTTTGGGCATCATCTTCGGTAACTACAATCAACATATTTTTCCAGTATGGAGTTCCCGATAAATACTCAATAATTCTTCCCAGAGCTAAATCATTATCTGCCATGTAACTTTCGCGGAACGGATAACCGGCTTCCGGGCGATCATCAGCACCATGATCGTTTGGAATAATAACGGTCATTAATGCCGGCATAGGATCATTCCCACCAATCCATTTTTTATCAAATTCTTTTATAAACTGATCGATCCTGAACTGGTCGGGAATAGCCATGTTGTAAGTTGGATACATTTTCGAAGTTCGCCCAAAAAGTGGCTGTGGCATTGGATAATTCACATATTGAAGAATTCCTGAATACTTGTATTCTGAGGTATAAATAGCCGGTTCAAACATTATGCTGAATCCAAAATTATAGAAACTTACTTTATTCCTTTCCAGATGATCCCACATTGACCCTGCTTCATTATAATCTTCCGGGTAGATAGCTCCTGCTGCACCTGTAAAGCCGAAAACTCCTGGTGCTTTTGAGTCCTCACGGAAATTCCTATTTCCTCCGTAACTGGCAGCTGTAGAGGTTTCGCACCATTCATTTGGATAGGTATTTACCAACCAGCGATGTCCATCTGCCGAAACATCTGAATCGACATAAAAATTGTCTGAAAAAGCAAACTGAGTGGCAAGAGCAAGATGATTGGGCATAACTGTAACATTACTAACAGAGTCGGTTTTTGCCCTATTCAAAAAACTGGCTCGCCTGCCATATCGAGTTATTGATGAATCTCCATTAGCGTTGGCGATCTGACCAAAAACTTCATCATATGTTCTGTTTTCCTTTGAAATAAAAACAATATGCTTAATCGGACTCTCTTTTTCTCCTGGGAACAGCGGTATCGGAAATCCTTGCCTTTTTTTAATAAACTTTTCGTCAATTTTTGTAAACTTAAAATTGTTTGAAATAACCTGTTTTGTTAACTTTTCAAGTTTCTTATCACTGGGAATTTCAACCACTTGCACACTTCCTTTCATTAGAGAGCCGATATAACTTCCTTCCGGACCCATCTTAAATGTTGACCCACCATTTGGGCCACTTCCAAAACCCTTGGCATTGGCGATAATCAGATATTTTCCATCTTTACTGACTTCAAGTTTTGAAGGGAACCAGCCAGCAGGGATGTGTCCGATAAGACTCAAATCTGAAACCCTGATAACTCCAATGGCATTTATCCCGGATTCAGCAACATAGAGTCTTTTTTGATCAGGACTCAGCGCTAGTCCAAATGGAATAATTCCCCTAAATTGCCTTATTCTCTTGTCTGGTTTAAGGAATATTGTGTTTACAACAGTGTCTTTTTTTATCGAAATAACGGATATATTATCATTGGATCCATTGCTAACGAAAACATAATCATCGCTTGCAACTATCGAGTTAGGGCTTGATCCTCCAACAGCAGGAATCCCTTCCACCAGAGCACCAACAAGCTGGCCTGTCTTAATTTTAGCACATACAAGAGGTTTGGAGGAATCTGTAATATCAATTACAAAAACTGAAAATGCTTCAATAGCATTTGGATTTCCCAGTGCTGAAATAGAAATCGTATCATTTTCAATTCCCTCGAGCATCTCCTTGGAACCATAAGCAAAGGCAGGGTAATTAATAGGTTTGATTTTAGGCGTGCTTTTGGAACCATCTTTAATGAAGGAATACTGGAACATCCCTACATTTGCTACATAAACCTTTTTTTCATCGGGGGAGATACAGATTCCAAACGGATATCGTCCTACAGGAACTGAATACCTGAGCGTTTTGGTTTTTGTATCAGCAATAACCATCCTGAAACCAATCTGATCGACCGCATACAGGGTTTTTCCATCTTTTGAAAGCTTCAGGTCGCCAATATAACCATGAGAATAATCCAAACTTTCAGAAACAAAGGAACAATCAATAAAACCTGACTTTTCGCCTGTTCCTGAATCGAAAAGATAAATCTTATTTTCTTGTCCTCCTGCAACATAAATAGTTTTATTATCAGGGGAAATAGCGATTCCCATGAAAACTGAAGACAGTACACCAGCATCTGTGGATGGTCCTGGTGGAACTTGTTGTATTTCAGGGTTTTCTGATAAGATATTTCGAATTATGGTAATTGACAAGGGGCTGGTTCCTGAGTTGGCAGTAACTGCAATATTCCCATCAGGACTTAAGGTTAAACCGTAAGGATGAGGTGCTGATAAAATACTTTTTCCTGTGGGAGAAATAAAACGGCCATTAGGGATCACGGTTTTTCCCATTTTGTCGATACTCACGAATTCATTACCTGCCGGCGAGGATATGATCCACATTGACTTTTCATCATTATAATTCTTAGATGTGCAAGCAACTAAAAGTAGATTGAAAAGCAGAAATTGTAATATTGATTTCATAATAGATGTCAGGTTTAAGACCTGTCAGGTATTAAACCTGACAGGTTTGCATTTCGCACACAACTCAAGTCCTTTCTGATCAATATCCTCAACATAAGTACTGGAATTCATCACGCAACCGGGAATATGGCAATGTTTAAGTCCAAAAGTATGCCCGAGTTCATGGATAACTTCCTTTTTAAAACGCTCAAGAAGGAGCTTCTCATCCATTTGCATTCCATAACGTTCATTATTCAGTCGAAAAAGTGAGGCAATGGCTGCACGGCCATTGAGAAATGCCTGACCATAAATATAGGTGAGAATGGGGATAAACAGATCAACACGAAATATACCAATTGTTTTAAGCGATTCTGAACCCCTGATTTCATCAATTTTCTTTAATAATTTATTTGCGTCATATTGCTTTCTGGATGGATCATAAAATCCCGTTAAATCAACATGTCGCTCCTCTATTATAACAGGATATTTATACTCATGTACCACACATTCAGCAATACTTTCCAGAAAATCTCTCTCGAAATGACCGTAGGATAGTATGGTGATATGTTCAGTATCCATTTATTTGCAGGTGAATTTTAACGAAAAAGCACATTTGACAGTGAAATATCCAGCTATAGCGAATCTTTTATCAGTTATCTCTGAGAGCAATTGAAGATCCAAGAAGCCTTACTTTTTCCCGTCCTGTTTTAAATTATACTTTTTGATTTTGCTGTAAAGCGTTACTCTGTCAACATTAAGTGCTTTCGCAGCTCGGGTAATGTTCCAGTCGTATTTATTGAGAATCTGAAGTACATGCTTGTTTTCAAGTTCATCGAGACTTTCAACAGTATTTGCAATAATGTCTTTCCCTAATGGAAGATCTTTCAGATGAATTTCCTTTCCATTTCCAATGACGATAGCTCTTTCGATCATGTTTTCGAGTTCACGAACATTCCCCGGAAACTCAAACTCTTCAAGCCTTTTTAGTGCATTCCGATCAATACTAACCAAATCTTTACTCATCGAAACGCAATATTTGGAAATAAAATATTCAACTAGTAAGGGAATATCCTCCGTTCTTTCTCTTAGCGGGGGAATGGATATATTCACAACATTCAGCCTGTAGTATAAATCTTCGCGAAAGGTACCGTTCTCCACCATTTTTTTCAGATCTCTGTTAGTAGCACAAATCACTCTGAAATCAGATGAAATCTCCTTATTCCCTCCCACTCTCATAAATGTTTTCGATTCCAGAACCCTCAATAGTTCAACCTGCATTTTTGTAGAGATAGTGGCTATTTCATCGAGGAATATTGTCCCGCCATCGGCCATTTCAAACCTGCCTTTGCGGTTGTACATTGCACCAGTAAATGCTCCCTTTTCATGACCGAATAACTCACTTTCAAGCAAACTCTCAGTTAAAGCACCACAATGAACACTAACCAAAGGAAAAAACTTTCGTGTTGAATTAGAATGTATCGCTCTGGCAATCAACTCTTTTCCGGTACCGCTTTCACCGGTAATAATTACAGAAGCATTCGACTGCGAAACACTTTCAACTTCCTTCAACACTTTTTTCATGGCTTTGCTGTTGCCGATCAGGTCTTCAACATTATCCAGATTTGAAACCTTCTCTTTTAGCACTTCATTTTCTTTCTGAAGATCAATCTGTTTTGTTGCATTCCGGATCAGGTGAGAAAGATCGTCGGGATCAAAGGGTTTGGTGATATAGTCGTATGCACCATCTTTAAGAGCGCGCACAGCTGTATCAACGGATGCAAATGCAGTCATTATTATAACTATTGAATCCTTATTCAAGGTTTTTATTCTGCGCTGCATCTCAAGACCATCCATGCCCGGCATTTTAATATCTGCCAGCACAATATCAAAACTCTTTGTTTCGAGCATTGACAGAGCTATTTTAGCATTTTCAGCACATTCAACAACATATCCGTCTTCGATAAACCAGCTGTAAAGCGAGTCTCGCACGGATGCTTCGTCGTCGACGATTAATATAGAAATTTTCTTTGTCATTGTAGTTTTTCAAAATCTTTACTTAAAGGCAAATGAACCGACATTGTTGTACCTTTTCCTGGTTCAGAGAATACTTCAATACTTCCCTTATGACTCTGCATAATCCCATGAACAATAGCCAGACCTAAGCCAATACCGCTGGCCTTTTGCTTTACAGAGAAAAAAGGTTCAAAAATATGTTCAATATCTTCAGGGGAAATTCCTGACCCATTATCTGAAATCTCAAATATGATAGTGTATGCATCGGGATTCTTGGTAGTAATGCAAATCTCCCCATTTTCAGAAACTGCTTCGGTAGCATTTACCAGCATTGCAACACAGGCTTGTTTTATTTGATTTGGGCTGCAAAAAACCATATCCGACTGAGCATTAAAAATAGTCCTGAAATCGATATTGGCAATTTTCATCTGATGCGACATTAGATCGAAAGTCTCTTTAAGAACCTTATGAAGATGCACATTCTCAAAATTTAACTGGTCTTTTTTCGAAAAATCGAGTAGCCCTTTTACAATATCGCCACATCGTTTGGTTTCATTTTCAATAACCGTCAGATTTTTCAGCATTGACTCCTTTTTGACTGGGTCAAATTCAAGTTTACTAAGCTGTTTGTGAACCAGTTTCGTGTATGTAAGTACGCCCGAAAGTGGATTGTTAATTTCATGTGCTACAGAGGATGATAGCTTACCTAACGATGCGATCCTCTCAATATGTATGAGTTCATTCTGTGCTTCAAGCAATTCCTCTGATTTTTTCTGCACTTTATACTCAAGTTGCTGCGACCAGTTCTGCAGTTCTATTGTTGCCGTATTCAGATTATCCAACATATTATTAAACGCAATGGATACCATTCTCATATCGTCAAGTTGACGATGTTTAATAACAAGCCGGGTACTTGTATCTCCATCTGATACAGCCTTGCTTGCCTTAATGATTTCGTACAGAGGATTTTTTATTTTTTTCCGTGTAAAAAGAATTAAAAAAACTACCAGTAAAATGGTGGTGATAATTGCCAGTACAAAAAAATCCGCAGACGATTTTTTAATTGCATTATCAAGTTCTTCTAGGGGGATTTTTATCACGAGGGAGCCTAAAACCTCATCTCTTTCATTATGAGCATGACAGGCACTTGTATAACAGGATTTTTCATTAAGAATAGGTGAACGAATGAGCAAATGCCTGTGATTCGGGTCATTCATATTCATGCTGCATCCACTTTTGTTGTCCAGAATCCGGTACGACTTTTCTTTACCTGGGAACATGGTTTTAATGTCGGCGTGGCAACTCTTGCAATCTGGATTGCTATGAGTAATAGTATCAGAAGTAAACGAGGAATAAATCAGACTGTCATCATTGTTGTACATGTTTACATCATCGATGCCTGACATGGTGTTAATGATATCAAGTGTACTTTGTAGAGTACTTTTATCATTCTCAAGCATCGAGTGGTAGAGGGCACCTTCGACCATCGAACCAATATTATTCCCGCTTTGTCGGATAACCGTATTCAGATATTGCTCATTAACTGACCTAAAAATAATCCCAAAAGAAACAAAAAGAAAAAGTGATAATAAAGTGATGGTATATACAACTCTTCCATAGATGGAGGAACGGAATTTTACATAGCCTTCGAATAATGGGTTTCTAAAGATATTCTTTGATCTTATTTTACTTAAAAGGCTCATAGTAAACTCTTAAAAAGATGGTTTATGTATGTTACCATTATGACCCAAAGACGCCAGGTTTCACAATTGGGAATACCCACTATTTTGTGATCCTCAACGTCTTTGCGTTTATCAGGCATTTCAGGATACCTGCAAGTTAAGTAAAACCTGTTATAAAAGCAGTCTTAGTTCCACGGAATTTATGCTTTAGCGTTTAAAAAAGATTCCTGAAAGTCATTCCAGATTTCTACCGGCATTTCTGAAAGGATATTATTTCGAAGCTCACCACCATCCTGTAATACCATGAGTGTTGGCTCTTCTGAATATTTCTCAGCTGCTCCCGCTAAAAAATCTTTAAACCTTTCCAATTCACTGGCCGACCATTTTGATGCTTCCTCAGCTAGAAAATAGGATTTGGTTTCGTCAACCCATGCAGTTGGTTTAATTTTATATATCCATCCCAAACCATACGGATCTTCGATCAGCATTTCAGGATTCTCATTCAGTTCATTGTTTGTATTCAGGATTTTCCCTGAAATCGGTGAGTAAATGTCCAGTAACTTACCATCCTGATCAATCCGGGTCAACAATTCCCCTTTATAAATAAATTCTCCCGGATTTTTAAGGTCTTTAAAAGCAACCTGCCCTGTTATATGAAGCAGCAGATCATCAATTCCAACTTTAGCGGCACCCGATTTTTCAAGATGTGTCCAAGTATGATTTTTACTGTAAAACAAACCCTGAGGGATTCTGAGAATCCCTGCTGTTAATACTCCCAGGGCTTCACTGAGTTTCTTTTTAATACTAACTTTCTTATTCAGTAACAGCCAGAAAGGTATCAATATTGCAAAAAAAGTGAGAATGGTGATGTATTCAATTCCTTTGGTTGCAAAAATGTTGTGATATGTAAACTGTTCCATTTTATTTAGGTTTTATAATATGCTTATTAACTGTTTGATTTTTCATCTTTTACCCATTCTGGGGATTCTTTTAAAACAGGCAGACGGTTGACTACCCATCTGAAAATCCATATTTCAGTAAATATAACGGCCATGGTTACTACCAGTTCCATCCAGGATGGCACATAACGTATTGGCGCATCCCATCTGAATCCTATGACGGTTACATTAAGGCGGTTCAGGATAACTCCCATCATAGTTAAAATAGCAGCAAGCCTGATTAGGAATACATTGCTTTTGCGGTAGGCTATGAAGAAAAGTATCATGGGAGCAAGAACGAAACCAACCATTTCAAGTATAAACCAATATCCCATTGGAGTATTCAGAAGATCCCATCGCTGACCGTGAATAAAAACCAGCATCTGTAGGAAGAAATATGCAAACATGGTGCCTGTGCAAATCTTTGCGAGACCCGTCAGAATTCCATGTTGGGCGTGATGATTTTTTTCAGAAATCTGATCAGAAAATACTTTATGACTAATTGAACCTTCGAAGATTACCATGGATAGACCAGCGAAAATGCTGGAAACAAAAAACATAATCGGAATAAACTCAGAATACCAAAGTGGATGAATTTTATCCTTAGCCATCAGGTAAAGTGCTCCAAGACCCGACTGATGCAGTGTTGATAAGGTTATACCAAAAATTACAGCTGCAATGGTCATTCCTGAGAGAATTTTTCTTGCCCGCTTTGCCCCTAACCATTCTGCAATTGCAGGTGAAAACTCAATCAGCTGAGCAATCATATAGAGAAGAAAATGCCATGCAACCAGGAACAAAACCGAACTGGTTCCAAAATTATTACCAATGATAGGATTTACAACATTCCAAGGGCGACCGAGGTCAAGAAGTAAGGCACCTGCATAAAAAACATAAGCTAGAAATCCATTTAATACAGTGATTCTCACAATAGAATGATACTTACGCATATTAAGTATATAAACCATGAATGTCAGAACGTATGCGCCTCCTGCAAATGCAACGCCGGTAACCACATCAAATCCGATCCATAATCCCCATGGAACTTCCTGTGTAAGATTCGTAACAGAACCAAGACCTTTCCAGAATCTGATAACAATAAGAACCAGACCGATCAGGATAATTGGAATTGAAATAATATTAAAAGGTGTGAGCCATTTACCTTTTGGTTTTAACTCAGACATCAAAAACTTCCAGGTAGATTGGTTTTCCTGTGTCTTTTCAATAGTATATTCGATATTACTCATTGTCTTCAGATTTTGGGTGGTTGTTTTTTGTTGCTTCATGAATTCCTAATAAAAGCGCTGGCCAGAGTACAAACACTGAAGGCACACTGTATAGAAATCCCTTGGAAAGTTCGGGATAGGACGATTTTTGAAGTTTTGTATTTACTCCCAGCTCTTCAAAAGGAACCGGCGAAAGTTGCAAAACGCCTGTCCCTCCTGCTTCATGCTCGCCATAAATATGATCAAAATACTGACCCGGATTTTCCTGAATCCTTTTGCGGGCTTCCTTTAAAAGATCGCGGCGTGAGCCAAAAACTAACGCTTCTGCGGGACAATTCTCAACACATGCTGGAAGTTTTCCTTCTTTCTGGCGGCTGAAACACTGGTCGCATTTTTGAATTTTGGGGTTTGCACTGTGATATTCAAATTTTGGGACATCAAATGGGCATGAAACCATACAATACCTGCAACCCATACATTTTTCACCTCTCCAGATAACAGGGCCTTCCTTGGTTTTGTACATTGCCTGTGTCAGACAAGCAGCCGCACAAGCCGGTTCATTACAATGCATGCACTGTGTTTTGCAATAAACTTCACCGTTTGCAGTAGTAAAGGCATTTACAACGGTGCGCCTGTTTTCATCCGTTTTTCGGATTACACCGGCTACCATATCATCGGTTTGCTCTGGTAAATTATTTGCTGTTGAACAGGATTTTTCGCATTCTCTGCATCCTGCACATCGAGTTGAATCGTAGAGAATAGCGGAAAATTCTATTGCATTCTCTTCGTTTGGCTTTGCCTGAAGCTCTTTTCCGATTGCAAGCGTTACACCTGCAATACCAAGCGTTTTCATGAAGCCACGTCTATCTAAACCCATAGTTGTGTTTTTTGAATTTTAACTCTGATTATTTAAATCTGTTATCTACTAATGGAGGCTGAGTTTTTCTGAATCCTTGAATGATTCAACCACATTATTTCGCGTTATCCAGAAAGTTGGTTTGAAATTCTTCCCAAATTTCGGGAGCTAAATCAGCGAGTACCTGATCTTTAAGTTCCCCTCCGTCTTGTAAGATTACATGGGCATATTCAGTTGTTCCCGGTTTAATGAACTCAGCAATAAAATCCTTTAATCTGGACGACTCTTCTTTTAACCAGATTTTGTATTTTTCAGCCATGGATAAAAACTGAATGTCTCTTAGCCAATTAGTCGGTTCAATAACATATACCCAACCTTCAGAATAAGGTGAAGTATTTACCAAAGTTGAATCGGATTTCAGGAACTCGTTGAATTCTCTAATTGTTCCGGATACAGGAGCGTAAATATTTAACTGTTTTCCTTTATGAATCAGGGAAAGAATTTGGTCACCTTTGCTAATTTTTTCACCTGCTTTTTTCATCTTAATCTGTGTAATAGTGCCAGTCACATGCTGAAGGAAATCGTCAACACCGATTTTAACCATCCCGTCTTTTTCCATAAAAGCCCAGGTATGAGACTTATCGTAATATAATCCGGCAGGAACATCTAACCTGTCAGGTCTTAAACCTGTCGGGTTTGTAAAACCTGTCAGGTTTAGGTTTTTTCTATAACGCAGAACAGCATCTATTCCAAAGCTCGCTACTACTGTAATTCCAAGGATAAGCAGTATCATTTTAAGGTTTGAACTTTCTGTATTATTTGCAAGCAGGTCAATCTGGGTAATTGTAAGGTCGTCTGCCTTTGATTTTCTTTCATTAACAGCAAGATCAGTATATCCGCTGGGAGCAACGAATTGCTGTCCATCTGTAAGCACCCATTTCAGAAAAGCTACTTCCTTTTCCTTTGAAGGTTTGGTTGCTGATACTGAATAAATGTTGCTGTATAATGCTTTGGGATACTTACCGATCCAAACACCTCTTGAAAATGTACCAAGATCCTGATAAATATTTTCGGAAAAATCTACTTTACCGTTTGCATTTCTGTCGATTGGTATTAAACTTATATTTTCAGCGATTTGCTGAGTTTTACTATCCAATATGTCACTTAGCCTGCAAAAACCTATAGCGTATGGGTCTTTCTGAACGGCAGAAACCAGTTCGGACCCCGACTTTTTTGCCTGCGCACTTAGCGATACAGCGTCGGTATTAAGGAATTTTGCAAGGTTTAATCTAACCTCTTGATTGTCCAGAATGTAGGTAGTAACCGCATTGTTCTGCTTATTTCCCAGAATCATTCCCCATGGAACTATCGAAGGATCAGTGAAAACCATAGAAAGTTCATCGGCAGTGATACCTTTTTCGAAAAGACTGGTAATAAATGGGTTATTGGAATTTATTACCGGAACCATAACATCACGCCCAACTAAGACTTTCCACAATTCGTCATTGCCGTTTGATGTATAGTCTTTCTGAGTAACAAAACTTAAAGCTCCTCCTGAATAAGAAACAGCCGAGCCTGATTCATTAAGGGTGACAACCTTAATTCTCGTTTCCGGATTCGAATTGAAATACTCCGTTGCCCATTTATTAGTGAGTGTGGATAATTCCTGAGAACAAAAAACAGTAATTGAATCCTTGGTACTGGTTGCGGGGGATGCAAGAACTTTCTCGCAGCTGGTATAGACTATTGCAAGCAATAAAATCCCGCTAAATAAATAAATATTCTTCATGACTATTGGTTTTAAGTTCGCGTATTTAAAGGATGTAAATTCAACGAACGGTTTATTCTCCATTTAATAATTGTATAAACCCCCTTAATCAAGATTGATGCCAAAGTGAAAATATCGACTTTATTACGCTGATTATAAGCTATTTAATTACCCTATTGTTTAAATTTTAAACAGTGCTAACTGTATATTTTCTCAACACTCATTGTGGAATTAAATGCTTAGTACCTGATATTCATTTGTTTATAAGTGGTGTATATTTTTTAAACAGCTGTTGTGTTATTCAACGTTTTGAAATGAAATACCTTTGAAAGGCTTGCCAGAACTGCGTTTTATTTTTGTGATAAAAATAGGGAGATGCTAACAACTGGCTTCATTCATTTGTTTAAGAAAAAACTACCTTTGCTTTCAATACTATTCAATGAAATTTAGCACTCATACATTCGAAAACGGCATCCGTCTTGTGCATCAGCAATCTGACTCTCTGGTAGCTCATTTTGGGTTTATAGTACTTACAGGCTCAAGGGATGAGGAAGAGAATGAACATGGAATGGCTCATTTTATTGAACATGTGATCTTTAAAGGCACCAAAAAAAGAAAAAATTATCATATTATCTCCAGGCTGGAGGATGTAGGAGGAGAAATAAACGCATATACCACAAAAGAAGAAACCTGCATTCATTCTTCATTTCTAAAAGTTGATTATAGGCGGGCTATTGAGCTAATTTACGATATCTGCTTCAACTCAATCTTCCCTGAAAAAGAGATCAATAAAGAGAAAAGTGTTATTCTGGATGAAATCATGTCGTATCAGGACAGTCCCGCTGAATTAATCTTTGACGACTTTGAAGAGCTGGTTTACCATGGCCTTCCAATCGGTAGAAATATTCTGGGAACTCCTGAATATCTCTCAGGATTCGATCGTAACAGTATCCTGCAATTTTTAGGAAAGAATTACTCTACATCAGAAATGGTAATTTGCTCTGTTGGCGATATTAATTTCAATAAACTGGTTGGTATCTGTAAAAATTATTTCGGATCGGTGGAAGCAAAGGAAAGGCTAAAACTGCGTGTGAAACCAAATGGTTATATACCTCAGATAAAATCCATAGAGAAAACCACATTTCAAAACCACTGTATGGTTGGAAACATTGCCTACAGCGTAGAGGATGAAAGAAGATTGGGACTTTTGCTTCTGTCAAATATTCTTGGTGGACCAGGAATGAACAGTCGGCTGAATATGAGTTTGCGCGAACGAAATGGCTTTTCATATGACGTTGAATGTCATTACGCTCCTTATTCCGATACGGGCATATTTATGGTGTATTTCGGATGCGATAAAGGGAAGTATGAAAAGAGCATAAGTCTTGTTTATAAGGAATTTGATAATCTTCGAAAATCTGCATTAGGTTCACTACAGCTAAGTAAGGCGAAAAAGCAGATTCTGGGTCAGGTTGCAATCATGTCGGAAAATAACGAAGCCCTCATGCTTTCAATGGGAAAAACACTTTTAATGTTCGACCGGATAGACACTCTCGAAGATATCAGGAAGAAAATCGAAGCGGTAACATCCTTGCAGATATTGGAAACTGCCAACGATATTCTCAACCCAAACGAGCTTTCAATTTTAAAGTACAGCTGATGGAACTAATGGATTTTAATGAATCTATCTGGAATTATATCGAATCAAGCAGTACTTCTGAAGACCCTGTACTCGCTGCACTAAACCGTTATACACATCTCAAAATTGTTCATCCACGAATGCTTAGCGGTCAGATTCAGGGCAAGTTTCTCGAGTTTATAAGTTGTATGATTCAGCCTTCCTTCATACTGGAAATTGGAACATATACCGGCTATTCAGCAATCTGCCTGGCCAGAGGCTTAAAACCAGAAGGGAAGCTCATAACCATTGAAATTAACGATGAACTGGCAACCGTTTCGCAGAAGTTTTTTGAAGAAGCCTGTCTTTCTACTAAAATACAACTTATTAATGGGGATGCTCTGGAGATTATTCCGGGGCTTGAACAAGAATTTGACCTAATTTTTATTGATGCTGAAAAAGAACAATATTCTTCCTATTTTGATTTGGTTTTTCCAAAACTAAAGGCCGGTGGATTTATTCTTGCCGATAATACTCTATGGGATGGAAAAGTCGTTTTCGAAAACGAACATTCTGATTCCGCAAGTGTAGCTTTAAGGCAATTCAACAAAAAAATCAATGAAAATCCTAAAGTTGAAAATATTATTCTGCCTTTACGTGACGGAATAAGCCTGATTCGGAAAATATGTGATTAATTTGATATTTGATTTTTTTGCCAAATCCCACTAAATCTTCTTGATTGTCTTAGTAAGAATTCACACCTTATCCGGACTACAATAAATTAGCATCTTTAGGATGTCATTTTTTCAGGGAAAAAGAAAAAAATAAACATTTTACCCAAATCATTGTTTTTACCTATAATTCGTCGGATACGTGAAAAACTGTTTGTGAAGTTATGGCCCATTACTCAATTAAAGATCTGGAAAAGCTGTCGGGAATTAAGGCCCATACCCTCCGTATTTGGGAAAAAAGGTATAACCTTCTCGACCCAAAGCGCACATCCACCAATATCAGATTTTATGACGATGAAGATCTGAAAAGAATTCTGAATGTAGCATTACTGAACCGCAATGGGATTAAGATTTCCCACATTGCTGACCTAGACGAAAGTGAGATTTCCTTCAAAATTTCAGACCTGGCTCGTTTAAACCCGGAAACGATGAGCCAGATTGATAATCTGGTAATGTCGATGATTGAACTGGATGAAAAGAAGTTTGAAAAAATTCTTGCTAAATCAACTCATTTAATTGGATTTGAAGAAACCATTCTCCATTTAATTTATCCGTTTTTTGAAAAAATTGGAATCCTTTGGCAAACCGGAGTCGTGAATCCTGCGCAGGAGCATTTTGTAAGTAACCTTATCCGACAAAAACTGATTACCGCTATTGACAAACTTCCTGAAAATAATAAACCAGAAGCAAAAAGATTTATTATGTACCTGCCCGAAGGTGAATTGCATGAGATAAATCTCCTATTCTACTATTATTTAGCTAAGAAAAGAGGCCAGAATGTTATTTATTTGGGGCAATCCGTTCCTTTTAAAGATCTGACAACTGTAGCAAATATTAAACCTTGTGATTATATTCTAACCTCATTCAGTTCAACATTTAGCGGGATTGAAATCAACGAATATCTGATACAACTTGCACAGACTTTTGCTAAACAGAGAATTTTTTATTCAACCTTCGATTATGAAAACCAGAGCATAAGCTTCCCTGAAAACCTTTTTCAAGTGAAGAATGCCTATCACTTTGTTGAAATGCTTGGAAGAATTGTTTAAACTAATATTCCTTCCACAAGTACTTTATTTACATTCCGTTAATTGAGACTGCCCCAATGTTAGTAAACAATTTGAGTAATACATACTCATTTTTGTATATTTGAGCCAAATTCAGCAATAATGCGGGCTTTTTTTGTTTTTATCTGTATATTTTTTTTCTGTGCAACTGAACTATCTGCTCAGGATAAAAAGGCCTACAGATCTCAGTTTCTTGAAGCTGAATATTTCTTTTTAATTGGGGAATTTAATGAAGCCCGCTTCATCTATTCAGAACTTCTTAAACAAGACCCGGAAAATGCAAATCTCAAATTTCTAATTGGAGCATGTTACCTTAGCCTTGATGAAGAAAAAGCCAAGGCCATACCTTACCTTGAAAGTGCGGCTGCGAATATTTCTCCATCATACAGAGAAGGATCTTACAAGGAAAGAAATGCGCCCAAAGAAAGTATGTTTGCTCTGGCCAGAGCATTCCACATACAAAATCAACTGGATAAGGCGATCGATTGTTATAAAAAGTACCACGATATAATGAGACTTCAGGATCCCTCTGAAATTGACTTTGTTCTTAAGCAAATCGAATCCTGCAAACTTGCTAAGTATATGCTTGAAAATCCCCTTCCATATACACGCACTCCATTTAGCTCTGAATTCAACGCTTACGCATCAAATTATAACGCAATTATTTCGGAAAAAGATTCTATGATGATCTATATGCGAAAAAAGACGTTCTATACCGCTATAATGATGACCCGGCTTCAAAACGGAAAATGGACAGTTCCGATAGCAATTAATGATCAGCTTGGAATTGATGATAATAGCAACGTATGCTCAATTTCTGGTGACGGATCAGAACTATACCTGAGTGTTGAAGAAGACCAGATTTACGATATCGTCATGAGTCGCTTCAAAAAGGGTAAGTGGAGTAAAGTCGAAAAGCTGAATAACAATATTAACACTTACTACAGCGAAACCCATGCATCCATTTCTTCAGATGGGAAAAAATTATTTTTTACCAGCGACAGACCCGGCGGTATCGGAGCTATGGATATCTGGATGTCAGAATGGCAAAATGAAAAGGATGGCTGGGGAAAGGCTATTAATCTGGGAGAACCTGTAAACTCATTGTATAGCGAAGAAACTCCCTTTATAAGTAGTGATGGCAGTATACTTTTTTTCAGCTCAATGGGACATGCTACCATGGGTGGTTTTGATGTATTTTATTCTAGCTTTCTACCTACAGGACAATGGTCCTATCCTGCAAATATCGGCTATCCTGTAAGCACCGCTGATGAAGATTTGTTTTATTTTCCACTTGGAATAGGCAGGCAAGCACTTTTCAGCGGGTTTATGGATGAAGGAGAAGGAAAACAAAAAATTCTTCTCGTAAATCTGGATACAAGTTCACATTTTGAAAATATTGCTCTTAAAGGTACCATTCGGCTTGAAGATAAAGTTCGTGAACTCGACGAATCATTCTCAGTTAAGATCATTAACAGTAAAAATTCAGATACTGTAATAACTATAAAACCTAACCCAACTACAGGAGAATATAGCGTTGATCTTCAACCCGGAAGCTACGAACTTCGTATGCAAGGAAATGGTTATACTGAAACAAAGGAAAACATTACTGTTATAGAGGGAGTTAGCAGAAACGAAATAAGGATGGAAACGGCAATGACACCGGTAAATGTAAGCTCCG
The DNA here is from genome assembly GCA_038316435.1 of Bacteroidales bacterium. GTDB lineage: Bacteria > Bacteroidota > Bacteroidia > Bacteroidales > JACJXF01. Next base: position 5,710 of record JBBQAQ010000039.1, on the reverse strand, counting down.
GAGAATTTCTTGTAATCCGAAATGTGCTATTTGGGTTTGACGATTTCGCTTTAGATGATGAAGCTAAAACTGATTTGGAAATGCTGCTTATGGCTATGCAGACGCATCCCCAGATATTAGTTCAGGTAACTGGTCATGCAGACTCAAAAGGCAGCGAAGACTATAACCTCAACCTATCAAGGAAAAGAGCAAGGTCTGTGGTTGATTATCTTATTTTTAAAGGAGTTAGTAAGGAGAGATTCATATCACTCGGACTTGGAGAGCAACAGAGTATTGCTCTTAACCAAAACACAGACGGAACGGATAACCCGGAAGGAAGACGTCTAAACCGTTACGCGGAAATTAAACTGATTAATAATTCGGATGAAAATATTAAAATTCAACAAACTGAAGTCCCTCAACATCTCCGACCCAGAACCGATGAGAGATATTCAGTATTGCTTACTCAATCTGCAGATCCTCAATATATCCCGAATTCACTGCAGGGTGTAAAAATTCTATTAACTGAAACGGATCGCTCACGACTGTTCTTTTCAGAAGAGTTTAATGATAAAGCAAAATGTATAGAAATTCTCAATAATGCCATTGATAATGGGTTTCCGGAGGCAATTATTCTCAATCAGATGGAGAGAGATGGTTTGATTCGCTCATTTACCGATCAGAAAGACGAAAGCCATCCTCCCTATTCAATTCAGATAATGGCTTTGAAAAATCCAATGGATCTTAGTAAATTTGAGAGGCCTGGTGAGGTATCCGAACTAATCGGAAGCGATGGTCTTTATCGGTATGTAATGGGATTTTATACTGAAAAACCATTGGCTTTAAAGGCTTTGCAAGAGGTTTATGCATATATATATCCTGATGCATTTGTTATTTCCCTTGAGAAATATACTAAAAAAGAAGCGTTAACCGGAAACAATGAAACCGGGACGGTCTATTATACAGTGCAGTTCAATGCTAGCCGGAAAGCGGCCGACAAACACAAATACAAAAGTCTCGGAGAAGTACGAATAAACCTTGGCGCAGATGGGTTTTACCGCTATTCCATTGGGCTTTTCGACGATCGGCAAAAGGCGGAAATAGAACTCAAACGAATTAAATCACTTGGTTACTCAGATGCATTTTTGCGGAAAATTGAAAATGTTGCAAGGGAAATAAAGTAATTTTTTTGTAAGACCTATATTGCTTTCTCTCCCTATTATGAATACAAACTCAAGCCATTTATCCATGAAATTGCCATTCACATCAAAATTTGTTTAACACTTGTTTAACAATTTCAGAACTGTCTTTTTTGTTTAATTATTATTTGGAATAGTCTATTCCATAAGCTCCAAACGCCTTTCTTTTAAAGCAAAATACCTATAATTCTTATTTAGATTAGACCGTGTTTTTAACTCATTTCATCAATTTGCTTTTGGATTTTTGTTTAACTAGATAGTATATTTGTTAAACAATTTGGATTAAGAACAAATAAAAATAGCAACAATGACAACGATGGAATTTAACAGCAAACTAATCAGTATGGAGGACAGTCTTGAAAGATTTGCCCTTAGTCTGACTTCTAACAGAGAGGAAGCAAAAGATCTGTTACAGGAAACATATCTCAAGGCACTTACCTACAGGGATAAATTTGTTGAATACACCAATCTCAAGGCCTGGGCATACACGATAATGAAAAATACATTCATTAATAACTACCGAAAGGCAGTTCGTGAAAATACCACCGTAGATAATACAAAGGATTTATTTTTTCTGAATAACGCAAAAGAATCTTCCATGGTTAGACCGGATTCGGAATATGCCTTTAAAGAAATCAACAAAGCTATCGAAGCTCTTGAAGACGAGTTTAAAGTCCCTTTCCGTATGCATACTGAAGGTTTCAAATACAAAGAGATTGCTGAAACTCTCGATCTGAAAATCGGAACTGTTAAGAGTCGCATTTTCTTCACCCGCAAAAAGCTTATGGAATCGCTGAAGGATTATAAATAAGAATTTTTTTGTCCTAATTAAGATTTTAAGGTCTGCTATTCTTACTCAAGGAATAACAGACCTTTTCTATGAGTTTATCCCTGGATGGGTTCCAAATTTGAGCTCTAGAATCTCCTTGCGGTAAGCAAATATGCCTTCCACTTTTTTTCTTATAAAGAGATGATTCAGAATTCTACCAAACACGCCAAAAGGAAGTTTATAATAAAGTAGGTCGGTCATTTCAACACCTCCGGAAACCGTTTTAAAGTGATGTTCATGGTGCCAGATACCATATGGGCCGATTAGTTGAGAATCGATAAAATATTCCGGTTCCTTGACCTGAGTTATTTCAGTAACCCAGTTAACCTTATAACCGGGGATTGGTTTTAAATTATAGGAAATGATCATTCCAGAATACATTACAGATGGAATTTCTGTAAGGATCTTAAATCCCATGTATTCAGGTGTAATATCCTTCAGATTCTTGGGAGAAGAAAAAAAATCCCAAGCTTCGGTCAGACTTATAGGCACGAACTGAATTGTTTTAAGCGTGTGGATCATAAATGAAATGAAATATTAAAAAAATGAATATAAAACTGCTTGAAATATTTTTAAAAAAGTTTGAAAACCAGGATTTTAATAACACTAACATCTGATAAGCATAAACATTCAGAAGTGAAGAAAGTTTCGATTCCCTCAAATAATCCAGCATTTTCAACTGATTACCAAGGATATAGCTACTGGTAAATCCATTAGCATTTTGTTCTGTATCGAGAACAACAAAGCAAATACTATCCCTGTAATAGCTATAAAATCTGGGTCTTTTAGTGTATTCGGCTATTAGTGAAGGATTGTTAAGATCATGATTCCCCATGGTCCACAGAGTGTTTGGACTATCCAGATTAAAAAGACTATCGCAATAGTTCATCGAAACTCTGCTGATGCTTGTATAATAGGTGATATCGCCACCCAGTAAAACCATGTCATACAGTGAGAAATTGATTTTTTCAATCTCTTTTAAAACACTCTGATGCACTTTATCTTCGCTTCGGGGATGAGGTACGAATATAAATTTCAGATCTGAATTGACCTGTGGCATTACATTTTTACATATAGAGCAAAAATAATATTAAAAATATCGTTCTCATTTAATGGGATCAAAAGATTGAAAGCTTTGTGTATTACAAACTTAACACCTATTTTGATCAAATTTAAATTAAAAACAAAAACATTTTCGGTAAAAGTTGATCTAAGTTTTTGAGAAATCAAAAAATCAGTTAAATTTGCAATCCCATAATGCGGGAATAGCTCAGTTGGTAGAGCACGACCTTGCCAAGGTCGGGGTCGCGAGTTCGAGTCTCGTTTCCCGCTCCAAAATACGATCAGATTTAGTGGTTCGTATGAAAAAGAATCCCGGAAGGGATTTTTTTTTCAAGAGTTCAAATCAGTTCTCTGAATGCCCGGATGGTGGAATTGGTAGACACGCAGGACTTAAAATCCTGTGGCCATTGCGGCTGTGCGGGTTCAATTCCCGCTCCGGGTACTGAAAAGCCCCTCTAACTGATTGAAGTTGAGGGGCTTTTTGTTTTATGAGGTACAAAAGACAAAGTTCCAGAAATCGGAAATGCGGAAATTGTTCAGGGTGGTCAATCTTCGCCTCACGAAATGGGTACGAAACAAATACCGAAAATTCAGGCGTCGCCATTGGTACTTTGCGTTCAAATACTTACAAGGTGAATCGAGAGGTTCAAGCACGGTTGAGAGAGGTTTGGAGGTGGGATTCCCCCTTACCTACTCGACTATTTCTACTGTTTCTTTACAGAGCAAGTCGAAATGCCAAAAATTGCATACAACGGACAAAAACTAATAATGCTTGTCAAGGTAAATACACCTGATAATACAAGCAAAATAATTCCGAATGTTTCACCTACAACATTTGTGAAATAGAGAGTAACCATAATTGCCGAGATTACTAATCTAATAATTCTGTCGGCAGAAGACATGTTTTTTTTCATTCTTGTTCTTTTTTAATTGTTCATAAAATTTACTAATAACACGATTGAAGTTACGATTGCTATACACAAAATGCACATCAGTATAAATTTGTATATCGTTTTCATATTCTTCATTTGCCCAACAAAGGTCTGATAATTAAAACAGTTGTCCAGTAACTAAAGTCACTACGATAGAAATAGCTCAATACTGTCATGGTATTGCTTAAGTAAATTTTGTCTCTCCATTTTTTTTACTAATCTGCTTACAACTTCTCTGGAAGTCCCGAGGTCATTTGCTATTTCTTTATGTGATATTTTAATTGGGTTTTTACCGGTGACTTTTATTTTTTCTGAAAGATAATCTAATAGCCTTTTGTCTAGCTTATAATAGAGCATTTGGTGGATTGTATCAACAAGTTCAGAATATCTAAGGTCGTATTGCTGATAGAATAACATATTAATAGTTGGGAACTCGATTACCCATTTCGCAATTTTGTCTGAAGGGATAAGTAAAACGGAACTTTCTTCCTGTGTAATAGCGAAAATTTTGCTTTTGTCATTGTTAATACAAGAAGAGAATGACATTATACAACTTTGTTCAGGTTTAATGTAATAAAGCAAAAGTTCTTTGTCCTCGAATTGTGTAAATACTTTTACAAGTCCGTTTATCACTATTGGAATATATTTAACGTATTGACCCTCTCTTACTAATTCAGTATTGGCAGGAAAAAATTTAACAACAGATACAGCAAGTAATTCTGTTATTAGGTCTTTCCCTAAATATTTGAACTTTTTTTCAATTGAGTAACTGTCTGTCATTTTTTTGGCTTGTTGGTAATGTTGGGGATTGCGGGCTACTTTCCTGTCGAGTTACACCGAACTTGATGCGTGGTAGAATGATTGAATAACCACTTAACCCCAAATGTTTTCCGGGTGTAAGGGGCTGGCGTTCATTCATATCTGTTTGTTTATCATTCATTTAGCTCTTATTTTTAAGTCATTTTCAATCTGCGCCAACCTATCCACGAAGCACAAATTTACTATGTTTTTTTGAGCGTTGGGAAAAATGGCTTTGCCAAAGTGCGTTGAAAAGGCGGAAGCTCTTTTGCATCGCTGGGGCGGATACTCTTGAGCTAACCATTAATTCCTTCAAAATCCGTTTTCTTAACAAATACTCCGGTATTGGCATCAATAACAGAAATGTTTTCTTTGAACACTTTCTTTTCTGTTTTACTGCTGCCTGTGATATACACATAATTATCGTCGGCAAACATGAAATTTGAATTGGATGTTTTATAAGCTACAGTGCCAGTATAACGGACCCCGCGGAGCGCTGGCTTTCCTATTTTGTCGAATTCCCAAATATCTTTCCCTTTTTCGTTAAAAGCCATTACATCATAATTAGAAGCAACAAAAATCGAGTTTTTATTGGAAGCTATGCACACCACTTCTTTACTAGGGTCGGCATTTTGCACAATGAGATAACATGCGTATCGGCTTAGTTTGTAGCTTGGGTAAGCATGTGTTGCACCCGAACCAACAGCTACCACCTCGTTGAACTCAACGAGGTGGTCACTTACTGGTTGTTCACTATTTTCAAAAGCTTCTTTTGCTTTGTCTATTACCGATGTAAAGTTTCTAAAATCGGTATAATCAAGTGCCTTTGCCAATTGCCTTGCCATCCAATATTCGTTGCCATTTTCGTCAATCTGTTTTATTTGTTCAAAAATTGATAAAACCCTTTTGCT
>JBBQAQ010000038.1:0-41116 GCA_038316435.1 Bacteroidales bacterium | reverse complement strand
AAAACAAGCGTGAATATGAAAAATCACTGTTTCCGGAAATGCAGGGGGCTTACTTTTGAAAAACTAAAAAAGAATGACTGATTATCAGGCAAATAAAAAGAAATATTAACTATATTCCGGTTTTACCGGACAACAATGATTCTGAAATTAGAATCTGCAACAAGAATTTTATTATCTTTGTCGACCGAAAAGCAAAATTCCGGATAATCGGTCAGTTGTCCGAGTGGCTATCCCGATAGCTATCGGGAGGTCTGCAAAACTGGCTACGACGGTTCGAACCGAGAGAGGGACGAGCGAGTTCACGGAGCGGACTAATCCGCCACAGGTTTTAGATAGGCAAGGAAGAGGAGTAATTTGAAAATATTTTGTTAATATCGGTCAGTTGTCCGAGTGGCTAGGAATCGGTCTGCAAAACCGGCTACGGCGGTTCGAATCCGCCACTGACCTCAGTTTAAACAAAACCCGCTGATATTTAGCGGGTTTTGTTTTTTTTTGGCTTGTGGTGGGGCAAAATAATATAATTGTCTTGATATATTGTTTTGACTTTGCTAAAAATCCATAAGAATTCCTCTTGATTTAATACCTTTCGTTGATATGAATGTTTTTAATTCTAGCTCAGGAATCAAATCAAGAATATCCCGTGGTTTAAGGTTATAATCTAGTAAATAGTAACTATTTATTACATTCTCATCCTGTAACTCGAATATTTTTTGATTCTTTTATTAACCTGAAATTACTCTATTTTAATGTTTTAGCAAAATCTTTATTAGGTGTTATTTCTGTTCGTCATTAATTAAGAATAAGTAGTGAAAACAATTAAAAATATGTTACATATTTGAATCATCTTTAAAATATGCCTATATTTGTAACAAACCTACACACTAAAAACATGGACCCTATTGTTGGTATTAACCTCAAGGCATGGCGCTTGAGACTCGGGTTTTCACAAGAAAAGATTGCTGAATATCTGGGAATATCAAGAGAGAATATTAGTTATTTTGAAAATGGAGAACGCGAAATTCCCGTAAAGCATCTCGAGAAAATTTGTGAATTGTATGGAATAGATACTGACTTATTATATGATGAAGATTCTAATGCTCAAGAAGCTGAAATGGCTTTTGCATTTAGAAATGATGATGGATTATCAATTGATTCTTTAAAAAGCATTGCTCATTTTAAAAAGATTGTTCGCAATTATTTAATGATGGATAGCAAGCTCTAAATTTTTACTTTTATGGTGGAGTTGGAACTTAAACAAGAGGCATATGAATTAAGAAAGACTTTTGGATTTTCGGAAGATGAACCAATCCATTTTAAAAATCTTTGTCTTAAAGAAAGAATTCTAACATTTCATGCTCCTTTAGATGATGAATTTTCAGGAATGGCCATAAAAGTTGGTGAGAATCGATTTATATTGATAAATTCAAATCATTCTATCGGACGTCAGCATTTCACACTTTGTCACGAGTTGTATCATCTTTATTTTGATAAGAATTTTTTACCTCATCGATGCCAATCAGCACTTTTTGATAAGCGTAATAAAAATGAGTTTTCGGCAGACACATTTGCCTCACATTTTTTACTGCCTGAGCAAGGACTTCTCTCATTAATTCCCAAGGAGGAGAGAGGTAAAAATAAAATTTCCATAGCAACTATTCTTAAAATCGAACAATATTTTTCTTGCTCAAGAAGAGCATTATTAAATCGTTTATTTTACTTGAATAGAATCAGCACAGATTATCATGATTTCTTAAGGAAGGATGTTAAAAGATCTGCTCAGCTTCATGGGTACTCTGTTGATTTATATAATCCCGGGAATAGTGGTGATCTTTGGGGAGATTATGGAATACTTGCAAAACAACTATTTGATAACGAGAAATTATCTGAAGGAAACTTTGCCTCTTTAATGAATGATGTTGGTATTGACATTTTCAAAAATTTTATTGATAATGAAAATTAATGCCAAAGCCAAAATTATTCTTGATGCTGATGTTTTGATCCATTTTATTAAAGGAGAACAAACAGGAATTTTGAATAAAATCTTTCCTAATGATTTGTATCTTTTTGACGTCGTTTTTAAAGAAGTATTTCTTGGATCATATAAGACAAATGTTGAGCGGCTTATATCCTTTGGATTTGTTAAAGAATTGCAACTAGAGCAAACAAGTCAGGACGTCAAAAAAGAGTATTATAGACTTACGGGAAAAAGAGGCGGCAATCTTGGTAAAGGAGAAAGTATTGCCATGGCATATTGTAGATATAATAATGATGTACTTGCCAGTAGCAATCTTTCTGATACAATTATTTACTGTCAAGAAAACACAATAACTTACCTTACAACTATGGATTTTCTTGCAGAAGCTTTTCGTATTGGAATTTTGTCAGAAACTGATTGTGATACTTTTATAAAAGTTGTTAAATCCAAGGATAGTAAATTAGTCAATGGCGTAGATAGGATTCGAGACTACAATACGAGATAATTATTAAATTCTTCAATACACTGAAATAAATAATGCACGGATGAAACAATTCCAATTTCAAGCTGATATTTTCCAGCAGGCATATCCGATAGAATATAGAAATTTTCTTACTTTATATTATGGAAGACGTTATTGACATCATCATCTTCCTCAAGCTTGCCAAGGAGTTTGTCAACTTCGGCAGTTTGTTCTTCGTTTAGCTCTTTGTAATCACTTGGGATACGCTCGAATTCTGCACTTATAATTTCAACTTCATTATCTTCGAAATATTTCTGCAGACTACCGAATGCTTCAAAATCGGCATAAACAACAAAGGTACCTTCTTCTTCAAATACTTCCTGAGCACCAAAATCGATGAGTTCGAGTTCCAGATCTTCCACGCTCATTCCGGGTTTGGCAGCAATTTTAAAAATACAATTGTGTTCAAACATAAAAGACACAGAACCAAAAGTCCCCAGAGTGCCATTATATCTTGTGAAATAGCTGCGAACATTGGCAACTGTACGGGTGGTATTGTCGGTTGAGGTTTCAACCAGAATTGCAACTCCATACGGGCCGTATCCTTCATACAACACTTCCTTGTAGTCGGCCATATCTTTCGAAGTTGCCTTTTTAATTGCCCGTTCCACATTGTCTTTAGGCATATTTGCAGCTTTGGCATTCTGAATCAGTACACGCAGTCGGGAGTTGTTTTTAGGATCAGGTCCTCCCGTCTTTACCGCAATGGATATATCTTTCCCAAGGCGTGTAAAAGTTTTTGCCATACTTCCCCAGCGTTTCATCTTCCTGGCTTTACGAAATTCAAATGCGCGACCCATAATAATTGTTTTGTGTAAGAATGCCTGTGATAATTTTTGCAAAGATATATTGCAATAGGAAACCTCCTATTAAAATGAGGGAAATTAATTTTGAGGGAGGAGGAAATCAAGCCAGACTATATGCCCCACCCCAAATCCATCCTAAGTTGGAGGGGCTTGTCTGCCGACTAGATTAAACAGCTTATTATTTATGACGCCCGGAAGGCTTATAATGCCCCTTGTTGGTTTTATATTGGGATTTATCCTGGAGCATAAGTCCACGTTTCTGCGTATTGTGCGATTTAGCCCGGGCAGAGGCGCATGACGGCAATGCTAAACTTAATATGAAGACAAGTAAAACCCCTGATAATATATGTTTTGAATTTCTCAGTTTTATCATAACAAAATTTATTTTAAAGGGATGATAGAATCAACAATTCATTAAACAAAGAACCTAGCAATTTGTTGAACTCCGCGAATTTTAAACCTTCACCCCGAAAATCAACACATCATCCACCTGTTCATAGGATTCTTTCCATTTAAGAAAGCGTTTTTCAATAGTGTCATAACGCTCTGAAACTGGCATATCCTGTACTTCAAGAAGAAGTGTCTTTAGCTGTCGAGCCATGAATTTCTTTCCTTTCTCGCCGCCAAACTGATCTGCAAATCCATCTGAAAAAGTATAAAGCGAATCTCCCTCTTTTAGCTGGATTTCATTATTCCGGAAAGCACTGGTATCCGCATAATTCCCTATTGGCTGACGGTCGGCTTTAATTTCGAAAAGCGAATTGGTTTCATCAGAAATATCCGCATCTGTGCTGTTTGAGTTCACAATCAGTGGAATGTCTTTTTTCCTTACAACATAAAGTGGATTGTTAGCTCCTACAAACTCAAGCATCCCGTTTGACTGATCAAGTGAACACAAGGCAATGTCCATTCCATCACGAATATTTATATCCGGGGGAGGGGCTTCTTCGCTGGAAACCTTGTCCTGCCGGAATGTTTCGGCAACAAGCTTATTTAATTTATCAAGTATATCACCGGGATGCAAAAGATTGTATTCTTTTACCGCTCTGTTCAAACCATTATACCCGATGATACTCATAAATGCCCCGGGAACGCCGTGATCCGTGCAATCCACAGATGCCCACAAAACTTTTTCATCTGTTTTCTGAACCCAGAAAAAATCACCGCTAACGATATCTTTTGGTCGGAAAAACACAAAATGTTCGGGCAGCAGGCATTTTATCAGGCTTTCCGGGGGAAGTACCGCTGTTTGAATCCTTTTCGAGTATTTAATCGAATCGGTGATCTCATTTCTCTGTTGTGAAATTTCATCTCTGTTGGCTGCAATCTCTTGATTTTGCTCGATAATCATTTTATTCCGGATCTCCAGCAATGCAAATGCCTTCTGCTTCTGATTATATCCCCTGATAACTAAAAGAGTGAGAACCAGAACAAGCAGAAAGCCTGATATAATTACAGTTCGGGTTCGGTTTACCTCCGACATAAAATCATCCTCGGGAACAATTACGCCGATAGAAAAGGAATTGTCAATTCCCAGCTTGAACGAATGAAACCCTGCCCACCAATCATTATTATCATATTTGAACTTGAACGGCTCATTTTTTTTCCCGGTTTCATTCCATTTTTTTATTGCGAGGGACATTTCATCTATCCCCAGAGAACTATATTCTGATAGCACGTATCTTCTTAAGGAATCCGTGGTAAGAAACCGCGAATCTTTTGGAAGACCAATGATTTTTCCTTCATCCGAAAGAATAAAAGCTTTACCATTTTTAGCTATTTCAAGTTTTGATGTGTAGGCGGAAATATCTATCAGCATGATATCAAATGCGATAACGAATTTTTCACTGCTGTCTTTTTGAACCTGCCAGTTCATCGACACCGTTATTCCCGGATCCTTAGTGGTAAAGAAGATGTATGGCTGAGTCCAGACCATATCTTCCCCTTGAGCTCTTAATCCCCCTTTAAACCAGGGTCTTTCTCTCGGGTCGTAAATGCGGGAATCGACAGTACTTTCCACACTTTTGACTTTCATCTCTTCACTGTAATTGTATCGATATCTGGAGATTTTCTGCTTCCCATTTGGATAGGAAACGATACGATTTAGCCAGGTACTGTCTTCCCGAAGCAGCATGTATTCTTCCCCTGAAGTATTTGCAATGAGCATTGAAGAAATTTGCTGGTAGTTCTTAAGTATCGGAATGAATCGTGGATTAAGAGATTCAGGTCTAGCTTCATCAAGAATTGCTGCTTTTCCCCACTGACGGGCAATGCGGAGGTTGCCTATCGCCGGGTCGAAAAACCGGTCGAGTTGTTTAACGGTTTCAGCGGTTGTATTCTGAATGATCGATTGGGAGAGATGTTCAACGGTTTGTGACAGATTGAAAAGCATGAAAATCAATACAGCAATGGAAACAGGAGTTACAAACAGCAGAATGTTTTTTACGATGAGGCTCTTTTTATTGTAGCCAGTTGGTTTCTAAAAAAATCGTTTGTATTCAAAACTTGAAGTTCATGTAAGGCAGTTTGGTTATAGGCAGGATAAACTTAGTAAATTGTAATTAAATGGCAAAAGGATATCATAAAAACTAATTAGGGAAGATCCATGCAGGGTAAACTTTAAGGAAGAATAATTTCTAGAATAGTCTTTCATCAAAGATAAAGGCTTCCTTATTTAAAATGCGTATACTTTGGATGTCTTTATGTTCGGGGTTAATAAGATAGTTGAAATCCCCCTGAACCACAGCAGAAGGCACTTTCAGAATAAGAGCCTTGCATAGTTGAATAAAGGAATTGCCAATATGCTGGGTAATCTGCCGCTTTTCAAACGATTGCCAATTTCGGGGGAGATCTGATACCAATATTTCCTTAATTGAGCAATTTTCAGGAATATGAATTTCGATCAGAAAATAATCCTGTGGAAGACAGCCAAGTGGCGTATGAACAGCTATTTCTGTAACACACAAAGCTCTAGAAGAAGATGTGTAAACAACTGCAATTCCCTTGCTGTTCCATCGCCCACCTGTAATTTTAGCTCCCTGACCGGAAAGGTCTTCTTCCCACGGCGACTTGCAAAGACGATAGACTATCATGCAAGTACTCCGTGTTCAATGCGGAGTAGCTCATCTTTAATAAGCCCAATACCAAAACCGTTATCAAGGAGCTTGCGAGGCAAAACATTTCCAAGGCTAATGTTTACGCTATTAAGCCAGATAAAGAATTTTTCAGGGGTTCCGAAGACTTCAGTTCCCTTGCGCTGGAGTAAAGCTATTTCAAGAATTCTTTCAGATTGAAGAGGTTCAAAGGAAAGACCTTCCTTTTTGTAGCGCTGCAAGGTTCGTTCAGAAATATGCAGAATATCACTCCACTCTTTATTTGGGAAAGGAGTATTTCTGGAAAGCTGCTGAAAATGGGCAAAAGATAGACCTTTTCGTGCAAAATGAATAAGGTGGATTATATCACCGTTTCCGAGCGATTCGTACCTAACAAAGGCTTCGTTTAATTGATCTTCTTTCATGACTCCGCAAATTGTCTTCAAAAATACGTCAATTCGCCTGATTTTAAAAATTTTTCACAAGAAATTTTTAAAATTTAGGGATAGATAAACAAGAAATGATGAGATACTATCCGCCGACACTCGCTTTAATTCCAAAGTTTGCAAATAGGTTAATTGTATTGGAAAGGAATTCCTTTTTTGGCACTTAAAAGAATCAGAGAAAATAAAAAGCTTCGGCTTCTGGCTATCATCCTGAGCATATTTCTGCTGATAATTATTGCTATGGTTGTTTTTACTTTTGCTCCATTACTTATAAAACTGTTCAATTATGTTGCTCAAAACGGAATTAATGGAGTGATTGAAAGTGCTATCGGCTTTCTTGGAAAACTGTGGACAGGCACAGGGAATTATCTATATTATATTCATTTGCAAATTCTTCAATACCCGATATTGTTAAAACCCGGTTAAACACTGCACCGGAATCTGAAATATTTTGTATATTTGCACTCTATTTATAATTAATCTAAATAAAGGCTGATCGCGGGGGAATTCATCGACAGGAAAGCAGCAATGAGTGAAAATAACAAAATACTGAACGAGCTCACACAGAGCGATTACAAATACGGGTTTTATACCGACATCGAAGCGGAATCTATTCCAAAAGGGCTTAGCGAACAGGTTGTTGCATTGATATCGTCAAAGAAAAATGAGCCAGAGTGGATGCTTGAGTTCCGGCTCAAAGCATTCCGCCACTGGCAAAAACTTAAAATGCCGGAGTGGGCTCATCTTGAACTCCCGAAAATCAACTATCAGGATATTATTTACTATTCAGCACCCAAACAAAATGCTAAACTGGCAAGTCTGGATGAGGTTGATCCTGAGCTAATTGACACTTTCAATAAGTTAGGAATCCCTCTTGAAGAGCAGAAAGCATTAGCCGGTGTTGCGGTTGATGCTGTCATCGATAGCGTTTCCGTTAAAACAACCTTCAAGGAAACTCTTGCTGAAAAAGGCATAATTTTTTGTTCTTTCAGTGAAGCGGTTCAGAATCATCCGGATTTAGTGAAACAGTACATGGGATCGGTTGTTCCGTACACTGATAATTATTTTGCCGCTCTGAATTCAGCGGTTTTCAGTGATGGCTCATTCTGCTATATTCCCAAGGGAGTTCGCTGTCCCATGGAACTTTCTACATATTTCCGCATCAACGCCGCCAATACAGGTCAGTTTGAAAGAACACTCATCGTTGCTGAAGAAGGAAGTTATGTGAGTTACCTTGAAGGATGCACTGCACCCAGGAGAGATGAAAATCAGCTTCATGCCGCTATCGTTGAAATCGTTGCCATGGCTCATTCACAGGTTAAATATTCCACGGTTCAGAATTGGTATCCGGGGGATAAAAATGGACTTGGTGGCATTTTTAACTTCGTTACCAAGCGGGGAATGTGCAAGGGGGATTTTTCCAAAATCTCCTGGACCCAGGTGGAGACAGGCTCTGCCATAACATGGAAATATCCAAGTTGTATTCTCCGGGGAAATAATTCCACTGCCGAATTTTATTCGGTTGCTGTTACCAACAATCACCAGCAGGCCGATACAGGAACCAAAATGATCCATATCGGTAAAAACACCAAAAGCACAATTATTTCGAAAGGAATCTCTGCAGGTTTTAGTAATAATTCTTACAGGGGATTGGTGAAAGTGATGAAGGGCGCTGAAAATGCCCGTAATTACTCGCAGTGCGACTCACTCCTGCTTGGAAGTAAATGCGGAGCTCATACCTGGCCATATATTGAAGTAGATAACAAATCTGCCATTGTTGAACACGAAGCAACCACTTCAAAGATCGGTGAAGATCAGATATTCTATTGCAACCAAAGGGGAATTGATACAGAAACTGCAATTAGCCTTATTGTTAACGGCTATGCAAAAGAAGTTCTCAATAAACTTCCGATGGAATTTGCAGTAGAAGCCCAGAAACTACTTGCCATCACTCTCGAAGGTAGTGTAGGGTGATACGATTATAAGCTGATTTGAAAATTTGAAAATGGAGTAACAAACTAATTTTAAAGTTTTTAATAAAGTGAAATTCTAAATTCTAAATTCTAAATTAAATAAATGCTCTCAATAAAAAATTTAAAGGTTTCAATCGAAGAAAAGGAGATTCTGAAAGGAATTAACCTTGAAATAAAAGCAGGTGAAATACATGCCATCATGGGCCCGAATGGATCCGGGAAAAGCACTCTTGCTGCGGCGCTTTCTGGGCGTGAGTATGCAGTTGTTACAGGCGGTAGCGTTACATTTCTTGGGAAAAATCTACTTGAAATGCAACCAGAATACCGTGCTCGGGAAGGTCTGTTCCTTGGATTCCAGTATCCAGTTGAAATTCCGGGAGTAAGCATGGTAAACTTCATGCGCTCTGCGGTAAATGAGAAACGTAAATATCAGGGACTTGAGCCACTCTCCTCAAGCGATTTTCTGAAATTGATGAGAGAGAAAAAAGCGGTTGTTGAAATCGACTCCAATCTTACAAATCGCTCTGTTAATGAGGGATTTTCAGGTGGCGAGAAAAAGAAAAACGAAATTTTTCAGATGGCAATGTTGGAACCAAAACTGGCTATTTTGGATGAAACCGACTCAGGTCTTGATATTGATGCCCTTCGCATAGTAGCCAATGGCGTTAATAAACTCCATTCCCCCGAAACTGCAAGTATCGTCATTACTCACTACCAGAGGCTTCTGGACTATATTGTTCCCGACTTCGTTCATGTTCTTTATAATGGTAGAATTGTTAAATCGGGAGATAAAACACTTGCCTACGAGTTGGAAGAAAAAGGCTACGACTGGATCAAAGAAGAAGTAAACTCCTGAAATACAAGGATATATAATTATGGCTCAGGAAGCAAAAAATATAGACACAAAAGAAGTTTTCACGACTCTTTTCAGGGAGAATTCGGGGGAGATTTTCAAAGGATCCTCGGATCTTGTGAATTCACTGCGAAATAAAGCCATTGAGTGCTTCAAAACCACTGGATTGCCTCCAAAAAAAGATGAAAAATACAAGTACACTCCTGTGAACGAGTATTTCAGCAAAGAAATAAAACAGAATTTCACTCCCAGAAAGATTGAACTCGACATCAAAGAGCTTTTTCAGTGCGATATACCTGAGCTCGATACTCAGGTGATTCTTGTTTTAAACGGGTTTTATTACAATACATCCGAAGAAATTACCTGTCTCGAAAATGGGGTGATTTTTGGAAGTATGAAGGCTGCCGGAATCAGGTTTCCTGAGCTTTTTGCTAAGCATTATACAAAATATGCAAAATTTACAGAAGACGGTATAACTGCCTTAAACACAGCATTTACGCAGGATGGCGTTTTTCTGTATATCCCCAAAAATATAGTTTGTGAGAAACCATTCCAGATCATTCATCTTTTACTGTCGGATGAGTCGCAAATGGTTCATCATCGCAATCTTTTTATTCTGGAAGAAAACGCAGAAGCAAAAGTTCTGATTTGCGATCATACCCTTTCCAATCACGAGTTTTTTACCAATTCAGTTACGGAAATCTTTGCCGGATCCGCTTCTAATCTCGATCTGACAAGGGTGCAGAATGAGCATAATAAAGCCATTCAGATCACCAATGCTTATGTGCATCAGATGACTAACTCCCATGTTAGCTCCAATTATATTACACTTCACGGAGGAAAAATCCGGAATAACATGTATGTTGATCTTGCTGGTGAAGGAGCAGATAACAAGTCGATGGGTCTCTATCTTGTTGATGATACGCAGCATATAGATAATTACACATACGTGAATCACCTCGTTCCAAATTGCACCAGTAACCAGCTCTACAAAGGTATACTCGATGAAAACTCAACTGGCGCCTTTAATGGGAAAATTCATGTGCATAAAGACGCTCAGCACACACAAGCATATCAAAGGAATAACAATATTCTACTAACAGATACTGCCAAAATGTACACGCGCCCCCAACTTGAAATATATGCTGATGACGTGAAATGCAGTCATGGTGCAACTGTTGGCCAGCTTGATACTGATGCGCTGTTTTATATCCGTTCCAGAGGAATCCCATATAAAGAAAGCATGCAACTGCTTATGTTTGCATTTGCACATGCCGTGCTTTCCGAAATTAAGCTTCTGCCACTTCGTGAAAGAGTCATCGAACTCGTTGATAAAAGACTAAAAGGCGAGCTCTCTCAATGCAATAACTGTAAAATGAAATGTCAGTAGATAACGATATCCCAGCCGTAAATATTGATGTAAATATCATCAGGAGGGACTTTCCCGTTCTTCAGACCATGGTTCACAATAAGCCACTGGTTTATCTTGATAATGGCGCTACTACTCAGAAACCACGCATTGTTATTGATAAACTGAACGAACTTTACTCAGTAAAAAACAGCAGTATTCACAGGGGAGTTCATTTCCTGAGCGAACAGATGACCGGCGAATATGAATATGCCCGTGAAGTGGTTAAGAATTTCATCAATGCAAAGGGAACCAACGAAATTGTGTTTACCAGCGGAGCTACTGGATCGATCAATACCATTGCATTTTCTTTCGGGGAGAAATATGTAAAAGAAGGAGATGAAATCATCGTTTCCGAAATGGAACATCACTCAAACATTGTTCCCTGGCAAATGCTCTGTGCTCGTAAAAAAGCAAAACTAAGAATCATCCCTTTTGATGAGAATGGAGAACTGATTCAAAATGAATATAAACTTCTCTTTAACGAAAAGACGAGGCTTGTAGCGCTTACCCATACCTCAAACTCCCTCGGAACAGTAAATCCGGTAAAAGAAATGATCCGTTTTGCTCATGATCACAGTGTTCCTGTTTTGATTGACGGAGCTCAGGCCATACAGCACGGGCGTGTTGATGTTCAGGATCTGAATTGCGATTTTTATGTCTTTTCAGGACATAAAGTTTTCGGCCCTACCGGAATAGGCGTATTATATGGTAAGGAAGTAATGCTCGATGCTATTCCTCCCTATCAGGGCGGAGGCGATATGGTTGACTGTGTAAAATTCAATAAAACAACATACAACAAACTTCCCTTTAAATTTGAAGCCGGAACTGCAAATTACACCGCAGCCATCGGACTTGGCACAGCTCTTGATTATGTTAGTTCTATTGGTCTGGATGCTATTGTTCATCAGGAAAACCTGCTCCGCGACTACACCCAAAAGAGGTTACTGGAAATTGAGGGCTTAGATATTTATGGAAATGCCAGAGAAAAAATATCGGTGTTTTCATTCCTTATTCAGGGAACTCATCCCTATGATTTAGGTATGATCCTCGATAAAATGGGAATCGCTCTAAGAACCGGAACACACTGCGCCCAGCCGGTTATGGATCATTTTCAGATATCCGGAACCATAAGAGCATCTATGGTTTTTTATAATTCCGTTGAGGATATTGACAAACTTGTTGAAGGACTTAAGAAAGCCAGAACTATGCTAACCTAGCCACCATCCCAGATTCGGAAATAATGTTTCTTTAGCCAGAACCTATAGACAGGATCCAGAAAGACATACTCACTACTCTGAACTTCAATAATTTCCCTTGACACAAGTGCATCCTTTATCCTGATTATGTTTGCCGATGTCCCTAAACGATACTTCATTAAAACCTCTGCAGAGCTAAGTTGAGTCTCGCCACAAATAAGTGCCTGTAGAAAATTAACCTGTGTATTGCTTAACGAATCGGTTATTGTCTGAAAAAGAAGACTCATCTGAAGTACCAGTTCTTCATGTGCCTCAGCAACAATAATGGTATTACAGCTTCGCTTTGTTCTTAGCCATGCTTGCTGCGCTAGTTGCTGTACATAATAGGGATGGCATTCAGCAAGGCTGATTATCTTTTCAGCTGCCTCAGGTTTTATGTCCTTTGCTGTAACTTTAAAGCGGCTAATTATAAAGGGTAACCAGTTTTCACGGGATATTTTCTCAAGAAAAAACAGATCTCCAAATTTATAAAAAGGCATTGATGCCGAGGTAAATACCTCCATCATCATATGACGTTTGCTACCGTAAAGACAATAGCTCGTTTTTGAATGTTTCTGCCAATGGGATCTCAGCTTCTTCTGAATGTCAAGCTGATTCTCAAATCCCGCTATGTTTTGAAATTCATCAATGCAGACTATTAAGCGGAAATCTTTGTCCCGGGAGAGGTTTTCAGGCAAATCAAGAATATCATTCGGATTCTTTTTTACTTCTTTCCAATCCAGTTCGAGTGAAACTTCATTTCCCGGCATGTTGCCAACTATTAACTTTGGAAGTAATCTCCCCATAAATGTAAAGGCTGAACTTCTGAGTTCTTCCATTTTTGAAGTAGATGCCTTTAAGACCTCAAGAGCAAATTGCTGGTAAAACTCCTCCTCCGAACGAATGTTAAACAAATCAATAAAACAAAAACGCACTTCCTTATTTTTCTTTTGCGCCACCGCTGCTGCTTTTGCCACCAGAGAAGATTTTCCCCACCTTCTTGGTGAGATCAAAATAGTATTTGTTTTATTTTCAAAATTGGAAATAAGCCGCTCCAAATCCTTTTCCCGGTTGGTAAAGTTTTCCTCACCAACAATTTTCCCATATACAAATGCAGTTCCCATAGTATCAAAATTTAATACAAAGATATATTACAATTTTGTAAGTTACAACTTTGTAAGTTACAACTTTGTAAGTTACATTTCTGTAAGTTAAGTATAGGCGGGCAATCAAAAAAATCTCCCTGTGAAATTTTATTTTTATTCAGATCCTTCATATTAATAAGGTGATCTAAAAGAAACAGAATTTATTGAGGTAATGATAGGGCTTAGTTTTCGAACCGAAAAAGCCCCTAAACCTCAAACATTGAAGCAAAAACATATTCCATCACTTCCATTTTTTTTATACCTTTGTTGCCTAATTTAGATTTAATCCAAACATGACACTTACAGAAATTCAGGATCAGATCGTTGAAGAGTTTTCGGCTTTTGAAGACTGGATGGATCGGTATAATTATCTTATTGAACTTGGACATGAGCTCCCCGCAATAGATTCGCGTTACAAAACCGACGAGTACCTTATAAATGGCTGTCAGTCTAAAGTTTGGCTACATGCTGAGTTTATTGACGGAAAAATAAGTTTTACAGCCGACAGTGATGCGATTATAGTAAAAGGCATAGTAGCATTGCTCATCAGGGCATTGAATAATCAGGAAGCTTCAGAAATCATGAATGCAGATTTGTATTTCATTGATAAAATCGGCCTAAAAGAAAACCTTTCTCCCACCCGTAGTAATGGTCTGGTTTCCATGATAAAAAAGATGAAAATGTATTCTCTCGCCTACCATGTTAAACATAAGGGGCAGTAAATTGTTAGTAGGGAACAGAAAGAAAATAAAATGGCAGAAGTAAATAATTTCCTGCAAATCGAGACAGAGATTGTGCAGGTACTCAAGAATATCTTCGATCCGGAAATCCCGGTAAACATATATGATCTGGGGCTAATTTACGCGATTGATGTTGATGACAACAACAAGGTAGAAATTACCATGACTCTTACTGCTCCTAATTGTCCGGTTGCCGATTCACTTTTGGCAGAAGTACAGGAGAAAGTTAAAGCAATCGAAGGGGTTACAGAAGCAAAGGTTACCCTCACTTTCGAACCGCCTTGGGATGAATCCAATTTGAGTGAAGAAGCAAGACTGGATCTTGGACTGATGTGAAAACCGAGCAAACATATTCACAACAGATAAAAGCCGAGGCTCTCAGGGTTGGCTTTTCCGACTGTGGAATATCTAAGGCTGACTTTCTTTCGGAAGATGCTGAAAGGCTTAGAAATTGGCTCGGTAAAGGATATCATGCCGGACTTTCGTATATGCAAAACTTCTCCGATAAACGGACAGATCCTCGTTTACTTGTTGAAGGTGCAAGATCGGTGGTTTCTGTAATTCTCAACTACTATCCTCAAAATATTCAATCCGATCCTGAAGCACCTGTACTCGCAAAATATGCTTACGGAAAAGATTATCATGATGTGATTCGTAAAATGTTGAAATCCCTGCTGACCTTTACCACCGGTCTTATTCCCGGATGTGAAGGGCGTGTTTTCACAGATTCAGCGCCGGTTATGGAGCACGCTTGGGCCAGTAGATCCGGCCTTGGATGGATTGGTAAAAACTCCCTCCTACTAACTTCAAAATACGGTTCATTTGTATTTATTGGCGAAATGATTATTACCGCAGAACTTGATTACGACCAGCCTGTAAACGATATGTGCGGCAGTTGCAGAAATTGTATTACTTCATGTCCGACCGGAGCCATTGTTTCAGACAGGGTTATAGATGCTGGTAGATGCATTTCGTATCATACCATTGAGAACAAATCCCCCGAAATGCCAGATTTTCTTAAAGATTCATTTCAAAATCGTGTTTTTGGTTGTGATATTTGTCAGGATGTGTGCCCATGGAATCGAAAGGCTTCAGCTAACACAATCGAAGAGTTTCGGCCTCATCCGGATTTATTGGGAATGAGCAAGCAAGACTGGTATACAATGGATAATGAAAAATATGATCTTCTTTTCAGGGGATCGGCAGTTAAAAGGGCGAAATTCGCTGGAATACAGCGAAATCTGAATTTTTTGAAAGAGCAATCGTGAAAACTAAATACATTTTTTCTTAACTTTATAATCTGAACATCGTATTAAGCGGTTCAATTAATTGCAAATACCAAAATGAATAGCCAGACCTATATCTGGCCTGCCAGGGACGGTGCAAATCTCTTTGCTCAAAGCTGGAAGGCAGAAAATGACCAGAAAAAAATTATTTTACTTGTTCATGGTCTGGGAGAACATTGTAGTCGCTACAATCATTGGGCGCAACTTTTTAATGAAAAGGGATTCTCGGTAATCAGCATGGACCTTCACGGACACGGCAAATCTGAGGGAAAAAGAGGACATATCAAATCATTGGATGTATTATTGGACGATATTGATATTCTCTTTGAAAAAAGCGACGAGCTTTTCCCCGGATATAGAAAAATTCTTTACGGCCATTCCATGGGGGGAACCCTCGTTCTGAACCATATTATCAAAAGAAACAGACCTATAGAGGCAGTTATTGTAACCTCTCCATGGCTTAAGTTATATAGTGAGCCATCTGATATTGTCATTAAAATTACCCAGTTTCTTAAAAAATTTCTTCCCGCTCTTACCATTTCCAATCAGCTTAAAGCGGAACAGATTTCGCACGATCCTGAAATTGTTCGTGATTATGAGCGCGATCCTCTCAACCATGACCGGATATCATTGAAAATGTTTCACGAAATATATCAGGCAGGGTATCATGCACTCAGGAACGTTTACAAAATCAATTCTCCCTTTCTGATAATGCATGGGACATCCGACACCATCACTTCTCCAAAAGCCAGTGAAGATTACGTTTTAAATACCAGCAAACGTACTTCCCTGAAACTATGGCAAAATCAATATCACGAACTTCATAATGAATTTATAAAGATTGAAGTTTTTAACCATATTATTTCCTGGTTCGAAGAAAACAAAATTTAAATGCTATGCCTGAATTTCGTACAGAAATAGATTTAAAACCCTCAGCATTTCGCATCAATCACAAAAGTAAAATTCTCTTTAATGGCTCATGTTTTACTGAGAATATTGGAAAAAATCTTGAAGACTTATCATTCAATGTAAGGATAAACCCATTTGGAGTTGTTTACAATCCTCTCAGTCTGCTAAACAGTCTAGGAATTCTTATAGACGGGGAAGAGTTCAAAAGTGAAGAGCTCGAATATCATAATGAATTATGGTTTTCTTGGGATCATCACAGCAGCTTTTCGAATCCTGATAGGGAAGAATGCCTTAAAAGAATAAATCAGGAGATCAAGAAATCATCAAAACATCTGCATAAATCTGATTTTCAGCTTATTACATTTGGAACTGCCTGGGTATATCGACTGAAAAAAACTGGTGTAATAGTTTCTAACTGTCATAAATTACCGGAAAAGGAATTTGACAGAATTCTTATAAGTCCTGAGGATATCATCAGTTCGTGGAAAGTGTTTATTCCAGAAATCCTTCGTAAAAACAAGAATCTTAAGATCATTTTTACTGTTAGCCCTGTGAGGCATTGGAAAGACGGTGCACATGGCAATCAGGTCAGCAAAGCAGTTCTTTTGCTGGCTATCGAAGAAATTTGCAAACTCTTTCCCGAAAATACTGAATATTTCCCTGCTTATGAGATTCTGCTTGACGATTTAAGGGATTATCGATTCTATTCTGATGATCTTATGCATCCCAACTCTTTGGCAATTAAGTATATCTGGGAACTTTTTGAAAAAGTGTATTTCGATAAGGAGACTTGCGAAATTAATAAAGAGTTGGAAAAGCTTATCAGGGCAAGGAATCATAGAGTTTACAATGAAGGTACGGAAGCCCACCGGAAGTTCGTCGAAAAAATCACTAAGCAAACCAAGTCACTTTCCAAAAAGTATCCTTTTTTGGAGTTATGATCACACCAATTCTGAATATTTTTGCTGTTGACACCGTTCTGGGCTTATTGCTTTGATACCTCAGGGTAGGTTTATAATTATTCAGATATCAAAGTTTAAGTAAGCGTTTTTTGTTTAATCATTTTGGGTTTATCTTAAACAATAATTGAACATTTTTATATTTTCCGTGTTTATCTTCAATTATGTAAAACAAGATTTGAAAAAGTAAAAAATATGAAATTCTTTTTTAACCGACTGGCACTATTGCTAATGATACTTGGTCTTCCCAAAATTCTAAATGCCCAAAACAATGGCGTTCTGGAAGGACGTATCTACAACTCGAAGAACAATGTCCCTCTGGAATTCGCTACCATTGCTGTTTTTGGAACAAATATTGGCTCAATAAGTGATCTGGATGGAAAGTTTCTTTTCACAGGATTAAAGCCTGGATATGTTGAAATCAGAGCCAGTTCTGTGGGTTATGAGACCTATGTTTCCGAGCCCATTTTAGTAACCAATGCCAATAAAGTTTTTATCGACATTCCCATGCAGGAGACAAAAATTCTGTTGGAAGAAATAACCGTAAAAGCCTCACCATTTCGCAGAAACGAGGAGAGTCCGGTTTCGCTCAGGAGGATTGACCTTGTTGAAATAGAGAAGAACCCCGGAGGAAACAGAGATATTTCGAAAGTATTGCAGTCTTACCCGGGAGTAGCTTCCACTCCATCGTTCAGAAATGATATCATTGTTCGGGGTGGCGGGGCTTCTGAAAACCGTTTTTATTTGGATGGAGTTGAGATACCCAACATCAATCATTTTGCGACACAGGGAGCATCTGGAGGACCAGTTGGGATTATAAATGTTGATTTTATCCGTGAAGTTAATTTCTATTCTGGAGCCTTTCCTGCAAACCGAGGAAACGCGCTTAGCTCTATTCTTGAATTAAAACAGGTCGATGGAAACAAAGACAAACTTAAAGTTAAAAGCTCAATTGGCGCATCAGATCTGGCAATTACTCTGGATGGGCCATTAGGTGAAAACACCAGCTATATCATGTCGGCACGTCGGTCTTACCTGCAGTTTCTATTTTCTGCTATTGGTTTACCTTTTCTGCCGACCTACAACGATTTCCAGTTTAAAACAAAAACCAAGCTTAACGAAAAAAATGAAATTACAATTTTGGGACTTGGGGCAATCGACCAGTTTGCACTGAATCTAAAAGCAAATGAAACTGAAGAGCAACGGTATATCCTTGGATATCTTCCTTCCAATGAACAATGGAATTATACATTAGGAGTGGTTTTCAAACACTTTCATGAAAACGGCTATGACACCTGGGTTGTAAGTAGGAACCATTTGAATAACTCCTCTTTTAAATACAGAAATAATAATGAAAGCGACACACTCAATTTCAATTACATTTCAAATGAAATCGAGAACAAATTGCGTTACGAACATAATTCCACTCTTAGTTCCGGTGTTCGATTGAATTTTGGTGCAAGCATGGAGTATGCGATGTATGACAACTCCACCTATAACAAAACATATATTAACGGAAACCCTTTAATCATAGATTATTCAAGTGATCTGAGCTTAGTAAAATATGGAATTTTCGGACAAGCAAGTCAAAACTTTCTGAAAGATCGACTTACCCTTTCATTGGGAGTAAGAACAGATGCAAACGACTTTTCTTCTGAAATGTCCAATCCCCTGAAACAGTTATCGCCACGGTTTTCCGCATCTTACCTCGTAAATCAGAGTTTCTTTCTGAATTTTAATGTTGGCCGTTATTTCCAGATTCCACCTTATACAATGTTAGGATACAGGAACTCAGCAGGACAGTTGGTTAACAAACAGAACGGCCTTACATATATCAATTCCGATCATATTGTTGGAGGGATAGAATGGCTTCCCTCTGAACAATCGAGATTTACGATTGAGGGGTTTTATAAGTATTACAGAAATTATCCTTTTAGTATAAATGATTCCATTTCACTGGCTAGTAAGGGTGCTGATTTTGGTAGCTTCGGAGATGAGGCTGTGAAATCCATTGCAACAGGAAGAGCCTATGGAATGGAGATTTTATACCGTAACAAGGATTTCTTCGGGGGAAATCTGGTGGTATCCTATACTTTAGTCAGAAGCGAGTCGCAGGCCTTTAAATCAGAAATACTAAATATCGGTAAATGGGTTCCGACCGCATGGGACAACAGGCACATTCTCAACATTACCGCGCTGAAAGAGTTTAAAAAGAACTGGAGAGTAGGCATGAAATGGAGGTTTGTTGGTGGTGTTCCTTACACTCCTTATGATCAGCTCCAATCGAGCTATAAGTTAGCATGGGATGCTACTGGGAGAGGGATTCTGGACTATAGCAGGTTTAACCAGGAAAGGCTAAAATCCTTTCATCAACTGGATGTTAGAGTAGATAAGGAATGGTTTCTAAATAAGTTTTCTTTAAATTTATATATGGATATACAGAATCTTTATAATTTTCAGGCAGATCAGCAAAAGGTGTTACTGCTGGACGGCACAGATCTTGTAAATCCCGGAGATCCTCTTTCTCAGCAGAGGTACTCTCTTAAAGAACTAGGTAATCTAGCTGGGACGGTTCTTCCGACCATTGGAATAATAGTACAGTTTTAATATTCTCAGAGGTTTAACATATTTTTTAGATATCCTATGAAATCACGAATTTATATTATTGCAAGTATTCTGTTTCTGCTGGCTTCCTGCAAAACGTCCCAGATTCAGGAGCCACCAGAAGTATATTCCTATAATTCCGATTCTGTCGGAACCCGATTAAGTATCGAATTTACAAAGGGGAAAGAATTTAATCATCCTCTTTTAGCCTTCTGGGTTGAAGATGAGAAAGGGAACTTTGTGCAGACTTTGTATGTATCAAAGTCAATTGGGAAAGGCGTATTTGAACATGGGAAAGCGGGAGCAGGTGTCTGGACGCCAGGCCCCATAATGCGCCCAGCGGCTCTTCCCTACTGGTCGCATCGTCGCGGTATTATAAATCAGGCAGGATTCTACCTCCCCGATGAACAAAATCCTATCGAAGATGCCTATACAGGTGCAACTCCACAGGGAAATTTTGTTCTAAACACCAGGATTGAAAACCCGGAATTAAAGAGATTTTCTGTATTCATGGAAATTAATCAAACCTGGGATTGGAACGAGTTCTGGACAAATAACAAATACCCGGATGACGCTGAGTATAAAACATCGTGTCAGCCTGCGCTTGTTTACAAAGCCGATATTGACACAGACTCCAGTGTAAAAACTTACGAGTTAAAAGTGTTAGGTCACAGTCATTATTCAGGCAAAACAGGAGAGATTTTTACAGATCTTAGCAGTATGACAACAGCTCTGAATATTGCCAAAAGTATAAAGCTTGAGTTGAGATAAAACTTCGCCAGATATCCCCAAAATAACAGATTGATATTTTTTTAATACAAGTTATAGTCCTGATCTGAGTAATTAATTATCTTGCTGAAAATAATTATTCACTTCAGACTTTATGGATCGTTTTCAGGTGCTCTTTGAGATTTACAGGAAAAACCTCGAAGATTTTAATAGCTATCAGCAGGAAAGTCTCCAGTTCCTTCTGGGTTTCCTTACTTCTTATCTGGAGTATTTTTCGCTTCCTCCAAAAAACGCCATTTTATATTCATGGGATGAAAAAGGAGGTCCAACAAATGAGCCGCTGAAGTCAATGAATCTGAATCCAGACTCATTCTGGCATGTGCAGGTTGGAATGTTGCTTAAAATTCCTAAATCGGAATTACCTGAACAGGTACTCAGGTTCGAAATGCTTTTTAAAAAATACAAGGGTAACTTTATCATGAAACTTGCCAATAACCGCAGTATTGATATTCCTTTTGTAAATGGGCAATGGCATTATTATGAGTTCAATAAAGCTTTGTACGAATTCTTTGTGGATTTTTATCAAAATGATCTTGAGAAATTTCTCGATAAGCCCGAATCCAATAAACTTGGGTTTGATTATCCAACATATTCCTGAAAGTACATCACATTGAGATTGATGAATTCCTGAAAAAACACTAAATTTAAGCCGGTTTTGTGTTATTTATATGATTTTGAAACAGTGTAGTTCAATAGCGATTTCGTTAAATTGACCTATCGGATCGACTAAAAAGCTTTTGTTAGACAAGACTATTAAAAATTGCCTCATGATTAAAAAACTGATTTTCCCACTTTTTTTCGTATTTCTGTTTGCATCATGCGTCAGAGATAAAGGTTTCGATACCAGCAAAATAGAAAACAACGAAAAGCTTCAGGAATACCTGCTTGGGGGCTGGAATACCTGGGATAATTCAAACCTTTTGAATTACGTTTACATGCCAGAAGGACTCTCGCTCCGATTAGACTTTAGGGCAGTTGATAAAAACTACACTCAGTGCTTTCTTCAGAATGCAAGCATTTCATCCCCATTACAAAACTATCCGGGTAAAATCACTCCGGTGGCACATTCCTATGACGGAAGATATATCGACATGATACTTACCTGGAATGGAATGAAGTCAAGAATTCAGGTTGTCAGAGAGCGAAGGGACATCATGATACTTTATACACCTATTGATATTCCTGAAAACCCACCACTTTTACTTCTCGAAACCGGCATTCTTTATAATAAACCGGGAATTGTAGAAAAGAAGAAGAATATTATTCAGGCAGATGTTAGTCAGAAAACATTCAATGTTCAATCCTCTGGCACAGAGTTAAATATCCCCCTTGCTTTATCATCCCCCTATCTTTGTGTTAGTTCTGCTGAAGAAACCGCGTTCTTTACAGGATATGGACGTAGTTTGGAAAAGATTCAGGAATATGTTAAGAAGAGAGAAGAAATCTATAAAGACCAGCAAAAAAAATATGGAGATCTTGCAGAAGCTCATAATGCCATGAGAAATCTGCTAGGTTGGAATATCATTTATGACGCTTTTAATCACCGTTCAATAACCCCTGTATCACGCTTATGGAGCGAGAATTGGGGCGGTTATATTCTGTTTGACTGGGATACCTATTTTACTGCTGCCATGTTTGCATGCGACGATAAGTACAATGCATATTCCAATGCAATCGCAATGACAAACTCCATTACTCCCGGGGGATTCATACCAAATTATACGGCAGCGCTGGCAAATAAATCTTCATTCGACCGCTCCCAGCCTCCTGTTGGAAGTATGGTTTGTAAACTTATCTATGAAAAGTACCAGGATAAATGGTTTCTGAATGAAGTTTATGATAAACTGCTAACCTGGAACCGTTGGTGGGACAAGGCCCGCAACAACAAGGGGTATCTTTCATGGGGATCGGATTCCCTTGAAACAGGGACAGACAACAATAATAAACAGGCTGCAATGTATGAATCAGGGCTTGATAATTCTCCTCTGTTTGAAGAAGTCGTTTTCAATAAAAGTACCCATCTGATGGAACTTGCTTCTGTTGATCTTATGAGCCTGTATATATCTGACTGTAAGTCGCTTGCGTTTATTGCATCGGAATTAGGCAAAGAGAACGACAAAACAGAGTTGCTTGACAGAGCTGCAAAATTTAGTATAAAACTTCAAGAACTATGGGATGAAAAGACCGGAATTTACCGGGATAAAAATCTGATTACAAACGAGTTTTCAAAACACCTTGCTCCAACTAATTTTTACCCTTTACTTGCAGGTGTTCCAAGTCAGGCGCAAGCTGAAAGGATGATACAGGAGCATTTTATGAATCCGAAAGAGTTTTTCGGAGAGTTTATGATGCCTTCCATTGCCAGAAATGATCCTGCCTTCCCTGATAATGAATACTGGAGGGGAAGAATATGGGCACCTATGAATTTCCTAGTTTATATGGGATTGCGGAACTATGATCTCCCCGAAGCAAGAAAAATTCTGGCCGAAAAATCACTAAATCTTCTAATGAAAGAATGGACTGAAAACAGGAGAGTTCATGAAAATTACAATTCGGTTACCGGTGTTGGCGGAGACGTGAAAAGCAGTGATAGCTTCTATTCATGGGGAGGTCTGCTGGCACTTATTCCTTTGATGGAAGAAGGATACTGGTAAGGTGTTGCAAGTATTTGATAATCTGATTTCTAACAAGTTGTATCAATGAAGTTTTATTCCACATTCTTTCTATTTTTACTGATCTTTGCAACCTCCTGCACTTCCTATCAGAAGTTTGATAAAGAACAGTCATTTGTCTTTGAAATGAACGATAGTTCTCAGATTGTAATTGGAAAGGAGAACTGGAAAGGATCTAATGATTGTTCTGCTACTGCTTATATGAACCGGACAGAAACAGGCCTTCTGTTAACCATAAGAGTTAAGGACGATTCCGTTAGAACAGGGAACGAGTTTTCCTATATGAATGACGGTGTTGAAATTTATATGGATCTTCGCCCACCTCGCCTGCGGAATCGTAATATGTACGAAAAAGGTGTATTTCAAGCAGTTATAATCCCTCTCCCTGGAAAGAAAAATGTTGCTCCTATCGAATGGTATCCTAAAAATTACAATAGTATTGTTACCGGAGCCAGTGCGTGGACTCAGCTTTTCGACAGCAGCTATGTGGTTCAGGTTTACTTCCCTTATTCCAGCCTCAAAAGGAATCATTTTTGGCCACGTACATATTTCTCAATGGACATTGCCATAAATGATGCCGATTCAGTAAACCGTGAGACGCAGTTGATGTGGAAAGGGAAATCAGATAACTGGAGCAGTCCTGCAAATTTTCATTCAATTGTTGTTCGTGATGTAAAAGCAGATAATCAAAGAACCCGGAAGAAAAAAAACGGAAAACCGAATATACTGTTTATACTCACTGATCAGCAGACTATGTCGGCAATGAGTGCCTATGGAAACCCATATATTCATACTCCGAATATGGATGCACTTGCTGCGGCAGGTATCCGTTTTTCTCGCTCTTACTGTAGTTCTCCCACATGTTCGCCTTCGAGAAGTTCAATTATTACTGGTTTGTACCCGCATCAGACGGGCGTTAATTACGACGGACAGAAGCCCGACAGTAGTTTGCTGAATATGGGACATTTGTTTCGGCTTGGCGGATACCGGACAATCTGGGGTGGAACCTGGCAACTCCCTGAAACTTTTCCGAATATATCTGGAAAGGATTCGATTCCGGGTTTTGATCTGGTCAATTTCTCATCCCCTGAAAAAACAACAGGATTAGGAAGCGATACAGACTCTCCGCTTGCAGATGCAATGGTTAAACAAATTCAGAGACACCCGGATGAACCGTGGCTGATGGCTGTTTCCTTCAGGAATCCGCATGATATCGTAAATGTTGCGGCACGACCGGATGCATATTTGCCCGCAGTAAACCCTGAAAGTACTGCACCACTGCCTTATAATTCAGAAATTGGAACAAATGAACCAGAGTTCCTGATGGCACTGAGGAGTAAAAGTAATGATCCTGCCAGCCTTACCTTCAACCAGAAGACAGTGGGACAAGCATGGAGAAATTACAATTATCAGTATTACCTTTTGGTTGAAAAAGTAGATGAGGAGATTGGCAAACTTATCGCAATGCTGGAAAAACAGGGCTATGATGAAAACACCTTGATTGTTTTTACAAGCGATCATGGTGACGGAAACGGAGCTCATAGCTTGGCCGGAAGTCTTTATCCCTATGAAGAAAGTATGAAAGTGCCACTTATTATCAGCTGGTTCGGGAAAGATTTTAAAAATGCATCAGATACAGAACATCTGGTATCTGGAATTGATATTTTACCTACCATGCTGGATTATGCTGGATTAAGCATTTCCCCATTAATAGAAGGAATGAGTCTCAAACCTATCATTGAAAAGTCCGATACAAGTTTCAGGAATTTTCTGTTTGCCGAATTTGCTCCGGATCCTGCAAAGCCCGAAAACGTTGCCAGAACCGTGTGGTATAAAAATTATAAATACATACTTTATTCATACGGAAGCAGAAATGAGCAACTTTTCGATTTGAAAAATGATCCGGGTGAAATGGAGAACCTTGCTTATAACCTGAAGGAAAAGGATTTAAAATTATACATGCTTGCCAGCCTTAATTCATGGATGAAAGAAAAGAAGGATTATTTTAAGATTTCCAAACCTTGATTTGGGTTTACAATATAATTTTTAAAATACAGGGGGGTCTATTTCAATTATTCTGTATAGTATTTTCAGGAGACTTCCCTTACCAAAAAAATTATAACTTTATGAAAAAAAAGCATGGGGACAATCCATATTGAAGGAATGGAGTTTTACTCTTTCCATGGCCATTATAAGGAAGAACAGATTGTGGGTAACAAATTTCTGGTTGATCTGATTCTTGAAACCGATATGAGTATTCCGGCAAAGACAGATGATCTGCACGATGCTGTTAACTACCAGATAGCTTATAAGCTGGTGAAGCGGGAGATGGAAAAAAAGTCAAAATTACTTGAGAATATCGCTAGTAGAATTCTTGATGCTGTTTATGCTGAGCTACCTGGCGTAACCAAAGCAAGTGTTACTGTGCGAAAAATGAATCCACCTATGGGAGGCAAAATGAGAAGTGTTAACGTAACCCTCACTCAATAAGATGTCGGTAAAAACCTGTCCAAAATGCAGTGCGAGCTTCAACTGCGAAGGAGAAAAAGATTGCTGGTGTGAGTCGTTGCAGATTCACAAAAAAGATATGTTGGAAATTACCAGTTTATATTCGGACTGCCTTTGTCCGGAGTGTTTATCGAAATATTCCGAGAAATAAAAAGCATTGGCGACAGAATTTCTTCCATCGTCAATGGTCATTTATACTATTGCCCACCTAATTTTGCAAGCAGACCGTTGAGAGTTCCAAGGTCCACATCAACTTTAGAAGCGAGTGATTTCAATATGTCGCGACTCAAATCAACCGCTTTCACTGAATCTTTTGTGTTTGTGGTTGCAGGCTTAATTTTCGTAATTGGTTTTACGCTTGTAACATTGGATGACAAGGTTTTTCCAGTTTCAGAGAGATTAGCGACTTTTTCATCAAAGGTTTTCAAAGAGGTTTTCACTTCTTTAACCTTATTAATATCCGCTTTCACATTATCAAGGGTTACAGGTTTTTCAGAACTTGCATATTTTGCGACATCTGTGCTAATTTGTTCATAGTTTTTATCTGTTTTAGCCACATCATCTTTCAGTGTGAAAGAGGAATTCTTGAAAGCGTCATAGTCGGTAACTCCGCAATCTGCGGGTTTTTTAAGGGCAGTGGCTTGTTGCTGTAATGATTGAGCCATGATTGAGAGCGTGGCAACAAAAGCGAGGGCGATGGAGGTTAGGATTAGCTTTTTCATGTTTTTGGGTTTTTGTTAGACCACGCGCATTGCACATGGTTGAAATATACTTCCATTTCAGAGCGTTTTGGTTTTTTTTGTTTTATGGTTGGAGTCTTTCAGGGCGTTTTTGGTTGTTGGTTTATATGATTTGGATTGATTCATTTTTATATAAGACGATATCTCCAGATCTTAGTTTTTTTCTTCTTTGTGTTTCTATTGCTCCATTGACTTTTACGAGGCCTGCATCGATGCGGATATGAGCCTCTCCACCGGTTTCCACGAGATTAAATATTTTAAGCAATTTATTTAATTCAATGTATTCTTTACCGGTGAGTTCGAAAGTTTTCATAAATTGGATAACAGTTGGATTTAGCTTATTCTATTTGTTATTCACTATTTTTAATGTCCCCTCAACTTCTTGGTTAACCTATTCTGGTCTGAGTTTGTCCATTACCTCAATATACAAATCCTCTACTTTTTTTCTTGCCCAGGGAGTTGTTCTAAGGAATTTCAGACTCGATTTTATACTCGGCTCGCTATTAAAGCTATTTATATTAATTTTATAACCTAACTGCTCCCAACCATAGAAATCAACAAGCTGGGTGAGAATAAGTTCAAGCGTTTTCCCATGCAGGGGATTGTTTTTTTGTTCCATAATAATCTCCCTAGATGAAATATTTTATTCAAGATAGGTATATCCGTATAAACCAGAACGATAGTTAGAAAGGAATTCTTTTCCTTCTTCAGCCGTAATAATTCCTGATTTTACGGAAGAGGTTACCCATGTCTCGACGGTTCTTACGAGTTTCTTTGGATTATACTGAACATATTCCAGAACTTCTGCAACCGTTTCCCCATCAATTATCTGATCGATATTATATCCATGCTTATCAACAGACACGTGCACTGCGTTAGTATCTCCAAACAGATTATGCAAATCCCCAAGAATTTCCTGATAAGCTCCAACCAGAAAAACCCCGATATAATAGGGTTCCTTATGACGCAAAGAATGCACTGGCAGGTAATATGAGAGGTTTCTTGTAGAAATGAAATTATCGATCTTTCCGTCTGAATCGCAGGTGATGTCTTGTAAAGTTGCAGAACGATCGGGTTTCTCCTCAAGTCTTTGAATTGGAATTATTGGGAATATCTGATCGATTGCCCATGAATCTGGTAAAGACTGGAACAGTGAAAAATTACAGAAGTATTTATCGGATAGCAACTTAGGCAATTGAAGCAGCTCTTCAGGAACGTGTTTCAGTTCGTTTGTCATTTGCTGTACTTCTCTTGCAATTGACCAGAACAATCTCTCAATCTGAGCGCGTGTTCTAAGGTCAAGCAGTCCGAGGCTAAAGCGATCTAATGCTTCTTCGCGGATTTGCTGTGCATCGTGCCATGCCTCGAGCATACGTGACTGGTTAATTGCATCCCAGGTAGCATATAGATCCCGGACGAGTTCATGATCGTTGGGACTTATTTCTTCATCTTCTTCCCATGTAGGCAGAGTGGCAGATTCCAGCACTTCAAAGATCAGCACTGAATGGTGGGCTGCGAGTGATCTTCCCGATTCGGTAATGATATCAGGGTGGGGAATATTATTTTTATCGCTGACGTCGGCCATAGTAAAAACGGCGTCGTTTACATATTCCTGAATGCTGTAATTTACGCTGCTTTCGCTGTTCGATGAACGGGTACCGTCGTAGTCAACGCCAAGTCCACCGCCAATATCTACCATCTCCACACCAAATCCCCTGAGATAAAGCTGAGCATAAAACTGAGAGGCTTCACGAAGAGCAATTTTAATTCTGCGGATTTTATTTACCTGACTTCCGATATGAAAATGGAGAAGTTTCAGGCAGTCTTTCATCTTGTTTTTTTCGAGAAAATCGAGTGCTTCGAGCAGTTCGCTGGAGGTAAGTCCGAATTTGCTCACATCGCCACCTGAATCTTCCCATTTGCCACTTCCTGCGCTGGCAAGCTTAATACGGATACCAATATTTGGCTTTACTTTCAATCGCTTTGCAACCCTGGTAATAAGTTTTAACTCGTTGAGTTTTTCAACAACTACAAATATTCTTTTACCCATTTTCTGGGCCAGAAGTGCGAGTTCAATGTAATCTTCATCCTTATATCCATTGCATATTATGAGAGAATCATTATCCGTATTGATGGCAATAACAGCATGAAGTTCTGGTTTTGATCCCGCTTCAAGTCCAATATTGAATTTCTTCCCGTGAGTAACGATTTCCTCAACCACAGGACGCATCTGGTTTACCTTAATGGGATAAACGATATAATTGTTCGCTGTAAATTTATATTCAGCGGCAGCTATTTTGAAACAACTGGCCATTTTCTCGATACGGCTATCGAGAATATCCGGAAAACGAACCAGTAAAGGTGTTGAAACATCACGTAGCTGAAGTTCTTCAACTAATTCCTGTAAGTCGACTTCAATTCCGTCTTTTTTTGGGGTAACAACAACGTGGCCTTTATCGCTGATTGAGAAGTAATTAATACCCCATCCGTTTATGTTGTAAAGCTCGGCTGAATCTTCAATACGCCATTTTCTCATCTTTTCTGTTTTATAAATGTCAACTTTTTTGTCCTTATGATCCAAAACAAAAAAGTAAGTGTATACCTGCAAATCCCCAAAAAAAATAAAAATACGAATAGGAATCAAAAAAACTTGATTCTTAACAAAATTTGCGCAAAAATAAATATTTAATCGAACTGATACGGATAAATTTGTCTTTTATTTACAAATGAGCTGAATTTTATCTCTAATGAATTATGCTAGACCCTGATTTTGCTAGTCTTTGAGTTGTTTATATCTATTAGGTAATTGCAACATGTGTTTATTGTTTTATAAAGAAATACTTCATGCTTTCTGAAAAAGGTTTTTTTCCTTTACATTTGACAAAAAAAGGTCATTAGCCTGAATTTATAATATTTTGGAAACCCTGGCATATAATGTCTAAACAACCTACCCTTTCAATTGTTTCACCTGTTTATGGATGCGGGGGAACTGTAATTGAGTTATATCTGAGGATTAAAAAAGCTCTGGAATCTGAAAAGCTTAGTTTCGAGCTTTTACTGGTTGATGATGGTAGCCCTGACGAATCATGGCCGGCAATCGAAGAATTAGCTTCTCTCGATGAAAGAGTAAAAGGGATATTGCTTTCACGGAATTTTGGTCAGCATAATGCTATTACTGCCGGCCTTGAGCATGTTCTGGGTGAATGGGTAGTGGTGATGGATTGCGATTTGCAGGATCAGCCTGAAGAGATTATAAAATTATACAGGAAGTCGCAGGAAGGTTTTGATATTGTGCTAGGGAAGCGTCAGGAAAGAAAAGATAGTTTCATCAAGAAATTCTTTTCCAGAACTTTTTACCGGGTACTCAGTTACCTGACTAAAACCGAGCAGGACAGTAGCATCGGTAATTTCGGAATTTATAAAGCATCAGTAATTGAGGCTGTTTGTAGCCTGGGAGATCAGCAACGATTTTTCCCAACCCTGGTAAAATGGGTGGGGTTTAAACACACTTCAATATCCATCGAGCATTCCCGGCGAACCGTAGGGAAAACGAGTTATTCGTTTCGTAAAACCTTAAATCTTGCTTTGGATGTTATGTTGGCATTTTCAGACCGGCCGCTTCGCCTCATTGTGAAATTCGGAGTTTATCTTTCGCTGTTTTCAGTTTTGTATACCATAGTTACACTGATTCGCTACGTTGCCGGAGACATAAAAGTAATGGGATATACGAGTCTGATAATTTCGGTATGGTTCTTTTCGGGCATAATAATTCTAATTCTCGGAATAGTTGGTTTGTATATTGGAAAAACCTATGAAAAAGTTAAAAACCGCCCTCAGTATATTGTCAAAAACCGCCTAAATCTGAAACAGTAATTATGATTAAGGCTCTTGAATGGGATAGTAATTTTTTCGGACTTAATACTGGAAAGCTCGATGCTGTAAATCTTTCAGGGGATGAATTGGTTTCAGCCTTATCAACTGCAAAAAACAGCGATTTTAAATTGGTCTATATTTTTGTTTCCCATCATGATGAAACCATCAAAAAGAAAATCCTCATGTCGGGCGCAAAACTTACAGATGAGAAGGTAACTTATACGATGAATGTTTCAGAGTTTAACCCGATACTTTCTGAAAATATCTGTTCGCGAATTGGATCTGAACTGAATACTGAATTTGAATCGCTGGCATTTGAAGCTGGCCAATACAGCCGGTTTCGGACCGACGAGCAAATCCCCCGAAAAAAATTTGAAGAATTATATTCCTTATGGATGAAGAATTCACTTAACGGAACTTTTGCAAAAGAGGTTTTCACATGGGAGGAAGAAGGGAAAAAACTAGGAATGGTAAGTCTGGGAATTCGTAATGGTGAAGGTTGGATTGGGCTGATTGCTGTAAATGAGGCATACCGGGGGAAATCGATTGGCAAACATCTGATTCATTCGGTAATTGATTGGTTCAGGAAAAATAAGATAGAAATTCTAAATGTTCAGACCCAGCTGGAAAACAAAAGTTCCTGCGCTTTTTATGAAAAAGTGGGATTCAGCATCAAGGGAATTGAGGATGTTTATCATCTCTGGAAAAAATAAAACAACATAAAATTAGTATTTAACTTACATCAAAGTGAAAATCCCCTACAACAAACCGTACCTGACAGGTAAGGAGACAAAATACATCCGCCAGGCCATAAAAGCCGGAAAAATTTCAGGAAACGGTCAGTTCACAGCACTATGTCACGACTTTTTTAAGAAAAAGTACGGATTCAAAGATGTTTTACTCACAACCAGTTGCACTCATGCTCTGGAAATGGCGGCAATACTTATCGACATTAAGCCCGGCGATGAGGTTATTATGCCTTCCTATACCTTTGTAAGCACCGCAAATGCTTTTATTCTCAGGGGAGCAAAGATCGTTTTTGCCGACAGCTCTGAGTTTCATCCTAACATGGCCACACAAAGTCTGGAAAGTCTGATAACGGATAAAACCCGTGCCATAGTTCCCGTACATTATGCAGGTATGGCCTGTGACATGGATGAAATCATACGGATTGCCAATAAACATTACTTGTTTGTAATTGAGGATGCAGCCCAGGCAATTGATTCGTTTTACAAGGGAAAACCTCTTGGAAGTTTCGGTCAGCTTGCAGCTTTTTCTTTTCACGAAACCAAAAACATCAATGCCGGTGAGGGAGGAATGCTGGTAATTAACGATTCGCAATTTAGAAAACGTGCGGAAATAATCTGGGAAAAAGGCACCAACAGAGCAGAGTTTTTCAGGGGAGAAGTGAATAAATACGGCTGGGTTGATCTAGGCTCTTCCTGGCTTCCGTCGGAGGTTACGGCAGCTTTTTTGTGGGCTCAACTGAATTGTCTTGAATCGATTCAGTCTAAAAGAATTAAAAACTGGGATTTATATTACTCCTTGCTAAAAGATCTGGATGGGAAATACGAAATAAAACTCCCCCGAATTCCAGAAAATGCAACGAATAACGGCCATATTTTTTATATTACTCTGGGAAACCTAGAAATGAGAAGTAAACTCATTGCACGACTCAAGGAAAATGGTATTCTGGCTGTATTTCATTACCTTTCGCTTCACGATTCGGCATACTACAAAGACAAACACGATGGCCGGCCGTTGCCCTGGAGTGATTTTTATTCTAATTGTCTGTTGAGACTGCCTCTTTACTACGAGCTCAGTACCAGCGAGATAAAGAAAATCTGTAAAGTAATCAGGGAATTTTTTGAAGAAAAAAGTTAAGCATCCAATCTGTAAAAATGAGCAATAAAGAAAAGCCTATAATCGCGGGCCTAAGATCAATAAAACTGGTTACCGAACCGGGAACTTACTTCTGGTGTACCTGTGGTAGAAGCCAAAACCAGCCTTTTTGCGATAGTAATCACCGCGGTACCGATTTTCTTCCTTTACTCGTTAGAATTGAAGAAAAAACTTTGGTAAAATGGTGCACTTGCAAGCATACAAAAACGCCTCCGTTTTGCGACCATACGCATCGTGAGCTTCCGGGTTATGAAGCAAAAGATTAGTTTTTTTCCAGTATATTCTTTAAGTTCCAGGAAGTTTCATCCATGTCTTTGACAAGCATTTTCTTCATTATCGGAGTCATAATATTCATTGGATAAGGGCTTTTTGTAAAGAACTTATTTATGTATTTAGTCTGATTTTCGTTAACAGCCTGAGTGATCGTAACCGCTTTGCTGACCATTTTAAAGGGTTTCTCAAAACGAATTTCCATATCAAGTTCTTCACCTTCGAAAATCTGAGTAATTTCCTGTTCTCCAACTCCAACAGATTTTAGCTCACTATTCCAGGCCGTAGTAAAACCAACGGTTCCTTCCGTTCCTGTGTAAATCATATTTACCTTTGGATCGGCCATCACCCATTTACTATATTTTTCCTGATTTCGGATGTCTTTAATGAAACTAAAAACTATGTTTTTAGGACGATTTATAATAATTTCAGAGGAAATAGAGTATTCCTTCTCCATAAATGCTGCAATTATAAGGATTGCCGCAATAATACTACCTATTGAGATTAATACAATCTTTAGCATTTTTGTCGGTTTAATAAATGAATAACACTCTTTTAAAATAAACCAAGTGTTTAGTAATTTGTTCAAAATCTAAAAAGGAAAAAATATCTTATGATATCATTAAATGCATCCGGAAACAAGTCCTCAACCGGAGATACTATTCACAACCCAGACTCTCAACGGGATTCATACCTGCAGCTTTACCGGCCTGCCAGATAACCGTTAATATGGCAATGAGATAGATTATTATTGAAGGAGCCGCAAACATCCACCATTGAAGAGAAACTCGTAAGGGATAATTTACAAGCCAGTCTCTCATAAGGATGTAGGCAAGTGGGATTCCAGTTAAAACATCACTAAGTATTACATTCTGGCTTGTAACAAACTCGAAAAATAAATTTGTTGGTTTAATCGTTTAAGCTTATATTGTCATCCGTAAATTTACAGGAAGCTTTTGGACCAATATAGGAATTGTTAAAACCGAAGTATGCAAAAAAGGGTCTCCTTAAAAGATATAGCCACAAAGGTTGGAGTTTCAACTGCTCTTGTGTCGTATGTTTTAAACGGTCTGGAAAAAGAAAAGAGAGTAGGTGCTGAGGTAGTAAAAAAGATCCGACTTGCTGCGGAAGAGTTAAACTACCAACCTAATCAGATTGCACGAAGTCTGAGAATGAAAACCACCAAGACCATTGGATTGATTGTAGCGGATATCGCAAATCCCTTTTTTGGCCAGCTTGCCAGGATAATCGAAAATGAGGCAAATACGTTTGGATATACTGTGATTATTGGTAGTTCAGACGAAGATGAGCTAAAATCAGAAGCACTGATTACCACGCTTTTAAACCGGCAGGTCGATGGGTTTATAATCGTACCTGCAGCAGGTACAAACGCTCAAATACAGAGCTTACTTAAGAGACATATTCCAGTTGTTTTAGTTGACCGCTTTTTTGAGGATGTGAATACAAGCCATGTTATTATTGATAACTTTAAGGCAACCTCAGAGGCCACTTCATATTTTATTAGCAAGGGATTAAAAAAGATTGCGATGGTAGCGTATAAATCTCCTTTGAGTCATATGAAAGACCGAATTAAGGGGTATGCAGATACCATGAAAGTTAACAATTTAGCAGATAATATATGTATTGTTGAAGTGAGGTATGAACATTTTCAGGAAGACTTAGACATAGCGTTTAAGGAACTGGTTGTGGAAAAAAAGAAG
Organism: Bacteroidales bacterium; assembly: GCA_038316435.1. Lineage (GTDB taxonomy): Bacteria > Bacteroidota > Bacteroidia > Bacteroidales > JACJXF01. Next base: position 6,684 of record JBBQAQ010000038.1, on the reverse strand, counting down.
GTTAATGCACTATTGTTCGCAACAAATGCGCTTTCCGTTGCTGGATTATATTTTGTTCAAAAACAGAAACTTAAAATTCCGGATGATGTCGCATTTATAGGCTTTGATGGAGGTGACAGCTTTGAACTTTTTAATCCTCCCCTGAGCTTTGTGCAGCAGCCAATTGAAAATATAGGAAAGGAAGCAATTAATGTATTAATGCGCATATTAAACGGGAGCGATGAAGTGTCTCAAATAACCTTGAGTTCATCTCTGATAAACAGAAATTCAGAAAATAGAATGAATGATTTAGAGAGATTGAAATTTTAGTATATTTATGGAAATCTTAAATTGATATTAAAACAAGTTATTCCTCAATATTAAAACTATTCTTATGAAAAACAGATTGATTGGCAGATTGCCAAAAGTAGGAATCCGCCCTGTTATTGATGGCAGGGAAGACGGAGTTCGCGAATCCCTTGAAACACAAACTATGAATATGGCCAGGACTGCTGCCCGTTTCATAGAAGAAAATCTTAGGTTCCCATCCGGTGAAAAAGTAGAATGTGTAATTGCTGAAACCACCATTGGAGGTGTTGCAGATGCAGCCATCTGTGCAGATCTCTTTGCCCGTGAAGGCGTCGGAGTTTCATTAACGGTAACTCCTTGCTGGTGCTATGGTACTGAGGTTATGGATTCTGATTCTCAGATGCCAAAAGCAATCTGGGGCTTTAACGGTACTGAACGTCCGGGCGCAGTTTATCTGGCTGCCGCACTTGCAGGATATACTCAAAAGGGTTTACCAGCTTTCGGTATCTACGGCAGAGATGTTCAGGATGCCGGCGATCAGTCGATTCCTGCTGATGTTCAGGAAAAAATTCTAAGGTTCGTAAAAGCTGCTCTCGCTGTGGCGCAAATGAAAGGTAAATCATATCTCTCACTCGGGTATACTTCAATGGGAATCGCAGGATCCATGGTGAATCCCGACTTTTTCCAGGATTACCTTGGGATGAGAACTGAATTTGTTGATATGACAGAATTCCTTCGCCGCATCGAACAAGGAATTTATGATAAAACAGAATACGAAAAAGCCCTTGCCTGGGTAAAAGCTAATTGTAAAGAAGGTGATGACCTGAATAAAAAACAATCCGATCGTAAACGTAAAGATTGGGAATGGGAAATTGTTGTTAAAATGACTCTGATCTCCCGTGACCTGATGATAGGAAACCCAAATCTTGCTGCTCTTGGATTTGGTGAAGAAGCCAAAGGCAGAAATGCTATAGCCGGAGGATTTCAGGGACAAAGGCAATGGACCGATTATTATCCTAATGCCGATTTCACTGAAGCAATTCTTAACTCATCTTTCGACTGGAACGGAATCAGGGAAGCTTTTGTTTTCGCAACTGAAAATGACAGTCTGAATGGAGTATCCATGCTTTTCGGACACCTGCTGACCAATACCGCCCAGATCTTTTCTGATGTTCGCACTTATTGGAGCCCCGATTCAGTAAAACGTGTAACCGGACACACCTTAACCGGCAAAGCTTCAAACGGGTTTATCCATCTAATAAATTCTGGTTCCACAACACTTGATGCTACAGCACAACAGCTTGATAAACAAGGTAATTCAGTGATGAAAGCCTTTTGGGACATCAAAGCCGAAGAAGTTGACAAATGCCTTAAAAACACCAAATGGTGTGCTGCAAATAAAGAATATTTCCGTGGTGGTGGTTATTCATCACAGTTCAAAACTGCTGCTGAGATGCCGGTAACCATGTGTCGCTTAAATCTGGTTAAAGGACTAGGTCCGGTTCTGCAATTAGCCGAAGGATGGACGATAGAATTGCCAGATGCTGTGCACGCTACACTCGATAAACGTACCGATCCAACCTGGCCAACTACTTGGTTTGTTCCCAGAGTCAATGGAAAAGGGCAGTTTAAGGACGTATACTCTGTAATGGCCGGCTGGGGAGCAAATCATGGTGCAATATCATACGGACATATTGGTGCTGATCTTATCACTCTGGCATCGATTCTACGAATCCCTGTGAGTATGCACAATGTAAATGAAGATTCGGTATTCCGCCCAAGTGCCTGGAGTGCATTCGGAAGTGAGCTGGAAGGTGCTGATTTCAGGGCATGTTCAACATACGGACCGATATACTCCTGATATTCTAAATAGTTTAAAGAAATGAGCATTCTTGAAAACAGAATCGGCTACGGCATGTTGCTTTGCGCAATTTTGGCTACTGCATGCACCTCAACCGCCAATAAAAATACTGAACCGATGAAAAGCACTCTCAGTAAGGGATTCTATGGCTTTGATGTGGATTTCTTTGTAAAGAATAAAATAAGCACCATAGAACTGAAAGACTCCCTAACCGGCGCTGCAGTTCTGCTTGTTCCTGCATATCAGGGACGGGTAATGACAAGCACAGCGGATGGAAATGAAGGCAACAGTTTTGGGTGGATTAATTACAAATTCATCGAAGCCGGAAAGCAAAGTGCACAGTTTAATCCTTTCGGGGGAGAAGAAAGACTCTGGCTAGGACCGGAAGGAGGCCCATTTTCAATTTATTTTGAGAAAGGAAAAGAACAAACTTTTGCAAACTGGGTCGTTCCAAAAGCAATCGACACCGAAGGCTTTGATATTGTTGAGCAAAACAGTAAAAGTGTGATTTTCAAAAAGGATTTTGAACTGATCAATGCATCCGGAACAACCATGCAGATTGGGATTCAGAGAAAAGTAAGTCTTCTTTCCAGAGATGAGGCAGAAAAAGCATTGAATCTTAAATTGGGTGACTCTCTTTCCTTTGTTGCCTACGAATCTCAAAACACGCTTATAAACAGAGGAACATCAGACTGGAACAACAAAACCGGTGTTTTATCAATTTGGATGCTGGCAATGTTTAATCCCTCTGAGCAAGGCGTGGTTTTTATCCCCTTTAAAAGAGGAGATGAAGCACAACTGGGTAAAAAAGTTTCCGATGATTATTTTGGTAAAGTTCCTTCTGAAAGGTTAATTGTGAAGGATGATGTTTTGTTTTTCAAAACCGACGGAAAATTCCGGAGTAAAATTGGAATTTCTCCCCAAAGGGCTCTTCCTAGTTGTGGTAGCTACGATCCGCAGAAAAAGGTTCTTACCCTTTTATGGTATTCTTCACCAGAAAAACCTTCATCATATGTGAACTCGAAATGGGGCAAGCAGGATGATGCGTTGAAAGGCGATGTAGTAAATTCCTATAACGACGGACCAGTTGATGACGGTTCAATAATGGGGCCTTTTTATGAGATTGAAAGTTCCTCGCCGGCCGCTATGCTTGCTGCTGGAGCACAAATCAGCCATACGCAGAGGATTTTTCATATCAGCGGAGAGGAAAGTCAATTGAACGAGATTTGTCTTCAGCTATTTAACATCCAGATTTCCACGATAAAACAAGTTTTTAATTTTTAAAAATTCTATTATGCCAAGAAAAAGTATTTCGCTTATAAAAAGTTCAGATGGAAGTAATTATCTGATTCCCTTTATATTAATTACAAGTTTATTTTTATTATGGGGATTTGCTCATGGCTTACTTGACGTGTTAAACAAGCATTTCCAGAATATCCTTCACATTTCGAAGGCTCAGTCGGGTTTTGTGCAGTTTTCCCTTTACATTGGGTATTTCATCATGGCTGTGCCGGCAGGATTGATAATGAAGCGATTCGGTTACAAGAAAGGAATTATATTCGGCCTTTCACTGTTTGCTTTAGGCGCATTCATGTTCTATCCGGTGGCTAAACTCGGTTCTTTCTGGCCATTTTTATGTGCCCTATTTATTATTGCCTGTGGATTAACATGTCTTGAAACTGCTGCAAATCCATATACAACGGTACTTGGGCCTCCCGAATCGGCCTCGCAGCGTATAAATTTCTCTCAATCCTTTAATGGACTCGGTTGGATACTTGGTCCGCTAATCGGAGGAATGTTGATATTCGGAGCAGCTGAATCAGAAGGATCAGGAAAGTTCGATTCCCTGCTAACTCCTTATATGATAATAGGATGTGTTGTGCTTTGCGTAGCAGTGGCATTTTATTTTACAAATCTGCCGGAGATAAAAGAAGTTGCCAATGTTGAAGCTGAGGAAAATCCTCCCTTTAAACTCCTGTTAAAACATCCGTATTTCGTTATGGCTGTCGTAGCTCAGTTTCTCTATGTTGCAGCGCAGACGGGGATCAATTCATTCTTTATCAATTATGTAACTGAAGAAATGCTGAATATTCAGCAGCCTGTTGCCAATATTATGCAACACCTCGGTGCCTTTGGCAGGGCTTTCATGCCTCAAAATCCTGAGCAAGCAGCGTCGTTGATTCTTGCTTTTGGGGGAATGGGATTATTCTGGATTGGAAGGTTATCAGGTTCATGGATGCTTGGATTTGTTGCACCAAGGAAATTACTCAGCATTTATGCACTTATCAATGCTGTTCTTCTTCTTCTGGTTGTCATGGGACTTGGAATGGTTTCGGTTGTAGCTCTTTTCACAAGTTATTTCTTTATGTCGATAATGTTTCCAACCATTTTTGCACTTGGAATCGGCGGATTGGGAACCTTAACCAAAAAAGGCTCATCATTTCTTGTTATGGCAGTTGCAGGTGGGGCATTTTGTCCTCCTCTGATGGGCGTTATTGCAGATAATTCAGGAATGGCTGTCGGCTTTTTAATTCCTATGGTTTGCTTTGCTTTAGTCTTTGGCTTTGGCTTAATTAAAAATGGAAAATTAAAACCAACTTTGGAATAAATCTAAAAACTATTAAAAATGAAAAACGCATTTCTGCTTTGTACATTATTGTCATTAAGTATTCCTGCATTTACTCAAATTACACTCCCTCTAAAAAACCATCCTGATACAAAAGCATGGAGCAATTTGTTCAAAGATGACCTTTCGGATGCTGACTATACTCCGAATGTCTGGACCTCTAAACAAGGCGTAATAACTGCCGATGAGGATCAGATTATATTCTCCGGGAAAGAATTTGAAAATTTTGCTCTGGATCTTGAATTTAATATGGAACCCGGCGCCAACAGCGGAGTTGTGGTTTATTGCACCAACAAAAAAGACTGGATTCCAAATTCCGTTGAAATTCAGATTGCTGATGACTCCCATGAAAAATGGGCAAACTCCTCTGGCACTTGGCAATGTGGTGCAATTTTCGGCCACCTCGCTCCTTCTGCAAAGCTTGCAAAAAAGCCCGGAGAATGGAACCACATGACGATCGCCTGCAAAGGTCAGATGATTTATGTTGTTCTTAACGGAAAGCCTGTAACAACTATGGATATGTCGCTTTGGAAAAGCGCAAGTATCAATCCTGACGGAAGCGAAATACCTGCATGGCTTAATAAACCTTACTCAGAACTTCCGACGAAAGGTTTTGTTGGGTTACAGGGGAAACATGCTGGTGCGAAAGTATATTTCAGAAATGTTAAAATCATTGAAATCAAGTAATTTTAGGGGGATTGAGCTTTGTCGAATTATTTAAAAGATACCGTAGATTTTTCCGAAATTGGAACACTCATGATTCTCGGTAAAAAGTTAAGTGAAATTTAAAATATTATTATGCGAAAAAGAGCATTTTTGTTTCTATTTATATTTTTTGGACTACAAAGTTTTGCTCAACAATACGATTGGAAAAGCGTGAATTTGCAGGGAATGGGTTATGTTACAGGTCTGATAATTCACCCGGATATTGTAAATGCTCCAGATTTAATTTATGTTAGAACCGATGTAGGTGGCGCCTACCGATTCGATCCATTACTTCAAAAATGGATTCCATTGTTGGATTTTTCATCATTTAGCCAAAAAGGTCAAATGTCGGTTGAATCTATGGCAATAGATCCGGCGAATCCTACAGTTGTTTATGCTGCTGTTGATGGTACTAATGGCGCTGGCGGTGAAATTCTTCGTTCAGCCAATCAGGGGTCGACTTGGCAGGCAACTGGTTTGGAAACCAATAAAATCTATATTGCCGGCAATGATCCTTATCGCGGTTCAACAGGTGAGCGCTTGATGGTAGATCCGAATAATTCAGATGTAATCTATTTCGCAAGTCGTAAAGATGGCTTATGGAGAAAATCAGGCGTTGAGGTATGGTCAAAAGTTACTGGTGGATTACCCGCAACTGCTACTAATCCAGGTTTTACATTCGTTTTATTCGATAAAAATTCAGCAAACAATGGCAAATCTCAAAATATTTATGCAGGTTGCTATGGTAGCGGTGTTTGGAAATCGGAAGATGCAGGAACAACCTGGACAAATTTACTTGGCGGAACAAATTGTCTGCGAGCTTCTTTAAGCTCAGACACAACACTTTATGTTACTTTCGGTGGCGATGAACAAAGCTATTCAGGTCCCGGAAAAGTGGCTAAATTCTATAATGGTGTATGGTCTATAATCACACCTCCCAGTGGCACCGGTATAAGTTACAGCGGTATTTGTACGGATCCTATAAACCCACAAACTGTGGTGGTTACAACACACCAACGTTCAATGTATTATTCAACCAAGGGAGGTGCAAAATGGACTTCCATTAATCCTTCATTTACCTATTATCCAGCTTATTACAACTCAGGAGTTAGTTCATTTAACTGGGGAACTGCCGCTCTGGTTATTGACCCAAACAATAACAGAAGACTCTGGAGTACAAATGGCTACGGTGTTATTAAAACTG
>JBBQAQ010000037.1:0-41309 GCA_038316435.1 Bacteroidales bacterium | reverse complement strand
TCCTGAATTTTCAGGTATTGCAGCGAGCAATCTCTTGAAGGCATCAAGCCCGCCTGCACTAGCACCAATACCTACAATGGGAAAGTTTTGCACTGTGGCGGGCGGTTGTGCTTTCGTTTTAGTTTTTTTTGCTACAGCCATTTTTCGAGAGTAAGAATGTAAAGGTAATCACAAATTTTAACTTAAAAACAGTCATGATCCTGGAATTTAATTCCGTAGTTGTCATTATTGCACATACAACTTACTGCAAAGAATTCCCTACCTGTCAACCACATGAAAACAATTCTGTTGTCTTTCAAAAGTTGCCCAGCATTTTCTTTCTTTTCTCATTTGCCAGATAACATCGGCTAGTGCTTCCATCAAGTATTTCTCGTCACAATTTGTTAGAAAGAAAGTCGTCGTTCTAAAATTTATATAGGAAATATCAAATGCATTTCCATAAAGATGCGGACTGTTTATGGAGGCATTTGAATTGGTATTTCTCAGTTTCTTTAGTTTCTCCGAGGTTCTTGTCATAGAGGTAATTCTGAATTGCGCATCCCTGACACGTGAATTCTTGATTTTTTCTTTGAATCGTATCCCTATTTCAATCAGCAGGTCTTTTGCGGGTTTGGTCAGATATGGATAACTATGCGACATGCTCTCCACGATAAATGCATTTCCATCCTTAACTTTTACCAGTTTTCCCTGATTAACTTTTTCAGATATTTCATCCTCGTTTTTGCACTGTTTTATTCCTGATGCTCGCGAATATTCAATATATTCTGGAATTTTATCTGTGAGTTTTTTACTGTAAACCGGCTGTCTGTAATCTATACATTTGATTCCAAATACATTTCTGGCAACAAACCGACGAACTACTTTTGGGTTGATAAGATAAGCAGCCACGAATAGCAGACAGGCAAACAACAGGAGTAAACCACTGATTTTCAGAATTCTTCTCACAAAACGACAATGATTTAATTGATAGCAAATATAAATTTTATAACAATCCATTTTGATTTTGATTTCCACTAATAGTTAACAATCTGGGTTTTGTAATAAAAACGCTCAGATATTAACCAAATATTCTTATTTAAAACAGTTCTATTTAGATTGAATTTATTCAATAACAGTGAGGGTTTGATGGATAGTGAACCTATTCATTTAACAGTATTTTAACTTATGCTGGAATTCCTTGAAATCATAATTTATTAACTTGCACTACTTTGAATTTCAACATAAATTTTATGAGTTTAAAAAAACTGACTTATTTGGGTTTAGGCATAGCGACGCAAGTCGTGATTCTGTTTTTTTTCTCTTGTAAATCCTCAGTTACTTTTCAGGAAACAGATTGGCGTTTTTTCAGGGGAACACAACTTGACGGATGCTCGCCCAACAAAGGACTTCCAATATTTTGGGGAGAAGACACTTCGGTAGTTTGGAAAACTCCTGTTCATGATTTAGGCAACTCTTCTCCGGTTATACTTAACAATCAGATTTGGCTTACAACGGCTAAAAATGATGGGACAGAACTTTATGCTGTTTGTATAGATTTCGTAACCGGTAAGATTATCCATGATATTATGGTTTTCAGTCCGGATAAGGTTCCTCAAAAACACAGTTTGAATACCTACGCAACTCCTAGTCCTGCTTTAGAAAATGGCTTTGTTTACGTCCATTTTGGATCGATGGGTACCGCATGTCTTAATTCCTCCACTGGCGCAATTATCTGGAAACGCACTGATCTATACTGCGACCATGTTCAGGGACCTGCCTCATGCCCAATACTTTATAAAAATCTTTTGATATTTAACCTTGAAGGTGTTGATGTTCAGTATGTAATTGCTCTGGATAAAACCACCGGAAAAACAATCTGGCAAAATCCTCGCCCACAGGAATATTATGTTAATGAACCTCCAATCGCAAGAAAAGGATATTCTACACCTATTGTCATAAATGTAAATGGAAAAGACCAGCTAATTAGCGTGGGATCAGAGGTTTGCATTGCCTATGATCCGCTTACAGGCGTTGAAATCTGGAGAGTTAATTATTCGTCAGATTCAGCAATCGCAATGCCTCTTTATTCAAACGGTTTAGTTTTGTTTTCTACTGGTTTTGGCGGTGCATCTGTTCGTCTGATTGCCGTTAATCCGCAGGGAACCGGAAATATTACCAATTCCGGAAAGATTTGGGAAACCAATATTGATGTCCCCGGAATAAATACCCCTGTTGTGCATAATGGACTTGTATACATGATTCAGGAAAAAGGACAACTTACCTGTCTCGAAGCGGCAACCGGAAAAGTTTTCTACAAGGAAAAACTTAAAGGAGATTTTTACTCTTCCCCAATTTGCGCAGATGGAAAAGTTTATTTCCCCAGCAAACAAGGCATGGTTTATGTACTTAAAGAAGGGCAAACTTTTGAAATCTTAGCTCAAAACAAACTAAACTCCGAATTCTGGGCAAGTATAGCTGTTTCAGGGGAATCCATTGTCCTCCGTTCAGATAAATATCTCTACCTAATTAACTAAAAACAACACTAAGTATAAAGCTAAAAAAACCAAAATGCCCTGAAAGGGCGATTCATCAAAACCCCCAAACCATGAAACACCTAATCTTCCTAATCTCTGCCTTAATTCTCACAATCTCCGCATATTCCCAAAACTCCATCCAATGGCGCGGACAAAACCGTGATGGTATTTACAATGAAACGGGTCTGCAAAAAGCTTGGCCGGCTGAAGGCCCGAAACTTCTTTGGCATTTCGACCAGCTAGGTGATGGCCATTCCTCAGCATCTGTTACAGAGGATCGGATTTATACTGCAGGAATGAAAGAAGGCATAGGAACTGTTTACTGCTTTGATCTGACGGGAAAACCACTATGGGAAGTTCAATATGGTGCAGAATGGACAGAAAACTGGGACGGCGTGCGGTCAACCCCAGTAATTAATGAAGGTAAACTTTTCATCATGAGTGCTTTTGGCAAACTGGTATGTTTGGATGCAGCCAGTGGGAAGACTATCTGGAACGTGGATCTTATGAAGGATTACGGTGCTTTAAATATCCAATGGGGAGTAACTGAAAACCTGCTTATTGATGGCAATAAGTTGTTTTGCACTCCCGGCGGACCTGATGCAAATGTGCTTGCGCTTGATATAATCACCGGAAAATTAATCTGGAAAAGCAAAGGAAAGGGCGAAAAAAGCGCTTACGGCTCACCAATACTTATTACACTCCCAGGAATAAAAATTCTGGTTGCCATGACCGAAAAATCCATTCTTGGAATTAATGCAGAGAACGGTAGCTTATTATGGTCACACGAACAAACCAACCAATGGTCGGTACACCCAAATACGCCTGTTTATGATAATGGGATGTTATATTGCCTGAGTGGTTACGGAAAAGGTGGAGTGATGCTTCAGCTTTCCCCCGATGGCAAAACCGTTAAAGAATTATGGAGAAATTCTTCACTCGACAGCAGGATGGGTGGAGTAATTATGAAAAACGGAAAGATATACGGATCGGGTGATAAGACAAAGAAACTTCAGTGCATCGATCAGAAAACTGGAAACCTGCTTTTTTCTGAATCGATTTTTGCTCCGGCAAATATCATCTCAGCGGAAGGACTGCTTTATGTTTATTCAGAGGCGGGAATGGTAGGCCTTATCGAGCCTCTGGCTGATAGCTTTAAAACAATAAGTAGCTTTAAAGTACCATTTGGAAGTAGTCAGCATTGGGCGCATCTTGTTATTGTTAACAAAAAGCTATATGTGAGACACGGAAATTCTCTGATGGTTTATGATATCTCTTCAAAATAACTTTTATCAGTATAAAACAAAAACAATGCAAATATCAAAAAATCAATCGCTTACATTTATTTTTGGAATCTTTCTGTCTGTAAACGTTTTTTCCCAGTCGGTTACCGAGTGGAGGGGAATTGGAAGAACAGGAGTTTACAATGAACCGGGATTACTTACTGAATGGCCGGCTGCTGGCCCGCAATTACTCTGGTCTGTAGCGGAAATCCCCACTGGCTATTCGTCTCCTGTAATTGTTGATGGCACTGTATTTATTACCGGTAGAAAAGACACCATGGATATCCTTGCTGCAATCGATAAAGCCGGAAAACAGCTGTGGCAAATAAGCTATGGTCGGGCATGGAATGAATCTTTCCCTGAAAGCCGCTGTGCTCCAACTTATGAAAACGGTCGTCTATACCTCTCAAGCGGATTGGGCGATCTGGCTTGTGTTGATACTAACGACGGAAAAATACTATGGAGCCTCAGGGCAAGCGAAAAGTATGAAGGCGGCTTTGGAACCTGGGGCATTTCTGAATCTCCCCTGATAATTGATAATAAGCTGATTTATTCTCCCGGGGGAAATAAAACCGCTATGATCGCCCTCGATAAATCGAACGGTAATCTTATCTGGCAGTCTGAAAGTCTTAACGACCGGCCAGCCTACACTTCTCCAATTTTAATCACCCATAATGGTCAGAATCAAATAATTAATGTTTCTGAATCCTATATTTATGGAGTTTCTCCAATTGACGGAAAAATCATCTGGAAGTTTGATTACATGCATTACACCAATCCTGAAAATGCCGACATCAATACAAATTCTCCTTTGTTTTATAATGGTGGAATCTTCGTCAGCAATGGCTATAATCACTGCGGAGTTCTGCTAAAATTATCGGACGATGGATCTTCAGTTACACCTGCTTGGGCAAACACTGATCTGGATACTCATCATGGAGGTTACGTAAGAATAGGGGAGTATATTTATGGCTCCAACTGGCTAAATAATGGTATGGGTAACTGGATTTGTCTGGACTGGAATACCGGGAAAACAATGTACAACACGGAATGGAATAATAAAGGGCCAATAATTTCAGATGGCCAAATGTTGTATTGTCAGGATGAAAAAAAGGGCAATTTTGCCTTGGTAAAAGCTAATCCTGAAAAATTTGAAGTTACCAGTTCATTCAAAATTCCACTTGGTACTGGTCCTTACTGGGCGCATCCTGTAATCTCCAACGGTGTTCTGTATGTCAGACATGGTATGGCTTTGATGGCTTATGATATCAAACAGAAATAATTGAAAAATCCTTTTTAAATAATAATAAAGCATATTTAATTTTATGAAGATCATTAAATTTTTTTCACTTGGATTATTGATTATTACAGCATTTACATCGTGTAAAAACGAGAACAGTAATACCAGCCAGTGGCGTGGGCCTAACCGCGACGGAGTTTACAACGACCAAAACCTTCTTAAGTCATGGCCTGAGAATGGTCCCGAATTACTTTGGTCAACCGAAGAACTCGGAAATGGCTATGGAACAGCAGTAGTTAGCGACAAAAAAGTTTTTGTGAATGGGGAAATAGATAGCACTGCTTACCTGTTTTGTTTTGACCTTCAGGGGAAACTACTTTGGAAATCCCCGTATGGAAAAGAATATACTGGAAGTGGATTTTCTGCTGGATTCCCCGGTGGCAGGTCTACTCCAACAGTTGTTGAAAACCTGGTGTATGTTTTGTCAGGAACAGGAAAGATCGTCTGCTTTGAAACTTCCACCGGCGCTGAGAAATGGACGACTGATATGCTTAGCGACCTTCGCGGTCTTGCCAATGAATTTGGGTACAGCGAATCTTTACTGGTTGACGGAGATATAGTTTTCTGTTATCCCGGAGGAGCCGAAAGCAATGTTGTTGCCATGAATCGTTTTACAGGAAAGCCGGTTTGGACGTCCAAAGCTCTTGCAGATACAGTGTCATTCTGCTCTCCACTCTTAATAAAATTAAAGGAACGCAGCGTTCTCGTTACTTTTTCAATCCGGGCAATATTCGGATTGGATGCTAAAACAGGTGAACTGCTTTGGTCACAAGAGCAAGATACCGTTATCTACGGTACGCAGGGAAATACTCCAATATTTGCAAATGGGAATCTATACTACATAGGCGATAGCAATGGTCTCGTAAAGCTTGCACTTTCAGAAGATGGAAGCAGCATTAAAGAGATATGGAGATCCAATGAAATTACCAATGGAACCGGTGGATTCGTGTTGGTAAACAACAATATTTATGGAACTTCCGGAAATCAAAAGTTAAAAGGTGTCGATGTAAATACAGGTGCTTTATCCGATTCACTCAGAATTGGCCGGGCGGCTACAATTTATGCTGATGGTAATTTGTACTGCTACTCAGATAAAAATGAAGTAAGTCTTATATCCCTCGAAAAAGGGAAAATGGAAAAAGTAAGTAGTTTCAAATGTACTCTGGGAACCAAGGAAGCATTGGCTCATCCTGTGATCGGGGAAGGGATGCTTTTTATTAGACACGGTAAGGCATTGATGGCATATAAAATTCAAAAGTAAGCTAAGTATATTAATTGGAGACTGCTGGGAAGTGTTAAATGAAAGAAAAGAAAAGGATCGAATATATTGTTCTCACATCGATAATTTCGGTGGGAATAATCGTGTTTTTCTTCTGGTTTTTTCATAATCCCGTTAAAGCACTTTCCACCAGCATGCCGGGTCTCGATAACCGTCCTCTGGTAGACACAACCGCAATCGATTCGGTAATTATCGGTGAGAAATTCAAGGAATATGAGACTTTTTCTTCTTCTCTTACCGGGAAATGGCCTTGTTTCAGGGGAAGCGATTTCGATAACATTCTTAAATCTCAGGATAAGTTAATTGAGAAATTTGATACTTCCGGACCCGATATTCTCTGGACCGTGGAATTGGGTGAAGGTCATGCTGCGCCTGTAATTTTTAATGGTCGGGTGTACCTTCTCGATTATGATGAGCGCAAAAAAAACGATGCTCTCCGCTGTTTCTCCCTCGAAACGGGTAAAGAATTATGGCGACGCTGGTATGCAGTGAATGTGAAGCGAAATCATGGAATGTCGCGCACTGTTCCGGCCATCACCGATGGGTTTATTGTTACTATGGGTCCTAAATGTCATGTTATGTGCTGTGATCCTGTTTCGGGGGATTTGAAATGGGGAATCGATCTGGTCAGGGAATACAAAACCGAAGTGCCGCTCTGGTATACTGGTCAATGCCCGCTTATTGATAAGGATATTGTGGTTCTCGCTCCCGGCGGCACAGATCTGTTGATTGGGGTGGAGCTTAAAACCGGAAAGGTTGTTTGGAAAACGCCAAATCCGGGTGGGATGAAAATGTCGCATTCTTCTATAATGCCTATGACATTTGCCGGGAAGAAGATGTATGTTTATGCAGCAATTGGCGGTGTTTGCGGTATTTCAGCCGAAGGTTCAGACCGGGGTAAAATTTTATGGATGCAAAATAAGTTCAATCCTTCTGTTATGGCTCCTTCACCATTGGTTTTGCCAGATGGGAAAATCTTTCTTACAGCAGGCTACGGTGCAGGTGCTGCAATGCTTCAACTCGTTAAAAGCGGTGAAACATTCGACGCAAAAGTACTTCAGATTTATAAACCCAGCGAAGGTCTTGCTTCTGAGCAGCAGACTCCATTATTTTACAAGGGATTTATTTTTGGTATTCTCCCTAAAGATGCCGGTCCTGCACGAAACCAGCTTGCCTGTTTTTCTCCATCTGACTGTAAAAAAATATTATGGACCAGCAGTAAAACAGATCGTTATGGATTAGGTCCGTATATCATTGCCGACGGGAAACTATTTATTCTCAGCGATGATGGCACGCTCAACATTGCAAAAGCCAGCACCAGCAGTTTCGTCTTTCTAGATAAAGCACAGATCCTCGACGGACAAGATGCATGGGGACCAATGGCAATTGCTGATGGAAAACTTTTGCTGAGAGACGATAAAACATTAGTGTGTATTGACATTCTAAAGAAGTAGGAAACATGAAAAAACAACAAATCATCATTGCATTTCTGGTACTCCTCTTTTTTGTACTTGTGTATTTCATGGGACGTGATCTTTTCACAGGTGGCTCTGTAAGTCAGGTAAATCCTGCCGAATACAATATCGACAAATACAGAATGGTTGATTCGTCGAAAATCTGTTATTCGGAAATCATCCAAATTCGCTTGTTACTTGAACAATTTAACGGGATATGCTTTGATAAAAATTCAAATCTCTATTTTACCGGTGATCAGGAGGTTCAGATTTATGATCCGCAGCTTAAGCGAAATGGAGGTTTTAAAATCGACACCGTTGCTAACTGTATCGCTGTAGGTTCAAAAAACACGATTCTTCTTGGTTCAGGTGCTCAGATTGTGGAATACTCTATGAACGGCCAGCTGATCCGAAAATGGGATTCTCAGAGTTCTGAAGGCTATATCACATCTATTGTTCAGATCGGAGATTTCATCTATGCCGCAGACGCTGGGAATAAAATTGTTCTTAAGTTTGATGAATCCGGAAAAATTCTGGCGGAAATTGGAAGAAAAGATACCGCAAGGGGAATTCCAGGTTTCATCCTGCCCAGCTTGTATTTTGATGTTGCCATGGGCCCAGGTGAAGATTTATGGGTTAGCAATCCTGGCTTACATTTGTTACAGAATTTCGATGAAAATGGCAAGCTGAATACCTCATGGGGAGAAGCATCCATTCGGTTGGAAGGTTTTGCCGGATGTTGCAATCCCGTTGACTTTGCCATTCTTCCTGATGGGAGTTTTGTAAGTTATGAAAAGGGAATGGATCGCATAAAAATATATAACCGGGCGGGAGTTTTTGAGTGTGTGGTAAGTGCACCAACAACCATTGATGAAGCGGCCTTAACCAATTGCAGCATCGGTGCAAAAGTTCACGATCTGGCTGTTGATGCAGAAGGCAAAATATATGCGCTCGATGATGATGCGAAAATGATCAGAGTTTATCAAAAAAAATAGGACCAAAATGGAAGAAGAAAAGAAATTAAACCGTCGTGATTTTCTTGCCAGCGGACTCCGGCTCAGCGTCGCTCTTGGTTTGGGTGGAGTGGGAATTGTACTGAGCAAAAACTCCCTTGCCGGAAATTCTGTTTGGCAGCTAGATCCAGCAAAATGCGTGCAGTGTGGCCGTTGTGCAACTAACTGCGTACTTGCTCAGAGTGCCGTGAAATGCACTCATGTTTATGATATGTGCGGATATTGCGATCTCTGTGGAGGATATCTCAGACCCGAAACTAAAGAAATAACCACCGCTGCCGAAAACCAGCTTTGTCCAACCAGCGCTATCCGAAGAAAATTCATTGAAGAGCCGTTTTTCGAATATCAGATTGACGATAAACTATGTATTGGCTGCGGCAAATGCGTTAAAGGGTGTGGAGCTTTTGGTAACGGCTCATTGCAACTTCAGGTGAATCATGAACTTTGTGTTAACTGCAATCAGTGTGCAATAGCCCGCGATTGCCCTGCAGATGCCTATTCCCGCGTTCCGGCCAGTGATCCTTACAAATTTCGTGGCTATGCCAATAAAAGCGAAAAGTCTAAATCCCCCGAAAAATAATCGAAAAATAACCCAAGACACTGTAAGTGCCAAATAACAAAACTATGAGTGTAACTCATGGAAAAGAATGAAAAGAAAAGCACAAGCCATACTACTAATAGTAATACTCTCCTTGATGGCGTTTACTGTTTCAGCTCAGCGTTTCCCAAAGCCTGAATTCGAATCGAAATACCAGCAACCTTCCGTCCACACACCCCCAGCACGTTCCTCATATATGGGAATTCTCGATCTCACGATTCTCATCTCTACCTTATCCATTGCTTCCTGGCTTGCTATAAAAAAACGCTCACGCAACGGAATTTTCTGGCTTTCTTTATTCTCGCTGGCCTATTTTGGTTTTTACCGTGAAGGATGTATCTGTCCGGTTGGCTCAATTCAAAACGTAACGCTTGGACTTTTTAACTCCGAATATCACATACCCATACTTGCCATTGCCTTTTTCCTGATTCCCTTGTTCTTCACTTTGTTTTTTGGTCGTACATTTTGCGCGGCTGTTTGTCCGTTGGGAGCCATACAGGACATTGTTGCCTTCAAGCCTGTAAGCATGAAAGCTTGGCTGCAATCTCTGCTTGGTCTGATTCCGTATCTCTACCTCGGACTTGCAGTGCTTTATGCTGCCACAGGTACCGATTTTGTTATTTGCAGATACGATCCATTTGTCGGATTCTGGCGATTTAGCGGACCTTTTATGATGCTTGCAATCGGAGGTTTGTTGCTGCTAATCGGCATATTCATTGCCCGGCCATATTGCCGTTTTTTGTGTCCGTATGGAGTCCTTCTAAACCTGATTAGCCGTATCTCAAAAAATCATCTTACCATAACTCCTACAACCTGCATTGACTGTAAACTCTGTACGAATTCCTGCCCTTTTGGAGCAATCAATAAGCCTAGTCCATTGAGGAATATGGAGAGAAGAAGTACAACCGTGAACCGGTATATTATGTATTTGCTGATTGTTCCTCTTTTCGTGGGATTGGGTGCGTGGGCAGGTTCTTCATTTCACGAAAAACTGGCAAAAGTTAACCCGAAAATACGTCTGGCAATTGAGTTGAACAAGTCTGCAGTGCCAGGTCTTCCGCCTTCCATGGAAATTACAACTTTTAAATCTTCAGGAAACGATCTTGACCAGTTTTATGCTGAAACTGAGCTTTTAATGAAAAAGTTTCACCTTGGTGGAATCCTGTTGGGCGCATTTTTAGGATTGGTTTTCGGACTCACACTGGTGCGCTTATCAGTTTACAGACATCATGTAGGTTATGCTCCAAATAAAGGAACCTGTTTCAGCTGTGCAAGATGTATCGATTTTTGCCCTGTAATGCCCGGTAGTCTTGTTGATGGCCAACCGGTTATAAATAATGAAATGCTAAAAAAAGCTGATGATAACAAAATATAATAATGGCTAGTCTATTAAAAAACTTTTTCACCGATCACCGCAACGCTACACCTGTTAATGTGCAGCTTTGGACGCGCATTGCCTGGGTTTCTGGTATTTTCTCAGGGATTGTCTGCATTTTGCTTATTGCTAATTTTGCGCAGATTAAAAAAGTTGATCCTGTAAACATGACAGTCATCAACAGTCTGGTAGAACGACTAAGCGAAAACCCTACAGACACTAAGCTACGCGATGAAATCCGCATTCTCGACCTACTTGCACGAAAAGCATATTTCACCAACCGCTGGCAAATAAAAACCGGTGGATTTTTGCTTTTATCAGGTGTGATTCTGCTCATAATTTCCCTTCAGGTGTTAAGCATGTCGCGAAAAAAAGACCCTATGCTTTCTGAAGACGATAAGGAGAACGAAATCATTTCCAAAAAAAACGCACGACTCTGGATCACAGTATCCGGAGCTGCATTTCTTGCACTGGCGCTGATTCTGGCATGGATCTCTCAAAAAGAAATTCAAAGCACATTTGAAAAAGTGTCTGCTATTTCACAACCGGCAGACAGTTTGTTAAATGATGATTCGGTACCTGAAACCGAACCGGTCGAAATCATTGATACAACCTCACAAATTGCCGTAGCTGAACAAATGGCCACAATTTCAGATTCAGCCCAAAGTAGTGTCTCAATAAGTAAAACAGTAGTCAACAAAAACGATAATTTCCCAAATTTCAGAGGTCCAGGAGGTCTTGGTATCATTTCACAAAAAAATATTCCTACTTCATGGGATGGTGCCAGCGGAGAAAATGTATTGTGGAAAATTCCCGTGCCACTTGCCGGTTATAATTCGCCGGTTATCTGGGGAAATAGCTTATTTCTTACAGGTTCAGACGGCACAAAACGCGAAGTTTATTGTTACGATATCAATTCAGGTAAAAACCTTTGGACAACTCCGGTCGACAATATTCCCGGCTCTCCTTCAACAGTTGCAAAAGTAGCAAGTGAAACCGGTCACTCTGCACCAACAGCCGCCACAAACGGCAAAGCTGTATATGCAATCTTTTCAAATGGAGATTTGATAGCCCTTTCAATGGATGGGAAAAAACTGTGGGCGAAAAACCTCGGAATGCCCCAGAATCATTATGGTCACTCTTCTTCATTAATGATTTGGAAAGATTTGCTGATCATTCAGTGGGATCAGAGGGTGGAACCGAGAATAATGGCTCTATCGGTTAAAACCGGAGAGACAGTCTGGAGTACACCTCGTCAGGTGAAGATTTCATGGGCGTCTCCAATTATTGTCAACACTGGGCAAAGAACAGAGCTTATTCTGGCGGCCGAACCTTATGTTGCTTCCTATAATCCCGACAACGGACAGGAGCTATGGAAAATTGATTGCGTCGCTGGAGAAGTTGGACCTTCTGCCGCTTATGCAAATGGTATTGTGTTTTCAGTAAATGACTATTCAAAACTGGCAGCAGTTAGAATTGGCGACAGCCCTGAGCTACTCTGGGAAAGCGATGAATACCTTTCGGATATTCCAAGCCCTGTGGCAACTGATAAATATCTTTTTCTGGCTACCAGCTACGGCGTTGCAGTCTGCTACGATGCTGTAAACGGAACCAAATACTGGGAAAAGGAATTTATCAACTCCATCTATTCTTCACCAGTTATTGTGGAAAATAAAGTCTACCTGCTCGACAGGACAGGCGTGATGCATATTTTAAAGGCAGATAAGGAACTAACTATTCTCTCTGAACCAAAACTGGGCGAGAAAACGGCTTGCACTCCTGCTTTTACAAATGGAAGAATTTATATCAGGGGAGAAAAAAATCTGTATTGTATCGGGAAATGATGGAAAAGAGAAATGATGTAATGAGCGAACCGGAAAAAAATATACAGGAAGTTGTTGATCTGATCATCGGGAATCTTGGTACCTCGGCTGATAAGGTGATACCAATATTACAGGCTGTTCAGTACGAGTTTAACTATCTTCCCGAAGAAGCCCTCAAACGTGTTGTGGAGAAAACGGATATTGTTCCGGCTTCCATTTTCGGAATCGCAAGTTTTTATTCTCAATTCCGACTAAAACCAATTGGAAAACATCTTATCAAAGTGTGCATTGGCACCGCATGTCATGTAAAGGGTGCTATGCTTGTGTATGACGCTTTTGGCCGTCAGCTGGAGCTTTCAGAAGGGGAGGATACCGACCGTGAACGCTTATTTACTCTCGAAAAAGTTGCCTGCCTCGGTTGTTGCACTCTGGCACCTGTTGTGCAGATCGATGATAAAACATACGGTCATGTTGAATCTGAAAAAGTTTCCGAAATCATTGAAGATTTCCTCTCAGGAAGCCACAGACTTGCAGATAAAAATTCCGGAAAGGCAAAAAATAGTGGAGAATCTCAGGGTGAAATACGCATTGGCCTGGGTTCATGCTGTGTTGCCAGTGGAAGCGCTGAAGTGAAAATCGAACTTGAAAATTCCCTCTACCGTAACAACATTCACGTTGATGTTAAACAGGTAGGTTGTGTGGGGATTTGCAATCAGGTTCCAATTATGGAAATCCATAAACCCGGCGAGCTGCCTGCATTCTACGCGAAAATAAAACCAGATGAAGTAAACCGCATTATTAGCAGTCATTTTAAATCCACTTCAGCTCTCAATCGCCTGAAATCGAATTTATACACCTTTTTCGATCGGCTGGCAGCAGATGAAATTCCCCGTTCCGTAAAACTTTATCCATCCGATCGGCCCGATACTCCTGTTGCAGAATTCTTGAACGGACAACTGAGCATCGCCACCGAACACAGAGGTGTTATCCGGCCTACTGATCTTGGTGAATACAAATCCAAAGGCGGATTCAGAGCATTGTTGCAGTGTCTGAGAAGTAAATCCAGAGAAGAAGTAATCAATACTATAAAAGACAGCGGCTTGCGAGGACGTGGAGGAGCGGGCTTTACAACAGGAATTAAGTGGAAAATTGTTCACGATTCTGTATCTGAAAAAAAATATGTGATTTGCAACGGCGATGAAGGCGATCCGGGTGCGTTCATGGATCGTATGTTGCTGGAATCATATCCCTTCCGCATTATAGAAGGAATGCTCATTGCAGCCTATGCAACTGGTTCTGATGAAGGACTGATGTATATACGTGCTGAATATCCCTTGGCAGTAAAGCGAATCAGGGAAGCCATTACTATCTGCGAAAATGAAGGTTTAATCGGCAAAAATATTTTTGATAGCAATTTCTCTTTCTCACTTCGGATTTTCGAGGGAGCAGGAGCCTTCGTTTGCGGTGAGGAAACAGCGCTAATTGCTTCTGTGGAAGGGAAACGTGGACTTCCTGTGATGCGGCCTCCCTATCCCGCTGAAAAAGGATTATGGCAGAAGCCAACCCTGATCAACAATGTAGAAACATTTTCTCTGGTTCCATGGATTATTCTTCACGGAGCAGAAGAATTCAATAAATTGGGTACCGAAAACAGCAAAGGAACAAAAGTTTTTGCCCTTGCCGGAAAAATTAAAAGAGGCGGACTCATCGAAGTGCCAATGGGAATCAGTATTCACACTATTGTTGAGGATATTGGAGGCGGAGTTCCCGATAACAAAAAGTTTAAAGCTATTCAAATCGGCGGACCATCCGGAGGGTGCATTCCTGCTTCGATGTCGGACACTACCATTGATTACATCTCCCTCACAAATGCAGGTGCAATGATGGGTTCCGGAGGACTTATTGTTCTTGATGAAACCGATTGCATGGTAGATATTGCTAGGTATTTCCTTTCATTCACCCAAAATCAATCATGCGGTCGTTGCACGTTTTGTCGTGTGGGAACCCGGAGAATGCTTGAAATTCTCAACAAAATAACCAGTGGCACAGGAACTGCCGATGATCTGTTACTTCTGGAAGAACTGGCCTTGCAAACAAAGAAAGGAAGCATCTGCGGATTAGGTAAAACAGCGCCAAACCCCGTGCTATCAACCTTGCGCTATTTCCGTGACGAGTATATTTCGCATATCAATGGAGTTTGTCCGACCGGCAAATGCAAAAACATGGTGAAGTATTCTATCACAACCGATTGCATTGGCTGTACCAAATGCTCGCAACGTTGTCCAACAGGAGCAATTGAGCTAAAACCATACGAACTCCATATTGTGGAACAGGAAAAGTGCATTAAATGCGATATTTGCCGACAGGTGTGCCCTGTAAACGCAGTAATTACAAGCTAAGATGATTAATTTAAAAATTGATAACATAAATCTCTCAATCCCTGAAGGTACCAGCGTACTTGAAGCTGCTAAATCGGCCGGTATCACTGTTCCTTCGATGTGTTATCTCAGGGGATATTCAAACCACCCGTCATGCATGGTTTGTATGGTTAAAGACCGCAAAACAGGAAATCTTTTTCCATCCTGTGCACTCAATATTACAGAGGGAATGGATATTGTCACAAATGATGAGGATGTAATCCAATCCAGAAAAGAAGCACTCGAATTGCTGATGAGCGATCATGTTGGAGATTGCGAAGCACCTTGTAGTCTGGCCTGTCCAGCTAATATGGATATCCCAGTAATGAACCGTCTTCTGGCTGAAGGAAAATTTAAAGAAGCTCTTGAAGTTGTAAGGGAAACCATCGCAATACCTTATATTCTGGGATATATCTGTCCTGCTCCTTGTGAAAAAGCCTGCCGTCGCAAACAAATCGATGAACCTGTATCAATCTGCCTGTTAAAACGGGCAAGCGCTGCGGAAGGTCATTTGTTGCAGATTAAAAAAACTGTGGATATTGCTTCTGGAAATTCTAAAAAAGTTGCCATAATTGGAACAGGTCCTGCAGGACTTTCATCTGCGTTTTATCTTTTGAAGGACGGAATTTCCTGCACCTTGTTCGACAGGAACGAACTTGCCGGAGGTGCCCTTCGCTATAGCATTAACGAAGATGCGCTCCCCCGAAATGTGCTTGATGCAGAAGTTAAGCTGATTGAGTCAATGGGAGGGGAATTCAGGCTCAATTACACAGTTACAGAAGACAAGTTCAGCAACGAAATACAAAAAGAATTTGAAGCGGTTATTCTTGCTACGGGTGAAGTTGGAAGTGATGGTTTTTTTCTTAAATCGGTGGAAACCGGAAAAACAGGGGTGACTGTCGGAGAAGGAAGCATGGCAACCTCCGTTCTGGGAGTTTTTGCTTGCGGAAGCATTTTGAGATCACAAAAAATGGCGGTCAGGGCTGCTGCACAAGGCAGAATGGCAGCAATGTCGGCAGTTCTTTTTCTTAAGGGGATTCATGCCTCGAAAACTGAACGCAAGTTCAATTCTCGATTTGACAAGCTCTTCCCAGAAGAGTTTGAAGAGTATCTGAAAGAATCTGTTAGAGATAGTCGGTACGAGCCAGTAGATGCGGTGTATGGATTCAGTACCGAAATGATACTAAAAGAGGCAGCAAGGTGCCTGCATTGCGATTGCCGGAAAATAGACAGCTGCAAACTTCGGAATTACTCTGATGAATATAAGGTAGACCGCAGGAAATACCTAATTGCACAGCGAAATTCAATGTTGAAATTTGATCAGCATGCGACTTTGGTTTATGAACCTGAAAAGTGCATTCGATGTGGCTTGTGTATCGATATTACGCTGAAGGAAAAGGAACCAACTGGCTTGTCATTTTTTGGCAGGGGATTTGATGTCAGAATGAATGTGCCTTTTCGTGAAACAATGAAAGAAGGACTTACTCATACCGCTCAGAAATGTAGTGAGTATTGTCCGACGGGTGCACTTTCTAAGAAATAGAAAAATATGTTTCAGAAAATCACATGAACCTTAAAACCCAGATATTCACTCTTTTTCTTCTTGCATTAAGCGTTTCAGCGATTTGCCAGTCCGATCCGCTCTGGCCATCTTTTCGCGGTAATCCAGCCCTAACAGGCGTTGCAGTTGTGCAGCTTCCAAAATCACCCAAAATGACCTGGGTTTACAAAATGGGTGATGGTACTAAATCATCCCCCGTAATAGGTAAGGAAGGAATTTTTATAGGTTGTAATGATGGTTTTTTATACGCCATTAGTTTCGACGGAAAACTATTGTGGAAATTTAATGCAGGAAATTCTATTGAAGCAGCGCCTTTGTATGTTGACAACACCTTGTTTTTCGGCACACTTGAAGGAATTATTTATGCTGTGGATGCAAAATCCGGTACGATGAAATGGAAATTTACCACTGAAGGACAGATATCCGGAGCCTCTAACCTGGTTATCTCCAAAGAGAAAAAAATTCTAACCGGCAGTTACGACTATTCCCTTTATGCCCTGAATGCTTCAAATGGCAAGCTTTCATGGAAATACACCTCCGAAAACTATATTAATGGTTCTCCTGCTACAGATGGTAAACTCGCAGTTTTTGGTGGCTGCGACGGGCAATTACACCTCGTTAATGTGAATACAGGAATTGCCGAGAAAATAAACCTTGTCACCTATATTGCATCTTCTACTTGTTTGGATGGAAATAATGCCTATTTCGGTAATTATGATGGGGAGTTTTTCTGCGTTGATATTCCTAAAAAATCAGTGGTCTGGAAAAAAGAAGGCGCTGGAGCCTACACTGCATCACCGGCTGTTTCGGGCAAAAATGTTGTGATGCCCTCGCAGGACAGATATGTGTACTGTTTTGAAAAAACCACAGGAAAAATACAATGGACGCACAAAACACTTGGAAGTATCACTGCATCACCAGTAATAGCAGGGCAAACCGTTGTTATTAGCTCAGGCGACGGCAGAGTTTATTTTCTCGATCTTGCCACAGGTACGGAAAGTTGGTCGTACGATTTCGGAAGCCCTTCATCCTGCACACCTGCTGTTTCAGGAAGCATGCTTGTGGTTGTGGCAGATGATGGGAGTGTTTTTGCTTTCAAATTATTAAAGTAATTTTGCTGGTGGACAGGAATGTCCTTGTAATTAAGATTTTATCGTCCCTTTAAATAATTATTGTACTTATGAATAAAGGTCAAATCTCTCTCGCACTTAGAAAATTCGGACTAATGCATTTTACTGATATCCTCCGGTATTATATTCAGAGATTTCAGAATAGGAGAATAAATAAAGAGTTTAAATCAAAGAACCCCAACATCAAACTTCCTCCCGATTACCTTCTTTATGAATCCTTTCAAATAAATTATCAGAAATACTATACCGATAGCATCGATACTGCGAAATGGTTGAAGAATTATTTTGAGAAATACATTGAATTAAAGAATAAAAAAATACTCGACTGGGGTTGTGGTCCGGGGAGGGTTATCCGACATTTACCCGAAGTGATTGGCAATAATTGTGAATTTTTCGGCACCGATTACAATAAGAAATCAATCGATTGGTGCTCTAAAAACTTAAAGAATATTAGTTTTAATCTGAACGCTCTTGACGCTAAATTGGTTTATTCAGATAATTTCTTTGACGTGATTTATGGGATATCAATTTTTACTCATTTATCGGAACAGCTTCATTACGAATGGTATAATGAACTTTATAGAATTCTTAAACCCAATGGCATAATGTTTCTTACAACTCAGGGGGACAATTTTAAGGTTAAGCTAACGGAATCTGAACTAACAAAGTATAATGCTAATGAATTGATTGTCAGGGGGAACGTCAAGGAAGGACATAGAACCTATTCTGCTTTTCATCCCAAAGGATTTATGCTTAATCTTTTTGAAAACCTTGAGGTTCTGGAGCATATTGAGAATAAACCTGAATCGGGTAAATGGCTGCCTCAGGATATATGGATTTTAAGAAAAAAATAATCAATTTTGAAATACAATCTGTAATGCAAAGTGCATATATCCATTTAGTTAAAAAATTCAGGATATGTTGGAAAACCAAATGAATCTTACAAATGAAAATAGTTAATATCGTCCCTGGTTTTGGCGGAACGTTCTATTGCGGTAACTGTTTGCGCGACAGCGTGCTGGTTAAAACTCTCCAGTCGTCCGGCCATGAATCAGTCACCTTGCCTATTTATCTCCCACTAACTAGCGCCGGAAACCCAATCCAGACAGATACTCCCGTGTTTTATGGAGCTGTAAATATATACCTCAAACAGAATTATAAGCTTTTCAGACACATGCCTCAGTGGATGGAGCATTTGCTCGATTCAGGGCCGATACTCCGCTTTGCCGCATCAAAAGCCGGCTCAACAAGAGCAACTGGCCTTGAAGAAATGACCATGTCAATGCTAATGGGAAGTGATGGGTTTCAAAAGGAAGAATTACAGCAGTTGATCGATTATCTCAAACATCACGAAAAGCCTGATATTGTTCATCTTTCAAATGCACTTCTCCTGGGATTGGCTGAAAAACTTAAAAATGAACTGAAAGCAAAAGTAGTGTGTTCATTGCAGGATGAAGACGTTTGGGTTGATGTCATGAAACCTTCATACAGAGAGAAAGTATGGAAATTAATGTCAGATAATGCCCGCCACGTCGATGCTTTCATCTCGGTGAGCAATTTCTATACCGAGGTAATGAAGAAGAAGATGAAACTCCCCACAGCGAAAGTTCATACGGTGCATATCGGAGTTGATCCCTCAAATTATAAAGTTTTTACTCCTTCTCTGAATCCTCCCACAATTGGATTTTTGTCGCGTATGTGCGAGGAAAACGGACTTGCAGTTCTCATCGATGCATTTATTGAGCTTAAATCTATGCCTGAATTTTCACATGCCCGACTTCGTCTCACAGGCGGGATGACAGGGGATGATAAGCGTTTTCTGCATCAACAAACCAAAAAGCTAAAGAAAAAAGGAATTCTGCATGATTTGGAAATTTTGCACGAATTCAGACCTGAAATGCTATCAACATTTTTCGATGGACTTTCTCTCATGTCAGTGCCTGTTCTGGCAGGTGAAGCATTTGGATTATACCAGATGGAGGCACTTTCATCCGGAATACCTCTGGTACAGCCTGCCCTGGGCGCTTTTCCTGAAATTATTGAACGTACTTCCGGCGGAATTACCTACAGTCCAAATGATGGAAAAACTCTCGCATTGGCTTTGGCAAAAATGCTGGGAAACCCGGAACAGCTTGTTCAAATGGGCAAGAATGGCAGGGCATCCGTAGAAAATCATTTTAATAACCGGGTTCTGACCGAAAAAATGATTGGTATTTATGAGCAGATGTTACGGTAAAGGATAGGAGCCCGGTCGAGATAAGTTTTGTATACCTTTGATATGCAATGATTAATAGCAATTTCACAAAGGCAACTCCTAAAACAAAAGATTCACAATATCAGTGCTTTTCTATTAACTTTGATTCAGAAAAAAACATCTTCCATGAGCAATATCCCTATAGCTGAACTTACCGGTATTGTCAAATCCTACCAAAACAACGGTCTTGCCCGGCATATTCTGGAAGACCTCAGTTTTTCTGTATTTGCAGGTACATCAACAGCGATAACAGGTCCTTCTGGCTCGGGGAAAAGCACTTTACTTAACATTCTGGGCTTACTGGATTCACCAGATTCAGGTAAAGTTTTGTTTCAGGGGATTGAAACTACCGTCTGTACCAAGGATGAAATGGCTCAAATACGTAATAAACATATCGGTTTTGTATTTCAACTTCATTACCTTTTGCCTCAGCTGAATCTTATTGAAAATGTCCTTGTTCCGGTGATCCCCGAAAAAGACAAAACAAAAAGAAAACTGTCCATGCATCGTGGCATGGAACTACTTGCTCACGTTGGATTGGCCGACAAATCCAGCCGGCATCCCAGTCAGCTGTCTGTAGGCGAATGTCAGCGTGCAGCCGTGGTACGTGCCCTTATCAATGAACCTGAGTTAATTCTGGCCGACGAACCCACAGGCTCGCTGGATTTCGAATCAGCTAACCGAATGGCCAATCTGTTCTCCGATATAAGCAAAAACTTCAACATTGGATTAGTGGTGGTTACTCATTCAGAAGAACTTGCCGGAAGAATGCAAACCAGATTCCGACTGCAGAACGGAACATTACTCCCTGAAGTAAAATGACTATCCTGAAATTTATACTCCGGAGTCTGATATTTTTCAGAAGGCAGCATCTCGCACTTTTTGCTGGAACGTTGGTGGCTACTGCTGTTCTGACCGGAGCCTTGATAATTGGTGATTCGGTAAAATATAGTCTTCAAAATCTCGCGGAAACACGTTTGGGGAGCATTCGTTATAGCCTGTCAACCGGAGGAAGGTTCGTAAGGTCAGAACTTGCCACTGAACTTTCCTCTGCTCTGGAAGCGCCGGCATCAGCGATTCTTATGCTTCAGGGGATAGCAATAAATCAGGAAAGTCAGCAGCGGATTAACCGCGTTCAAGTCCTTGGAGTCGATAGCAGCTTTTGGAATTTCTCCCCCGAAAAAATATTTTCTCCGGGTATAGACGAAGCAGTAATAAGCGAAAATACTGCTACCGAATTGGGACTTAAAATCGGAGATGCTCTACTTCTTAGAGTCGAAAAGGCCAGTCTGATTCCTCTCAACGCACCTTTCTCCCCCGAAAACCGACCCTCGGTAGCGTTTAGGCTTACAATAAAAGAGATTGCAAATGATAAAAACCTTGGACGGTTTAGTCTGAAAAGCAATCAGGTAGCACCGTTCACAGTTTTTATAAATAGAGAAAATCTTTCATGGAAACTGGAACTGACGAGCCTTTGCAATATTATATTGATAGGCGAAAACAGTAACCAGGAATTGACTTCCCTGAGAATAAGTGACACGTTCGCAAGCATTTGGAGGCCAATTGATGCCGGCATAGAACTGAAAGATCTTCCGGATACTGGGAAATTTGAACTGGTTTCAAACAGGGTTTTTATCGATGTCCCTGTGAGCAATGAGATTGAGAAACTTAATATTCCGCATCATAACATTTTAAGCTATCTTGTTAATACCTTTCGCTCAAAAGCTGATTCTACGCCTTATTCGTTTGTATCGGCTTTGCCCGAATCCATTGTTCCTATGAAGCGGGGAGAAGTGATCATCAATGATTGGCTGGCTGATGATCTCAATGTAAAAGCAGGCGATTCGCTGAGTATGGATTATTTCGTAATTGGTTCGCTGAGAAAACTCATTGAAAAATCTGCCAAATTCAAGGTTGTATCAATTATTCCAAACATTGGAAGTTATTCCGATAGCACTTTAATGCCCGATTTTCCTGGACTTTCTGAGGCTGGCAGTTGCCGCAACTGGAACACAGGTGTACCCATCGACCTCAAACGAATTCGTGATAAAGATGAGGAATACTGGAATAAGTACCGTGGAAATCCAAAAGCCCTGATAGCCTTACCTGACGGCTTGCAGATGTGGGAAAATCCCTTTGGAAATTATACTTCCATTCGATTCTCCAGAGAATCTATACATCCCGAAACTCTGCTGAATACCCTCATGCATTCTGTACGCCCCGAGCAACTTGGAATGCGGGTGCTTCCGGTTTATTCAGAGGGATTGGTATCATCGGGCAACGGAGTAGATTTCGGACAACTTTTTTTAGGTCTTAGCTTTTTTATTATCGCATCTGGGATTTTGTTGATCGTTTTGATTTTCTCTTTAAACACAGCCTCAAGATCAACCGAAACTGCATTACTTTCCGGACTAGGGCTTGCCCCGGCATTAATCCTTAGAATCCGCATTGCTGAGTCGTTTGTTATTGTGTTTTTTGGAAGTCTTTTCGGAGCACTTGGTGGCATAGCTTACAACTTTATCCTGATAAAAGCTCTGAATACCGTTTGGCAGGGAGCCGTGCAGACCAGTGTTCTCAGCGTTCATTTGCGTT
The DNA here is from genome assembly GCA_038316435.1 of Bacteroidales bacterium. GTDB lineage: Bacteria > Bacteroidota > Bacteroidia > Bacteroidales > JACJXF01. Next base: position 18,717 of record JBBQAQ010000037.1, on the reverse strand, counting down.
TTGAAAGTCTTGCAACCGGCGCTGGAATAGGTTTTATGATGGCATTTCTGAGCATATTCATGATTTCACGTAAAAACTTGAACGTTCAGGTTGCCGTACTTTTAAAGGGAAACAGCAGAAATTCTTCAGAAAATCAAAATATTTTTCCCATTCGAAATAAGATCATTTCAATATCATCATTAAGTATTTCTTTGCTATTAAGTCTGTATTCGCTGTTTTCTGGAGCTTATGAGAATCCTGCTCTTTTCCTTACAGCAGGAGCGCTGTTTCTTTTGGGATCAGTAATTGGAGTATCCTGGTTTCTTGCAATAATGCAAGGAAAAGCTAACTATTCCGGTTCTGGAATTGGAATCCTTGCGCTGAAAAATGCAGGTCGCAACAAGAAAAGAAGTCTGAGTGTGGTTTTGCTTCTGGCAATAGGCGTTTACAGCATTATACTAACCGGTTCATATCGAAAAACCTATCATGGCGAGGAAAACAGAAAAGAATCCGGCAGTGGTGCCTATGAATACTGGGCTGAAACAAGTCTTCCCATTCCGGCAGACCTGAATGATCCTAAAATGCGACTGAAATATCTACTTGCAGATACCTCACAATATAAATCTACGCATTTCGAGCAATTTCATAGTCTCGCGGGAGATGATGCCAGTTGCCTGAACCTGAACATGGTGGTAAGACCACGCATCCTTGGTATCCGGTCGGAAGTTTTTGCTAAAAGAGGCGCCTTTTCGTTTATCTCTTTATTGGATAAGAAAACAAAAAATCAGCCTTGGCAACAGCTTAAAAATACCTCTGCAACTAACATCATTCCTGCTTTTGCGGATCAGTCGGTTATTCAGTACGGGCTTAAAAAATCCTTGGGCGACACCCTCCAATACCTGAATGAACGCGGTGAGAAAATTTACCTTGTACTCGCCGGCGGACTTGAAAATTCTATATTTCAGGGAAGTTTGCTCATTGATGATTCATTGTTTTTGTACCATTTTCCTTCATCGGGTGGAAGCAGTGTAATGCTTATCGATGCTCCTGCAATTGATGATTTAGGCATCGCCGAACTGATGAATAAGAGTTTCACAGACTATGGAATCGAAATCACACGAGCCTCACTGCGACTTGCAACTTTCAATTCTGTTGAAAACACCTATCTCAGTGTATTTATGATTCTTGGCGGACTTGGTTTATTGATCGGCACTTTGGGAATGGCAATTGTACTATTCCGTAATATTTTGGAGCGCAAGCAGGAGTTTGCTTTACTTTCAGCACTGGGTTTCAGAGACAAACAAATCCTCAGTTTAATCATGACAGAGAACTTTTTCCTGTTTTTCAGCGGGATGGGATGTGGTATTGTTGCTGCGTTTATCTCCATAATACCCTCACTGTTTTCGCCCGGATTTAACACACAGATACTCCCTCTAATATTAATACTTATCCTTCTGTTATTAAGCGGTTTTATCTGGATATATTTTCCCTCAAAAAGCGCCATAAAAGGAAACCCCGCCACTATTCTCAGAAATGACTGATTACTTGCGGTCAAACTCAGAAAACCCAAACTGCCATCAAATTCTAACGACCTATTAAGTAAATAAGCATATTCCCCCCGCCCTAAAAGGACATCTCACTTCAACCCGCACTGAAAGGACATCTCGCTTCAACCTCGCCCTGAAAGAGCAGATCACTTCATCCATGGGCAACGGTTATGGGGTTTGGGTAAAGAAACTCCAACCCCAAAAGAGGTAAAATTCTATAGGTTTTTATTCAAGTTTCGTATATATTTGTAATAAGTGCATTGTCCTCAAAACTTCTAAACTAACTTACATGAACTCCATTTCACGTCGCCAATTCCTCGGTAAAAGCGCAATCAGTCTGGGCACAGCTCTTATCGCCTCACAATTCCCTCTAAACCTTCAGGCAGCCTTATTTCCCGCATCACTGGGAATGCCTATCGGCTTTCAGGTATGGACCATTAAAGACATGCTCATTAAAGATTTTTCCGGCACTCTCAAAATGATGGCTGGCTTAGGCTACCAAAGTTGCGAAATGTGTTCTCCTCCGGGATATGAGTCCTCCGGCTTCGGACCTCTGATGAAGATGAAAGCAAAAGAGATGAAGCAGATTATCAACGATGCAGGACTCGTGTGCCACAGCTCGCATTATGGACTTGGCGAATTAAGAGAAAGTCTCGATGAACGTATTGAGTTCGCACTGGAATCGGGTCAGACTCAGATGGTACTGGCAAGCTTCTGGCTTCCAAAAGATGCAAGTCTTGCCGATTGGCAGAAAAGCGCCGAAGAACTGAATAAGATTGGCGAAAAAACCAAAAAAGCCGGTTTGCAAATGGTCTTCCATAACCACCACATGGAATTCGAAAAAATTGATGGAACACTAATCTACGACACACTGATGGAACATTTCGATCCCGAATACATTAAGATGCAGTTTCAGGTTGCCGTCATTAATATCGGATACAAAGCATCAGATTATTTTAGCAAATATCCCGGGAGATTTCTTTCAGCACATCTTGCCGATTGGTCAGCTAAAACAGATAAGCAAGTACCTATTGGACAAGGTGCAGTTGATTGGAAAGAATTATTTGCAAGCGCTAAAATCTGTGGAGTGCAGAATGTTTTTGTGGAGATGGAAATGAATACCTTTAAAGAAAGCGCAAATTTTCTAAAAAGTATATAAGAACTGGAATGTTGTCGAAAATAGTCACGTTATTTTTTACGTTTTAGTACGAATCAATTAGTAAACAATTCAAAAAAATAAAATATGTCTTCAAACAACAAAATCAATCGCCGCCAATTTCTGGGAACTACTGCCGCTGCTTCACTCGCATTTACAATAGTTCCCCGTCACGTGCTCGGCGGACCCGGTTATGTGGCTCCATCTGATAAAATTACAATGGGATATATAGGCTGTGGCACGCAAGGTTTGAGAGAACTTGCTACACTGCTTGCAAATCCTGCTATTCAGATTGTTTCTGTTTGTGATCCAAACAAATACAGCACCGATTACGTCGACTGGTCATTGAACGATATCCGCGATACCATGCGCAGAACAACGGGCGAAAAGTCATGGGGTGAAGGAATTAAAGGTATTCCCGGAGGTCGCGATGTGGCACAGGAGATGGTGCAGAAATACTATGGAAAATCCTCAGATTCAGGGAATTTCAAGGGATGTTCGGCCTATGAAGACTTTCGTGAGTTGCTTGAGAAAGAAAGCGATCTGAATGCAATAAAAATTATGACACCCGATCATCTTCATGCTGCTATCGCTGTTGCTTCCATTAAAAAAGGAAAACATGTGGTAACGCACAAACCCATTGCAAACCGTATGCATGAGGCAAAACTCACTATCGATATGGCTCGTAAACCGGGTATCAGCACGCATTTGCTGGCTTGGAGTCAACGCCCTGATTATGATGTGATAAAATCATGGATCGATGCAGGATATATCGGCCGACTTAAAGAAATTCATAATTGGTCGAACCGACCGGTATGGCCACAATGGCAGTCTAACCCCACAGAAACAGTACCCGTCCCAAAAGATTTTAACTGGGAATTGTGGCTGGGTCCGGTTCCGCAACGTGCTTACCATCCGAACTTTACTCACGCTGTTTTTCGCGGCTGGTACGACTTTGGAGCAGGCAGCATTGCCGACATGGGACATTACAGTCTCTTCCCGTTATTCCTGGCCTTTGGTATAAATGCCCCGGCAATCAGCGCAGAAGCGAATGCAACTACCACCTGTGCAGTTAAGGATAACGTATCATACAAAATACAGAATAACGTTGCATTTCCTTTGTCGTGCAGTATTCGTTTCAAATTCGCTGCCCAGCCAAAAATGCCGCCCTTTGATCTGTTCTGGTACGACGGCGGTATGAAACCAAACACTCCTGATGAACTAAACGCTATTGGTAAATCACTCGATGCCGAAGGAATGATGTTTGTGGGAGAAAAGGGCGTAATCATAGGCGGTTTCAGGGGAGAAGAACCAAAACTCTATCCTGAAAACAAACTTGCTGTGGCAGTGGAACAAACCCCTGAAGCATACGGCCAACGCACCAACGATGTATGGATCAATGCCTTTAAAACCAAAACACAATCACCCGGAAGTTTCATCTATGCGGGACCGGTAACTGAAACCATCCTTCTTGGTGCAGTTGCCCTCAGAGCCGGCAAAAAAGTGGAATATGACTCAACCTCCATGAAAATCACCAATAATCCCGAAGCAAACAGATTCCTTGTGAGGGAATATAGAAAGGGGTGGGAGATATAACCCTTCAGGAAGCATTGCTGTTGCTTAAGCCAAAAACAAAAAAGACTTTAACACTCTAATTCCCCTGACTAACAATAGGAATGTAACTCAGAAGATTCATGTTTGCTGGACCTGAATAATCATACTGGTAAAGACCTTCTTTTCCGATCATCATCAATATCCCGTTAAAAGGGATCACATCGAAAGCATTTACATCTGCAAAACTGGCAATTTTTATCAGGTTTTTAGGGTCTTCAGCATTGTAAACTTTTAATCCGGCCTCTCCATCACAAACAAACAGAGTTTTATTATCAATACCTAGTCCGTATGGCTCCTGCATGGGATACGATTCTTCCCATTTCGGATTTGTAAAATCGCTTACGTTTATCACTTCCAACATACTTGTGGCCTCTCCGCACAAATTTCCGGATCTTAGCGTAACATAGGCGTAATTGCCTTCAACAACTACCGGATCGCAACTTTTTAAATGATTATATGTGGAGACATAAACCGGTGACTGTGGATTACTTAATGAATAAATCAACATTCCGGTCTGAGTGCCAAAAAACAACTTGTTCTGATACTGGAACACTGTTTCAATTCCCCAACCGATGCTGTTGTCAGAAATAAGTAGTGGATGCGTAAGATCGCCGATATCAAAGGTTTTTAGCCGATAGCTATCCACTGTGTAAAGAAAATCACTATAAATGGAAAACCGTGCCATGGAACCACCAACGCCAACCGACATTGAGTTCGAAGCGCCTCCGGTAGTACTGGTTTTGTTGAAATTCATATCTGCATCAAAAGTTTCCCAACGGTTGAAAAACCTGAAATTATTTTGCAAAGTACCCATGTCTTCTTCAACTTCCTTTGTTTCCCAACCCACAACAATTCCTTTGCTCACATCAACACGTCCAAATCCAAGCCTGTTTTCCTGCATAAGCGGAGGAAGGGTATAGGGGAAAATACTATCGATACGACCAACCTCAAAAATATTATGAATATCGGAAATGTCAAGAGCTACCAAGTCTTCAAAACTGTCGGCATAAAGAATGCTGTCTTTTATTGCCATATCAACGTTTCCGGGAATTTCTATAAAAGCAACAAACACAGGCGCAGAAGGATTTGTGTTGTCAATTACATGAATTCCCTTGAGAGTCTCATTAATAAAAATGGTATTATCTTTAAAATACATTTTCCCCGGCTGCAAGATATCCTCTGCTGCGCTGACTTTCACAGACTTTTTAAATTCGGCACGATCCATATAAACAGGAACATTTACTAAGTACTTATCGGTAATTGTTTCCTGACAGCCGCCAAATATAAGCGCTAGTAAGGCAATTAATAAAAGATTTTTTAAGTTTTTCATGGGATTTTATTTTTTGAGGAAGGATAATTTTAAGATGTTTTCACTAAGATGAATCCAGAGCGCAAATGGTTGCGTCAGAATTTATATAAACGCAACCGTTTCATTTATATATGCATCCTTATTTAGAAATGTGCGTTTTATTGTCAACCCTAATTTTAAAACTAGTATATTGATAGTGAGATTTAATACCCAATAATTAGTTTTTAACAGAATAGTTATGTTAATTTATTTAAAGAATTGAAATGAAAATACTATTGTCAATAGGCCGGTTGTTGCCACTTTTGGTTTTCTTATCTGTTGTAAATTTCATGTTTTCATCCCCGCTCTCTGCCCAGTCAAAGGAAGATGTGGTTTATCTCAAAACAGGAAGCATAATTCGTGGTACGCTGCTGACTGACAGCTCTTCACAAATCGTTAGAATTCTTAACCATTCAGGAGATGTTTGGGTTTTTAGTAAAAGCGAAGTTGATTCAGTTCGTCACGAAAAAGCTTTCGATTATAAGTTGATGCAGTTTAGTAAACCGGGATTTGAATTCGGACTTCAGGGGGAGTTGCTGATGCGTTCGGGTGTAAATGCCGTGGGAAATGCTGTAATCCCTGGATTGAATGCGCAAATAGCCTACCGTCCAAATCCCTTTTTGGCAATTGGAACTGAAATTGGTATCGAGTTTTATAACTGGATGGAGATACCGGTTTCCGCATCAATCAGACTGAGAACAAGCGATAGGATAGTATCACCAGTTTTATTTCTTAGAACAGGATACACTATTCCTGCAGAAGACAGGGTATCTGACTGGGAATACCGGTACATCCCTGTCGGCGGACTTCATTATTCTTTTGGTGTAGGATTCGAAAAGATCATCAGCAATAAAACATCTTTTTTGCTCACTTTCGCATATCATTACCAGCAATTGAATTATCATCTTATTCCCTTGCAGGCTTGGATAGTTGAACGCGACAGAACAGAGGCATACAGTCGCCTTCGTATTAGCATTGGGTATGTTTTTAAGTAGGAGTTTTATAGGTTTTATTTCCGCTTCAATACCTTTAATTCAAATCAACTTTTTATCAAGCGTATTTTTACCTGATTTCGAATATTTGTATCATTTTCTCTGAAAATCTTCATAATTTCAAATCGAATTTTAACAGGTATTATGCGCACTCCTTCCGAGATGAAAGACAAATTGCAACAATTGTCAGAGGATGAACGTTTTATCTCCGGTATTTATAATTACTGTGATCGCTGGTGCGAAAGATGTTCTTTCACATCACGATGTATGAATTATTCATTCGAAAAAGATGCGCCACCAGCTGATGGGCCTGAAATCTGGGATTACCTGCAGAATGTTTTTGAAGCCACCAGTTTAATGCTGGATGAAATAATGGTAAAAATGGGAATTCATCCGCCAGATTTGGAAATAGTATCCAACACTCCGGATTTTGACACCGAAAAACATTCCCTTTTACTGATGGCCGGAAAAATTACTTCCGAAATGCACGAGTGGCTCGAACAAAATAGCGAGAATATCAAACATGCAGATGCCCGTCAGACCTTTAATAAAAAGGATAAAAAAGAATTTGATATCAATGATGCAGTTGAAGTCATTAACTGGTATATATTTTTTACTCCTGCAAAAATCGCCAGGGCATTATCGGGCTTGCGGAATGAGGATATTATTTCCGAACATTTTGATGCCGATGGTTCTGCAAAAATTGCACTTATAGCCATCGACAGACTGATTGCTTCATGGACTGTTATTATGAATGCCTTACCGGCATTGGAAGATGAGGTATTAAAAATACTTATTGATTTGTCATCCCTCAGAAAACAAACAGAAATTGTTTTCCCGAATGCGAGATTATTTGTACGCCCCGGGTTTGATGAATAATGTGGTTTCGTTTTATTTGAAAAGTTTTTAAAAAAATCCCTCTGGATATTATATAAGTATGAAGAAAAAAATAAAAAGTTTATTTAGTTACATCATTGCTGACAATGAGGATTTTAGTCTGGAAGACAGACTGATTTTATCTGCAATAATTGTGGGAATAATAACCAGTATTACCGGTTCCATTATCAACCTGTTACTTACAACCTCAGTTACTGCGGTTGTGATTCCAATTCTATTGTCGGTCATGCTTTTAGTGCTTTACTATTTCATGCGCTTTAAAAAAATATTCAAACCATTTGTTAAACCAACTATTGGTTTATCCTTTATTGGAGTATCTATAATCTGGCTTTCAAACGGCGGGCTTAACGGATCAAATATCCTTTTTGCACTTGTAGTTTTAATATTATCACTTGTAGCTGTTTCAGATTCAACTAAAATTTATGTTTTATTAGTATTTCTTTCGGTCACCTTATTCGTTTATCTGATACAGTTTTTCAGACCAGACATGATTACCAGTTTTCCCACAGAAAAAGAGCGATGGTTAGATGCCGCAATTTCCTTAATTTATGCTTCAGTTTTCATCTTTTTAATAATAAAATATTTGCATAAGCACTATACTTTAGAAAGGATTAAAGTTGAAGAAAGTGAAAAAAAGCTAATGCAGCTGAATGCCGATAAAGACCAGTTTATATCAATACTTGCTCATGATTTAAGAAGTCCCTTTAACGCTATCCTTGGCTATCTTGATTTGCTTAAAAGCAATGTTTATACCTACGATAATAAAACCATTGAAAATCAGCTTACAATAATTCAAAATTCAGCTCAGAATACCTACCAATTATTGGAAGATGTTTTGTTTTGGGCAACCGCACAATCCGGAAAAACTTCCTTTGAGCCATACAAATTAAATCTAAGTAAAATTCTGCCGGCTATTATTGAAGTTCATAAAACAAATGCCGTAGTAAAAGATATTAATATTACTCTTAAATCCACAGATAACTTATTTATCCTGGCAGATTTGAATATGTTGAAGGCAATTATTAGGAACCTGATTTCCAATGCAATAAAATTTACTAAACAAGGAGGGGAAATAGAAATTTCTGCAAATAAAGCAGATTCAGGTGTTGTGATTGAGGTAAAAGATAATGGAATAGGCATGTCAGAAGAGGCGATCAATAAACTGTGGGATTTTTCCAATTTACAAACAACCAGAGGCACCTTGGGTGAAAAAGGTTCAGGCTTAGGTTTGAACCTTTCAAAGGATTTTGTCAATAAGCATAATGGTCGTATTTGGGTCGAAAGCGAAATAGATAAGGGAACTGTCTTTTATATTTTCTTTCCGGATCAGGAGTTTTCATGAGGGATGAGTAAACAATAAGGTGAGGCAATGCGAAAAGAAAGTCTTACTTTCAAAACTAACTTCAATTACATCTATTTTTAAACTTTTTCTGATTACATAGTTGATAGTAAACATTATTTTTGATTACCATTACTCACTAAAAAGTAATAATGTATAAAGTCTAAATGAAAATTGCCTAAATTACCCGAACTTTAAATGCTGTATATGCTTACAAGAATCATGGTATATAGAATAGCGAAATTGAATATACTACTTGTATCATTCCTGTTGATTCTTTCATCCCTTGTCTCAGCTCAGACAGATACTTTCAAGCAAAGCCTTATCGACTTTTACTCCCTCGATGAATTAATAAACCTGAAAGTTATCACTGCCGATAAACACGAGGCAAGTATTGAACAAGTGCCTGCAAGTATGGTGATTCTGAGTAAAAAAGATATTGAAAACTCCGGTTTTTCCACCCTTATCGAATTACTTAGCCATATTACAGGGTGTTACCAGATCGAAGACCATTACTGGCTTGGGAGCTCAAGCTTTGGAGTGCGTGGTTATTTTAAAAACGGTCCCTTTTCAAATATTTCTATTCTGGTAAATGGAGTAAATCAGCTATCTGATAAGTATTCCGATTATCCCGATGTAAAAATAACCGTTCCCATTGAAGCCATTGAAAGAATAGAAATTGTTAAAGGCCCAATGGCTATTATGTATGGAAATGGAGCCTTTTTTGGCGCTATAAACATCATTACTGATCCCACTGAACTAAAACAGCCAAAATCAAATCTTTACACTGCATCCGGAGGGTCGGCGGCGACCTATAAAACAACTCTCAAGCTAAGTAATAAGCTCGAAGACCTCGATTACAGCGTAATCTTTTCAGCCGATAAAACCAATGGAACAATTTTCCCTTATACCGATTTAACAAGCGATACCTCACTGCTCCGATATGTTGGACTGAATCCAAATTCAAAAACCGACAACCACCTCAGCAATTCACGGTATTTTGGAAATATCCGACTGGGTTTTAAAGGTTTCATCTGCGATATATCCTATAATCAGAGTGTAAAAGGGGTGTACGACGGATTACCCAGTATTCTCAATGGAACAAAACTCAGTACCGATGCATCTAACTTTCTATTGGGTTACAAAAGAAAATTAAGCGAGAATTTTAATATTTCAGCGTCATTCAGCTATTTTAGCCATGGACATATTTTGAATTATTCTGAATTTCGTAAGTTTTATTATGAAATTGACATGCAGCGTACTAATTCCTGCGAATTTGATCTGAATACCCAATGGAATATCAATGAAAAATTAAATCTTATTTCCGGTGTCTACAGACGGACTACCTTAAGTATCCTTCAGATTTCCGATTTCGGTTATTATGGTTTGAATTACGGTGATGGAAAAATAGGCTTGCCTGATGGCGAAACATACTCTACAGATGCTTTTTATAGCCAGTTGAATTATGCTCCAACCGAAAGACTTAGCTTAGTTGGAGGAATGCGACTCGAAAAACTCGATTCTTATAATATGTATTATTCCAGGGGAGTTATTACGGAAGATTCGACTGATAATCGATCGCCCGATAATCTGGCGGATAGAGTGAATATAGAAGCCACCTATAAACCTAATAACCACGGCTTTACATTCGTTCCGCGTGCAGCAATAATTTTCAATCCCTCTGGAAATCATTTTTTCAAATTGCTTTATGGGGAAGCACAAAAACAACCTTCATTTTCAGAAAATTACAGGCAACTACCTCAAAACAGGCCACAGTTAAATAAGTCCAAAATTAAAACCATAGAGATCAATTATTATTCGACTTTTTCAAATCTGTTCGTTTTAAATGCGAGTATTTTTTATAATCAACTCGAAGATCTTATCAGAGGGACTAATTTTTTAAACACCTCCACCGGAGAATGGGATATTTACAGTTCAAATTCAGGCAAACTGCAAACAATAGGAACAGAAATAAACATGAAATATCAGGCTCTCAAAAGCTTATCCCTTGAAATAAGCGGAACCATTCAAAATAGTAAAGACTTAAGGCAAGGTTACGAGAATATTGATGTTGCCTATTCTCCTCATACGCTTGGTTATGGGAAAATTCTTTACGAAATCTGTGGAAGCACAAGCGTTTCAGCTGTGTTTCATTATGTGGGAGTAATGGAAACTGAATGGATAACCGAATCAACTCCGGCACTTGGTTCGCGTCTTGCAAAAAAGTCAGACGGATATTTTGTAACTGATCTGAATATCAGGAAGGAAAATATTCTGAATAAAAATGTTTACGTGAGTTTGAAAATTAAAAATCTGCTGAATAAAAAATATTTTTACCCAACAACACAATCAAATTCATGGATCGACAAAGGAGTTCCCGGCGAAAGATTTGGTTTTCTCGTATCCGCTGGCATAAAATTCTAAAGGGAGAATGAAAAACATAGAATGATAAAGAAGCTCATCATAGGATTAATCCTGGTAACTGCAACATTATCGGTATTTTCGCAGGTTAATGAAGATCGCTTAAAAGCTTCGATGCTTTATTATATCTCGGATTATATCATCTGGCCGGCAAATAAGAAGCCTGTGTTTGCAATTGGTATACTTGGTAAAAATGACATTATCAAAGATGAATTATCCCTTATTGCAAAATCCAAAAAGATTAAAGGGAAGACTATTGAAATAAGCGAGTATAACACAATTCAGGAAATTCAAAATCTGGATATGCTATTTATCAGCTCTGCGCTTAATAAAGATATCCCCGAACTGTTTCCTGAATTAGCGAATAGAGGAATTCTTCTGGTTTCTGACAAAATGGAAAATAATCTTTTTACCATGATTAATTTCGTGGAAAAGGAGGGAAGCAGCAAAATCGCATTTCTGGTTAATAAGCAGAATCTGATACTTTCGGGATTTGATTATAAAGCAGAATTATTATTGTACGGAGGAACCGAAGTTGACATTAAGGATTTGTATCGTGCAACCCAGAAGAAGCTTGAAACGGAAAGCTCAAATGTTGCATCACTGCAAACTGAAAATCAGAAAAAACAAAGTGAAATCACCAGCAAGAATAAACAGATAGGTATTCTTGAGATAAATATTCAGGCGGCAAATGATACTTTATTGTCACTGAACGACACAATACGAATTCAAAATCAACATATTAAACTTGGAAATGAGCGCTTACAAAATCAGATTCTGGAGTTTAATTCCGTTAAAAATAAATACAACTCACTCACTTTTTCCTTTAGTCACCTGAATGATGATATTGAAAGTCAGACCCTACGCCTTCAGAACCTTGATGAGATTATCCATGATCGCGAAAACACCATTAAAGAACAATCTGTAACCATAAATCAAAAGGAAGGACTTATCAAAGCCGAGCGAAAAATTTCCTACCTCATTGGGATTGCTTGCATTGCCATTTTTATCATTGGTTTAATGATTTTCAAAGCCTACATCAATAAGAGAAAATACAATTCTGTTTTGGAATTGAAAGTTGAGGAAAGAACCTTTGAGCTTAAGTTGGCCAATGAAAAGCTCGTTTCAGAAATTGAAGAAAGAAAAAATTACGAGTTAAAACTTGCTTCAAGTGAAAGAAACTACCGGGAGATTTTTAATGCAACCTCCGAAGCGATTTTTATACACGATATTTCAAATGGAAGCATAATTGATGTTAATGAACCCATGTTGCAGATGTTTGGTTACAAACGCAATGAATTGAAAAGCATTTCCTTTAATGAACTGATTGCAGGAACAGAGCCTTACACAGGAACCGCTGCTCAAAAGCTTATAGATGAAACCATGGAAAAGGGAGAGCTTAACTTTGAATGGTATGCTCGGAAGAAAAATGGCGAGCTTTTTTGGGCAGATGTGGCATTGAAAAACACTAATATCGGGGGAGATGAAAGAGTAATAGCTGTAGTTCGTGATATCGACGAAAAGAAAAAAATATCTATTGAACTGCAAAATTACCGTAAGAACCTCGAAAGTCTGGTTGACGAAAGAACCCGGGAACTTCAGGTTTCATCGGTTGAATTGGTTTCAACCATTGATGAATTAAATGCAGTAAATATGCATCTTGAAAACCAGAAAGAAGAACTGGAAACTACTTTAGGCAAATTAAAGGATGCGCAGCAACAACTTATACAATCAGAAAAACTGGCATCACTCGGGGTGTTTACCGCAGGTATTGCACATGAAATAAATAATCCGGTAAATTTTATTTCTTCAGGTTCTTCAGCACTGTTCCAGATCATTGAAAATCTTAAATCTAAAATCGACCTTAAAGATCCTAAAATATCCGTATTTTTTGATGAAATAGCTTTAATACAAAATGCCATTGAAACAGGCATTGAGCGAACCACTGCGATTATTTCAAGTCTTAGAAATTATGCCCGTACCAACGATAAGCAGTTCATAAAATATAACGCGATTGATTGCATTAACGACGCACTCCTCCTCATGCATAATAATTATAAATACCACGTTAAAATCATTAAAGAAATGCCGGAAATTCTTGAAATGGAGTGTATTCCGGGCAGGTTGAATCAGTTGTTTGTAAATATTATAAGTAACGCCATCCAATCCATTGAAAAAGAAGGAACGATAACCATAAAAGCAGAGAAGATTCAAAATGACAGCGTGAGATTTGAATTCTCAGATACAGGATGTGGAATTCCGACGGAAATAATGGATAAGATTTTCGATCCTTTCTTCACAACGAAATCAGCAGGAAAAGGAACAGGATTAGGACTTTATATTGTACATGGAATTGTAGAAGAACATAAAGGGACGATTGATGTGAAATCGAGTCAGGAAAAAGGAACGAGCATTGTTTTTACTTTTCCCTTAACTCAGGGAGTCTGAGTAGTGAGCAAAGCCATTTTCGATATCCGACAAAACACTGGCTTTATTGTATGGTTTCATGATATACCTGAAGACCTTTGATTTATCGGTTACAACCTCACTTTCCAGATACCCGCTTAAGATAAAGCAAACAATCTGAGGTTTTAAAACTTTAATTTTCTCAATAAGCTGCATCCCATTAAGTACCGGCATTTTAAAATCGGAAATTACCAGTTTGATATCTTGTTTCTCAATAATATTAATGGCTTCCAGAGGAGAAGGAGTTGTGATGATATGATATTTATCCCGAAAGTTCAGCTCGAATAATTTAAGGTTAATCAACTCATCATCAACATATAAAATACTTTCCATAGGTCTCTGCCCCAAACTTTTTAAACAAGTTATCTGCGGACAAATGTACTATTTTGGATTGGTTTAAAAAAACCATGATGGAAGTTCCTGATGAAGGAAAAAGGTTTACACTGAGCGCAGTCGAAGTGAGCTTGCCGAAGTGAAAAAGTCCCAAGGATCAAGGTTTACACTCCTCAAAAACTGTTTAATCCTGCCATCTGGGCAAAATCTTCAACAGGAACTTTACCATTCTGCACTTTCCTGTCAAACCGCTTTATGAAATAGGTAAGTGAGCCGTCTTTTGACCATAGTAAACCATGTAATGGAATATCCAAACCAATTACACCCGCTGTTTTGATTTGGATTCCCAACGCTAGCGTCTAAAAGCAATGGGGGCAGAGTTGCATCTCTAGAAGATTAAAACCTGCTTGTTAATCGCATTTCAATACCTGTAAAATCTAATACTTCATAGCATACTCCTGCATTACAGGCTGGGCCTCCGCGTCGCTCTCCGGCAAAAATCTGTAAACTATGATGGTTATTTACCTGATATTTCAAATTGGCTCCTAACCAAATTTTAGAACCTTCAGTAACAATAAATGAATCATCACTATACTCACTTGTTATATTGCAAATAAACTTCGATTTAAAGGCATATCCTAAAACAAATACATGATTCTGATACCTTTCATCTAATCGTTTAAATGTTTGAAATTCGTAGTCGGTTTTAACGGATAAATTTTTGAAAACCTTCCAATCTGTGCTTATTCCTGCCGATACACGTTGTTCCTCAAGCTTAAAGGGATCCTCAGCATAATCAGTAAATATCTTAATATCATGTTTTTCTGATACAGAAAAGTCGTATTGGAGAAAGAATTCCTGAAACACGAATTTCCGCCCAAAATTATTTATTGCCAGGGTATTATTAAACGTTAATGTTGATAGGTTTTGAAAGCTGTAAAAAAGCTCAGCCTGATATCCTGTTTCGTTTAAAGGCTGAAGTACATGTGTACTGCGATTAAGAACTTTATAGGAATGCTCTTTTACTAAAGCCGGAGGTTCATTTATTCCGGAACCGATAAGAAAATTTTTATAGTTTTTGTACTCAGCACTTATACCAAAGTTGTTTTTTGTAAAGTTTAATCCACTATAATAGGCATACGACGACTGTGTGGAAAAATCGCCAAAAGAAAAATCGCTTATATTTTTGGCTAATTCGGTATAATAAGAAAGTGTATGTGAAATATTTCCCGACACGGTACCCATAACGTAAACATTGTCATTTCCATTATTCGAATGTTTCATGGCTGAGACTCCTACTGTCTGTTTCTTCAAACTATATTCAGAATATATAGCGGCAAAAGTGTCTGGCCTCCTGTTTTTGAACTTATTTGTTGGAGGAAAGACATAATTAAGCGGACTACCATAGAGCAACTTTGTATTGAAATTTTTATAATTGTACTTGGCACTTACACCTAATATATCTCGATTAAAATAATGCCGCGACCGATAACTTAAGTCTTCAAGAATTGCCCCCGGTATTTCAAATGAGCGTAATAATAAGCCTCTTCCAATAGTTTCGTAGAAATTTCCGACTTTTAATTCGAACGGCTTTTGTTTATATTGCAATGAGAATTGAGATAGATTCACATAGTTACTTCCCGCAAGAGGGGTATTAAATTGCTCTAAAGTAGCGCTTACTTTTACATACTTGTAATTGTAGTTTGCAACCAATCTGTCATACAATGTCGATATAGAAGTAGAGTCACTTGGTAATCGTCCATATTGATACTCTGCTATATTATTCCCACTAAACTGAGCATACAAGAAATTTGCATGGCATAATAAAAAGATGATAATACCAACTGATTTATAAATAGTTCTCAACTTTTGTTCTCTTTTAATAATTTCTCAATTTCAGTAATTATAATTTCGGAATCGCCAGTAACAAATCCTTCGTGCACCCATACGATTTCTCCCTCCGAATTAACAATTATCAGGGTGGGAAAAGCCATGACGTTTAATTCAGTTTTTAGTTCAGAATTAATATCTATCAAAACAGGATACTGAATTTGTAACGATTTACTCATTGGAGCAACTTTTGATACGCTTCGTGGACCATCGCAATTAATTCCAATTATTTCAACGCCTTTGCTTTTGTACAAATCGTATATTTTGTTAAGTTCAGGAATTGCTTTGTTACATGGATTGCACCATGTTGCCCAAAAATCAATAAGTGTAAGTTTTTCGCCTTTTAATTCGTTATAATTCCGGGTATTGTTTTCAATATCCTTAAATTCGAAATTATTGACTTTTTGTGCTGTCAAACTTGAATATGAGAATATTGCACATGCCATAATTGTTACTATTTTCATGATTGTAAGCAATTTAAGTTGTTTATATAATTCAACATGCAATAATGTATGCATGTTGAATTAAAATTATAGCCGAGATTTTTAAATCTTAAGTAGTATTGCCAAACCTATTCTATTTTGCTAAAAGCTCCATAACTTTAGCTTTTGCGGCTGCAATATCTGATGATGCCGATTGCTTACCTGAAAATGCAATTTTTCCAGCTTTATCAATTACTACAATTCTGTCGAAGGTGGTTTTATAATCGGCAGCTACCCCCGATGCATTTAGCAAAAGAGGAAAAGATACATTAGTTGTAGTTTTAAAAGCTATTACCGAGGCTGTGTTACCATTCCATTGGTCGAGACCTAGTACCATATAATCGGTACTAGATGCAAACGGTGTAACTAACATACTTTCTATACTGGGAGCCACAGCCTTGCACGATGGACAGTTGTTGCCAAAAAAGAAAAGCGTAACCACTTTATTGCTAAAATTGGAAAGGCTTACATCTGCACCTTCTAATGATTTAAGAGTGAAATTGGGTGCGTCATCGGCTGAATTTATCGGATCGTTATTAACCGGATTTATAAGCTCCATAACTTTAGCTTTTGCGGCTGAAATATCTGACGATACCGATTGCTTACCCGAAAATGCAATTTTTCCTGCTTTATCAATTACTACAATTCGGTCGAAGGTAGTTTTATAATCAGCAGCCACCCCCGATGCATTTAGCAAGAGCGGAAACGACACATTGGTTGCGGTTTTAAAAGCTTGCAATGAGGCTGCGTTACCATCCCATTGGTCGAGACCTAACACCATATAATCGGTGCTGGATGCAAACGGCGTAACCAGCATACTTTCCACACTTGGAGCCGCTGCCTTGCATGATGGGCAGTTGTTGCCTAAAAAGAAAACCACAACCACTTTATTGTTAAAACTGGAAAGGCTTATATCTG
The DNA here is from genome assembly GCA_038316435.1 of Bacteroidales bacterium. Lineage (GTDB taxonomy): Bacteria > Bacteroidota > Bacteroidia > Bacteroidales > JACJXF01. Next base: position 1,335 of record JBBQAQ010000037.1, on the reverse strand, counting down.
CACCATCTAACGATTCTAATGTGAATGCTGGAGCAATGGTTCCAATTCCTATCGGTTCAATAACATCTTCATCTTTGGAACATGAAGCAAATGCCAATGCGAAAATTAGTAGGGATGTAATTGCTTTACCTGCTAATAAAAGCGGCCTTAAGGTTTGTTTTTCATTCTGTTTCATATACATAATTTTTAAAGATTTAATTATGAAACAAAAGTAAAGTAGGATAGTTTTTTTTGGAATGGATTGATTTTCTTATAAGATGGACAGATTTGGAATTTTTATACTTTTAATTGGTTTTTCTTGTATTCACTTGGCGATATTCCCGTTTCCTTGGCAAATAGCCGACTAAAATAAAATTGGTCATCATAGCCTATTATGGAAGCAATTTCTTTGACTGATTTATCAGTATACATCAACAGTCTTTTAGCTTCAGTGATAACTCTGTTCTTTATAATTTTCGAAGGCGATTCAACGCCATGTTTTTGGAGTTTTTTTGTTAGGGATGCTGGCGCTATACCTATCATTTCGGCGTAGTTCTCTACCTGCTTAATTTGTTTAAAATGCTTTTCGACCAAATCGCTAAATTTGCGGGCAAAATCAATATTTATATCATCTATTTCTCCAATACTCATCTGTGCACGAAAGAGTCTATTGGAACGAATGAGAAGATTTTTGAGCAGATTCTTCAACATCTCATCTTGTAAAGTGCCCTGGTTTTCCAATTCGGCAATCATTTCCTTAGCGGTATTGGTATAGATGGAAAGTTGCTGTTCTTCCAGTACAAAATGAACCGAAGTGAAATTATTAACAAAAAGCAATCCATTACACGAAACATCACTATCGTGATATTCGATACAATAAAACTCTTTATTAAAGGAAATAGCAAAACCCTCAAATATTGTATTAGAAGGAAAATGTAAATGCTGACCTGGTGTTATAAAAATTGCATTAGGCTTATTTAAGGACAACTTATAATCATCAATGTTCATTTCTCCATTTACCTTCGTACTTATAAGGATTGTAAACCACTTATTCGGAGTTGAATGTGTGGTATCCTTTCTGAAATCGGAAATGGATTGAACCGAAAAGAATGCTTTTGTTTTTGTGTGGAAATATTGGGACATCATTTTTTTATATTGGGTAACTATTGTAACTATCTCATAAAATCATTCCTATATAGCTAAAACGATAATTAATGCCTGCCAAAAATTTGGAATACTTTTTCTTTTATCATTGATCAGTAATCATATTATTTTAATGGGGTGGCCGTTCAACTGGATTCCCATTTCGCAGAGTTGCATCGTTACATCAGTATTATATATCTGTGTTTTAACATC
>JBBQAQ010000036.1:0-43648 GCA_038316435.1 Bacteroidales bacterium | reverse complement strand
TCTTGCCGAGGGTAACATCTGGGTAGGCGATGCCACGGGTAACCAGGTAGCAGTAGATGCTTCGGGACTTGGGTTTATGCTGATAGGCGATGGGACAACAGTAAATAGTGTAGATATCACAGGCGATATAGACGTCAGTACTACGGGAGATGCTCAGATACAGGCCGATGCAGTTACCAGTTCAGAGATAGCCCTCAATACGATAGTAGCTGGCGACATAGCCACGGGCGCAGTAGAGACGACAGAGATTTTAGATGGGACGATAGACAATATAGATTTGAATAAGACCAATATTCCTCTGAGTGGCTTTGGAGCGGCAGTAGCATCAGTAGATTTAGGTAGCCAAAAGATCATTAATCTGTTAAATCCCACATTGGCACAGGATGCTACGACAAAGAATTATGTTGACACTTATGCTGATGGCAAGGTAGCAGATGCAATAACCAACGAAGTAACCACAATAGCCCCATCGCAAAATGCGGTTTTTGATGCTCTTGCTCTGAAGACCGATGCCAACGCGGCGATAGTAGGCGCCCAAAAGACAAAGATCACGTATGATGCAAAAGGACTTGTAACTTCAGGAACAGATGCAACGACAGCAGATATAGCAGCATCAGCCAACAGGAATTATGTAAGTGATGCGCAACAAATAGTAATTGGGAACACCAGTGGTAGCAACACAGGAGATCAAACCTCGATTGTTGGGATAAGCGGTACGACGGCACAGTTTAATGTAGCTTTAACGGATGGTGATTTTGCCACTTTGGCAGGATCTGAAAACCTTATCAATAAAACTATAAATGGCAATACTATTACACCATATACAGGAACATTGACGATTCATGATGGTAAAGTATTGACGATAAATAATACCCTTTCTTTTGTAGGCGGTGAAGGAACAACAATGACTTTTCCTGCTCTTAGCGCAACAATCGCACGTACAGATGCAGGTCAGGCCTTTACAGGAACACAAACTTTTGAACTTATTACAGCTAAAGGATTAAATGGAGGTGGTGCTGTGCCAACAGGTGTAATGGGGGTCGGAGCAAATAATGGCGGAACGCCAGCTACTCAAATTATTGAAGGAACTAATCTAGGTGGGAAAATAACTATTACCACATCTAGCACAATCCCTGATGCCTCTAGTATTGTGACCACAATTACTTTTGCAAATTTTTTATCTTTTCCAACGGGATGTTCAGTTCAATTGCAACCTGGAAATCCAGCAGCGGCGGTATTAAGTAGTACTACGAAACCGTATATTTTTAGTACTAGTTCAACAGGTTTTGTAATAGGCTCAAATACTACTAATTTAAGTTTAAGTACTGAATATGTCTGGTATTTTCAAGTTGTTGGTTATTGATGAATTTAAGTTTTATAAAGTAAATAATTGGTTAAAATGAAACACCCCAAAACATATATCATAATCCTGCTATCTTTACTGATATTCACTTGCCTATCCGCCCAACAACAGCCGGTCAAACCCTCCAATGCCCCTAAGCTATCAACTGCAGCTGGGGCAGCTGGTTTAGTCCGAAATTTACCCGGAGTTCCTGCTGTAGAGGATATATTTACATTTATGGTTTATAATAATAATAGTGCGGGAACTATTACATTAGTTAGTCCTGGTACCAGTGTTTCTATAATAAATAGTAATAGCACTAGTCTCACCAGAGTTGTTTATTGTAGAGTTACAGACATAACGCTAAATGCAGAGAAAATAGATGTCTTTTAAATATACTAAATCAAAATGAAAGTATCAAAAGTAATAATACACCCTCACGCATTGCAGCGGCTTACTGAAAAAGACGCCCAGGAAAGATGTCAATTTTTTAAAGCATAATATTATGAAAATAACCTATCATCCAAAGTTCAATATTGCCAATGTGGCAATAAATAGTAAACCAGCTGAGGTGAATTCAATTAAGTTGAGTGACGACCTTATTGTGGACATGTCCCCGGATGGTACAATATATGGATTCGAATTGCTGAATGTCAATGAACAACTTCAGCAATCGGATGATGGAAAGTTGTTGTTTGTAAAACAGCTTTCAGGACTTGAACAGGAAATTGAGGTGAATAAGTAGAAGGACAGGTTAAGGTTAAGGTTGAGGTTAAGGTTGAGGTTGAGGGAGGATGTGGAAAACAGGATAGAGGAAATAGGAAAGATCGCTCCCTCCTTGCGCTAAAGCTTCTGAGGTTGAGAAATGAATGAAAATATATATATAATGAGCAGTATCAAGCTATTCGAAGATAAAAGAGTTCGCCGCCATTGGGATGAAGCGAAGAAGAAATGGTATTTCTCTGTAATTGATGCGGTGGATATTTTAACAAATAGTGCCGATGCTCATGACTACTGGTTTAAAATGAAAATCATAATAAGCACGGAGGATGGAATTGAACTGTCGACAATTTGTCGACAGTTGAAAATGGAGGCCGCCGATGGAAAGAGATATTCTACTGATTGCGCCAATGATTGAAGTATAAATATGAATAAAATATTCATGGCAAGCGAAAAAGGAAATATGGTGAATTATCGCGAATTGATAGAAAACATTCGAAACATTGTTTTGAATGCAAGAGGGAAAATTGCGCAAAATATTAACCATGAACTTATTGCAACCTATTGGAACATAGGGAAAGAAATAATTGAAGGTGAAAAAATTTATAAAATAAGCAGTCATTCATCACGGCAACTCATTATATCCTTGTCGAAGCATTTGACAGAAGAAATTGGTAAAGGATTTTCAAGAGCTAATTTGTTTAATATGAGGATTTTTTACCTTGAATTTCCCGATGTCCAGACACTGTCTGGACACTTGAATTGGTCTCATTATTGTGAATTATTGATAATTGAATATAAATCAGATGATAATTGAAGATCGACATAAATTATTTCGGCAAATAATGTGGGACTACAATATCTCCCCCGACGATGTTGATGATGTTCTACTCGGGAGGAAAGATATGGCTGGTCATTACAATAAACAGGCCGTGTTTATTAAATTGCTTGAGAGTTATCCGTGGTTTACAATTTTGCAAATTTTTTCACCGGAAGAACTCAAACTCTTGCTTTCTGATGATGTTGTAAAAAAATTAAGAATAAAATCTTTAAGAACCAAATATGAATTTGTACAAAAAAGATTACATCAAATTGTACCAGCTACAGAATAGGTTTTTAAACTGGTGGGTAAGTCTTGAATTGCCGTTTTACCTGACAGGTGGAACTGCTTTAGACAGGTTTTATCTTAATCATAGGTATAGTGAGGATCTTGACTTTTTTGTGAATTCTAATCCAGATTTTTCAAAATATACTTTGTCCATTAAAAACGAATTACAAAAACAATTTAAAATAGATAGCAGTAAAGCCCTCGTTACCGATGAATTTGTAAGGTTTTTTATTGAAGATGGCAACACCTTATTAAAAGTAGATTTTGTGAACGATGTTGAATACAGGGCTGGAAAACCTGTTAAGAGTAAATTTGGAAATATTGATTCTGTAACTAATATCCTTTCAAATAAACTTACTGCTCTTATTGGGAGAGATGAGCCTAAGGATATTTTTGATATTGTGACAATTGCCACAAATTTCTCTTTTAACTGGCAAGAAATATTTAATCATTCGAAAGAAAAGGCTTTGATAAACGAGATTGATGTTGAAGAAAGGATGTTCAATTTTCCAGTCAATTCAATAAGTAACGTGGATTGGTTAAATAAACCTTTTAATATTGAAAATTTTGAGCAACTACTACGAAAAATCTCGGATGATTTTATTCTTGGAAGGGATAATTCGTTGGGAAAAGGTATGATTAACATTGACGATGCAAGCCTATTATTATAAAAGAATGCTTAGGATAAAATATTTAAAATACATATTACAATTAACGAACATGAAATACCAAAAATCACTCCTTCTTACCTTACTTGCTTTGCTAGTAGTATTTGGTATGTCAGCCCAACAACAGTCGGTCAAAACCACCAATACCCTGAAGCTATCTAGCGCAGTTGATTCTCTCCAATACGCCCTTGGAGCCTTTGTAGGTCAATGGCTGGTTAATAATGGTTTTACCATAAAAAACACCGCGGTATTCAACAAAGGAATGGAAGATGTCCTGCAAAACAATCCCCGCTTAATAACTGATTCCACTATAGCACCAATTATCGCCTCGTACCAGCTCTCAACCCAGAACGAGAAGAACCGGCAGATGGAAGAGCAGTTGTTTTCTGCCTTAAAAGGGAAGCCGGGCGTAGGGGTTTTGCCAAACGGAGTTCATTACCTGGTTGTTAAGCAGGGTGCTGGAATTCGGCCTCTTGTTTCAGATACCGTGGTGGTTAACGCCATTGGAGTTTTTCCCGACGGGACAGTTTTTGAAGATACGTACCAGAAAAAACAGGCAATTACCATTGCAACAGGTTCTTTAATCCCCGGCTTAAGTGAAGCGGTACAATTAATGCCAGAGGGTTCAGTATGGAGAATTTTTGTGCCTTCAGCGCTGGCTTATGGACCGGCCGGTTTAAAAGGGATTATTCCGGCGAATATGGCTGTGGTGTTTGATATTACTCTGGAGGATGTGAAAAGGTGACAACGATACTATCGCCATACCTTCTCATAAAAAAATAGTAAAGTGACGAACGAAAATAGATGATGCTTGAATTAAAAAACAATACAAAAACTTTGGTCCTGCGCAATACCCTCTTTTGGGATGTTGACCTGAAGGGAATTGACCCTCAGCAATCAAAATCACTTATTGTGGAGAGGGTGCTTACGAGGGGAAGTATGCTTGAATTCAGGCAGTTAATTCGATTTTATTCTTTGGATGAATTGTCGCAGATAGTTATTAAAATAGGATACTTGGATGGGCGTACACTTAATTTTATTTCAGGATTTTTGAATATCCCTAAAAGTGATTTTTTATGTTACAGAAAGCAGCAATCGAACCCGACGCACTGGAACTCCTAAAAGCCCTTCAGGCTGATAGCATGTTTTCCGACTTTCACCTGGCAGGTGGAACAGGTCTTGCTTTGCAACTAGGACATCGGTTGTCAATCGATCTTGATTTGTTTTCTGAAAAATCATTTGATCAGGAGGTTTATCTTCAATACCTTGAAAAGAACTATAATTTTCAATTGGATTTTAGAGCAACCAATACGCTAAAAGGTATTATTGGCAAGGTTAAAGTTGATTTGATTACTCATAGTTATATAGTGTTAAAACCTTTAGTTTTCGCAGAGAATATAAGAATTTATTCGAAAGAAGACATTGCAGCCATGAAAGTAAATGCGATTGCAGGAAATGGTACCCGATCAAAAGATTTTGTGGATTTATATTTTCTGCTTAAAGAATTTTCAGTTAAAGAAGTACTGGGATTTTTTAAAAAGAAATATGCCCAACGGGATGAATTTCATGTGCTCAAGAGTTTAAATTATTTTGATGAAGTTAATTTGGCTGATTGGCCTGAACTATTGCTTGAGAAAAAAACAAAATGGGAAAAGGTGAAAGAATCAATCAATAAATATTGCGCTCAGTATAGTAAAGATTTATAGCTATTAAACAAGATAGAATTCTGATGTAATTAAAGAATGAGTTTGCAAGGGAAACATATTATGCCTCATGGCAATAGAAGGGGAAACTCCTTATTCAGGAGCATACTCTTTCTGTGTCTTGTTGTGTTATGTTTCCGGCCTGATACAATGAATGCACAGGTTATTTCAAATTCAGGGGCTTTCATAACTATTTCTAATGGAGCCGCTGTAACCAGTAAGGATTTTGAAAATAACAATGGAAATCTTGATAATAATGGCACTATTGAGCTTTCCCGAGATTTCTTAAACCAAGCTCTGGCAGAAACCAAGGGGAATGGACTTTATTCGTTAAAAGGCAACTGGACAGATTACGGAACATTTTCAGGGACTTCTGAAGTTTCTTTCGATGGAAACAATACGCAGCATATCTCGCGACCAAGCGGGGAAACATTTTATAAACTCACTATTAATAATTCAGCAGATTCAGTATCGCAACTGTCAAATCCCCTGAGTACCTTAAAGGTCACCAACCTGTTAAATATTAAGACAGGAACCCTTGCATTGCATTATACAACGAAAAACCTGGTGGTGAACGGAAGTACTATTATCAATGGTGGTTTATCATATGATAAGATTACTGTTCAAACCACCTCAATTGATGGTAATCTCTCCGGAACTGGAAGAATCGATATGAGCGGAGGTGGTAAGCCGCATCTGTTAAATCTCAAAGGTAGTGCTAATGAAATCGGATTATTCATTACAGACCCTTCCAGTTATAGCGTGGTTGATTACATAGGAACAACTCAAACAGTTTTTGCAACTCCAAATTACAGAAATCTTTATATATCTAATTCAGGAGTTAAAACACTTCAAGGTAATTCCACTATTGGAAATATTATTTCTATTAAAGCAGGAACAACTTTTGATTTAGGCACTATTACAACTTCTGTCAATATTCTTGACTCAGCTTTGGTTGCGGGATCGCTGAAATTTAGTGGAACCTCTACAAAAACCGCTTCTATTGAAGGTGATTTGAGCGGAGCCGGATCAATTGACATGAGTGGACCAGGATTATTGTGGCACCTTCTTAATCTTGGTGGAGCAAACAACAGCATTGGCTCATATACCGCTGCAGGAAGTGAAAGTACAGTGGATTACAATGGAGATGATAATCAGAGTGTTTTCATAAGCCAAAACTATCAAAACCTTAGGATTTCAGGGGATAGTGTTAAAACTCTTACCGGAACCATTGCAACTTCAACTTCCGGTGTTCTTTCCATGTTGGCTGGAAGTATAAATGCAAACGGACATTTGTTGAAAGTAACAAATCCGGATACTCTTGCAATATTAAGGCAAAATGGAACTATAATTGGCAAATTGCAAAGAGTAATTGGCGAATTGAATGGCGATTATTTGTATCCGGTTGGTTCAGACTCTAGCTATAATCCAATGTTAATTAAATTCAGGGAACTCTCACCAGGCTCTTTAACAGCTCAGTATATTCCTAATTCAATAGGAGATTCGGGGCTACCTGTTGAAGATGTCGATGATGGAGATGAGTTATTCAGGAGTTTGCCTGAAGGATATTGGAATTTGACCGCAGATGCTGCCTTAGCGTCAAATAATTTTGATGTAAAATTAAATTATAATGGATTTGATGAGATTGACCCTTCATGTCGCATTCTTAGAAGAAATGGATTAGGGTCGCTTATGTTGGATGGAAAAGATGCTAGCATTAATGGCTCACTGATACAACGTGAAACTTTGATAAGTCCTATTTCAAATGTTTCCACTGACTTTGCAATCGGAAAGGGTCGTCCCCATATTCAGGATCAACCTTCTGACAGCGCTATTTGTGAATTCCTAAATGCTCAGTTTAAAGTTGTTTCAAACCGACTTGGAAGTCTTACCTATCAGTGGCAGGCAAATATTGGTACCGGTTTTTACGATATCATACCAAATGATACGCTTTATAGCAATACAACCTCTTCAGGCTTGGAAATTAATGCTGCTCCTTACTCAATGAATGGCACTAGATACAGAGTTATTGTAAGCGATGAATGGAATAATCCAAATATATCAATTGATACTTTGTTCACAGTATTTACGAATCCTGAAGTGAAGCTTGATAGTTCTGATCTAGGAAGTTGTAATGGAGCTAAGGACGGTGCAATTTATATAGACATATTAAAAGGAACTCCTATTTATAAATTTCAATGGAAAACAGATATGGGGGTCCAAGTTTCAACCGATAAAGATCTTATAAATCAATCTTATGGTAAGTATTTACTAAGTGTCTGGGATGTGAATCATTGTGCGACTTTAAATAATAAATTAACATTAGGTGCACTCAAGGATTTACTAATAAGTTACGATCTTAGTCTCTATGGAATCATGACGGAATACAATATATCCTGTTATGGTAAAGAGGATGGAGAAATAATTGTTAATTCAGATGGAAACGGAGATCCGGCAGCATTTAGTTACGAATGGAGGAATATAGATACTGGACCCCTGAGCAATGATACAAAAACTTTATCAGGAATAGGGGCAGGAAACTATTATGTTACTGTTACTGATGAGCTTTCTTGTCAGGGATCTGCTAGTATAACCTTATTCCCACCAGACCCCATTTCAGTAACAAGAGTAAAAACAAACTATCCTGGTAACTTCGATATTAGTTGCTTTGGGATGGGTGATGGTATTATTAATCTTGATATCAGCGGTGGACATACAGCTGATAATGCACTACCTCTTGATAAATACAATTGGAGCAAGAATGAAGACACCCTGTTTTCCAAAAGCACAAAAAATATAGTCAATCTGCTCGAAGGTGAGTATAATCTGGCTATACAGGATTCATTTAGCTGTTTTGCTGACACATTGTTTACTTTTGAGTTGAAATCCCCTGAAAATTTTAAAATTACAGCCGACATCGCTAATTTCAATGGGTATCAGGTCTCATGCAAATCTTCAACTAATTCAAGTTTAGATCTGAATGTATCGGGAAGTTATCCCGGAAATATAGATTATAAATATTTATGGACAACTGCTGATGGAGTTGTATCGAATCCCAACACTCTGGATCAGGCAGGTCTTCCCGAGGGGAATTATAACCTTCATGTTGTTGATAGTATCAATTGTTTTGCTGATTCGGTATTTGTAATAACTGCACCGGATTCAATTTCGGTTTCACCTGTTAAATCAAATTTTAACAATTATGAGATTTCTTGTTTTGGTGGTGATAATGGCAGTATTGTGTTAAATCCAAGCGGAGGGATTACAGCATTTCCATATCAATATGCATGGAACATCATCGATGGTTCTGGTATCGTCGAAGGTGCCGCAAATCAAAATAACCTTACCAAAGGCGAATACTCTGTAATAGTTAAGGATGCTAATGATTGCGAAGTCACGTGGAATTATGTTTTTGATGAGCCAAAAAAATTGATCACTCATATTGATTCCTTTTCAATTGCTTGTTTCAACGTAAACACCGGAGCTGCAGACCTTACTGTTTCCGAAGGAGTTTCGCCATATACCTATCTTTGGAGCAATGGAGAAACAACCGAAGATATTGGCTCCCTCTCTAAAGGAATATATTTTGTAGATATAATTGATGATAACAATTGCCATATAAGCGATACCACCGAAGTAACACAACCTCCTGATATTATTATTAGTCTGGATGCCCCGCTTCAATACAGCGGAAGAATGATTTCTTGTTTCGGAGAGTCGAATGGAATAGTAAATTCTTTAGTCACTGGAGGGTTTGGAGCTTATACCTATAAGTGGAAGCGCGGAACAGACATGATTCAGAGCGGTTTAAGCAAACCAAGTATTTCAGATATTCCTGCCGGATTGTATACTCTTTCAATTACTGATGAAAATTTGTGCTCCGATTCTGCAAACTTTTTGGTCGAACAACCTTTAGAGCTGAATGCCGAAGTTTTTGCTACTGATCCAAGCTGTTTTGGGAAAACTGATGGTCAGATTACACTGATGGTTCGGGGCGGAACTCCTGCATATTCGTTTAATTGGATTGGCACTTCACAAACTACTCAAACTGCTGAAAATTTAGGAGTTGGCAGCTATGAAGTTATTATTACAGATTTAAACATGTGTACAGATAATGCTTTCGGTATACTAGATCAACCACAACTTATAAGTATTTACAAACCCGAGGAAGATATCATTCAACCCGATTGCCCTGACATTTTTAACGGAGCAATAAGATATGAGATAAATGGTGGAACCCAGCCATATGAAATGGTACTTTATAACCTCAGGAATATCAGCGATTCATTGGTTCTTGGTGATGGGACAACCAAAGTGGTTTCTGATCTGGAACAAGGCAAATACCGTTTGAAAATTACTGATAATAAACTTTGTGAGTTATCGGATACTTCAATCCTTAAAGCATTAAAGGCTTTATGTATTGGTGTTCCAAATGCATTTACTCCTAATGGAGACGGCGTAAATGACACCTGGGAAATTGAACTGATTGATATCTATCCTAATGCAACGGTTGAAATTTATAACAGATGGGGAGAAATGATTTACTATGCCTCCAAGGGATATTCAAAACCTTGGGACGGAACCTTTAAAGGCAGAGAACTGCCAATTGATTCATATTTTTACATTATTGATCTGAAAAACGGACGTGACCCTGTTTCAGGAGATATAACAATTATTAAATAATATGTTGTTTTAACTATTTAAATGGACAATTGATATTTTGAAATCTATTCTTCAATACAGTACAATAATAATTTTTGCCATGTTTTGCGATGGAATTTTCGCTCAGCAACTACCTTCATATACACAATATCTGAATAATGGGTTTCTAATAAACCCTGCTGTAGCCGGTAGTGATGGCTACACAAGTTTTAACACAACCTACAGAAAACAATGGATAGGTATTGAGAATGCTCCTACAACTTATTCTTTCAGTGGACAGACGAGGTTGCTTCGCCGCTCCTACAAAATTGTTTCAAATAGCGTCAGAAAGAATACAGTTAAGCCAAGTACAAAAGGTAGGGTTGGTTTGGGGATGTATGCATTAAATGACTTAAATGGCCGTGTAAATCGCACTGGAATAAGTATGGCTTATGCTTACCATATTTTTTTATTCCGCAGCCAGATTTCTTTTGGAATATCAGGTCAGGCTTTTCAATATAAAATAAATCAAACCGGTCTTGATTTTGGACCGATTGAAGACCCGCTTGAAACAACTGGTCTTGATTTTGTTACATTTATTCCTGATGCTAATATTGGGTTTTACTGGACCAGTGACCATCACTTTCTTGGTGTTTCCGCAAATCAATTGTTTCAATCCTCGATTAAGTTGGGAAGTTCAGATTTTGGCGAACTTAAGCTATACAGGCATTATTATTTTATGGCGGGATACAACTTCCCTATAAACAGAGAATTTGAAATCGAGCCATCTGCATTATTTAAAACTACCGAACAATTAATTCCTCAAACTGATTTTACAGTTAGATTGTTTTATTTGAGCGACTATTGGGTCGGACTTTCATACAGAACGAATGGCACAGTTTCAACCATGTTTGGAATTAGAGTTGACCAACTTTCGGTTGGTGTTGCTTACGATTATTCATTTTCCAGCATTAGAAAACGTAGTCTGGGCTCAGCTGAGGTCGTTGCGTCTCTTAAATTTGGAACGAACGCTAGAAGATTCAGATGGATAAACAGATACTAACGAGGTTTAGATAATGGGAATAATTCAAACTCAGACAATTAAAGGAACGATTTATTCTTATCTGGGAGTTGGAATAGGTTTTATTACCACAGCCCTGCTTTTCCCGAGGATTTTATCAACCGAAGAGATTGGTCTTCTGAAATTGCTCGTATCCTTCTCAGTAATTTTTGCACAGTTTGCATCCCTTGGATTTATTAATGTAATCAACAGACTTTTCCCTTATTTCAGGGATAAATCCTCAGGACACAGCGGGCTTTTATTTATCGCCCTCGGAGTTTCGATCGTCGGTTTTGTGCTTTCAATTACCGGACTGGAATTATTAAAACCCATCCTGATCAGTAACAATGCAGATAGCTCAAGTTTGTTTGTAGAATATATTAACTACCTGATCCCATTGGTTTTCTTTACAGCCTTTTTTAACTTATTCGACTCCTATATCAAAGCTCTTTTTGATGCGGTCATAGGAACCGTTTTAAAAGAGTTGATTCAACGAATTCTTATATTTGGAGTAATTGTACTATTTTATCTTGACCTGTTAAATTTCAACCAGTTTGTGCTGTTTTATACTATTGCTCTCTCCCTGCCTACATTAATGCTTCTTGCTATCCTGATATCGAAAGGAGAGTTTAAAATCCGATTACCCCGGAAATCCCTTTTTGTAAAGTTCAAAAAGGAGATTTTCGATTTGTGTTTTTATGGTATTCTCATTGGATTCGGAGGTATAGCAATTATGCAGGTGGATAGTATTTTAGTAAATAAATATCTCGGACTCTCGTTAACAGGAATTTATGCAACAAATTTTTTCTTTGCGACTATTATTCTTGTCCCATCCCGCCCTTTAATCAAAATTGCTACCACAATTCTGGCAGAAGCCTGGAAACGTAATGATATTAAGGAAATCCAGATAATTTATCAGAAAAGTAGCATAAACCAGTCAGTTATTGGAATTTTGATCTTTATTGGATTGTGGGTGAATATTGATAATATATATTTTATAATTCCCCGAGAATATGAAGCCGGGAAGTGGGTTATATTTTTTGTAGGTCTAGCAAATGTTTTTGATATGCTTACCGGTGTAAATGCCGTAATTATTCAGACATCGCAGTATTTCAAGGTAAATGCGGTTATAACCTTTTTGTTTCTCCTCCTGGTGGTGATTTTCAATGTACTCCTAATCCCAATACTTGGAATTACAGGGGCAGGTGTTGCTGCTCTAATCTCAGTTGTTTCAACTAATACGTGCAGATATTTCTATTTAAGATCAAAATTCGGGCTCACCCTTTTCAATTCAAAGATGATCCTCGTCCTCGGAGCAGGAGTAACCTCGTATTTTATTAGTTTTCTTATTCCTCAATTCAACAGTTTTATTATTGATATTTTGGTCAGAAGCACAGTGTGCGGATTATTATTCATATCAATAGTCATTGCATTTAGGGTTTCAGAAGAAATTAATTCCATTTTCATCCGGGTGTTAAGCCTCTTTGGGATTAATAAACCGTAGAGTTTAATTTATGATGCAAAAGGTTTCGTAAATCAGGGTCCGCTTAAACAGAAAGGCAGGATTGGCCTGAGGACAGCAGTTTTTCAAGACAACAATGGGCCTTTGAAACCCGATCAAAGTAATGATCCTTATCTGCTGACAGGCAACAATGAATTATTATATATTATTTGCCTGTTTATGCTTAAAGTACATGGTGACTGTTAAGATAAACAGTAGATTTGTAGAATACTATGAAAACAACAAAAATTTCCGCTAAATTAAGTTTTGCGTTTTTTAAATACCGTTCCAAAGTATTGATAAATAGCTTTTTGAAATCGATTCACAATCTATTATATAAATTGGGAGTTGATATACGATTTCGAAAAAAGGAAGCCGCCTTCAGTGCACTGGAGCACAATTCCATTGAAGAGGTTAATAAATTTTACAGTTCTGCAGATAAGCAATTTGAAATCACGTCAGCAGCGCACCAGAAGTTTTTTCAGGAAATCATCAAATCTCTGGAGAAAAGTGGAATTAACCTGAACGATAAGAAAATAGCCGACTTCGGCTGCGGCATAGGTAATTTGCTATCGCATTTGCATAAACATTTCAATCCTGCAGCCTGCCATGGTTTTGATTTTTCAGAAATATTGCTGAGCCTTGCAGCGAAGAGGTTTCCTGAAGGACATTTTAAACAACACGATATTTACATTCAGGCAAACGATCAATTCGACTTTGTATTTTGCACTGAAGTGATTGAACATTTATTGTATCCTGAAAAAGCATTAAAAAACATCCTTTCCGCAGTAAAACTTGGTGGTGGCGCTTTCATTAGCGTGCCTAACGGAAGAAAAGATACTTTTGCAGGGCACATAAATTTCTGGAGTCCTGAAAGCTGGGAAGTATTTATCAGAAGTCAGGTTGCGGAAACTGCATTGATACAGACAGGCTATGTAACAACGAATAACCTTTATGCCATTATTTTATTTTAATAGGATGTAAACCTTGTGGTAACCAATGAAAGTACTGTTTACATTTGGAGGAATGCCTCACTATTTGCAAGCCCTTCTTCTGAAAATTCAGCAGAAGGAAGGTATAGAAATTTGTGTTGTGGTTCCTGATGGCAAAGGAAAAAGTATCGGCAAGGGAGTAAAACTTACTCAGGAGGAAACAGGTTTTAAAATCATAAAGCTTCCAGAATATAATTCTTTCTTCAAAAAGCCCTTTTTTAAAAATTTTCTTAGCGTAATTAAATCTGAAAGCCCCGATATCATTGTAATAGGTTGGCCCTATATTGTCCCTCTGAGTCTCAAACCAAAATTATTATTTTACATAAAACGGAATAGAATTGGATTAATATTCAGGGAAATTCCTTTTAATGTTGCTCCCTATAATAAAGTTTTTTCATATTTTATTCAGCATCCCCCAGTAGATGAGGATCTTAATAATATAGCTCCTACGGGATTAAAATACTGGTTTTGGGCGATGTCATTAAAGTTCCTCTTGAAATGGTATTATTCAATTATTGACGCGAGCCTTACTTATGCCATTTCAGCCTATGAAATCCAAAAAAGTTACGGTCTTAGGCAAGAGCAGATTTTTGTAAGTTGTAACTCCCCTGATACAGATACTCTGGTAGCAGAAAAAGAAAAAATTCTTGCAGAAAAAAAGGATTTAAACTATAATCCGTTCCGCTTAATCCATATCGGACGGTTGGTAAAGTGGAAGCGGGTAGACCTGTTGCTGGAAGCAACCCAAAAGTTGCTTAAGGACTTTCCTCAGACGGAACTTCTCATCATTGGGACCGGACCTGAAACAGAAAACCTCAAAAAAGAAGCAGTAAATCTGGAAATTTCTGATACGGTTAATTTTGCAGGAAGTATTTACCAGGAGGATCTTGCAAAGCATTTAATGTCCTCAGGAATTTATGTCCTTGCCGGGATGGGCGGATTGTCAATAAACGAAGCCATGGCTTTCGGAAAGCCCGTTATCTGTTCAGTTTGCGACGGGACAGAAAAGACGCTGGTCAGGGAAGGCTATAACGGGCTTTTCTTTGAAAATGGAAGTTCGGAAAGCCTTGCCGGGAAAATTAAATACCTTTTTGAAAACTTACATCAGATAGAAATCATGGGTAAAAATTCGGAAGCAATTATCCGGGATGAGGTAAATTTAAATACCGTTTCTGAAGAATTTCTGCGTTGCTTTGATTATGTTTATAAAAAGAAAAAGCTGTGAAAATTATCAATATTGTTGGTGCAAGGCCAAATTTCATGAAGATTGCGCCCATTATGGATGCAATGGCAGAGAGTAACATAATCGATCCGGTTTTACTTCATACAGGGCAGCACTATGACGAAAAAATGTCGGATATGTTTTTTAGGGAACTCGGTATTCCCAAACCTGATATATACCTGGGGGTTGGTTCTTTAAGCCATGCCAAACAGGTTGCCCGCATAATGGAACTATTCGACGATATCTGCATCAGCGAAAAACCCGATGGGGTGCTTGTTGTCGGGGATGTCAACTCAACCATGGCCTGTAGTCTGGTTGCAGCTAAGCAAGGCATTAAAGTAATACATGTGGAAGCAGGCTTAAGAAGTTATGACCGTACAATGCCCGAAGAAATCAACAGGCTGGTTACCGATTCGATCGCCGATTTATTACTCACCCCGTCTATTGATGCAAGCGAAAACCTCCTTCGTGAAGGTGTCTCCCCCGAAAAGATTGAGATGGTAGGAAATGTGATGATTGATACGCTTTTTAAATTTATGCCAAAATTTGAGAAGTCGGCAATCCTGGAACAGATGAACCTGGAACCAAAAACCTATGTGTTGGTGACAATGCATCGTCCGTCTAATGTTGATGAAAAGGAAAATCTTCAGAAAATTCTGAATGTCTTTGAAGAAATAGGTAAAAAAGCTAAAGTTGTTTTCCCCGTTCATCCCCGCACTCTCAAAAATATAAAACATTTTGGACTGGAAGACAGGATCAGCAAAATGAAAAGCCTTATCCTTTGTGAACCACTTGGCTACTTGGATTTTCAAAAGTTGATGAGCAATGCAGGGCTTGTTATTACCGATTCAGGTGGAGTCCAGGAAGAAACGACGGCACTAGGAATTCCCTGCATTACTGTGCGTGAAAACACCGAGCGACCAATAACTATTTCTGTAGGTTCAAACGAACTTACCGGAAACAATTATGAAAAAATAACTTCCCTGGCAAAGGATGCTTTAGCAGGGAAATGGAAAAAATGCGAAGTTCCCAAATTATGGGATGGGAAGGCTGCTAAACGGATAGTTAAAATTCTTGAGAACAGGATTTGATATGATGAAACTTTACTTCGAAACATTTATTAATAATGCTCCGCGGATTTTTAAGCTTCTGCGGGGGTCAAACCTGTTTTTCCTCCTGCGGCATTCCTGCCCTAAAATCATGCTGGGCAATAAAAATGCACAGTTCATGGTAAACCCGGCTATTATCTCTGAAACAGACATTGTTTACTCAGTTGGTATCGGAACAGATATATCATTCGACCTTCAGATGATTGAAAAATTTAACCTCAGTGTATTCGCATTTGATCCGACACCCAAATCTGTTGAATGGCTCAGCAGACAGCAAATCCCGTATGGATTTAAAGCCTTTCCTTATGGGCTGGCAAACTACACCGGGGATGCAGATTTTTACCTGCCTGAAAATGACAATTTCGTTTCAGCCAGTATGATTTCAAAGCAATCTGAAGCATTTACAAGGGTAAAGGTTCGAACACTGGATGATATAATGAAAGAACTTGGCCATACATACATTGATATTTTAAAAATGGATATAGAAGGCGCTGAATACGATGTGATTGAAAACATCCTTGGTTCAGGAATACAGGTTCACCAGTTGCTGGTGGAATACCATCATAGGTTTCATCCTAAGGGAATTAAGAAAACACGTGAATCCATTGAAAAATTGGAAAAGGCCGGCTTTGCACTTTTTTATGTTTCTCCCAACGGGGAAGAATTTTCCTTTATTAACCTTCTCTTCAGGAAATGAAAATCACAATTGTAAATACAAGTGATATTCGCGGAGGAGCAGCAATTGCTGCCTTCAGGTTATTTAAGGTAATTCATGAAAAATTTCCCGGGACAAGGATGCTGGCCAGAGAAAAACTATCTCTGACAATGAATGTCAGGGGGCTAAACAATACTTTTTGGCAAAGGTTTTTTATTAAGTTCCGGTTTGTTTTGGAAGCTATTAGCTTTATTTACCGGTCAAAATCCAGGGAAGACTGGTTTGCCTTTTCTACAGCCTGCGCAGGTCAGAATATTTCCCACCTTCCTGAAATCAGGGATGCAGACTTAATTCATCTGCACTGGATAAACTCAGGCTTTCTTTCACTGAAAAACATCAGTGAAATTGCAGATACAGGTAAGCCTGTGGTTTGGACTTTACATGATATGTGGGCTTTTACCGGTGGTTGCCATTATTCAGGGTCTTGTATAAATTATTTGGAAAATTGCGGAAACTGTTTGTTTTTAAAATCCCCTGGGAGTAAAGACTTATCATACAGGATTCATAGAGAAAAACAAAAACTATGGGCATCTGCTAATATCAGTTTTATAGCTGTGAGCTACTGGATGGCTGAATGTGCAAGGAAAAGCAGTCTTGCAGGAAGTTCAAGGATAGTAGTTATACCAAACCCTATAGATACTGAAGTTTATAAACCGGCAGATAAAGCAACCATTCGCGATGAGCTTGGGCTTCCCCAAAGCACATTTCTGATCCTTGCTGGAGCAGCCAATCTTCAGGATAAACGAAAGGGATTTGTTTATCTGATGGAAGCACTCAGGCAGATGAAAGAAACAATTCCTGAAATAGGACGTTCTTTTGGACTAATTACCTTTGGTAAAGCAAGCAATATTGATAACTCCCCGGTTGAGTATTATCCTCAGTCTTATTTAAAAGACGATTATGCGATTGCTAGACTTTACCAAGCTGCCGATGTATTCGTGCTACCAACTCTTGAAGACAATCTCCCGGGAACGGTAATGGAGTCTCTTGCTTGTGGTACACCAGTGGTTGCCTTCAATGTAGGCGGAATACCAGATATGATAGACCATAAAACCACAGGATATCTTGCTGAACTTAAAAATGTAAGTGATCTGATTGAAGGAATCAATTGGGTTAAATCTCATCCAATGATTCAACAGGTAGAGGAAAACTGCAGGAAAAAGGTTGTTGAAAATTTTTCAAATGAGGTTGTTGCTGCTAAATACATAGATTTTTACAGGAGTCTAATCCAATGAGCATAAAAATTTCGCTAATAACAGTTGTTTATAATGCCGGTGATTTTTTTGAATGGACACTGAAAAGCATCCGGGATCAGAAATATAAGAACTTCGAATATATTGTTGTCGACGGAGGATCACAGGATAATACCCTTGATTTAATCGACAAGTATAATCATATTATTACCAAATGGATCAGCGAACCGGATGGAGGGTTGTACAGCGCGATGAATAAGGGTTTACACATGGCATCAGGGGAATATGTAATGTTTTTAAATGCTGGGGATATTTTTAATAATAATGAAGTTTTAATGGAAGTTTTTTCATCTGGTAAACCGGAAACTGATGTATATTACGGGGAAACCATGATCATGGACGAGCAGGGGAAAGATATCGGCTTGAGAAGACTTAAAGCTCCTGAAAAGCTTACGTGGAAAAGTTTGATCGACGGGATGCTCGTTTGCCACCAGTCATTTATCGTCAGAAAAGTTATTTCTGGGGATTACAATGAAAAGTACAAAATAGCGGCTGATTATGACTGGATGTTGAACTGCCTGAAAAAAGCCCAAAGTATACAAAATACTCATCTTATAATATCACGGTTTCTGGATGGGGGACTAAACAAGCAAAACATACGAGTTGCTTTGTTTGAGCGCTTCCTGATCATGGTTCGCAATTACAACTTTTCTCTGGTGGTACTGAACCATTTCCTTATCGGATGGAGATTCGCTGTGTCGTATCATAAAAACGGAAGGTTTTAAAATCTAATTTTTCAGGTAAACAAAATTCGTAAACTGCAGGAATAACCATAACATCCGGGATTAGAGTTGAACTGCTATTAATTGCAAGAATAGTGAATTCAATTGTTTCTCCGATTTTTGGTTCATGGTCACTAACCATTTTTAGTATGCTTAAATCGCCAATGCCAGATTAAGGAAGTTACAAACTATCAGGAAGAAAATAAAAATTCTGGCATTCACTTTTTTGCTATAGGATTCGAAATATAAACCTTTACTTCAGAACAGTTATTTTTCTGTTATTCCAGAAGATTCCAGCGATAAGAAACAGTACAACAAGTATTGAACTAACCATTGCAATGCTATGACCAAGATAATAGGATTCAGGATGAAACCGGAAAACAATATTGTGTTCTCCCTCAGGTACAACCATTCCTCGTAATACGTAGTTTACCTGTGCATAATCAACTTGATTGCCATCAACAAATGTCTCCCAACCCTTAGGATAGTATATTTCAGAAAAAACAGCAAACCTTTTTCCCTCGGAGATTGATCGATAGGTTAATTCATCCGGCTTATATTTTGTAAGGTAGATCGTGTCATTTCCCCCTTTAACCTTTACCGAACCAATCTCAGGAAGTGAGGAAAACTTTTTATTTATAATAACCTGTCTTGACGCTTTAAAACCGGTTAACGCAGCAATTTCCTGGTCAGGAGTATCAACCCAGATTAGAGTATCTGTAAACCATGCATTGCCGAGAGCATCATGATTCTGATTTACAACTTGGCTTCCTCTTTCCTTTCCTGGTAAAATCAGATATTTTGTATTAAGCATGTTCAGAACCTCAAAATTATTTTTCGATATCTGTCTTTCAATTAAGTCCTGGTACCTTTTAATTTTCGCTCCGTGATAACCACCAACTGACTTATGAAAATATGAGGTAGTGGCTTCGTTAAATGTATTTGCAGCAAGGTTCAGAACTCGGTAATAGCTAGTGTCTTTTAAAATCTGCAAGTCCGCAGTTGTGGGAGTATATTGATTTTTCTGAACACGTGCAGACACATAATTTGATTCATTTACATATCTCTTATCAACTATCCATAAATCCAAAAGGACGAGCAGGGAGAGAGCAATCAGAAAATTATTCTGTTTGATTTTTTCATTCAGGAGCGCCCAAAGAAGTCCCGCAGTAACAACTATAAAACCAAGTGACCTGAAAGCATCGGCTCTCAATAGCCCAGCCCTGTCTGCGTGCATAGCTTTTCTGAATATATCAGGTAAACTGGTGTCTGTGGAAGATCTGAAATCAATTATTCCGGGACCTAAAACAGCAACAATTAGTAAAATTCCACTGGTAATAAAAAAGCTGTATTTTAATGCATGCAATATGTCTTTTTTGCCAATTTCAGCCTTTAAGATTGCATTTAAACCAAGCATTCCTGCAAAAGGAACAAGCAGACTGGTAACTACAAGAATCATTGATACCGTGCGGAATTTTCCATAAGCCGGAAAATAATCAATGAAAAGGTTTGAAAGTATTTGAAAATTCTTTCCCCAGGCAAGTGCAATGGAAAAACCAATGGCAGTAAGAATCCACAAACGTGTGGGCCCTTTAAAAAGAAACATTGCAAGAATAAAAAGAAAAAACACAATTGCCCCCGCATAAACCGGGCCGGCTGTACTAAGTTGTGGACCGTAATAGGTTGGCATTCTTTCAATGACATTTTCAGCTTCCTGTGCCGGATATCCGTTTTTCAGGAGGAGTTTATATATCTCTGAATTTGTGCTTAGGGCTGAAACAGAAGGACCACCTTTAAAATTCGGGATTACCAGGGTCAGAGGCTCAGTGATTGCAAAACTGTAATCGTTCAGAATATAATCTTTTGAAAGGGCTTTGGATTTTTGACCTGCCTCATCTGTTAATTCTGCAGCTCCTCTTGTGCTGTATTTCCCATATTCATAGACAGTCCAGATGCTCGTAATATTAGGGATTATAGAAAGAATGATAGCACCTATACTGATTGAAAATGCAATAAGGAAATGCCTGTATTGTTTTTCACGGAGACTTTCATATAGCTTAAACAGGATAAAAACTCCTATGATCAGAAAAGTGTAATAAGTGATCTGAAAGTGATTAGCGGAAATCTGTACACCAGTTGCAAAAAGCGTTATGAGACCGCCAAAAATGTACTTACCGTGGTAACTTAATAATACACCGGCTAGGATTGGAGCCATGTATCCAATTGCATATGCCTTGGTAATGTGTCCTGCTGCAATGATAATAAGATTATATGACCCAAAAGCAAATGCGGTAGCTCCAATAAAGGAAAGGAGGGGAGCAATCTTCAGAACCCGAAGTAAAAAATAAAATCCAATCAGATATACGAACAGTATTCCAACAGTAAAGAATGGTAGAAATATTCTCAATACTGGTTGAAGCATATGAAAAATATTATTGGTCTTCCCACCATTGATAAGGTATGCTGGCATACCTCCAAACATTGAGTTGGTCCACATTGAAACATTCCCTGTCTGGTCTTTGTAAACCTGCAGTTCATGATTCATCCCTACTACATGGGTCATATCACTCTGGTAAAGCACTTTTCCCTCAAAGGCTGGGGAAAAAAACAGGAACGATAACACAACAAATGCTGCAACGGCAAAAAAATCGGGGAGGATGGACTGGAGTATTTTTTTCATTCGGTCTGGATTTTATAAACTAATTTGTTTTTAGAGTTTTCCACAGTGAAAACGACACATAACCATTATTTATGGAGCGAACGGAAATCCTTAGTGTTTCTAAATGTTCATGAGTCTCTGCGGCCAAAATAAAAGCAATTTATATCGACTCAAGTAATTTCCTTAGACTAAGCTTGTCAGTAACAAACTCGTTAACCAGCTTAACCGAAATCCTCTCCTGTTCCATTGTATCCCTGTTCCTCAGTGTAACCGTATCGTCCTGCAGTGTTTGGTGATCAACCGTTATGCAATAGGGAGTCCCGATTGCATCCTGCCTGCGGTAACGCTTCCCAATTGAATCTTTCTCATCATACTGGCAATAGAAGTCAAATTTCAGAGAATCAATAATTTCTCTAGCTTTTTCAGGAAGTCCATCTTTCTTTGTCAGTGGCATAATAGCCAACTTTACTGGTGCCAGAGCGGGAGGAAGTCTCAAAACAACCCGGATATCAATAGTACCATCGTCTTTTTTTATTTCTTCTTCATCATAAGCTGCAGAAATAATCTGCAAAAACATCCTGTCAACACCTATTGAGGTTTCAATTACAAAAGGTACATATGACTCGTTAGTTTCCGGATCAAAGTACTGTAATTTCTTTCCCGAAAACTTCTGATGACTTCCAAGATCAAAGTCGGTTCGCGAATGAATTCCTTCTACTTCCTTAAAGCCAAAGGGGAATTTAAATTCAATGTCAGTTGCAGCATTTGCATAATGAGCTAACTTAACATGATCATGAAACCGGTACTTTTCTGCGCCAAATCCCAGCGACTGATGCCATTTCATACGTGTTTCTTTCCATAATTTAAACCAAGAAAGTTCCTCTCCGGGTTTAACAAAGAACTGCATTTCCATCTGTTCAAACTCACGCATACGAAAGATGAATTGACGTGCAACGATTTCATTACGAAACGCTTTGCCGATTTGTGCAATTCCAAAAGGAATCTTCATTCTCCCCGTTTTCTGAACATTCAGGTAATTCACAAATATTCCCTGTGCCGTTTCCGGACGAAGATATATTTTTGTAGCACCTTCTGCACTTGAACCCATTTCAGTGCTAAACATCAGATTAAACTGACGGACGTCTGTCCAGTTGCGGGTTCCGGATACCGGACACACAATTTCAAAATCTTCTATAATTTGCTTAAGTTCCTTCAGATCACTTTCATTTAGAGCTTTTGCAAAACGGTTGGTGAGTTCATCGAATTTTACTTTTGTCTCGAGAACCCGGGGATTTGTTTCACGGAATAAAACTTCATTAAAGCTTTCTCCAAATTTCTTAGCCGCTTTTTCAACTTCTTTGTTCATTTTATCTTCGAACTTTGCAAGTTGCTCTTCAATGAGAACATCAGCACGGTATCTTTTTTTGGAATCTTTGTTATCGATGAGAGGATCGTTAAATGCATCAACATGTCCGGATGCCTTCCATATTGTAGGATGCATGAATATTGCGGAATCAATTCCCACTACATTTTCATGCAATAATACCATTGAATCCCACCAGTATTTCTTGATGTTATTTTTTAATTCAACACCATATTGGCCATAATCATAAACTG
Source organism: Bacteroidales bacterium (assembly GCA_038316435.1). GTDB lineage: Bacteria > Bacteroidota > Bacteroidia > Bacteroidales > JACJXF01. The sequence continues at coordinate 20,616 of JBBQAQ010000036.1, read as the reverse complement.
CTGCGAGACCGTCATATATTTCACTGGAAGGAAAAACATAACCGTATTCCTTGCAATGCGCAACTATTTTCTTGAAAACATCTTCCAAAGCCATGCTAATCTGTTTTTTAGTAAAAATAATGCGACAAAAGTAATTTAAAAACTTTGGTTTTCGGCATTTATAATAGGGCTAAATAAATCGAAAAAAAGAAAAAGGGAACAGAGCAACTGAATTAGTAAAATCACAGGTATCAATCTAGACAATGGGTTTATTTAAAGATTTTGTTTCAAATTTCTTTTATTCATTGAACCTTACTATTTTATAAGTGAACCATTATAGTTTGTTTAAATTGAATTTTTCATTTAGCGGAACAGATTGTAGGATTCATTATTTCACTAAGACTGCCTTTTAATTAATATATTTGTAGAAACAATTCGAAAACCCTTAGTAAAATGAAGAAGAAAGTTGATTTTCTGGTTATTGGCACAGGGCTGGGAGGGTTGAGTTATGCTCTGAAAGTTGCGGAATTTGGTAAAGTATGTATTATTACAAAAACCAATCTGGAGGAAACGAATACAAGTTACGCACAGGGAGGAATTGCGGCAGTCACTGATGAACAAGATAATTTTGAAAAACATGTTAAGGATACTCTGATCGCCGGTGATGGTTTGAATAATGAAGAGGTTGTTAGAATGGTGGTTAGTGAAGCACCCGCCCAAATTAGGACTCTTATCAACTGGGGAACTCAATTTGATAAGGAATCAACCGGTAAATATGACTTGGCAAAGGAAGGCGGACATTCAGAACATCGAATACTGCACCACAAGGATCAAACCGGTGCAGAAATTCAAAGAGCTCTTTCCGAGAGGGCAAGAAATCATAAAAACATAGAAATTCTTGAGTACCATTTTGCTGTGGAACTGATTACTCAACATCATCTTGGGCGATTAGTCAAACGTTATAATACAGATATTGAGTGTTTTGGATCATATGTTTTGGATTTAAGAACCGGCAAAACAATTAGGATTCTTTCAAAAATCACCTTGCTTGCAACCGGGGGAGCCGGAAATCTGTATCAAACTACCACTAATCCGCATATTGCAACCGGAGACGGGGTAGCAATGGTTTATCGGGCCAAAGGTATTATTTCTGATATGGAGTTTGTACAGTTTCATCCCACCTCCCTCTATAATCCTTTAGAGAAGCCTTCTTTTCTAATTACTGAAGCAATGAGAGGATTTGGTGCTGTTTTAAAAAACCAGGATGGCAGAGATTTGATGAGAAAATACGATCCGAGAGGTAGTCTCGCTCCTAGAGATATTGTTGCCAGGGCTATTGATAATGAAATGAAAATTACCGGTCATGACTTTGTATATCTTGACGCACGTCATCTTGACCATGCAGGACTGGTTGAACATTTCCCGTTTATTTATGAAAAGTGTAAAAAACTCGGAATTGATATTTTTAAGGAAATGATTCCAGTGGTTCCGGCTGCTCATTTTATGTGCGGTGGAATATTGGTCGATAAAGATGGTAAAAGCTGGATAAACCGATTATATGCAGTTGGAGAAACTGCATGTACAGGATTGCATGGTGCAAATAGACTTGCATCCAACTCCCTTCTTGAAGCAATAGTTTATGCCGAACGTGCAGCAAATCATTCTAAGAATATTGTAAATGATATTCAAATACAGGAGGGTGTCCCAGAATGGAACGAAGAAGGTACCACACACCCGGAAGAAATGATTTTGATAACTCAAAATTATAAGGAAGTCCAGCAGATCATGACAAATTATGTGGGAATTGTCCGATCCGAACTCCGACTTGAAAGAGCTGCCCGACGCTTAGAAATCATATTTCAGGAGACGGAAGCATTATATAAAAAATCAAGTCTTTCAAAAGAATTATGTGAGCTGAGAAATCTCATTCATGTAGGCTCACTTGTAATAAAATCTGCACAAGCACGAAAAGATAGTCGTGGACTACATTACATGGCTGACCATCCGGGGAAAAAGAAATAATAATCTTAGAGTTTCAAATTAAAACAAGGGATCGATGTCTGAAAAGCGCTTTATTTTGGCTCTTGATCAGGGAACAACCAGTTCAAGGGCAATTATTTTCGATCATTCCGGGAAAATTCAGGCAATTGCCCGCAAAGAATTTAAGCAACATTTTCCGCAATCCGCTTGGGTAGAACATGACCCTGTTGAAATATGGTCCAGTCAGGCTTCTGTTGCGACTGAAGTAATGGCCAAATCTGGAATTAAACCAGGTGAAATAGCAGGTATTGGCATTACAAATCAGAGAGAGACAACTATCGTTTGGGATCGAATTACAGGTATGCCAGTTTATAATGCTATTGTATGGCAGGATAGACGTACTTCTGCTTTTTGCAACGAACTTAAAGACAAACAATTGTCTGAGAAAATTCGTTTAAAAACTGGATTGGTTATTGATCCGTATTTTTCAGCAACAAAAATCCGTTGGATTCTTCAAAATGTAGAGGGATTAAGAAATAAGGCCAAAAATGGTGAACTTTGCTTTGGGACAGTTGATTCATGGCTTGTCTGGAAATTGACAAATGGGAAATGCCATATCACAGATATAAGCAATGCAAGCCGCACCATGCTGTTCAATATCAATACACATGAATGGGATAAAGAACTCCTTGAGCTCATGGGAGTACCAGTCTCAATGATGCCGGATGTAAAAAGTTCATCAGAGGTTTATGCTGAAACATCCCTTGATAGTTTTGGCTGTAAAATACCAATTTCAGGGATTGCCGGAGATCAGCAGGCTGCACTATATGGTCAACTCTGCCTCGAAAAAGGAATGGCAAAAAACACTTACGGTACCGGCTGTTTTCTGATGCTGAATACCGGTGAAGCTCCTGTCTTTTCGAAAAACAATATGCTGACAACAATTGCGTGGCAAAGAAACGGAAAGACTACATATGCCCTTGAAGGCAGTGTTTTTATTGCCGGAGCTGCAATACAATGGTTACGCGATGGTCTGGGGATTATTAAAACAGCTAAGGAAACTGATGCTCTTGCGCAAAGCCTTTCTGATAATGCTGGCGTTTATTTTGTGCCTGCACTGACTGGTCTTGGCGCCCCGCATTGGGATCCTTACGCACGTGGTAGTATTTTCGGACTTACCAGAGGTACAGGAAAAACACATATTGTAAGAGCTGCTCTGGAGAGCATTGCTTATCAGGTCTTTGACGTAACTTCTGCAATGTTATCCGATGCCAATGAACCTCTCAAAGAATTACGGGTTGATGGCGGCGCTGTTGAAAACAATTTTCTGATGCAGTTTCAGGCTGATATTTTAAATACCCGGGTTGTCCGACCTACAATTCTGGAGACTACAGCTCTAGGAGTTGCTTATCTCTCAGGACTTGCTGTTGGCTTCTGGGAAGATGAAAATGAAATTCATGAGCAGTGGAAAACGGATAAAGTTTTTACGCCATCAATTGAGAAAGATAAGGCAACTGAATTGCTTGCTCAATGGAAAAAAGCTGTTGACCGCTCAAAAAACTGGAACTTAAATAACTAAAAATGTAACCGATGAACCGCACCAAGGCTATTCAAGCAATTGATGAGAATTCCGAATTTGATGTAATTGTTATCGGGGGAGGTGCCAGTGGTATTGGAATTGCTTTAGATGCTACCCTCCGGGGATATCGAACACTATTAGTAGAAAAGTTTGATTTTGCTAAAGGAACTTCTAGTCGGAGTACAAAGTTAGTTCATGGTGGAGTAAGATACCTTGCGCAGGGGGATATTCAACTTGTTAAAGAGGCTCTTCGCGAAAGAGGATATTTAAAACGAAATGCGCCGCATCTTGTTAAAAATCAAGAATTTATTATACCAAACTATACCTGGTGGGAAGGAATTTTCTATATAATTGGTCTTTCCCTCTACGATCTTTTGGCTGGAAAATTAAGCTTTGGAAAATCAATCCTTTTAAATTCAGAAAAAACCAGGAAAGTCCTCCCCGGGATAAAGGAAAAAGGCCTCAAAAGAGGAGTCCTGTATCATGATGGTCAATTTGACGATTCCAGACTTGCAATTGATCTAGTGCATTCCATTTTTGAACAGGGAGGTTTTGCAATCAATTATTTTGAGGCGACAGAAATTTTAAAAGATGAGTCCGGCAAAGTTGCAGGTATATCTGCCACGGATGGCACTAGCAATGAACATTACAAGTTGAGGTCTTCAATTGTTATTAATGCTGCTGGTGTTTGGGTTGATGATATTCTCAGGATGGATCACAATGAAACTAAACGACTTGTAATTCCAAGTCAGGGTGTTCATTTGGTCCTTGATAAAAGTTTTCATCCCGGATCATTTGCTCTTATGATCCCAAAAACAAACGATGGTCGAGTTCTTTTTGCCGTTCCCTGGCATGAACATATAATCGTTGGAACCACTGATACGCCTTTAGAACATGCTTTGGATGAGCCAGTTGCTCAGGAAAAAGAAATTGATTTTATTTTGAATACAGCGAGTCATTATTTTAAAAAAACTCCCCAAAGGAAGGATGTATTATCGGTATTTGCGGGACTTCGTCCACTTGCTGCGCCTAAGAAGGCTACCTCAAAAACAAAAGAAATATCGCGTTCGCATAAAATTCTGGTTTCTCCATCCGGGCTTTTAACAATAACTGGTGGGAAGTGGACGACTTATAGAAAAATTGCGGAGGATACCATGAATACTGCAATTCGCAACTCAGTTTTGAGTTTTAAACCTTGCATTACAAAAAGCTTCAGAATTTCGGGTTTCTCTGATGAAAGTATTGAGGGTGATCATTTCTCTGTTTATGGAAGCAGAAAAGAGAAAATTCTTGATTTGATACTAGAAAACCCGGAGCTTGGACGAAAATTACATGCAGACCTTAATTACACTCTGGCAGAGGTGACCTGGATTTGTAGAAATGAAATGGTTATAAGGCTTGAGGATATGCTTGCACGAAGATTGCGCATCCTTTTTCTTAATGCCAGAGCTGCTGTACAGATTGCTCCTGAAATTGCTGTAATTATGGGGAAAGAACTTGGATGGTCTGATGAAAAAATAAATGCTGAAACTATGGCATTCAAAGAAATTGCAAAGAATTATATCTTAACCACTTAAAATTTACCTAGAAGGCTACTTAATACTTAAAAAAATCCCCTTCCCCCTCAAACTGAAATCCCGAGTAGCGCTTTCTGATTTCCTCCAGAATATCAATTACACCAGATGGGGATGCACAGGTAAGGAGTTTCATACGTATTTCCTTGAAGTGGGGAAGACCTTTGAAATAATTTGAAAGATGTCTTCGCATTTCAAAGATTCCAATAACATCACCTTTCCACTCAATACTTCGCTTAAAATGTTCAATTGCAATATCCACTTTCTCATCAAGCACAGGCTCTGGAAGTTTCTCTCCGGTTGAGATGAAGTGCTTAATATGATTAAATATCCAGGGTTTACCAACTGTTGCCCTTCCAATCATTACTCCGTCCACATTAAACTCATCAAACATTTTCTTGGCAATTTCAGGACTTGTTACATCGCCATTTCCAATAATTGGAATTCGCATTCTGGGATTGTTTTTTACTTCCCTTATCAAAGTCCAGTCGGCACTTCCATTATAAAGCTGATTTCGGGTGCGCCCATGAATGGTAAGAGCCTCTATTCCGGTGTCCTGAAGCTTTTCAGCAATTTCAACAATATTTTTTGAGTTTTCATCCCAACCAAGTCGTGTTTTAACAGTTACCGGCAAATTGGTTGCTCGGACAATAGCGGTGGCCATTTCGAGCATAAGTGGAATGTTCAGAAGCATTCCTGCACCAGCACCACGGTTTGCGATTTTTCTGACAGGACAGCCAAAATTTATGTCAATTAATTCGGGATGTGCACCCTCCGCTATTTGAGTGGCTTCAACCATTGCTTCAGTAATATGTCCATATAACTGTATCCCTATCGGCCTTTCAAAATCGAATATGTCTAATTTTAACACACTTTTTTTGCCATCACGTATGAGCCCATCTGCCGAGATAAACTCAGTGTACATTACATCAGCGCCGTATTTCTTGCAGATATATCTGAAGGATGGATCAGTAATATCTTCCATGGGAGCAAGAAAAAGCGGATTTTTTCCAAGATCAATTTCACGAATCTTCAATTGGCTGAAAAATTAATTAGTTTTGTTGCAAAAATATCAAAATTACAGACTGTAAAACCTACTAAAATAAATTAACTCCCTGGAAATGATAAAAAAAGGTTTTCTTACCGATGCACAACCCTCCACTCAATTATTCTTTGTGGGTCTCGTAGTTATTGGATCCTGGATTGTGTTTCAACTGATTGGTATGTTTAGCGGAATGTTTTTATTTCAGCTTTCATTTAATGAAATTGCAGAAACTTTTCAGGTGCACAGTGATCAGAGAATGATAGGATTTCTTAAGTATGTACAGGCATTTACTTCGGTTGGAATGTTCATTGTTTCAGCAATAGTGGCTGCAAATTATATAGACTCGGATTGGAAAACCTTTTTGGGATTAAGGGAAAAGCCAGAATTACAAACCAGTTTAATGGCTGTAGCTTTTATTATTGTGATTCTGCCTTTTACAAATTTTATTACAGATTTTAACACCAACCTACATCTGCCTGAATTTTTAGGAGGACTTGAAAGCTTTTTCAGGGTAAAGGAAGTGCAAATGTCAGAAATAATGGAAAGTCTTCTAAAACCCACTGGCATTGGTGGATTATTTATAAATATTCTTGTAATTGCTATAATACCTGCAGTTGGTGAGGAGCTTACATTCAGAGGATTGATTCAGAAACTTTTGCAACGCTGGTTTAAGCATCCACACTGGGCGATTATAGTTACTGCGTTTTTATTTAGTGCAATGCACGTTCAGTTTCTTTCGTTTCTTCCCAGATTTTTTCTTGGACTGGTCCTTGGCTATTTATTTTATTGGAGCGGGTCGATATGGTTAAGCATTTTAATGCATTTTATAAACAATGCTATGGCTGTAGTTTTTTACCATTATTATTATGGAGGCCAAGTTGGAAATGGGATGGAAACAATTGGTACACCTGATCATGGAATGCCACTTGCTTTAGCAGGCTTTTCTATAGGTTTAGGCTTACTTTATTTTATTTACAAGAAATACCAGACTAAAAAAAATCTCAGTTGACTTGAATCTTTGCGTTGTTGAAAAGATTAATCGGACCCATTTCGTTTTTCCGGTAAACATAAGAAAGCCCATATTCTGAAGCTTTTTCACGGCGCACTTCTTCAGGCAAATCTTTGAATGTCTCTTCAACTTCGTTCCAAAGTTGCTGTATTACAATATCAATTGCAGAACGCTTATCATTCAGATCTGTCTGAGCACGCTGGCAACGTTTCTTTAATGAGTTTTGCATATTGTAAACATCAAGAAACTGATCAAAAAAGACTTTTACAACAGCAATAGAAGGGTTTGTAATCGGAGTGAGATTTGCATTCCTTCTTTCTTTTTCACCGTCAATGAGCTTATGTCCCCATTCTAGTAATTCCTCATCGGTCTGAAGTGAAGGTAACTTTTTTTCATCTTCATCCATTCCAAAATATGCTTTAGTTGATGCAGGTAAATCCCCTCTGATTATTGCAAGATTAATAACTTGAATAAAATGTGAAACATATAATTTTGCTTTTCTTAGGTGCTTATGGTAGTCCTTAGTTTTTTCAGTTTGTAGATTATAGGCAGTTTTGTTCTCGGATAAAGCGTGCTCATATCCGGGAAGCAAGGACTGAATTTTTGTAAATACAGCTTGGCTAAATGCTAATTTAAACGGAGGCAAGTCTTTACCTTTTAAAAAAGCAGCCTGCAAAGCCTTAAGTCTCGCATTGTCGGTATTAGGTAATCTACGATACGGCATGTTAGTAATATGTTGAAAAAAAGTTAATAACTCTACATTTATTTGCGAATATATAATATTGGTCTAAATAAACAATGGTATTCGCAAGTAAAAATTTTAATTTTAGTCAAAAATATTTATATAGAGCTTTTATTCAATTGTCTGAAATTCAGTTGAGTTAGGTTTGCTATGTTATTGAAGTGTTTTGATATGCGCTGAAATCGTGCTATATTGGGCATTATTTGATTAAGTATTCTAATCTGAACATCATGTTTGATAAAATTACCTACACCAACCGAAGAGATTCACTTCGAAAGAAATGTACAAAAGGAATCCTGTTTTTTTCAGGCAACTCAGAAAGTGCGATGAATTACCATGCGAATACTTTTCCTTTCCGCCAGGATAGTACTTTTTTGTATTTTTTTGGAATTGACTTACCTGACCATGCCGCGATAATTGATCTTGATTCTGGTGAAGAGGTTATCTATGGAAACAACCTGGATATCGATGATATTATCTGGATGGGAACTCAGCCTCTTGTGTCTGAAAATGCTGCAAAAGCAGGTGTAACCGTGACAAAAGCAATCGCTGATCTTAAAAATGATCTTCAGAAAGCTTTGAAGCTGAAACGCGACGTGAAAATTCTCCCTCCATATCGTGGTGATCAACGGATATTTATTTCTGAAATGCTTGATGTCACAGTATCCCAGATTGGAACTTTTGTATCTGAAGAGTTTATAAAAGCTGTGATATCGCTCCGGGAAATCAAGGATAATGATGAAATAAATCAGATAGAATTTGCGTCAGATGTAGCTTACAGAATGCACACTACCATGATGAAAATGGCGCAACCAGGTACTTGGGAAAGAGAAATTGTAGGACATATGGAAGGCATTTCAATTTCTAATGGTGGAATGGTGTCTTTTCCTATAATTCTCAGCATGGATGGACAAACCCTGCATAATCATAGTCATGGCAATCTTCTGAATGGTGGAAGAATCCTGATTTCCGATGCCGGTTGTGAATCTCCGGAGCATTATGCAAGTGATTTTACTCGCTCTGTTCCCGTGGGAGGAAGGTTCAGTCAGCGACAGAAAGAAATTTATGAGATCGTGCTTGCTGCAAATGTCACGACCATAAATAATGTTAAACCAGACATTTTTAATAAGGATTTGCACATGATGGCAGCTCGTATTATTACAGATGGTCTAAAATTAATCGGGTTGATGAAAGGAGATACTGAAGAGGCTGTCCAACTAGGTGCACATACGCTCTTTTTTCCTCACGGCTTAGGTCATATGTTAGGACTGGACGTACATGACATGGAGAATCTAGGTGAAAACTATGTTGGATATGATGAAACTGTTACAAGGAGTGAACAGTTTGGAACCTCATATCTTCGCCTGGCAAAAAAACTGAAACCGGGTTTTGTATTTACAATTGAACCGGGAATCTATTTCATCCCTGCACTTATCGACTTATGGAGAAGGGATAACAAATTCGAAAGTTTTATTAACTACCATAAACTCGAGACTTACAAGGATTTTGGCGGTATCAGAATAGAAGATGATGTTCTGGTCACTAAAGACGCCGGAAGAGTGCTTGGAAAACCAATTCCAAAGACAGTTGAGGAAATAGAGAAGTTTATGTCTTAAGTCCTAAACTGCTTTTGCTTTCATAAATTCTCTGTTTATCCTTGCAATGTTTGTCAGGGATATTCCTTTTGGGCATTCTGCTTCACAAGCTCCGGTATTTGAACAGCTCCCAAACCCAAGTTCATCCATCTTGGAAACCATTGCTAATACTCTTTCATGGGCTTCCAATTTCCCTTGTGGCAATAAGGCAAATTGCGAAACTTTGGCCGAAACAAATAACATTGCAGAGGCATTTTTACAAGCAGCAACACAAGCACCGCATCCTATACAACTTGCAGCATCAAAGGCCAGATCTGCATTTTCCTTAGCAATCGGAACTGAATGGGCATCAGGGGCATTCCCTGTATTTACAGAAATAAAACCTCCAGCAATAATAATTTTATCGAAGGCCGTCCGGTCAACAATAAGGTCTTTTATAACAGGAAAGGGTTTAGCTCTCCAGGGCTCAATAACAATATTGTCGCCGTCCTTAAATTTCCGCATGTGTAGCTGACAAACCGTTACTTTTTCATCAGGGCCGTGAGGCCGTCCGTTAATATAAAGACTGCAGCACCCGCAAATACCTTCCCTGCAATCATGATCAAAAGCCACCGGTTCCTGATTACTCTGGATAAGTTCTTCATTCAGAACATCTAGCATTTCAAGAAAAGAACTGTCGGATGAAATATTTTTGATCTTATAATTTACGAACTTTCCTTTTTCCCGGGAGTTCTTTTGACGCCAGATTTTTAATGTAAAATCCATAATATGCTGAATTAAAATCTTTTATTTATAATTCCTTTGTTTTACTTCAATGAATTCAAAATTCAGATCTTCTTTATGAAGTTCTGGCTCATGATCTGACCCTTTATGTTCCCATGCTGAAACAAAAGTGAATTTATCATCATTGCGTAGAGCCTCGCCTTCAGGAGTCTGGTATTCTTCTCTGAAATGACCTCCACATGATTCTTCCCTTTGCAATGCATCTCTTGCCATTAATTCACCCATCTCAAGAAAATCAGCTACTCTTGTTGCTTTTTCAAGCTCAGTATTCATTTCATCAAGTTTTCCCGGGACTTTAACATCGCTCCAGAATTCTATGCGAAGGGCTTTAATTTTCTCAATAGCCTCCTTAAGTCCAGCTTTGTTTCTTGCCATTCCAACATGATCCCACATTATTCGTCCAAGCTTTTTGTGGAAAGAGTCAACACTGGTTTTTCCCTGAATGGAGAGTAAACCCTGCATTTTAGAAATAACATTTTTTTCTGCTTCTTCAAATTCAGGAGCAGTAGTAGGAATTTTTGGAGTGCGAATATCTGAAGCGAGGTAATTCTGAATAGTATAGGGTAATACAAAATATCCGTCAGCTAAGCCCTGCATCAAGGCTGAAGCACCTAAACGGTTTGCTCCATGGTCTGAGAAATTTGCCTCCCCAATAGCAAATAGACCTGGTATCGTTGTTTGTAATTCATAATCCACCCAGAGTCCACCCATTGCATAGTGAATGGCAGGATAGATCATCATTGGGGAGTTATATGGATTCTGATCAACGATTTTGTCGTACATCTGGAAAAGGTTCCCGTACTTTTCCTCGATAGCTTTTTGGCCTTGTTTCTTTATGGCATCTTTAAAATCAAGGAAAACGGCAAGGCCGGTGCTTCCAACTCCGTGGCCTTCATCGCATCTTTCCTTTGCGGCTCTGGAAGCGACATCGCGCGGCACAAGGTTTCCAAAGGCAGGATACCGTCTTTCAAGGTAGTAGTCCCGATCATCTTCAGCAATTTCGGCTGCTTTTAATTCACCCTTTTGAATTTTCTTCGCGTCTTCAAGTTTTTTAGGAACCCAAATTCTACCGTCATTTCGAAGACTTTCACTCATGAGGGTGAGTTTCGACTGATTTTCACCGTGAACAGGAATGCAGGTTGGGTGTATCTGAACATAACAAGGGTTTCCAAAAAAAGCTCCTCTTTTGTAACTCATCCAGGCTGCACTTACATTGGCGCCCATTGCCATGGTAGATAAGTAATAGGTATTACCATAACCACCTGTTGCAACAACAACAGCGTGAGCAGAATGTCTTTCAATCTTTCCAGTTATCAAATCCCGGGTTATGATACCTCTGGCTTTTCCATCAACTACAACAAGATCATGCATTTCAGTTCTGGGAAATATTTGCACACTACCTAGCTTAACCTGCCGCATTAATGCGCTGAATGCTCCCAAAAGTAACTGCTGACCGGTTTGTCCTTTTGCATAAAACGTCCGTGAAACCTGAGCTCCACCAAAAGAACGGTTGATAAGATAACCGCCATAATCTCTTGCAAAAGGTACACCCTGAGCCACACATTGGTCAATAATGGAATTACTAACTTCAGCTAGACGATAAACATTTGATTCGCGTGAACGATAATCTCCGCCTTTTATAGTATCATAAAACAAACGGTAAACGCTATCTCCATCATTCTGGTAATTTTTTGCTGCATTAATACCACCCTGAGCTGCAATACTATGTGCTCTGCGCGGACTATCCTGATAACAGAATGATTTTACATTAAATCCCATCTCTCCAAGTGATGCCGCAGCTGATGCTCCTGCAAGGCCGGTACCAACAACAATGATATCGAGCTTCTTCTTGTTTGCAGGATTAACAAGATTTTGACTGGCTTTGAAATTCTTCCATTTTTCGGAAAGTGGTCCTGTCGGTATTTTTGAATTTAATTTAACCATGGCAAGGTTTCTTAAATGTTTTATTTACTAAAATATATTATCAGGGGAATAAGGACGAATCCTGCAACCACAACTATTGTGTATAATACACCAATAAATTTAATGGCGGGAGTAAAGGTTTTATGATCCAGACCAAAGGTTTGAAAAGCAGACTGGAATCCGTGTAAAAGATGAAATCCCATGAAAATAAATGCTGAAATATAAAAAACTACCACCCATCCGATTTGAAATTTCTGCATAACAAGTAATCCCAGATCATGGTATTTCAACCCATCGATCTCAACTTCTGGAACTCCCCCGAAAATCTTTGCCTTAAGGTAGAAATCAAACAAATGAATGCTTAGAAAAACTCCAATAATCACAGCGGTGTGAATCATGTATTTGGAGAAAAAGGAAGTTTGCGACGGATGTGTTTTAGCATATCCTATGGGACGGGCAATCCAATTCTGTATCTGAACCAGAAAGCCGTAAAAAATATGCAATAAAAACCCACCGAAGAGGACAATTTCAAATATTTTAATTACCCCATTCGTACCCATAAAATGAGCGGCGATATTAAACGAATCCCTACTGTCGCATAAGATAAGCAATAGGTTTATTCCCAAATGAACAACCAGAAATGTTATAAGAAACAAACCTAATCCGGCCATCATTATTTTTTTTCCAATGGACGAAGTAAAAAAATTTGCCATAGCAGTTATTTTGTAAGAGATTATTTATCTTGCGTTATCAGACTTTAAGCTTATCTGGGAACTGCCTCTTTTCAATTCCCGGCCAGACTGCATTGTCAAAGTTAAGGATTAGCAATCAAACTTGTTCCCATGAAACACAAGAGAATACCAACAGGCTTATTTATAAAGAATCGGTCTAAATTATGTGATTTGATTCTTCCAGGATCTGCAATAATACTACATTCAAATGATGAAATGAATCGGAATGGTGATCAGAACTATAGATATCGGCAGTCTTCTGACTTTTTTTATCTGACAGGAATTGATCAGGAAAAATCAATTCTTGTTTTGAATCCGAAACATCCGGAAGAGCGATTCAGGGAAGTGCTTTTTGTTATGAATGCCTCACCGGAACAAGTAACTTGGAATGGTTATCGTTTAAGCATTTCCGAAGCAGCTGAAATATCTGGAATAAAGAATGTACACTGGCTTGATGAATATGAAAAAATGCTTCCTGAGATTCTGTACCGTAGCCAGAATATTTACTTGAATGCTCCGGAGCATTTAAAATATAAGTCAGAAATTGAATCAAGAGATGTAAGAATGGCCAAAAAAATTCAATCTGTCTTCCCCTTACATTCATACCACCGACTGGCACCTGTGTTGTCAAAAATACGAATGATAAAAGAGCCAGAAGAAATTGCGCTGATCCAAACAGCAATCGATATAACAAGGGATGCATTTCTGAGGGTTTTAAATCAACTTAAACCTGGCCAAATGGAATATGAGGTTGAAGCAGAAATTAGTTATGAATTTATTCGGAAAGCAGCCAATGATCATGCTTATGTGCCGATAATAGCAAGTGGAGCGAATGCATGCATACTTCATTATATCGACAACAACCGTGAATGCAAAGATGGAGATCTATTGCTGATGGATTTCGGCGCAGAATATGGAAATTATGCAGCTGATGTTACACGAACCATACCTGTAAATGGAAAATTCAGCCTCCGACAGGCAAAAGTATATGATGCGAATCTAAGGGTGCTCAAAGCAACTATTAACATGATGAAGCCTGGAGTGCTTTTATCGGATTATCAAGCTGAAGTTGGAAAACTGTGGGAAGAAGAGCATGTGAAACTAGGTCTATACACAAAAGAAGATATCAAAAAGCACAATACAACTCCTGCACTTTGGTTTAAATATTATATGCATGGAACATCGCATAGCATTGGCTTGGATGTACATGACTGTTTTGACAAGGCTGAAAGATTCCAGGCAGGAATGGTATTTAGCTGCGAGCCTGCAATATATATTCCTGAAGAGGGAATAGGGATTCGGCTTGAAAATGATATTTTGATTACCGAAACGGGAAACATAGATCTTACTACTAAGCTTCCAATTGAAAGAGAGGAAATTGAAGAATTAATGAGAAGTAAAAAATAAATAAATTACAATTAAAATTATGAAACAGCCTTCAGAAAGCCTGTATTTTAAAACTTTTGGCAGAAACAATGGCAATGTTTTGGTTTTTCTTCATGGATACCTTGAATCGACCGAAATTTGGGATTCCTTCGCAGAGAAGTTGGCTGATGAATATTTCGTGGTTTGTATTGATCTGCCTGGTCATGGCAGGTCATTTACTATTTCTGAAAACCCAAGCCTTGAAAAATTTGGAGACGCAATTATTGCTGTTTTGAATAAACTCAGCATTAAACAATTCCAGGTAGTTGGGCATTCCATGGGTGGTTATCTTTCACTTTCATTGCTAGAAAATTATCCTGATCGTCTTCAATCCATTGTACTATTTCACTCAGGCTGCTTTGCCGATTCTGATGAGAAAAAGCACAACCGGGAAAAAGAAATTAAACTCATAAGGAAAGGAAAGAAGGAGTTAATTTTTGACTTAAGCATCCCACGACTATACTCCAATTTTAATTTGGTAAGCTTTTCTGCTGAAATTGAAAAATCAAAAAAAATAGCTTTACACACAAACGAATCGGGTATTATTGCTGCACTACAAGCCATGAAGGATCGACCGGATCGCTCTAAAATTCTTGCAAATGCAACAGTGCCTGCTATGGTGATAGCTGGTCGTAATGACAATTTGATTCCAGTTGAAATCATGGAAAAAATGCAAGGGCTTTCAGAGAATATAAAGCTATTCTTTTTGGAGAATAGCGGACATATGGGATTTATTGAGGAGCCTGAATTAGCAGAAAAAGCGCTTAGAAATTTTTTCGAAGAAAATTTTGAATGCACTTGAGAATATGAATTTTTGAGTTGCTAGTTTTGGCTGTTTTTTTATTTGTCAATTTGTTTCACTCAAAAAACATCCGGGGTTTAAACCCCTCAAGTTTAATATGGCGAAAAACTAAAAATCAGCTTGTCTTATTGTTTATTTTTGAAAATAGCCAATTATTTTTGAATCACCTCAATTGCCTTTAGAAGTGTATTATCAATTTCCTGAATAATAGGATAAAATCCCTCGTTATCAATAGTGTTTCTAGCAATGTAGGCTTTAATCTGGATTTTAATCAGTTCACCGGAAACTTTCAGATCTGTTGGATTTTGAGGTGCTCCTTTAACATTTGAATAATCGAGAAACTCTTTATAGTAGGCTGTTTTATCCAAATATTCAGTCAGTTCAGCTGCAGTTTTATACTTATGTAGTTTTTCTCTGTTTTTGTCGGCATAGTCAAATGCGAAGCGGTATATCAAACCAAGATTTCTAACTTTATTAAAATATGGAGAAATACCCGTGGTATCCATGGGAACAAAAATATCGGGCATAATTCCGCCTCCGCCATAAACAATTTTTCCACCGGGAGTTACAAATTTTAATGAGTCGGCAAATTTTATACTATCTGCATTTTCAAATTCTCCGTGATTATAGCGCTTATTCAGATCTGAATAATAATCCATTTTGTCTGCCGAATAGGGTTTTTGAATTGATCTTCCCGTTGGAGTATAATAGCGTGCAATAGTTAATCGAAGCGCCGAACCATCACGAAACTGAACTTGTTCCTGAACGAGTCCTTTACCAAAACTGCGTCGGCCGATAATAGTTCCACGGTCGTTATCCTGAATAGCTCCGGCAAGTATTTCACTGGCTGAGGCAGAAAATTCATCGATTAAAATACACACCTCATCTTTACCGCAAACACCTCCTGCAGTTGCAAAAACATCATACCTTGCGCGGGCCTTTCCTTGAGTGTACACAATCAGTTTATTATCCTCAAGAAACTGATCAGCTATCCGGGTTGCAGCATCCATTAGTCCTCCTCCATTACTCCGGAGATCGAGAATCAGTTTTTCCATTCCATTTGCATGCAGTTTTTCAACTGCAGTAATAAATTCATCATACGTTGTCTGGGCGAAAGTGCTGATCTTAATATAGCCGGTTTTTTCACTGATCATATAAGCTACATCAACACTGTAAAGAGGGATATCATCTCTTGTAATGACAAAATCCAAAAGCTTTTTCTCAGACCTTCTCAGCACAACTATCTTAACTGTAGTGCCTTTGGGGCCGCGAAGCAAAGCTACAATTGAATCAGAAGGGAGTTTTACTCCGGCTACTATTCTGCCGTTTACTTTAACAATCCGGTCACCAGCAATAATTCCTACAATTTCAGAAGGCCCATTTGCAATAGTATTTATAATGGCAACAGAGTCTTCAATCATGTTAAACTGCACTCCAATCCCGCTAAAGTTTCCAACCAGAGGTTCATTGTATTTTGACAGATCCATTGCTGGAATATAAACCGAATGTGGATCAAGTTCATCAATTATCAAGGGAATGGCAGTTTCTGTTAGCTTGTCGACACTAATAGAATCAACATATTCACTACTAATATAGCTTAGAATGGAACCCAATTTGTTGTTAGCAGGCATCATAGACTGATTGCCAATGTTTCCATGGCTTTCAGATTTACTTCCAGAGCTAAATAATTGTTTTAAGGAAAGGCTTTGCCCATAAAAATTGTTGCTGTACCAGTTTCCAATAAGTATGCCCGATATTAATATAAGCGAGAATAATAACGGTAGTAATATGCTCTTCAGGTTCTTCATAATATCACTCTTAATCTATCTTTAAATGTACCCACTCAATTTTTGCTTTTTCCAGAATGCGAAGGCCTTCTTCCTTATTATATAATTCTGAGAATACAACTTTTTTTATTCCAGACTGAATAATCAGTTTAGAACACTCCATACAAGGTGAAGTAGTTACATAAAGTGTTGATCCTTCACTTGAATTATTTGACTTTGCTACTTTGGTAATTGCATTGGCTTCAGCATGTAAAACATAGGCTTTGGTATTATTGTTTTCATCTTCGCAAATGTTCTCAAATCCTTCCGGAGTTCCATTATATCCATCAGAAATGATCATTTTTGCTTTTACAATAATTGCACCAACCTGTCTGCGTTTACAATAGGAATTCTGAGCCCAGATGCGAGCCATTTGAAGATATCGTTTATCAAATTCTTTTTGTTTTACATTGGAATTCATTAATACAGAAGCTAAATAACCTTATAGAATTAGAAGGTTCAAATATACTGTTTAAATTAGGATTCAGATGTGAAAGAGTACTAAGTTTTCAGGATAATTTTAGACAACAAACACTAATTCAAAATGTTTTTTTACTGTTTGTAGTATATTCCTTTACAAAATCGTCTTAACTTGTAGAAAGAATTCTTCTAACCAAAAAGAGCATATAAACCTAAAAAACGGAGGCTAAAATGAGTAATGTATTATTATTTATCATTATTGGTGTTGTGGTGATTTTTTTTCTTGGAGTAAGAATTATCCGACCAACACATAAGGGTTTGATCGAGCGATTAGGGAAGTACAGTCGTTTGGCAGAGCCCGGTTTTCATTGGATTATTCCTGTAATTGAAGTGATGTACCGAGTAAATATTACGGAACAAATGGTGGATGCTGATCCCCAGGAAATCATTACTAATGATAACCTGAATGCACGAGTAGATGCGCAAGTATATTTTAAAGTAGAGGGCGACGAAGCAAGTGTAAAAGCATCCCAGTACAACGTAAATATGTATCAAAGGCAAATTGTTAGTCTCGCCCGCACTACTCTAAGAAATATTATTGGCACAATGACCCTTAAATCAGCCAATTCTGAAAGAGGAAAAATTAATTCTGAATTGCACGATACTTTACGAAACGAAACTGCAAGTTGGGGAATTGCAATTGTACGCACGGAGCTTAAAGAAATCGATCCTCCTACTGATGTTCAGGAAACAATGAATAAAGTTGTTAAGGCAGAAAATGAAAAAATTGCAGCAATTGATTATGCTACTGCAAGAGAAACTGTAGCAGATGGAGAAAAAAGAGCTAAAATCAAAGAAGCGGAAGGCGTGCGCCAGTCCAAAATCCTTCAGGCAGAGGGTGAGGCAGAAGCAATTAAACTGGTAAATGAAGCTGCTGAAAAGTATTTCGTTGGAAATGCTCAGGTATTAAGAAAACTGGAGGCAATGGAAACCGCACTTCGTGATAATGCAAAGATTATCGTTCCTGGGGACGCTGAACTCGTTAATGTAATTGGAGAAATGGCAGGAATAACACCTATCAGGAAAAAATAATCTTCACTCTTACCTTTCTGCAAGTAAAATTGATAGACCATTACTTTTTTTTGTAATGGTCTATTTGCATTCCTTTATTTTTTATTGGGATAGCAATAATGTTTTCAGAATTGAAAAGGTAAAAAGCGATATTAGAAAAATAATAAATAGAAAATTTATTGAAAATAATATTTCCATACCATTTCCTCAAATTGATATTCACATGAGAACAGTTGCAGTGAATAAGTAAACTAACTATAAGTATAAGATTTGTTACTTTGTGACTAGGGGATCCTGACTTTCGGATTGCTGGATAATATTAATTTCCGATGATGCATTTCTTTTCATCATATTGCCCCATGTAAGAATGATTATAGTCATAATAATTACCAAAGTAATTACTTCTTCACTTATTAATGGAATTCTTGATGCAACAGGAATGCTAAGAAAAAGGAGGATAGTAATGAGCCCTCTTGGAGCAAAAAATACAAGAGGACGTGCTGGTAATCTTAACACCTGAGCGAAAAACAACCAGCGCATCAGAAATATCGACAAAGTGATTGCCAGACCGATAATAATATTATTCAAATTGATAAGACTATATATATTGGTATAATATCCGAACATTATAAAGAAGAATGACCTGACAATAAAGGTCAGTTCTCCAAGAATTCTTTTGAAGGAAGAAATGTCATTCCTGAATTTTCCAAAGTCAACGTACTTCTTAATAAAATCAATTTCAAGGAATTGATTATTGATCAACACCATTCCAAAAATAAGAACTAGCAACAAAGCAGGTAAATGCGATAGTTTAGCCAAAACATAGATCAGAATTACCGCCGTCATTATCATCACATAATTGACATGGTATGTAATTTTATGCAGAAGAATTGCTAGGATAGATGTTGAAATGACAGCAATAATTAAAGTTACTATACCATCAATGGCAAAATACAGTATACCAAGTCCAATAGATGTTTGATTCAGTAAAATATAATCAAATAATATAATACCAAAAATATCTGAAAAAGAACTTTCATAAACTATAAACTCTTTGTCCTCAGGATTAAGATGTGCAGCCGAAGGAATAGCAATTGAACTACTGATTATACCTAGAGGAATAGCATTGAGCAGCGAATCTCTAAGAGTAAAATCAAAAAACTGGACCAGACAATACGAAAAAGCAATTACAAAAAAAACAAG
This sequence comes from Bacteroidales bacterium, assembly GCA_038316435.1. GTDB lineage: Bacteria > Bacteroidota > Bacteroidia > Bacteroidales > JACJXF01. The sequence continues at coordinate 929 of JBBQAQ010000036.1, read as the reverse complement.
CAAGATGAGGGCTGAAGACACTGATTTTTTAATTAACTTTTTCTTGCTTTTTTCAAGTTTCAAGTCTAGACTAGCCTCCATAACTATCAAAATCAAACCAATCGTTCCAATAACCGGCAGAATTGGTTTTAGATTTGGGATTTTATACCCTGTGCGATCAGCAAGAATATGTATAAGTATTCCCAGAGCTATCAGTAAAATTACACCAGGTATCTTTGAGTACTTGCTGGAAATATCGAATAAGTATGATAGAATTATAATTACACAGAATGCTAATATTATGTAGTTAGTCATATGGAAATGTAATATTTTAATTGTTAATTTTCAATAAATCTCTTTAAATCAGATATCTTTCCTGCCAGGATTAGTATATCAGTTTTAATTACATTATATTCTTCAGTAACAATCTTGTCCTTACATAAGAACTTGTGGTAAATATATAACTAAAAAACCCCGTGAATGTCATAATCCCTAGCCCACCTATTTGAATCAGGCACAGAATAATAATTTTACCAAGAAGGGTTTTTCTAAAATTTCTAAAAAATCCGTCATCTAACTTGACTTGCGGTACAAGTTATAAAAAATGGTGAATCTTTTGGCTGGTTCTTAATAAAATGGATTGGCCATTCTATTGGCAAACAGAGCTTTTTCTTTATTTCTAAATTAGCCAACCCTGAAAAAACACATTTGATGGCAAATAATATGGAACTAAACCTCTTAACAAACTCATTGGTTGGATATTATACAATACCAATGAGTTACAAAATCAAAAAACGGAAGAAGTTGATTGGAATAGTGTGAGTGAGAGAGCGAGCCTTGAGAAAATAGAGAAGTGTTTTTGCTCTCGTTCTCTCACTTACTCTGTTTTTTACTCGGAGCCGGTTCCGATAGCTATCGGAACGAACCGGCACAGTCCCGATAGCTATCGG
>JBBQAQ010000035.1:0-43656 GCA_038316435.1 Bacteroidales bacterium | reverse complement strand
CTTCCCAATGCACTTACAGAAATTGTTAATGAATATGGACTGGGTTATATATGTAAACCAGATAATTTGAACGCTTTAAAAGACGGTCTTTCCAGCATATCCCTGAATCCAGTGAACCCGGATTGGGAGAAATGTATGAGGGAGATGGGGTGGGGCAGGCAGGTGGAGGAGACTCTTAAGTATTTGCAAAATGTTCAAAAGTGAAGGGCATCTTTTGAATATGCTGAGTGTCAATTTGACCTGTCAGACTTTTTACAGTACCTTGCAATATATTTTATTGATATGATTACCCCGGAGAAAATAGATGAAGTTGTTTCAAGGATTGCATCCAAATTCAATCCCTATAAGATTATTTTATTCGGTTCCTATGCGAACGGAACATCAAATAATGACAGTGATCTGGATTTATTGATTGTTCAAGATACAGATCTTCCAATGCACCAAAGAGGGTTTGATATCCGTATGTCATTATTAGGAATTATGATCCCGAAGGACATATTAGTATATACAAAATCGGAATTTAATGAAGAGAAAGATAAGCAGTTTTCTTTTTTAAATACTGCTATTAAAAACTCAAAAATACTTTATGAACATTCAGAGTAATGCTTCGAAAGATTGGATTGAAAAAGCAGATCATGATTTGGGCTCAGCCAAAGTAATATATTTGCACCTTCCGGACTATTAGGATACAATAGTGTTTCATTGTCAGCAAGCTGTAGAGAAATACTTAAAAGCTTTATTAGTATTCTATAATATCGAATTTTTACGTTCTCATGATTTAATCTATTTTTTAGAATCGGAAAATTTCTTAAGTCAACGACATTGATAGAAGATTCCAAATTTAAAAAGGCGTTTTCTTTAAATGGTTTTAGCGTTCAGATAAGATATCCAAACATAATTTTGAAATTAACGACTGCAGAAATTGAATCAGCAATTGAAATCTCTCAGGAATTTAGAAATTTTGTTATTAACATAATAGACTATAAACAAATATCCGGGGATTCCTCTTTCATGGAATAATGATAATAATGTAGGTTACTTTTTTAAAGCATGGTTCAGAGGTGGGGGAAAAGTTTACCACGGAGGCACAGAGGGCACGGAGATACACGGAGGGGAATTTTATAACTCAGACGCAGATGTTTTATAATCAGGTATTACAACTTTCAAATTCAAAAAACTTAAACTCTGTGGTTCTCTGTGTCCTCTTGCCTCCGTGGTAAAAAATGTCGAGGAAAAGATGGAGGAAGTCTATCCAGTAATTCTCTGTGGTTCTCCCTGCCCTCCGTGGTAAAAAATATCGAGGAAAACTATCCGCTAATTCTCTGTGGTTCTCTGTGCCCTCTGTGCCTCCGTGGTAAAAAAGAACGCTTATATTTAAAAAAGAAAAGAGAAGAAATGATATCTCAGAAATATATAAGGGATATAATTTAGCTTATCGGCTCTGTAAACCTTTTTCACTTCGAAAGTGCTAATATAATCCTTTAACTTTTTCCCCTCAACCTCAACCCTTTTTCACTTCGACTTCGCTCAGTGTAAACACTCTACCCCCCCCATGTCCCTCTTCTTCTACCAATTCGCCTCCCTTCTCCTCGTACTTCTGGCAATCCGTCATTATTTTCGCTTCAACGATGAATTCTTGTTTTTACCCGTGCTATTCTTTTTCCTTACAGGGATTTCACGTTATATAGCTGTTCTGGAAGGCAAATCCAGTTGGGTGAGCGTTGCATACACACGAAACATTTTTACCGAAATGACCTTTGAGAAAGGAATGTGGGCTCTTAGTTTGTTTTTTACGGGCACAATTTTGTTTTCTCTTTCATATAGCTTTTTTAATGGACGAGCTGCCTACCCTGATACTATTGATGATAACGAACATTTCAGTCAGTTTATTCATGAAAAGAGACTTTTGATTCTTATTTTATTTGCATTCTTTGTAACACTTAATACAATTTTTAAAGCCCTGATCAGCGGACCACTGGCCCTGGGAAACAGCTATTTTTATTTGTTCGGAATGGCTATCGCCGGATTAGTGCTGCTGGCATATATAGTCTTCAAATCTCTAAACTTTAAAGAGAATTTTTCTACAAAAGCTTTGTTTCTCTTTTTAATGATCTGGGGGATGTACGTTTCGTATAACCCATCTCTCCGTTTTCAGTTTATCTCATGGATGGTGGCCTTTGGAATCCTGATTACCCAAAACTATTCTCCCTGGCAAAAAGTAAAATATTATGCTGTTGGCGGAGTCGGATTGTTACTCTTTTTTACTTTGGCTGGAGTGGCTAGAACTCACAATCTTTCGCAATTATCTTTATCTAGACAATTTCAACTTGCCACTGCCAGAAGCGATTCCAAAGCCGACCAGAACATGCTCGATGGCTTTATGATGGTATTGGATGTGTATCCAAACCACCTGAGCTACAGCTACGGAATGGAACATATCGAGATTTTGCTTAGACCTATACCCCGACAATTCTGGCCGGGAAAACCTCTCGGCGGTTACCACAATAAACTCGGTCTAAATGACCTCAGCCAGGGTACCGTTGGTATCTCACAAACTATTTACGGAAGCTTCTACGGAGAAGGTGGAGTCGCAGGAATCGTGATATTTTCAATCCTTTACGGATTTCTTTTTGTTAAGCTGTTTCGATACTCCATGCGATACGACAGTGATATGAAGTGGATGCTAAAAGGAATCATCCTCGCCTCCTTTATCCCTATCCTTAGAGGCGGAGATCTGCCCGGAATTGTTGCTTTCCTAATGATGAGCTACTGGCCTGTATTTGTTCTAGTTTATATGTACAACCGCTGGCTTAAAAAGAGAGTTTACCCATTAAATGAAAACTCCCAACCTGAAATAAATCATAAATTCGGACAATTGTGGAGGAAATGATCGACGCTTAGGCTGTGATTTGCCCCACCCCAAACCCCTCCCCCAAGATGGAGGGGCCGGTCCATCGGATATACTAACATACTTGATTAAAGAAGTTTAGACCTTGATAAACTTAACTATTAAATTTTTTTATCTTTAAATACCATATATTTTAACCTCAACGCCAGACAAGCCACGCCCTCGTGGGGGAGGGGTTGGGGAGGGGCAATTTAATTTATGTTTTATTAGAAAGGTTTCGATCCAAATCTCCCTAAACAACATTGATTAATTTTATTAAATGATTTACTATATGTAAAATACTATTTTACATATAGTAAATCATTTTGTAAATTTGAAAGATAAACTTTACCATGTTTTTTGAGCGAAAACTATATAAATCTTTACTGAATCATGCTATTCAACCGCAGGTTACTATAACCAAATTCATCATTTAGGATCGTTAGCTTATTACTCACTGAAGACGGGGCATGAAATTGATTTTGTTTTGGATAACAAAATGGCATTTGAGGTTAAAGAAACTGCAACAAAATCAGATTTAGTATTGACAAACAAATTGGCAAATAATATAGGAATTACTAATTGTTTCGTTATCTGCAAAAATCCTCCCCGAAATTTGGAAAGAACTATCTGGGGAGGCTCAATAAAATAAATGGATATCCCTTTGCCAAACAAATATATCTTCCTCTGGGATCGCATGGGCGACTATCACCGCGCCCGTATCCATGAAGTTACCCGTATTGCAGGGATTGATAAGGTATGGGCCGGAGATCTTGGCGGTGCAGACTTAACCTATGGCTGGGAAAGCGATGTAAATGCAGGGAACTATTTCCGCTTGTCTGAAAAACCTGTCGAAAAAGTAGGCGCATTCGAAGCTTTGAAATCCTTTCGAAGAATCACCAAAAAAGAAAAAATCTCTCATGTTTGTATCGCTGGTTACGGCAGATTAGCATATGTCCTTATAATAATCTGGTCGGTACTATCTGGAAAAAAGATCCTCCTGTTTGCTGAATCATGGTACCCCGGAAACAATTTGGCCGATAGATTAAAAGGTCTTTTCCTTCGAATTTTCACGCATGTGTGTTTCCTTTCCGGTGAAAAAGCCAGAGATCATTTTGTAAAGCGACTTCATTATCCCTCTAAAAAAATTATCACAGGCTACAGTGTAATTGATAACCAACACTTTGCCCATTCAACGACTGAGAAAGGAATTCCTCAACAACTCCTCTGTGTGGCAAGATTTTCAGAAGAAAAAAACCTGAAAATGCTCATCTCTGCTTTCAGAAAATCAGAAATTGCAAAATCATGGGAGTTGATCCTTGTAGGAGGTGGTCCGTTGAAACAGGAGCTTGTAATGTTGACTGAAAACTCTTCTGTTCGACTTATCAATTGGCTTGGCTATTCTGAACTCCCAAAACTCTATCATGAGGCTTCCTGTTTTATTCTGCCTAGTATTTTTGAACCCTGGGGGTTGGTAGTAAATGAAGCCATGGCAGCAGGATTACCTATTATCCTGTCAGACGTGGTAGGCGCTCTACCTGATCTGCTTAATGAGGGAAAAAATGGTTGGAAATTCGGGTGCCGTAACGAACCAGAACTTGTTAGCGTGCTGAACGAACTATCAGTTACAAATCCCGAAAAGCTTAATGAAATGGGAAAAAAATCATCTGAAAATATTAGTCATTTTACTTGCCATACATGGGCAGAAAGCGTAACTGCTAATTGGTAAATCTATATCGACCTTAACTCCATGCAACACACCCAATACCTGATAATCGGAGCCGGAATTTCCGGACTGTCAATCGCAAGGATGCTTAAGGAGCAAAAGAAGGAATCCATTATCCTCGAAAAATCTGATCGCCCGGGTGGATTGGTTAAATGCGATGTTGTTGACGGACATCTCTTTCACCGCGTGGGAGGACACGTTTTTAATACCAGAGTTCCGGAAGTAAAGGATTGGTTCTGGAGCCATTTTAACCGGGAAGAGGAATTCCTGCAGGCCGTTCGCAATGCAGCAATTATTCTGGGTGATAAAATCCCGGGATATCCAATTGAAAACTTCATTTACACGCTGCCATCAACTACGGCTCGACAAATTTTTACCGAAATAATTTGCTTGTCTGCTTCTGGCAAAAAAGATCCGCTTCACTATGATAATTTCGAAGCGTTTCTCAAAGGAAATTTCGGGGAAACACTGTATAAAATTTATTTTGAACCGCTTAACCGGAAAATCTGGAATACCGATTTGTCGGCCGTTTCATTACCTTGGCTCGAGGGTAAGCTACCAATGCCTGATTATCACGAAATTATCCTAAGTAATTTACTCAGAACACAGGAATCAAACATGGTTCACAGCCACTTTTTCTATCCGCGGAAAAATGGATCACAGTTTATCGTTAACCGGCTCTCAGAGGACTTAAATCTGCAAACCGGTATCGATGTAAACAGACTCGAACATAAAGGAAATAAATGGTTTGTAAATGACATATTCTCTGCTGAATACCTTATTTATACTGGGGATATTCGTGAACTCCATTCTATAACATCGGGCATTTCCCATGATATAGCGGTGCAACTTGATAATCTCCAAAATCTACTTTCAAACGGAACCAGCAACCTCCTCTGCGAAGCTGATCCTACTGACCTTTCATGGCTTTATCTCCCCGGAAATGAAACTCCTGCCCACCGAATAATTTTTACAGGGAATTTCAGCCCCGAAAATTATCCTCCAAATAGCAGACGATCTTGTACGGTAGAGTTTTCAGGTAAAACAAGTCTGGAAGTTATGAAGAACTCTCTAAAAAAACTTCCTTTCAACCTCAAATTTATCGATCATAATTTTGAGCCAAACTCTTATGTCATTCAAAGAAAGGGCGATCGGGAACGGATTGCAAGTTTGAAAAATCTGCTTGGAAATCTGAATCTGCATCTCGTTGGTCGATTTGCTGAGTGGGAATACCACAACATGGACAAAGCCATGGAAAGTGGCATGAAACTTATTCAAAAAATCGTCTCTTGATCATCTTGTCCCATAGCGGTAAGCAACACAGCTATCATGTTGCAAAAGCCCTATATAAACTGGGCGCTATGGAGCGATTTTACACCAGTAGCTATATTACATCTGGAGGAATCCAAAATCTACTTGAGAAAAGTGGAGATAATTACTGGTCACGGCGATATATCCCCGGACTCCCCGGAACGCTTGTAAATGCCAACTGGCGCTTCGAAATCCCTGAAATGCTACTTCGTAAAATCCAGGGTAAAAGTCCCGCTGTACAAAAAGCAGTTTATAGGAGGGATATAAAATTCGATCAATATGTTGCAAGCAGAATTGGGCGCCACAAAATGAGATTTAATATCGAAAAGTCCGTATTCTGGGGCTTTCAGGGGAGTTGCCATGATTCGCTGATTGCTGCAAATAACGCTGGCATGAAGACCGTCTGCGAACTTGCTACAGCTCATGTTGTTGCTGCAAAGCGTATTCTTGGCGAAGAAGCAAAACTTCATCCCGAATGGGCAGATAGCATCGATAATCTCGTTTTCCCTACAGACTATGAAAGGCGTTTGGTGGAAGAACCTCATCTTGCACAGACTGTAATTGCTGCATCTTCCTTCAGCCGCGATAGTCTTCTGAAATCGGGTATTGCAGCGGATAAGATTTCTTTACTTCCCCTGGGGTTTGATCCATCGGCAATATGCTATACTGAAAACCTGAATGACAAGTTCAGCTTGCGACCTCTAAAACTTCTTTACGCAGGCACTGTCACTCAAAGAAAGGGAATTAAATACCTTCTCGAAGCTATGTGCATCCTCAAGCCAGGAAAAGACATTGAATTGCATATTATCGGGGGAATTCAAGGTTCAGGGGAGCAATTGAAAGAGTATAACGGTCTATTTACCTATCACAGTCCTGTTTCCCAATCAGAACTGTTTTCTAAATTCAGGGAATATGATGCATTGGTACTTCCCACCATTTTTGAAGGTTTTGGTTTGGTAATCGTTGAGGCAATGGCAGCCGGATTGCCTGTGATAACCACACCGAATTCAATGGGGCCGGAGGTTATCTCCCCCGACAATAATGGATATATTGTGCCAATCAGAGATATTAATGCTTTAGCAAATGCAATTCAACTGCTTCGAGAGAAAAGTGACGAGGAATTTCTTGAAATGCGAAGAAGCGCAAGATCTGCAGCATTAAACTTTTCATGGGATCAGTATTCCATCAACCTTAAAAATCTAATTGCAGCAAAGTTTGATTAACAGGATCATTCATATTGTCGACACCCTGCTTCCTGTGAATTTTGGAATTTGGAATGCTGCAATTTCTCCGTCCGAAACGCTTTGGAATTTATACAATATCAAATCTGAATGCTGGTATCCCGCTGATAAAAGGAATGGTAACCTGCCTGTCGGAATAAAGGGAATTGAGCTTCAATCATTAAGGTTAGAGGGATTAAATCAAATCCTTCAGATAGAAAAACCTGATTCCGATAATACTCTCATAATAACCCACGGTGTATGGAATTACCCTACTCGTTGGGGGAATTATTTAGCCAAAAGGGGATATCGTTGGTGGTATGTTCCTCATGGAATGCTTGAACCATGGAGTATGCAACAGAAATGGCTCAAAAAGCAAGTGTATTTTAATCTGATTGAAAAGAATCTTGTTAAAAAAGCAGAGGTAATACGAGCAGTTGGGAAACCGGAACAAAATAATCTGACAAAGCTATTCGGTCGGGAAATAGTCTTAATCCCTAACGGAATTGAAGCCGACTCCGCGATTCGGGAAAAATCATTTGCGCTTCCCAGAAAATATGTATTTATATCCCGCTTGCATCATAAAAAGGGCATTCTTCCGCTAGTTGAAGCCTGGTATTCTTCGAACTTGTCTGATAACAAGGATTTTGAATTAATAATTGCTGGTCCTGATGATGGTGAACTATCAAAAATACAGCACTTGCTGAGTCATCATCCCAACGGAAACGTCAATTATGCTGGTGCAGTTTATGGTGCTGAGAAGAAAAAGCTACTTGAAGCTTCTCACTTCTTCCTCTTACCGTCTCAAAGCGAAGGATTCCCAACTTCCATTCCAGAAGCGATGCAATATGGATTAATCCCGATTTTCTCAGAGGGTTGCAATTTCCCCGAAGCATTTGAAGCGGGAGTAGCCATCAAAACCGGTATTGAAGTAAATGAAATTAGAGAAAGCCTTGAAAGCAGCCTCAAATATGATGAGAAAAGCCTAATAATCTGGAGTAAGAAGATTAGCCAATTCGTGAGAGAAAAGTATTCTTTGCCGGTAATTGCAGGGTTGATTAAGGAAAGGATTGTTTAATAATCAGCACTTTGCGTAATTTCATAATGTCAATTCCTGAAAGTTTAACGAACTATTGACATCAAATCCCCTCAAAAAACCTAAATTTGTTTCAATAAGCAAATCCCCGTCACTTGGACCAAAAACCAATGATCACCCAAAACCTGTCCAGCTTTAACAACAGCTGGTATAAACCCGGTAGAAACAGCCTTATCAGATTGCTTTGGTATTTTACAAATATCCTTGTAATGATGAATCCTTTGAATCCCTTTTCAGGCTTAAAAGTTTTTGTACTCAGACTCTTTGGCTCAAAAATCGGGGGAAACGTGGTTGTTAAACCTGGAGTTAACATCAAATACCCCTGGAAATTAAAAATCGGTGATTATAGCTGGATTGGGGAAAAAGCATGGATCGACAATCTTGATATGGTTACGATACAAAACAATGTATGCATCTCACAGGGAGCCCTTCTGCTATGCGGAAATCATAATTACAGCAAAGCTTCTTTTGATCTGATGGTTGATGAAATTTTTATTGAAGAGGGAGCCTGGATCGGAGCCGAATCTATCGTCGGGCCAGGAGTAAGGGTTGGAACCCATGCCATTTTATCGCTTGGATCAGTGGCCACCAAAGACCTTCAGGAATGGAAGATATACCAGGGGAATCCGGCCGTAATAGTGCGTGAAAGAGTAATTAAAAGCGAATAATTCGTAAAAAAATTCAGGCAATCACTTATCCCAAGGCAATTATTCGCACATGAAGATTTCAGTAATTACAGCAACATTTAATAGTGAAAAAAGCCTTGAAGCAACCATTGAGTCCTTCAAATCTCAGACTTATCCCAATAAAGAACTCGTAATTGTTGATGCCGGCTCAACCGACAAAACAACTGACATTATTCATAGCCATGAAAAAGACATCGCAAAATGGGTGTCTGAACCCGACCAAGGAATTTATGATGCTTTGAACAAAGGAATCGGAATGGCCGATGGAGAAATAATAGGCTTCCTCCATTCAGGAGACCGCTTCCCAAATTCTGAAGTGCTGGAAAAAATAGCCGGACAATTCAATAATTCTTCAATTCAGGCTGTTTACGGAGATCTTAGATATATACACCCAAAAAAGCCTGAAAATGTTATCCGCTACTGGCAATCAGGGAAATTTACACCCGATCTGCTTAATAAAGGCTGGATGCCGCCACATCCCTCATTATACCTTAAACGTGAAGTATATGTAAAACATGGATTGTTTAACCTTAATTTCAGGATTGCATCCGATTACGACCTGATGCTGCGTGTTTTAAAAGATACTTCAATTGAAGTTGCATATCTTCCTGAAATCATAGTAGATATGGAAACTGGAGGCATAAGTAACGGCAAATTGATTAATATAATTCGCAAATCCTACGAAGATTTCATAGCACTGCGAAACAACAGAATTCCCTTTGCATTATGGGTTCTTACCCGAAAAAACTTCCGTAAAATACCCCAGTTTTTCTCTTAGAACGCCAAAACTGCATATTCATTTAAGAAATAAATTAACCGGAATTTCCGGTTTTTTTGTTTTATTGTTTTATTGAAAGTGATTTGCCCCACACCAACCTCCCGAATTCAGGACAGGCTCTTCCCCAAGTTGGAGGGGATCGTGTTACAGAAGTTCTTCCATTTGCCCCTCCCAACCAAACATCACCAAAACCAATAACTACGAGGCTTAGCGAAGGCAATAAGAAAAGGATATGTCTCGAAATAGGCATTTAAAGAAAAATATTTACCTTTGATCATAATTCTTCAATATTTGAAGTCGGTTTAGATAGATAGGGATATAAATTTTTACACGGTGTTACGCATATTTGGCAATCTTCAGATTGAAATTCCTGTATGGTTGGTTATTTCAGGCGGTTTTGTTACTGCCTTTTTTATCACGTATATTGTTATTCCTTCAATTGTTAAAGTATCCAACCTAAAAGGACTATTCGACACTCCTAACCACCGCACTTCGCATCAGGGTAATATACCCACATTAGGTGGAGTTGGAATTTTTATCGGATGTATTTTAACAGTTTCCATTTTCAGCGGCTCAGGAATCGATCATGAGCTGAAATATATTATCGGTAGTTTACTTATACTTTTTTTTATTGGAATTAAGGATGACGTCCTTGTTGTCGATCCACGAAAGAAACTGATATCGCAAATTCTTGCAGCAGCAATTATAGCTATTCTCGGAAATATACGCATTTCTGATTTCCATAATTTGCTCGGAATAGGGGAGATTTCCTACACCTTAAGCATTCTATTTACCATATTTGTTGTGGTGGTTATTATTAATGGATTTAACCTTATTGATGGTATCGACGGACTTGCATCCGGTGTTGGAATTGTTTCTTCATTGTTTTTTGGAATCTGGTTTTTATTATCCCATTACTATTCATACAGTATCCTGAGTTTCGCGTTTACCGGCTCTCTTACAGCTTTCTTTACGTTCAATGTTTTTGGAAAAGAAAATAAGATTTTTCTGGGCGACACCGGCTCTCTGATTATTGGTCTGATCATTTCAGTTTTTACGATTCGTTTTCTTGAATACGACTTGCATGCAAATGACGAAATGTACATTCAATCAGCTCCAGCAGTAGCAATAGGTATTCTGATTGTCCCGCTTTTTGATACATTAAGGGTTTTCGTGATCCGTGTAATACAGAAAAAATCTCCTTTTAGTGCCGATCGTCAGCATATTCATCACCAATTTCTCGAGCTTGGCAACAGTCATTTACATTCAACGCTAATTATCCTGGCGGCGAATATCTTTTTCATTGCAATTTGCCTTTGGTTGCAATTTTTAGGTGCATTTTTACTTCTGACTATTTTGCTGGTACTTGCTTCTGCGCTTTCATATCTGCCAATAATCATGGTAAATAAAAGAATTGCAAAAGGGTTGCTGAAAGAAAAGCAAGATTAAATCTCCTGGATTCAGTTAATCTGAATTTTCAATCGTATATCCAGCCTTCCCCATGTCTTCCCAAAACCCAGGGTATGATTTACTCACAACTTTCGGATCATTTATTCGGATTTTACTGGTTTTAAGACAAACCGGAGCAAAACACATGGCCATTCTGTGATCATCATAGGTTTCAATCAAAACATCCTTATCTCCATTAAACCTTGACTTACAATCCCAGCTTATCCATTCTCCGGAATCAGGAAAATCTAATATCACATCGAATTTTTTCATCTCATTGTAAAGAGCAGTGATTCTGTCTGTTTCCTTTATCCTTAAGGTTTGGGTTCCTGTGAATCTGAAAGGGATATCCTGCAAAACACAAGTTGGCACGAGCGTTTGCACTAAATCGGGATTTAAAGTAAAATCATATTCAAAATACTCAACAGCAGGCTTTGCCTTTACCAGATTTATTCCATGCTCTTCGTAAATTGTTTTAACTCCGAGCTTTTCAAATATTTCTGCAAGGGCAGAATCACCCTGTAAACTATCTATTGTCAAACCCGGTATAAAAATATCCGCATCCTCTGCAAGTGCTACCATCTCATACCAATACGATGCTGCACTCCAGTCTGGTTCAACCTGAAAAATTCCTGCCTGGTAATGTCCCTCTTCGATTTTTATGTTGTTTTTATTCCAATTGTACCGGATTCCTGTCCGTTTCATCAATTGTAAGGTGAGATTTATATAACTGGCAGACACCATATTCCCTTTAAGCACGAGTTCTAATCCCCCCGGTAAATAAGGAGCAATCAACAATAAGGCACTTATATACTGACTGCTTATTTCGCTGTTAATTACTCTCTTTCCTCCTCTTAGTTTTCCTCCGGTTATTTTCAGGGGAGGATATCCTTCCTTGCCGAGATACTCAATATTGGCACCTATCTCTCTTAATAAATCTACCAATACACCAATTGGTCTGTTTTGCATCCTTTCTGAACCGGTGAGAGTTATTTCACTTGGCTTACAGGAGAAGTAGGCAGTCAGAAAGCGCATGGCAGTTCCTGCATGACCGGCATTATGAACCTCCGATTTCGAATTAAGGATCTCCAGCAAAACATGTGTGTCGTCACTTTCAGACAAAGATTTTGGAATGAGGCGCTTCCCGCTTAATGCTGAAATGATTAAAAGCCGGTTTGATATACTTTTTGAACCGGGAAGATGCACCACTCCTTTAACAATGGAATCTCTGTTTTTTATGCTGTAGATCATTTAAAGAAGTTTGCCATAAATTTAACCAAAATAGTTTTAATTCTGTTCTTTTGCCTTTTTAAAGTAACTTTGATGCATTATCCACAGAAATCAATCCCCTGAACATCCTGGGTTAATAAAGAAATTAAACTGTAATGAATATATTTCAAAACACTGAAGTTGCCTTCAAAATTAAGTCAAACGCAGATCTCAAGCGGGCTTTATGGCTCTTTAGAATGATTTCCTTTAATTTTATTGTTAAAACCGGAAACAAAATTATCCCTGCTGCCCTGAATATAGGTTTGCCAATGTCCTGGATAATTAAACCCACGGTTTTCAAACATTTTTGTGGAGGAGAAAATCTTAACGAGTGTAAACCTGTTGTTGAGAAACTCGGAGCCGCAAATGTAAAATCCATTTTGGACTATTCCGTTGAAGGTGGAGAAGATGACCAGCAAATCGAAATTGCATTTCTGGAAACCCTCAAATCTATCGAGTTTGCTGGAAAAAATCCAAATATCCCCTTTGCAGTTTTTAAACCCACCGCCTTTATAAAATCGGAAGCGCTTGAAGTGCTGAGTAAAGGAGGAATAATTGATGAGCAAAGTCAGGATGAAGGAAGGAAATTCCGCACCCGTGTTGAAGCTCTCTGCACGACTGCTGCTTCCCATGAGCTGCCAATTCTAATCGATGCGGAAGATAGTTTCTATCAGCCTTTTATTGATAGCGTGGTAATGGAGATGATGGCTAAACACAATTCCAAAAAGGCCATTGTTTTTAATACTTATCAGATGTACCGCTGGGACCGGCTCGCAATTCTTAAGGAAAACCTTCAACAGGCAAAAAAGGGTAATTTTCACCTTGGAGCAAAATTTGTCAGGGGAGCTTATATGGAACGGGAGAGGGAAAGAGCAAAACGTAAAGGCTACAAAGACCCGATACAGCCTGATAAAGAAAGTACAGACCGCGATTACAATGAGGCACTTAAATTCTCAATCGAAAACATTGAAACCATATCAATTTTTAATGGAACCCATAATGAATCAAGTGCTTTGTACCTCACCGAACTCATGGAAAAACACGGAATAGCAAAGGATGATAAGCGTGTATGGTTCTCTCAGTTATATGGAATGAGCGATCATATCAGTTTTAACCTTTCCCTGCAAGGATATAATGTTGCTAAATATGTTCCTTACGGTCCCGTTAAACATGTGTTGCCTTATCTCCTCCGCAGGGTGGAAGAAAATAGCTCAGTTTCAGGACAAACCGGTCGCGAACTAAGCCTAATCTTAAAAGAATTGAAAAGAAGAAAAAGCTTGTAACTTTACTGATAAAAATCCAAATACAACCTTCAAATGAAATTCGACAATCGAAAAAATACCTATCAGATTTGGCTCGGAAAACTTCTGACTACCTCAATTGCAACTGTTCTCGTAATTACCATCTCGTTTACCGACTTTTTTAAAACCCCTGTCCTGGGAATCGATAAATCATGGTATTTCATTGCTTTGGTTATTTTATATAGTGGACTTTCTATATTCAGCATCCTGCGTAAACCTCATTACGTTTTCTTTAGCGACAGCGGAGATAAGATTATTCTTAGGTTTTATCCAACCCGCATCTTTAACAGGAAGAAAAGTTCCATCGAAATACCAAAGCAAAGTTTTTTCTCATGGGAGGTAAAACCATTTCTCCTTGGAACCTGCGAAATGCTTTATGTTTATGGAAAATTTAAATCCCGCGTAGCAAAATATCCTGGGATTAGCTTATCCTCAGTAAGTTCTGGCGACAGAGAAAAGCTAAAAGCAATCCTCAAAAGCTACGTGAAAAAAAATTCCCGCTAAATTTTTAATTTTTTCCTTGAATACTGAATGAGATTTGATCTTTCACCTCATTAAGGAAAAAGGAAATGAATGTCAGGGGAAGATCTCAGATACCTTATTGCATTAACAATGATTCAAGATGTCGGTAGCATTACCGCCAGGAAACTCATTGCTTATACCGGATCTGCAAAAGCAGTGTTCAGCGAAAAAAAATCTAATCTTCAGAAAATACCGGGTATCGGGAGTTTTCTGGCTGGGCAAATACATCCCGATAGTCACCTTTCTCAGGCAGATAAAGAGATTTCATTCATTGAGAAAAATAACATCAAATATTTTTCCTTGTTTGACAAAGAATATCCGGAACGATTAAAACAATGCCCGGATGCTCCAATTATTATGTATTTTAAAGGAAGCAATGTTTTTAGTGCTCCGAAAATTCTCAGCATCGTTGGAACACGGAATGTTTCTGAATACGGTGTAGATCAGTGCCGTAAGATAATCAGGGATCTCACCGAAAATAACCACCGCATTCTTATAGTAAGCGGACTAGCCTACGGAGTGGATGCACAGGCACACATGGCTTCACTGCAATACAATCAATTAACGGTGGCTATTCTCGCTCATGGTCTGCATACCGTTTATCCCTCTGCACATAAAAATCTGGCCTCACGAATCGTTGAATCCGGAGCGCTTCTTACCGATTTCAGCACCTGTAATAATCCGGAGAGAAATAATTTTCTTAAGCGGAACAGAATTATCGCAGGACTTTCTGATGCAACTCTTGTGATTGAATCGGGAAAAAAAGGCGGGGCTCTCATAACTGCTGATCTTGCCATGTCTTATAACCGCGACGTTTTCGCAATACCCGGCCGGGTAAATGATCCCATGTCAGAAGGATGCAACTTGCTAATCAGGGATAATAAGGCAGCTCTAGTTGGAGGATTTGCTGACATTGAATTTTTAATGGGATGGGATAATAAAGACAAACCCGCACAACCACGGCAGTCAAGGTTGTTTGTCGAATTAAATGAAGATGAACAGAAAATTGTAGATGAGCTGAAAAAAGAAGACCGCTTAAGTCCTGATATATTGAGCATTAGAACCGGAATGCCGGTGAGTAAAGTCTCGGCAAATCTTTTGAATATGGAGTTTAAAGCTTTGGTAAATGTTTTACCTGGAAATTATTATCAGCTTGTTTAATATCTATGTTCAACAGTATGAATGAAAGGAAATTGCCTGCACCTTTTTTTAATACATTTGCAGCAAATTTATTGAAACAATTATAGCAGGATGCCATTAATCGATACTCATGCACATTTGTATTTGTCTGAATTCCAAAGCGACAGGCATGAAATGGTACGCAATGCCATTAATTCAGGTGTTGAAAAAATGTTGCTTCCGAACATCGATTCCCTCTCAATTGAAGGAATGTTAGCGCTTTGCAAGGATTTCCCCGGCGTTTGTTTTCCAATGATGGGTCTGCATCCATGTTCAGTGAAAGAAAACTTTCCGGATGAAATGGCAATTGTTAAAGAGAACCTTTTCGGGGGAGATTTTATTGCAGTTGGAGAGATAGGTATCGACTTATATTGGGATAAATCTTTTCTTTCCCAACAGATTAAAGCCTTTGAAATGCAGATTGAATTTGGGCTGGAAAAGAATCTGCCCATCGTTATTCATGCGCGCGAGTCATTCAGTGAGATTTTTACTGTACTCAACCAATATAAAAATTCCGGCTTAAAGGGCGTGTTTCATAGTTTTACTGGGGGATTGGCAGAAGTAGAGGAGATTAAAAAATTTGATTTCTATTTTGGAATAAACGGTATTGTAACGTTTAAAAACTCCGGTTTGGCTAAAATAGTCCAAGAGATCCCATTAAACAGAATCGTTTTAGAAACCGATTCTCCCTATTTATCGCCGGTGCCAAAAAGAGGGGTGAGGAACGAAAGTGCACATGTAAGATTTGTAAATGATTTTCTTGCGGCGCTTTTGGCGGTTTCACCCGATCAGATGGCTGATATTACTAGTCAGAACGCAAATATGCTTTTTAATTTGAATAAATATGTCCGATAAACTGACATCCATTTTAATTATTTACACCGGAGGCACCATTGGAATGGTTTTAAATCCGGCTACAGGAAGTCTTCAACCTTTAAATTTTGAACTGATTTCAGAGCAGGTCCCGGAGATCAAAAAATTTGGTTTTCATTTGCAGGCAATCTCTTTTGATCCACCAATGGATTCGTCAGATATAGGACCTGAAATCTGGATAAAAATTGCCGAGATTATCGCATCTAACTATGATGAATTTGATGGTTTTGTTGTCCTTCATGGAACCGATACCATGGCCTATTCTGCATCAGCAATGAGTTTCATGCTTGAAAATCTTTCAAAACCGGTAATTTTCACCGGCTCGCAATTACCTATCGGAGTGCTAAGAACTGACGGGAAGGAGAATATTATTACATCCCTTGAAATAGCAGCCGCTAAAGAAAATGGTAAGCCAATAGTTCCTGAGGTATGTATTTATTTCGAAAACCGGCTCTACCGGGGAAACCGGACCACAAAAATCAATGCGGATAATTTTAATGCATTTCAATCAGCTAATTATCCTTCTCTTGCTAAAGTTGGAGTACATATCAAGTACAATTTTGAGTCGATACTTTATCCAAAAGAAAATGAGTCGCTAAGGGTAAAAACAAAATTTGACAATCACATAGCCATTCTGAAATTATTTCCGGGAATGAATCGGGCATTTATAGACTCAATTTTGGGGATAAAAGGGTTAAGGGGAGTAATTCTGGAGACATTCGGATCAGGAAATGCTCCCGCTGAAGAATGGTTCGTAAAAAGAATCAGGAAGGCTATAGAAAATGGTATTCTGGTTCTTGATGTCACACAATGCAGCAGTGGAAGTGTTGAGTTAGGACGTTATGAGACCAGCAGAAAACTTTCTGAAGCCGGCGTTATTAGTGGATATGATATAACTACTGAGGCGGCTACCACTAAGATGATGCTGCTTCTTGGACAAGGGTTTTCGCAAGAACAGCTTATATTGCTTTTAAATAGCTCTCTTAGAGGCGAAATTACTTTGCCATAATAACAATTAGTTTAATTTTTTTGTTAATTTGCGCCCCGAATTTTCAGAGAAGCGAGTTTTGAAATATTGAATAGGAGAGATGCAGGAGTGGCTGAACTGGCACGCCTGGAAAGCGTGTGAACCTCAAAAGGGTTCCGAGGGTTCGAATCCCTCTCTCTCCGCATTTAATGGATGGAATTATTATCAGAAAAAGGCGGAGGAATGTGGTTGGGATTTTTTAAAGATGCTTTTTGAACTTTTGAAAATTCATAACTCGTAGAATAGAATTATTAATTATTATAGGTTTCTTTAACCTTTTGAAAATAACTAAAATTATAATAATACTTTTTCTGATCTTATTTAGATAGATTTTAAAGATCAGGTTTTTTAAATTAGTGGGTTTTAATTATATTATTGAAAAAGAATATATTGTATCTTGCGGAAGTTTTCTAGCAGAATTTGAATAATCAGTTGTAATTAATTTTGAAAAAATTATAAAACATAATAATTTTAAAAGCTAAAAATTCGTTAAATCTTAAAACTAAAAATTAAACAAACATCAAACCATGAAAAAGTTATTTGCACTTATAGCAGTTTTTGGGATGCTTATGATGGGAGCGTCAATAGCCGTTGCCCAGGAAATTTCAGCTTCAACAGCCGATAGCACGCAGGTAGTAGAAGTAGCTCCGGTTGCAGTGGCTGCTCCGGTTGTTACCGAAGCTGCACCTCAGAGTGGACTAGGAGTAGTTCATTATCAGGTAAAAACAAAATTCATTGAAGGGGGCGCAGGATTTATGAGTTCAATTCTTCTTTGCCTTATTTTTGGTCTTGCATTAGCATTGGAAAGAGTTATTTATCTTAACCTTGCAACTACCAATACTGTAAAACTGTTAAAAAGTGTTGAAGATGCTTTGGATGCAGGTGGTGTTGATGCAGCAAAAGAATTATGCCGTAACACACGTGGGCCTTTAGCAAGTATTTTTTATCAGGGTCTTGACAGAGAAGCACAGGGTCTGGACATTGTTGAAAAATCAATCATTTCTTATGGTGGTGTGCAAATGGGCTTACTCGAAAGAGGTTTAAGCTGGATAGCACTTTTTATTGCTCTTGCACCTATGCTCGGGTTCCTTGGAACAGTTATTGGTATGATCATTGCTTTTGATAACATCCAGATTGCTGGTGACGTTTCTCCAACACTTGTTGCCGGTGGTATCAAAGTTGCTCTTATCACAACTGTATTTGGTCTTATTGTTGCTATTATTCTTCAGATCTTTTACAATACAATTGTTGCTAAAATAGATTCAATTACCAATAAAATGGAAGATGCATCAATTTCATTCATTGATCTTCTTGTAAAACACAATCTTAAAAAATAAGGAATATGCCACTCTCAAAAATAGCGTCGTATGTTCTGTACGTTGTAGTGGGAATAACTATTCCTATTCTGATACTGTTTTACTTTGGTGATAACCTTGTAAATACTAAAAAATATCAGGCCAAAATACAGAAAATCGAAAATCCTGTTGAAAAAACATCAACAGTAAATGTAGCACTGGATCTGCAAAGCGCTGATTCATTGGCTACTTCGGCTGACTCTCTGGCAGCTGTAAATGCTCAAAAAGCAGCAAAAGTTATTGCTGCACCAGTGGTTGCTGAAGAAGTTAGCTTTACTTTCATGGAAAAACTGGTTTATTATAGAATGGATATCGCCATAATTTGGGGTTATATCCTACTTATAATCGCTGCATTAACCGCAGTAATTTTCCCTATTGTCTATGCAATTGTTCATCCTGCTAATATGGTTAGAGGTTTACTGGTACTGGTCGGCGTTGCTGTTCTGGTTCTGGTTTCATACCTTCTGTCATCAGGTGAAACTCTCGAAATCATTGGGTATACGGGCACAGATAATTCAAATCCGGGTGTATTGAAATTAATCGACACTGGTCTTATTTTCAATTACTTTGTATTGGGACTTGCATTACTGTCGATTGTTTACGCAGAAATTTCAAATTACTTTAAATAATAATTTAAGCCGGCCTTAAAGCTTCTTTAAGGTCGGTTAATACTATTTATACAATGGCAAAAAGAGCTGTACCGGAAATTAATGCTGGATCAATGGCGGATATCGCCTTCCTTCTGCTTATTTTCTTTATCGTAGCTACAACCATGGATGTGGATACGGGTATTACCCGTTTACTTCCTCCGATTCCCGATAAAAATCAGGAACAACTTGATATCAAGGTAAAGGAAAGGAACGTTTTGGTTGTTCTTATTAACCGGAATGATCAGCTTATGGTTGAAGGACAACTTTTAAGCGTTGATGAACTTAAAAAGAAAACCATTGAGTTTTTCAGCAACCCTCTTGAAGATGCAAACCTTCCTGAAAAGGAACTTGTAATTGTTGATTTTCCTACTGGCCAATCTCCTAGGTTTCCCAACGGATCAGCTGAGCTTATGATTTCTAAAGGAGTTGTTTCTCTTCAAAATGACAGATCTACAACTTACGGCAAATACCTTATTGTTCAAAATGAATTGGTTGCTGCAGTGAATGAACTGAGAAATCAATTTGCGATGGAGAATTTCGGAAGAAAGTATGATCAGTTAGACTCAAAAAAATCTGTTGATCAGGCAATTATCGACGGAATTAATAAGGTCTATAAGATGAACATTTCTGAAGCAGAACCAAAAAATATTGGAGGAACCAAATAATGTCAAAATTTAAAAGCGCAGCAAAAAAGGGCGTTCCACCACTTAGTACTGCTTCTCTTCCTGATATTGTTTTCATGATCCTCTTCTTTTTCATGGTTACAACAACTATGAGACAAAACGAGGTTCAGGTAGCAGTAACAGTTCCTAAAGCAACAGAAATCAAGAAACTGGAAAAGAAATCTGTTGTGAGTTATATCTTTATTGGAAGGCCAGTTACCCGTTTGCAGAATATTTACGGTTCTGAACCAATGATTCAAATGAACGACAAACTCACAAATGAAGAGGGTGTTCCTACCGAATCTGTTCAGGATTTTATTCTTGCCGAAAGAGAGCAACTTCCGGAATCTGATAAAAACAAAATGACTGTATCCCTGAAAATTGACCAGAATATTGCAATGGGTAAGGTAACTGATGTTAAGCAGGCTTTGCGTTATGCAAATGCTCTTAAAATCAACTATTCTGCCAAAAAAGATTACAAGAATCTGTCAACAAGATAATTTCGCTAAACCTAATTAAAAAAGCCGCTTCATTTTGAAGCGGCTTTTTTTGTGTTTTATATTTTTTGGTAATGGGATGAAAAATAGATGATGATTTTCAAAAAAAAGCAATTAAAAAAGCTGATTTTTAGGTTTTCACGACATTAAACAAGAGGGGTTTAAACCCCGAATGCATTGCGGTATTGTGTCCAAAATAATTTACAATCTTCAAAAAAAAGCAATTAAAAAAGCTGATTTTTAGGTTTTCACGACATTAAACAAGAGGGGTTTAAACCCCGTTGAGATTTTTCGGAAAAGGTCACAAAAAAGTCAAAAAAAAAGGCAGAGATTTTGAAATAGAGCACATTAATAAGTATGAATAAGATTTCTTTCTTACGGGGTTTAAACCCCGGTTGTTTTTTTGTATCAGGTAAACTCGCTTAATAAATCAATTACTCCATACTTTTCATAACCTCTTCTGTAACTTCAAGAGTATGAAATACATTCTGAACGTCTTCATCCTCCTCAAAATCATCAATAATCCTCAGAATCTTAAGGGAATCATTTAACGGTAATATCTTCGTTTCATTCGGAATTCTCTGTAACTCAACATTTTCTGCTACAATACCAAGCTCATCTAGTCGCTTCTGAACAGCACCAAAATCCTCAATTGCAGTCGTAATAATAAACATATCATCCTCAACCTGAAAATCCTCCACACCGGCATCAATGATCTCAAGCTGAAATTCTTCGGGATCCAGACTCCCTTTTGGAATCTGAATAACTCCCTTTCTTTCAAAAATAAAACTAAGTGAACCATTTGTACCCAAATTCCCACCTCTCTTAGTAAATATCGAACGAATATTGCTTACGGTTCGGTTATTATTATCCGATAAACATTCAATAAAAACTGCAATTCCATTGGGAAGATAACCTTCAAAAGTCGATTCCTGCAAAGTCGAACCGTCCTTATCCGCCTTGTTGATTGCCCTTGCAATATTGTCCTTAGGCATATTTATACCCTTTCCATTTGCAATAGCAACACGCAGACGTGGGTTAACTTCCGGATCGTCGCCGCCTTCTCTGACAGCAATTGTTATCTCTTTGGAAATTCTTGAGAACATTTTGGAACGCTTTGAGTCTGCAGCTCCCTTTTTACGCTTGATGGTCGACCATTTACTGTGTCCTGACATATTTTGTTTTTAAAGAAATGTATGCAAAAATATAAAAAGATGGGCTAAATTAAAATGTGTTTGATAAAAGTGTTTTGATGTAAGTTAATCTGTGTCTGTCAAAATATTTTACTTTTAGTATCTTACCATTGTGCATGTGTTCAATTTAATATAATTTGGTAAAGAAAGCAATAACAAAAGCCATATGAGTAAAAAAGTTAATGAATATCGCGAATATCGCCAGGAAATGAATAAGCGCCTGCTCGCTGCTGATAATAAAATTATCAAAAGAATCTTTAACCTCGATACAAATACATACGTCGATGGGGCTCTCACCGCAAGGGAAAAGGAGCTGCTAGGCCTTGTTGCATCTATGGTGCTGCGGTGCGACGATTGTGTAAAATACCACCTTGAACAGTGTTTTTTGCTTAAACTTACAAAAGACCAGATTATGGAGGTCTTTGCCGTTGCCAATCTGGTTGGTGGCACAATAGTTATTCCACATACCCGAAGAGCTCTCGAATATTGGGAGGAACTTGAAAGTATGGAATAATATTTGCTGTACGAAAAGTATATATCTGTGTTGCCCAAATTCATGCTGAAAAAATTCATGTGATTTTAAACCCGATATTAACAATTATCTCATATGGGAAAGCGCAAATTCCTGATTGTGTTTGCTTTATTAGCACCAATCTTGGTATTATTCCTCGCATTTTCACCCTTGCAAGAGAATGTACATCCAATCCTGCAAAATATTCTTAAGAAATTTGAAGGGTACATCGCCCGTTTGCCGGAACAAAAGGTCTATCTCCACCTTGATAAATCAAAATATAATGCCGATGAAACCCTCTGGTTCAAAGCATACCTTCTAAATGCCGCTGATCATAAGCCCGATAGCAGTACTACTAATCTGTATGTCGAACTCATTAGTCCTTCAGGTTTTATTGCTCAGAGTAAGCTGATCCGAATGACAAATGGTTTTGGAAATGGAGATTTTTCCTTTCTCGACACTATTCCTGAAGGTGTATATAAAATTAGAGCTTTTACTAACTGGATGAGAAACTTCAATGGAGATTTCTTCTTTGAAAAGGAAGTTTATATTGCTAATCCTGCATTTAGCGCATACGTATCTCGTGAAGATCTTCGCACTATTAAAAAAGAAAACCGGAAAAATCAAAAAAAAGAACTCAAAATTGACATTCAATTTCTTCCTGAAGGCGGGCATATGCTTGCAGGTGTAGAAAATCGTATTGGTTTTAAAGCCTTAAATGAACTAGGCCATGGATTCCCGGTAAAAGGAAGAATTGTCGATTCAAAGGAAAATACGATTGTGGAATTTGAAAGCTCGCAACTTGGCATGGGTTCGTTTATCTTAACCCCGGCTCTAAATGAAAAATATACTGCATTAGTAAATGTTGCAGGGGATAAACCTGAAATTATTACAATTCCTGAAGCACTTCCAAGGGGAGTTGCAATCTCTGCTCAGCGCTCTGCTAAAGGAATTATCTCAATAAAAGTTCTGAATAATTTTCCATCCAGACAGCTTCCGGCAAATAATAATTATTTTCTACTTGCACATTCCAGAGGGAGAATAATCTTTACTCATGAATTTATTCTTAATGAACCCGTTAATTCTTTTGAAATAACTGAAAGCCAACTCCCTAGCGGAATTATTCATCTAACGCTATTTAATGCTTATTCTCTTCCAGTAAGTGAAAGACTTCTTTTCATTAATAATGGGGATGCACTCAATGTTTCCATGGAACTTTTTGGAAACACTCTTTCCTCAAGGGAGAAAAACTCAGTCAAAATTAAAATCTCTGATAAAAACAACAATCCTATAAGTGGTCATTTCTCATTTTCAATAGCTAATTCCGAAGATATTGATAAGAGCGATAATATTGTGTCTTACCTGCTTTTAAACTCCGATTTAAAAGGAACCATTGAAAACCCTCAGTATTACTTTAGTTCAACCAGTTCTGAAAATAAAAATAATCTCGACAACCTGATGCTTACTCAGGGTTGGAGAAGATTTAGTTGGACCGGTGTATTGTCTGACGTTAAAATTCCCGCTAAATATGAAAATGAAAAAGGGATACTCATTAGCGGAAGAGTTACTAAAGAATTTTTTAATAGGCCTCTCCGAGATATAAAGGTAACTCTTTCAATATTGAATGAATTTAATGATGTTTTTACTGCAAGATCAGGCGAAAAAGGTATATATCGTTTTGAAAGTCTGGATTATGCTGATACAGTTTCTGTTTCTATTGAAGCCGTCAGAGCAAGCGGTAAGCATAATCTTATTCTTTATGTTGATGCCATGCCAGACGACAGAGATAAAGGAATGCAATACAAAACCAATCAGAAACTAACTCAAAAAGGTGAAAAATCAGACCGGGAACCGGCTTCGGACCCTGCTGATGTTGATCCTTACGCTGAAAGAAATAACGCCATTTCGCGTCTTCATGATGAACCTTCTCCGGCTAATGTTATTATTGTCGATGAAAGCAACAGGAGTTATCAAAGCATTGGTCAAATAATTGAAGGAAGAGTACCGGGAGTCATGGTTACCGGTAATAACGTAAATATTAGAGGATCAAGAAGTATGGGTACGAACACAGATCCGCTGTTCTTGGTTGATGGGATGCCTGTTGATGCGGAATATGCCATGGGAATGAATCCTTATGACGTTGAGAGAATTGAGATATTAAAAGGCGCAGAAACTGCAATTTATGGGTCAAGAGGCGCAAACGGTGTCATCGCCATTTATACCAAAAGAGGAAAATTCATGAAAAAGGGTATACTTGAGTTTAAAATGCTTGGCTATGCTACTCCAAAAGAATATTATAAGCCATCATTTGAATACAGAAAAGATGATGTTTTTGTGGACGACAGAAGAACAATTCTATGGCAGCCGTCTGTAAAGACAGATTTAAAGGGTGAAGCTATGGTAACCTTCTACACATCAGATACTAAAGGCAATTTTACCTTATGTATTGAAGGAATTAGTAATGAAGGTATTCCAGGAATGGCTGAAACAAGAATCGAAGTTAAATAGCAATTCCTGTAAAGCCTTATAAAAAAACCTTTGCAATTCTTACTGAAACCGTTGAATAATCAATGATTTCAGTAAGTATCGCAAAGGAAATTTATAAATTGGAACTCTAGTTTTTGTTTCCGAAACTACTGCACTAGAGTCATTTCGTTAACAAGATGTCCTGCACCAGCATATTTATCCATTACAAAAAGTACATATCGGATATCCACGTTAATACATTTCTGTAAAGCCGGTTCAAAAGCAATATCTCCGCTCATGGCTTCCCAGTTGCCATCGAAGGCAATACCGATGAGTTCACCATTTCCGTTCATTACCGGACTACCTGAGTTTCCACCGGTTATATCATTATTGGTGGTAAAACATACAGGAAGTTCTCCGTTTACACCATATCTGCCGTAATCCTTGTTTTTGTAAAGTTCTTTCAACTTATCAGAAACCACAAACTCCCAGTTATTAGGATCTTCTTTTTCCATCACACCAGCAAGTGTTGTAAAATATGAATAACGAACTGCGTCGCGTGCTTCGTAATCGCCAACAGTACCGTATGTAAGGCGAAGTGTTGAATTGGCATCAGGATAAAAATTCTTTTCAGGCATCATTTCCATAAGTCCGGCCATCCAGAGTTTTCTACCTTCATCGGCCATTGCGTCAAATTCAGCTGCATCCTTATAATATCCCCTGATAGCATTGGTTCTGGAAATAGCCGCAACAAATGCAGGATCCTTCGCCAATACTTTTGCACTTGGATTTGCTAAAAATGCCTCAAGTTTTGCACGTACCGGGAACATAGATTTTTTGTAAAACATCTCTGTATACTTATCCAGATCACCTTTGTATTTGGTTCTGATCATTGCGAAATGCTCTGGTTGCAATTTAACAGGAATATCTTCATAATAAAGCTCAAGCATGGCTTTGCTTACCTGCTTATCGGTATTAAAATCATAATCTTTATAGAAATCCTCTATTTTCTCTTTGAATTTAGCCGCAACCTTCATAATAGAATCGCGGTTATCAGGCACTTCAGTCATAACATTGTATAAACTCATAAACTGATATGCAAAACTAATAGCCTCCATGCCCTGATACATTGTTTCAAAAGCATATTGCCTGGCACTGCTTAAATCCTTCCGTCCGTTTACACCTTTTTCGATTAAACCCAAAGCATTTCCATATTTTGTCTGACGATCGGAATTTTCATTTACCCATTTTGTAAATGTACCTTCAATCTCTTTTTTCCTTGCCACAACATTCAGGTTTTTTAAGCCTTGTGACTGTCCAATTGAATATTTCCAGTAGTTGCTGGAACGAGAATATTTTGATGCATATTGAATTCTTACTTTATCGCTCTTTTGCATATTCTCAAGCATAATATCTTGTTTGATGCCTCTGATTTTAATACGATTAGGATGCTCAATCGAAAGAATCTCATCCACTTCAAATGATGTCATATAACGGTCAGTGCTTCCTGGAAAGCCCATTACCATTGCAAAAGCGTCTTTATCGTAACCTTTCAGTGAAACCGGTAAATAATGTTTTGGTTTCATTGGAACGTTTTCAGGGGAGTATTCAGCCGGAGAACCGTCAGGAGCAGTATATACGCGGAAAATCGAAAAGTCACCTGTATGACGCGGCCACATCCAATTGTCGGTATCGGCACCAAATTTCCCAATCGATTCGGGCGGTGCACCTACTAGTCTAACATCTTTATAAGTTTCTAAAACAACCAGGAAAAACTTATTCCCGTTAAAGAATGATCTTACAAAAGCTTCATATTTTGTACCATCGGTAGCTTGTTTAACAATATCCTTGGAAAGATTTTCAACTGTACGATCCAAAGCCATGCCTGAAAGACCGGGCTTGATGCTTGGGCTGATCTTTTCTGTAACATCTTCTATCCTGATCACAAATGATACAGTTTTTCCGGGATTTGGTAATTCCTCGGCATGGGTCATAGCCCAGAATCCATACTTTAGATAATCGTGATCAACACTGCTATGACTCTGAATTTCACCATATCCACAATGATGATTTGTGAGCAATAAACCCTCTGAAGATACCAATTCACTGGTACATGATCCATAATCGAGAGCCCCTACTGCATCCTTTAAACTTGAATTATTTATACTGTAAATCTGTTCAGGTGTGAGCTGTAAGCCCATAGCCGACATTTTATCAGTGCTTGATTTCTGCAACAGATTTAATAACCACATTCCTTCATCTGCCCTTATAGAAAAATTTATTGCCAGAAACAAGCCCGCAATAATTACCAATTCTCTTTTCATTACTGTTAATGAGTTAGATTAATAAATGATCAATTTTAAACCCACAAATATATAACAATTTGGTACTGAATGACTGCTGATTAACATATTATCGCTGGTTTCTATGCTTATCCCCAAAAAACACTATCAATATCTGTGAAATATCTTCCCGGGTCTGTGAAATACACTTTCATAGATTTCATTTATCAGTTATACAGGTATTTTGCTTATTTTTAATACTTTTATCCCTGATGGAGAAAATTATAAATATCTACACTGACGGAGCAGCTAGCGGAAACCCGGGTCCCGGGGGACTTGGAGTGGTCATGATTTACGGCAATTCACGAAAAGAGATCTCCGAAGGCTTTAAACTAACTACCAACAACAGAATGGAATTACTCGCGGTAATCCGTGGACTTGAGGCTATCAAAAGGGATAACTCTGATATTATCATATTTACCGATTCCAAATATGTTTCCGAAGCTATAAACCAGAGATGGTTGTTTGGTTGGGAAAAGAAAAACTTTAAGGGCAAGAAGAATCCTGACTTGTGGAAAATGCTGCTCCCATTATACCGGAAGCATAAAGTTAAATTTCAATGGGTCAAAGGTCATGCAGGAAATATTGAAAATTCCCGTTGTGATGAATTGGCTGTCGCTGCTTCAAGGGGAAAGAACTTGCCTGACGACACAGGATATATCACCGGCTTAGAATAGTGGCTTAAACAATTGAGACGCAACAGTATTTTGTAATTTTTAGTAGAATTATTTGATTTCATTTCAATTGTATTGCAGAATTTATTATTTTGGATCGGAATTAAAACGTGTAAATGACAAATCGCGAAACGCTTCTGGACTTTACTGGCCATCTTACATTCAGCACCATTGGACGGTTACTTACATTGCTCAAACATAGGATGGTTGAGAAGGGAATTAAACTCGGAATTTATAAAAGAATTCTTGGTGTAATGATTGAAGCATTGGAGAATATTTATAAATATAGCGATCAGTACATTGAAAATCAGATGATTGAAAAAAATTATATACCTACCTTTAAACTTGAAAGAGAAGGTCAGACTTATATTATTAAAACTACTAGCCCAATTAAAAATTCTGATATCGCTACTCTTAAGGGAAAAATCGATCTGGTAAATGGAAAGACAGCAGAAGAATTAAAGGCGTTATACCGCCAAACAATTACTAATGGACAGTTTACGCCCAAGGGTGGTGCAGGTTTAGGCCTTATTGAAATGGCTAAAATTACGAATAATGATCTGGACTGCAGGTTTGAACCCATAAATGCAGAGTTTTCAGTGTATCATTTAACCCTTACTTTTATATAGCTCTATCGCTTTTTCCAAATCTTCAGGAGTGTCTATTCCAATGCTTTCATGGGATGTGCGAGCAGTTTTAATCTTATATCCATTGCTTAGCCACCTCAATTGTTCCAGCGATTCAGCAAGTTCAATTTCAGAAGGAGGAAGCAAAGTAATCTCGCGTAAAACATTACTGCGGTAACCATAAATGCCAATATGCTTGTAGAAAGAATAATCGCCGGGCCAGCTTTCCTTTGCTAATCCCCTTATAAACGGAACAGGCGACCTGCTAAAAATTAGGGCAAAGCCTGAATTATCCATTACTACTTTCGGCTTATTGGAATCAAAAATATCTTCTGTGTTGCTTATTTGCTTTGCCAGTGTGCTTATTTGCGTAAGGGGATCATTAAAAAGTTCAGCTAGCAGGGAAATCTGTTCAGGTTGTATAAAAGGCTCATCTCCCTGAATGTTTATTACCACATCAAAATGATAAGAGGTCTCCTTTTCAATTATATCAAGTGCTTCAGCGCAACGATCCGTGCCACTTCTGTGCTCGGAAGATGTCATCACAACCTTTCCACCAAAACGTTTCACTTCATCAAAAATTCGCTGATCATCAGTAGCGACATACACAATTTCTATTGTTTGCTGTGCTTTATCATATACCTGTTGAATAATGGTTTTTTCACCCAGCATCATTAATGGTTTCCCGGGAAAACGCATGGAGGCAAAACGAGCAGGAATTATTCCAATGATATTCATTTGTTTAACTCAATTTAGTGGTTTCTTGAATGAGATGTCCAAAGTTACAAAAGAATAGTAAAAATAAAGGCATTTTAAGTATTCAGGCACTTTTGTGCACTTTTTTTCGGGATCAAAATTAGTTAAAATCCGCGAATTTTGTAATTTTGTCAGACCGAAGGGTAATTTTGTCAGTGTTTTATACACTAAAATTCTCTGAGTGTAAGTTATTTAGGAAATTTAGATGAAATTAAGCTGATTTGAACTTGCATTTTATATCTGTCCAAACTCAAACCAGAAACATTTTGTTATTTTAGCTATAATCTAATCAATCTGCTTAATCCAAGTAATCCAGGTATATTATGGAAATACAGTCAACAAAGCAACGTTTTGGAATAATTGGAAATCATGAAGGGCTGGCCCGCGCAATAAGCGTCGCAATGCAGGTTGCTTCAACAGATCTTTCTGTACTTATTGCCGGTGAAAGTGGTACCGGTAAGGAGGTTTTTCCGCAGATCATTCATTCAATGAGTTCAAGGAAGCATGGCAGTTATATAGCTGTGAACTGTGGCGCTATTCCTGAAGGAACAATCGACTCTGAACTATTCGGTCACGAAAAGGGAGCTTTTACCGGGGCTCATGAATCGCGTAAAGGATATTTTGAAGTTGCCGACGGTGGAACAATCTTTCTGGATGAGGTAGCTGAACTACCACTTTCAACGCAGGTCAGACTCCTTCGCGTTCTCGAAGCCGGTGAATTTCTTAGAGTTGGATCATCAAAGATGATAAAAACCAATGTGCGCGTCATTACTGCTACCAACATTGATCTGGTTGTAGCTATTGGCAATGGAAGGTTTCGCGAAGATCTTTTCTATCGATTAAATACTGTCCCAATTGTTATTCCACCTTTAAGAAAACGTGGAAACGACATTCATTTGTTGTTCAGGAAGTTTGCATCCGACTTTGCTGAGAAATACCGGATGCCACCCATTTCTCTCACAGATGATGCTGTGCGGGCACTGGAAACCTATGAATGGCCAGGTAATATAAGGCAGTTAAAAAATATTACTGAACAGATTTCAATTATTGAGAGGGAAAGGGTTATAAGCTCTGAAACATTGCAGAAATATCTGCCTGATTATAATCGCTCTAAACTTCCTGCTCTTATGGCTGGCCGAAAACTTGATCATGAAACGTTTACCAATGAGAGGGAGCTTCTGTATAAGATTCTTTTTGATATGAAAAACGACGTCAATGATCTGAAAAAACTTGTCGGCGACCTCATGGATAAGGGTGTTCAGAGCAGGGAGTTTCATGAAGACAATGCTCACATTATCAAGAAAATATACTCAACTGCTGATACCCTCGTAGCCGATGAACCAAGTGAATCCGTATTTGTTCCTAAATCCGATGATGGGCAAATTCAGGATACTGAGGAAATTTTGGAAGAATCCCTCTCCCTCGAAAATAAAGAGATAGAAATGATCCGGAAAGCTCTTGAAAAACACCTGGGAAAAAGAAAGCATGCTGCAGATGATCTGGGTATCTCGGAAAGAACACTTTATAGAAAAATTAAAGAATATAATATTGAATAGAAAATGAAAGTTTCTGCCTTAATTCAAGCCATTCTGGTTGTACTTGTTTTTTCATTTAGTCAGTCTTGTAAAGTGTCCTATTCATTTACTGGCGCCACGATAAGTCCTGAAATAAAGACTTTTTCCGTCCAATATTTCGATAACCGTGCTCCACTTGTACAACCTCAGCTAAGCCAGATATTTACTGATGCATTGAGGGAAAAACTCCAGGGTCAAACCAGTCTGAATCTGGTAACAGGATTTGGAGATGTTGATTTTTCAGGGGAAATAAAAAATTATGAAACACGCCCCCAGGCAATTACGGGCGATGAGACTGCTGCAACTAACAGGCTAACAATTACTGTAAGAGTGAAATTTATCAATGAGATTGAGACAGATAAGAGTTTTGATACCAGCTTTTCAAGGTTTCAGGACTATTCAAGTGAAAAAGACCTTTCAAGTGTTGAAGATGAATTGATAAAGCTTATCGTAGAAGATCTTATGGAAGATATTTATAATAAAGCTTTTGTAAACTGGTAACTACCATGAGTATTCAAAAAGATAAATTTCAGGAATATCTGTATCATCCGGAAGCTTTTAAAACTGCCGACTTGGCTGAGCTGGAGCAGTTGATCAAAGTTTTCCCCTGGTTTAGTACTGCTGCAATTATTTTGCTGAAATCAAGTAAATCACAATCGGATCCGGATTTTGATCTCCGCCTTAAAAGCTTAAGTATTTCAATTCCTAATCGAAAATTCATACAGAAAACTTTATATACTCAGATAGAATCAACGCTTCCTGAACCTGAGGAAAAAGAAATAAGCATTGCGGCAAAAGAAATTAATCCAAGAATTACTGGCATTTCTGAAGCATGGGATGATTTAACACAGGAAAAAGAGAAAGCTGCGATAAATGGTTTATTGGATTCAATGAAAGACGATACACTGCTTGAATTTGTATATACTCCAAAAAATAAAGATGCCTACAACAATGAACCCTCGGTTTCTGATGATGAGAAAACGGGAGAGATAATAACAGAAAATTTTGAAGAACTCAAAATAAATGAAAGACAAAGTTTCGATCATTGGATTTCAAAACTTGGCGGTGAAACCGAAGGGCCAAAAACTCCCATTAAGAAATTGGAAATTATCGAAAGCTTTATTCATACTGATCCCGGGGTTATTCGTGCCGATAAAGAAACAAGTCTGGAAGGAGATATAGCAAAAAACAGTGCCGAAGAAAATGAGGGCTTCATAACCGATACTTTAGCAAGGATTTATCTCAAACAAGGCCTGTATAATAAGGCAATTTATGCCTATGAGAAATTATGTTTGAAATATCCGGAAAAAAGTATTTACTTTGTGTCCCAAATTGAAGAAATACGAAGCCTTTATATTAAAAAATAATATTATGCATACCGTTTTTGTTGTTTTCCTGATCATTGTTTGTTTACTATTAGTGATGATTGTGTTAGTTCAGAATTCCAAAGGAGGAGGTCTTGCTTCTAATTTTGCAGGCTCTAACCAATACCTCGGAGTTCGTAAAACAGCCGACTTTCTTGAAAAAGCTACATGGGGGCTTGCTGCTTGCCTTTTAGTTTTCAGTCTTGCTGCCACCTGGACATTACCTAAACAGGCAGAAGTAAGCAAATCGAGAATTGAAGGACAATTCGACAATTCACGTTTGAACCAGCCTTCTGAAGGTACTATCAATCTCCCAGAATCAGGAGATAACTCTACAACCACGGAACCAGCCAAATAATTTGCCTTATTGCTAAGTCGGAGTTTTGTGGTTTCAAAACAAAAGATATTGGTAAAAAGATAAAAGTGTGAATCAAAAATTGATCATAGCTTTTATCTTTTTCCTTTTTTTATTGTTTTGTTTCTCAAAAAGTGATCAAAGTATATTCTGGTTGCGAAAGTTGATTAAAAGTGCTTCAATGTCAGTATGTCATAAGACATGACAGTTACTTCAAAACTTAGAAACCGTTGTAAATTTCAGTTATTCAAACAGTTGGAGCGAAATTTATTTATCCCCTGAGAAAATGAAGCGTAAAAATGTCGCTATTTGATCTTTTTTTTGAAGTGGCACAAATTATGCAATGATAGACCCAAATATTGAAAATTAAGTTAAACCCAATAAAATTACTCAAAATGGCAGAAGTAAAATTAAAACCATTAGCAGACAGAGTGCTAATTGAACCCAAAGAAGCAGAAACAAAAACTGCCAGCGGCATCTTTATTCCCGACACCGCAAGGGAGAAACCACAACAAGGTAAAGTTGTTGCTGTTGGCCCTGGTATCAAAGACGAAAAAATGGAAGTTAAAGTTGGAGACCTAGTGCTTTATGGTAAATATTCAGGAACAGAAATCACTGTTGACGGGAAAGACTACCTGATTATGAAACAAACCGACATTTTTGCTATTGTTTAATCCCCTGTAAATTTTAAAAATCTATAAAAATGGCTAAAGAAATTAAATTTAATATTGAAGCCCGCGATCAACTTAAAAAAGGTATTGATGCGTTGGCTAATGCAGTGAAAGTAACTCTGGGACCAAAAGGTCGCAATGTTATTATTGAGAAAAAATTCGGTGCACCTGCAATTACTAAAGACGGTGTAACGGTTGCTAAAGAAGTTGAACTTTCAAATCATTTTGAAAACGTTGGTGCTCAGATGGTAAAAGGTGTTGCTTCAAAAACTGCTGATGATGCAGGTGATGGCACAACAACAGCAACTGTTCTTGCACAGTCAATTGTTAACGTTGGATTTAAAAACGTTGCTGCTGGTGCAAACCCAATGGATCTGAAAAGAGGAATCGACAAAGCTGTTATCGCTGTTGTTGCTGATCTTAAAGCTCAGTCGAAATCTGTTGGTGATGACAACAAAAAAATCGAGCAGGTTGCAAGTATCTCTGCAAACAACGATGCCGCTATTGGCAAACTGATCGCAGAAGCAATGGGCAAAGTAAAAAGAGAAGGTGTAATAACTGTTGAAGAAGCTAAAACTTCAGATACTACAGTTGAAATCGTTGAAGGAATGCAGTTCGACCGTGGATATATCTCCCCATACTTTGTAACGGATACTGAGAAAATGGAATGCGTTCTGGATAACCCTTTTATCCTGATCCACGATAAGAAGATTTCTACAATGAAAGACCTTCTTCCTATTCTCGAATCCGCTTTACAGACTGGAAAACCTCTTTTAATTATTTCTGAAGACGTTGATGGCGAAGCACTTGCTACATTAGTTGTTAACAAACTCAGAGGTTCATTAAAAATCGCAGCTGTTAAAGCTCCGGGTTTTGGCGACAGGAGAAAAGAAATGCTTGAGGATATCGCAATCCTGACCGGTGGTACTGTTATTTCAGAAGAAAAAGGTCTGCGTCTTGATGGTGCAACCCTTGACATGCTTGGACATGCTGAGAAAATCACTATCGATAAGGAAAACACTACTATTGTAAACGGTGCTGGCGAAAAATCCAATATCACTGCTAGAGTAGGACAGATTAAAAAACAGATCGAGAATACCACTTCAGATTATGATAAAGAAAAACTTCAGGAACGTCTTGCTAAACTTGCAGGTGGAGTAGCTGTTCTTTATGTTGGAGCAGCTTCAGAGATAGAGATGAAAGAGAAAAAAGACCGCGTTGAAGATGCTTTAAGTGCAACCCGCGCAGCTGTTGAAGAAGGTATTATCCCAGGTGGTGGTGTTGCTTATATCAGAGCAGTAAAAGCCCTTGATAAACTGAAAGGTGATAACGAAGACGAGAATACCGGAATCGCTATCATTAAGAGAGCACTTGAAGAGCCTTTGCGTACCATTGTTGAAAACGCTGGTTTCGAAGGATCTATCGTTGTTCAGAAAATCAGAGAAGGTAAAGATGACTTTGGCTTCAATGCAAGAACAGAAAAATATGAAAACCTTTATGAATCAGGTGTAATTGATCCTGTTAAAGTAGCTCGTATTGCTCTGGAAAATGCAGCTTCTATTGCCGGAATGTTCTTAACTACCGAGTGCGTTATGGTAGATGAACCCGAAAAAGAATCACACGGTGGCGGCGGAAACCCCGGCATGGGCGGTATGGGCGGCATGGGTGGTATGATGTAAGAGTTTATCAACCCTATATATTTTCAAAAGGCTCTCCTGAAAAGGAGGGCTTTTTTTATGGTTTTCTGAACCTTTCCCTCTTTAGATTTGTTTATTTTGCTATCTCCAATTATCTATAATGTAAATCATTCAGATGAGAACCACTATTTTAATCTTTCTTTCAGCTTTTCTCTTTTCCTGCTCTTGCCCGAATAAGCAGCAAAAAGCCTCTTCAGCTTTCATAGAAATAAATTTTGGAAGTGGAGGTGGATTCACAGGACTTTCCACAAACTATACGCTCCAGTCAAGTCGGGAGGTCTTTAAACAATCCAATGGAGAACTTTCAAAAATCAACGAGATTTCGAAAAAAGAAGCCCGGAATATTTCAAAAACTCTCAAAGAAATTGATTTCTATAATCTGAAACTCACTGAAAAGGGGAATATGACCTATTTCATTGAAGTAAAATCAGAGGGTTCTGTGAATAAAGTTAGTTGGACGGACAGTTCCCAATCTCCCGAAATAAAAGAATTCTATAAAACTTTAGTAAGCACTTTAAAACAAAAATAAAATGAGAAAACATTTACTTGTTGCATTTACATTATTGATTTCATTTTCTGCATTTTCACAGCCCGGAGTGAATACAAAATCGCAGATTAAAAAGCAATCGGGAACAATCAATCCTAGCTTCAGCTTTAAAACCATTAACAATCAGCAAAGCAGGAAATCGGCTGTAAACAGCCAGTATAAAACTTTGCCAACACTTGTGCAACCTCAGATAAGTGGCAAAAATAATCCAGTTAAAAATCTAATTCTGAGTGCAGGAAATCCTATTTTTTTCGAAAAAGATAAAAGCACGCTAAAGTCAGCTGGGACTAATTCTGAAAGAGAAAAATTTTACGCTTTCTTTAATTCAACCAAAGCAGTTACTAAGTTGGAAGACCCTGATTCAGAAATAACTATAATCTCTTCAGATACTGATGATCAGGGCAAAACCCATGTTAAGGCACAGCAATATTTTAGAGGGATTAAAATCGATGGAGCTGAGTTTTATCTTCATATCGGACCCCAAAGCGATGTTTTTACAGGAAGAATTTATAAAGTTTTACAATCAATTGATTTGACACCGGCAATTTCAGAGAGCATAGCAATCGAAAACGTAAACTCTGATATTAAAACCAAAACGGTACTCAGGAATCTATCTCCAGAAGAGAAAAAACTCCTGAAGTACGATTCCCCTGAAATTGAATTGTCGATTTACAATAACACTTTGACCTACTCGGTAACTATCAGACCAAACCTGATTGAGGTCTGGAAATATTATGTTGATGCAAATTCCGGACACATCATTCATTCTTTCAACAACACTAATTCAGATGGACCCTTTACCGCCACAGGGCTTGATTTAAATGGCGTTTCAAGAACTCTAAATACTTATTTAGAGGGAGGCGCTTACAAACTGATAGACGCAGCTGAATCGATGTATAACGCTTCAACAAATGAAGGTATGATCGTAACCCTGAATGCCAATAATACATCCACTGTTAACCTTAGTTATTCTGAAATTACCTCTGCAAATAATAATACATGGAATATTCCTGCCTCAGTTTCAGCGCATTACAATGCAATGACAACTTTTAAATATTTTAAAAATACATTTAATCGTAATTCAATTAACGGGAAAGGAGGGAATATCATTTCTCTCATCAACGTTACCAATGAAGATGGTACACCTATGGACAATGCCTTCTGGAACGGTCAGGCTGCATTTTTCGGAAACGGAGATGTTGCTTTCAAATCTCTTGCGGGGGCTTTGGATGTTACCGCGCATGAGATGGGACATGGGATTATTTCAAACTCCGCAAACCTTGAATACCAGAGTCAGTCAGGGGCAATTAATGAATCTTTTGCCGACGTTTTTGGCTCAATGGTTGACAGAGATGACTGGAATATCGGTGAAGACATTACTAAAACATCATTTTCACCATCGGGATCCTTAAGAAATATGTCGAATCCGCATAACATGGGAAGTTCAATAAACGACAGTTACTGGCAACCCATGCATGTTTCCGAGATGTACAAAGGCGATGGAGATAATGGAGGCGTGCATATAAACAGCGGAATATGCAATTATGCTTTTTATCTTTTTGCAACTGCAATTACTAAAGCCAAAGCTGAGCAAGTATTTTTTAAAGCATTAACAAATTACCTTACCAGCAAATCACAATTTATTGATCTTCGTTTGGCTGTTGTTCAATCAGCAAAGGATCTTTATGGCGACGGCTCCCCCGAAGTAACAGCGGCTAAAAGCGCATTTGATGCCGTTGGAATACAGGAAGAAGCTAAGATTGATTATGCTCAGGAATATCCTGTAAACCCCGGTCAGGAGTATTTTCTGCTCTTTAATACTGATCCGGCTGATGGTAATTCCTTATACCGGGCGACAACAAACGGTTCTTCGTTGAATGATTTGTCCGTAACAAAAGCAAAAGCAAAAGCCAGTGTTACCGATGACGGAACAACCGCTGCATTTGTTTCCACAGACAGTAAGCTCAGATCAATTTCTATAAATCCGGCAGATCCTCAGGAACTTATTCTTTCCAACGATGCAATCTGGGATAATGTGACTGTTTCAAAAGATGGCAAGCGTCTTGCTGCAATTTCAAATGTTCAGGATACTGCTATTTATGTGTATGATTTTGTTTCTGAGGTATGGGCGAAATTCCCGCTTTATAACCCTACTACCAGCACTGAAGGAACCAATGCAGGCGGTGTTCTGTATGCCGATGAGTTCGAATTTGATCATACCGGAGAATACCTGGTTTATGATGCTTATAACTCTTTGAATTCTGCCATTGGAACTGATATTTCCTATTGGGACATTGGTTTTATTAAAGTCTGGGATAATGCGACTGCTTCTTTTGGAGATGGCTCCATCAGTAAATTGTATGGTTCATTGCCCGAAAATATTAGCATTGGAGACCCGACATTTGCTAAAAACTCCCCATATATAATGGCATTTGACTACATTGATAATAATACCAATTCATACAGTATTTACGGTGTAAATCTTCTAACCGGAGTGTCGGGATTAATCGTAACAAATAATACTATTGGATATCCAAGCTATTCCAAAAATGATGATAAAGTTGCTTTTACTACCTACGAGGTATTAAATGGGAGCGCAAAGGACGACTATGAGGATATTGCAGTTGTATCTATGTTGCCTGATAAAATTACAGGTACAGGTCCTGTTACGATTCCAATCACTGGAGCTAATTATCCTGTTTATTATGCCGCAGGAAACAGAAGTCTTGAATTAGCACCAGTTGCATATTTCACCGTTGATTTAAAATCAGGAAGCAGCCCATTATCTGTGCAATTTCAGGACTTGTCGATTAATGCGCCGAGCTCATGGAACTGGACATTTCAAGGAGGTTCACCTTCAACATCAGGGCTTCAGAATCCTGTTGTTGTTTACAATTCAGCGGGAGTTTACCAGGTTAGTCTTAAGTGTACAAATGGCGCCGGAAATAATACGGTTACAAAAACAGCTTACATTAGCGTTAGCCTTGGGAATGATATTAAAGACCTGAATGGCAGCATGATAAGCTATTATCCTAACCCTGCAAAAGATCAATTATTTATCGATTCAGATAAAGCGTTCAGAGTAAAACTTTTCTCTATGACCGGGAAGCTCTTAATTGATTTAAGTAACAAGAAGGAAGTAAGTCTGACATCCCTTTCAAAAGGATTGTACATTTTACAAATTGAAACAGATGGTAAGATAATTACTGATAAAATCATTAAACAGTAGGGTTCTCAGGGGAGTTGGAAACCCTTTTCTTCCATTTCAATTCTAATTTCATACAGCCCCAAACCTGTCAGGTCATAGACCAGACAGGTTTGATTCTATCTGGGTGGGAAAATATGAATTCCATTTGATACCTCGATGGCTCTGTCTGGGGGTAATTCATTTGGGTATTGATTCATTAGGATTTTGGGACTCTTTTCATGGAATTCTGAGTACTTTTGTGTCACAAAACAATATTTTTATCAGATTCTTAAAATGTTCAAATCATTATTGATCTGGATTCTTCTCCTTGTAATTGAAACATCGGCTGTTTATGCGCAGGATACAGTAAGCATTCTGTTCATTGGCAATAGCTATACATTTGCCAACCTTGGTACAACAACTCCTGAATTGCCTCTTAGATTGAAGGAAATGGCAAGTCTTTATGGGAAGACAATAATCACCGACTATTCAGGAGCAGGGGGTATTGCCCTTGAGAAGCACTGGAAATCCGGAAAAGCTGCTATTAAAATTAAAAATGGGTCTTACGACTACGTTGTCATTCAGGAGCAAAGCATGGGAACGCTTATGCATGCTGATAAATTCGAGGATTATGCTCAAAAATTCACTGAACTAATTATTGAAAACGATGCGCGTCCGGTTTTTTACATGACCTGGGGGAGGCAAAACAGGCCATTTATGATTGATACCATTTCGCAGGAATACATTAAAATGGCTGAAGAGCTCAACGCAATAGTTGTTCCCTGCGGTTTTGCATGGGATATGGCCGCTTCGCAGTTTCCTATGATAAACTTATATTGGGAGGATCGCTCACATCCGCGTCCGGAAGGTGTTTTACTAAATACTTTTGTCTTTTATAATACCCTTTTCGGGGAAATTCCATCCGAGCCATTATATAAGTTCGCATTTAAAAATGTTGAAATTAGCGAGGTTACGGCACGGCAGTTATTAAAGATTGCCTTGCAAGCCTCGTTGGAAATAAGGTATCAGATTGGGGATCAGTTCTAAAACACTCAGTTAGGCAAAAAACCAGATGATCAAAAATTGACTTATAATTGATTTATCAATGTCGTTTACTTAAGGGTGTCCGAAATCTTCAAAAATCAGCCCCACCCCAACCCCTCCCCCAAGTTGGAGGGCCTATCCAAGATTTGCAAATGATTTTTCTCGAACAGAAGTTATTATTCTTCCCTTTTCTAATTTTATCTTCATATTTAAGTCAGACTTGCCCCTCCAACTTGGGGGAGGGGTTGGGGTGGGGCATTTTTTAGAATCAGAAAATTTCTTAAGTCAACGACATTGATTGATATATAAAGTTGATGTTTTAGCGAGTTGGAATTTTAAACATATAGTAAACCTTGAGAAGATTACATTTGAGGAGTTCAAAAAATATATTAATTCGCGAATAAAAGAAAGTGGACTGAGACCAATTGGACAATAACTTCCCTGCTGCCAAAAGCAACTATTCGCATGCAGGGAAAAAATTCGGCATCTTTAATTTGATCCCCCGATTGAACCCTTCTTCAAAAAAAACGTTATTGGTTTTTGTACATTTGCAAACTTATAAAAATGAGCAAGATTGATATTCAGGCTATGATTGCCCCTTATTCAGTTAAAGAAATCAGAAACCTCTGCGACGCCTCTTATGTGGTGCGCTTCAATAAAAACACTCTGGCATTTCGAGCCGGTCAGCATCTGGTTGTTGGAGTATTGGGATCTTCTGAGGCTAGGGAATATTCGGTTTATAGCGGGAGGGATGAAGAATTTCTGGAAATACTGGTTCGGGAAGTTGAAGATGGAATTGTAAGCAGAAAATTACGTCGCCTGAAGGAGGGAAATACTCTCGAAGTTAACGGCCCTTATGGGTTTTTTCTTACCAATGCCCAGCCTCCGGAAAATAAAAAATTGCTGTTTATTGCCAGCGGAACAGGGATTGCACCTTTCCATAGTTTTGTGAAAACGTATCCAAACGCCGATTATACAATAATTCATGGCATAAGGACACTAGACGAAGCCTACGAAAGAGAATGTTATAAAGAAAACAGGTATGTCGCATGTACTTCCAGAGAAAACACAGGAGTTTTTCATGGGAGGCTCACTACTTACCTCAAAAATATGGATATCGACAAGGAAACCATGGTGTATCTTTGTGGCAACAGCGATATGGTTTTCGAGTCTATTGATATTTTACAGGAAAAAGGTTTGTCAAATTCACATATCTTTACGGAAGTTTATTTTTAAGGAGGAGAGATGTTTTATCATTTGATCACTCTGGGTTGCCAGATGAATGTTTCGGATAGCGAGAGAATGCATTCCATTCTGCAGAGGATGGGATATGTGAATACCGATAATGAAGAGGAGGCAAATCTTCTTGGAATACTGGCTTGTTCGGTCCGGCAAAAAGCTATCGATAAGGTCTACTCTCGCATTCATAAGTGGAACAAATGGAAAAACAAGCGCAACCTGATCACATTTGTAAGTGGATGCGTTCTTCCTGCCGACAAAGAGAAATTCCTGAAGCAATTTGATCTTGTGTTTCCTATGTCGGAGGCAAATCAGCTTCCCGATATGATACGGGAATATGGCGTTACCAGTGGTATTTCGTTAAAAACAGGTAGCTCCCGCATTCCTTCCAATGATAATATATTCTCGCTCTGGAACGTCAATCCCACCTACCATTCAAGCTTTGAGGCTTTTGTTCCAATCCAGAATGGTTGCGACAAATTCTGCACTTTTTGCGCAGTTCCTTATACCCGGGGGAGAGAGGTTTCCCGTCCATCTTCAGATATTCTTGAAGAAATATCAAAATTGGTTCGTGGCGGATATAAAAGCATTACACTTCTTGGTCAAAATGTAAATTCCTACGGGAAAGACAAAACAGGCGAGGAAATCAGTTTTGCCCAGCTTTTGGAACAAATCGGAGAGTTAGGAATAGTAAGCGGAAGAGAATTTTTGGTTTATTATACTTCACCACATCCCCGGGATATGAAAACCGAGGTAGTAGATGTAATGGCAAAATATAAAGTTCTTGCGAAAATGGTTCACCTCCCGCTACAATCAGGCGACGATAAGGTATTGGTGAAGATGAACCGGGGTTATAATATTGAAAAATACAGGGAAATAATCTCCTATATCCAGTTGAAAATGCCCGAAGCTACACTGTTTACTGATATTATAGTTGGATTTACGGGCGAAACAGAGGAACAGTTCCAAAACACGGTTAAAGCCATAGACGAATTTAAGTTCAATATGGCATATATTGCAAAATATTCGGCACGACCAGGTGCTGCAAGTTACCGTTGGGATGATGATGTTAAAATAGCCGATAAAAAAGATCGTTTCGAACGACTTACGCAGCAATTATCTCAAATTTCAGAAGCTTACAATAATAGTCTGATTGGTAAATCATTCAGAGTTTTAGTACTTGGAAAAGATCGGAAACCCGGACATCTTTACGGGCTTACCGAAGGTAAAATCATCGTTCGGTTTGCCTCTGCGAATGAATCCTTAATCGGAACATTTACTGATGTAAAAATTGTCTCCGCATCAGATTTTTCGGTTGAAGGGAAAACAGAAATGGTTCTGGATGAATTAAGAGTTTCATGACCCCATCTATCCCATGAAAAAAGTCTCATTTAAAACCCTTGGCTGCCGCCTAAATCAATATGAAACCGATGCTATGGTAAGCGAGTTTCACAAGGGAGGCTATGAAATAGTTGAATTCAGTGACGATGCGGATGTTTGTGTAATTAATACGTGCACAGTAACCAATCAAAGCGATCAGAAATCGAGAAATATTATTTCACAGGCAGCGGGTCGCAATCCTGAAGCAGTCGTTGTAGTTGCCGGATGTATGGTTAATAATCATAAGGCTGTTCTGGAAAAAAATGAACGGATAACCTATGTGGTAGATAATGAGCACAAAAACAATATCTTTTCGCTTGTTGATGCCCATTTCAGGGGAGAAATTCTGCACCCTGATCAGTTGCCTTCCGATATTTTCGGATACGAGACAGTAGACAAAAGTCTTCATACACGAACCTCCATTAAAGTTCAGGATGGTTGCGATAATTTCTGTACTTTTTGCATAATTCCTTCTGTCAGGGGAGCCGCTGTAAGTCGCAATCCGTCTGAAATATATGAAAACATCAAGCGCGTTACCGCAAATGGTTTTAAAGAAATTGTTATTACTGGTGTAAATATCGGTCGTTATGATTTCGGGGGATTGAAATTTGAGAATCTATTAGAAAATATTCTTGAAATCCCCGGAGAATTCAGAATAAGAATCTCTTCGATCGAGCCAGATGGATTTGGTCCGGATTTTTCCAGACTTTTTGCGCATCCTAAACTTGCTCCCCATCTGCATTTGTGCTTGCAGAGCGGTTCAGATCCCATATTACTAAAGATGAGAAGGATGTATAATGTGCGATCATTTATGGAAATAGTGAATGAATTCCGAAAGATATATCCGCATTTTAATTTCACTAGCGATGTAATTGTAGGTTTTCCGGGTGAAACGGAAGAAGATTTTGCAC
The DNA here is from genome assembly GCA_038316435.1 of Bacteroidales bacterium. Taxonomy (GTDB): domain Bacteria; phylum Bacteroidota; class Bacteroidia; order Bacteroidales; genus JACJXF01. The sequence goes on along the minus strand of JBBQAQ010000035.1, from coordinate 631 downwards.
AGACACTGAAGATTGTTAAGGAAGCCGATTTCAGTCATGTTCACACATTCAGGTATTCGGTGCGGAAAGGCACCCGGGCTGAACGAATGGAAAACCAGGTTCCCGAACGATTAAAAGTGAGTCGGAGTGCACTGGTGAGGGAAGCTTCAGAAGCGAACAAAAATGCCTATTATACCTCAATGCTTGGCAAAGAACAAACGGTACTGGTTGAAAAAACCCTTCGTGGTGGAATGGCGCGTGGCTATGGGGAGCATTACTTGCCTATTTTGTTCCATGATCCGCTTGCCGTTCAGAATAGCTTTGTGAAAGTGAAAATCGATTCTATTACGGATAAAGGGCTTGCAGGGATTATCCTCTAACTGAACTTCGAAAACAGACAATCTTCTTACCTATTTCAATTTAATTATTTCAGATCCACAGCCTCAATGCCGGTTCCAAGCATTTCCACCAAGGCTTTCAAATTGACAAACCCAGTCCCGCTCCTTGAAATGCCATTTTATCGGAAATATCGGCTTGAATAAAACGCTCAAATATGGCAGTCTGTCTATCTTTGGGTATCCCAATGCCCGTATCTTTCACGTAAAACTGCAGTTCGGCTGGTTCGACAGGCTCACCAACCGTACCCTGAGCT
>JBBQAQ010000034.1:0-45228 GCA_038316435.1 Bacteroidales bacterium | reverse complement strand
CATGAACCACAATACCTTATTGCTTCAGCGATTTATTGACGTGTTCGGTATAAGCCCATACTCTATCAAAAATCAAAATTATGTCAAGGAACTTATATTTTACGGCACTATGGCCGCTTAAAAGTTTAACGAACTATTGATATAGGGAGAACAAAGATAATTAAAATTGCAAAACCAGAAAGGAAAAAGGTTTACATTGAGCTTGTCGAAGTGAAAAAGGAAAAAATGGATCTTCTTTAATTACTAGGTGATTGGCGTAAAGAAAAAAGATAAAAGGTTTAAGCTGAGCACCGTCGAAGTGAAAAAGGACTGCTAATAACCAACTAGGGCTGAAAGCCCGTGATAACAGAATGTAGAATAACTTGGTTACAATCACTTTTTCAGGCTGAAAGCCTGAGATATCAAACCCAACCAAAGAAGAATTCCCTATTATTTAAACAGCCCCTTTAAACTTATATCCTAAATCATTAACGATTTTTTGTGCATCAGGAAGATTTGGGTTTTCTCCCTCGAGCGTAACCTGGCCGCTTGCAAGATCTACACTCACCTGACTTACACCACTCATTTTTTTGAGGTTAGTTTCAACTGCCATTTTGCAATGGTTACAGGTCATTCCTTCAACCATAAATGTTTTTATATTCATAGAATTTGTTGGTATTATGTTATCAGATTGTGTTTTATTTTTGAAAAGGGATGGTAAAAAGAGCCTAAGTAGCCCATTGATCATGAGTATTGTCAGAAGAATGGCCGAACCTACTTGAAGCCAACGGGGCAGGATCTCATGTGCGTGACCGCCGGTATGAATATGACTCATCGCATTCATAAAAAGATCGCGGGGCAGAAATTCATTAATCAGAGTTCCAAAGAAAAAGGCTCCAAATACAATTGAAAACAAATAAATCAACATTGTTTTACGACCCATTGCACTACCGATAACTGAAATAGTAGCTGCATTTGTTGCCGGTCCGGCCATGAGGAATACTAAAGCAGCTCCGGGCGACAAGCCCTTCATCATTAAAACGGCAGCAATTGGAACTGAGCCGGTTGCGCAAACATATAGAGGAACAGAAACCAGCAACACCATAAGCATGCTCAGGTAGTCATTTGACAGGTACTTAAGAAAGAAATCATCAGGAATGATAACGGCCATTAAGGCAGCGATTAAAAGACCGATAGTGAGCCATTTAACAATGTCCTGCAGAAAGTCAACAAATGCGTAACGAAGCATTCCGATTAGGCCTACTTTTTGCTGAGGATTTTCAACAGGGATAGTTGTTTCCTGAGGAGGATTTGTTTTGTTCTCGCGATTTACAGAAAAGTTAGTTAGAATTCCGCCAAGCATTCCTGTCAGTAAAGCAATAATCGGTCTGAGTACAGCCAGAGGCCAACCCAGCAAAGACCAAGTTACCATTATTGAATCAACGCCGGTTTGTGGAGTTGAGATAAGAAATGCTACGGACGAACCTTTCGATGCACCATTACGATAAAAGCTTATACCTGTTGGGATTACTCCACATGAACACAAGGGAAGAGGCACGCCCAACAGCGCGGCATTGAAAACTGAGGCAGAATTGTTTTTCCCAAGATATCTGACCATTTTCTGAGTCGGAAACCAGGCGTAAAGAATTCCGGCAAACAGAAAACCCAGCAAAAGATAGGGAGCCATCTCTATTGTCAGTTTCACAAGCTCTTTCCCATATAGAACGACGTAATCCATTCCTTGATCTGTTAAGTAAGATTCCTGTTAGCTAAACAAAATACAACAGAAACTGTTTAACAACCTGTTGAATATCATTGTAAAATATAAGAACCTAGGTTGATTTTATTTAGCAATCTTTCCATTTTTCCGAAGCCATAAGAGCATTCCAACGCCTAAAAGAATAAAGGGAATGCTTAGAGCCTGTCCCATATTCATGTGGACTTTAGAAATCATATTAATTTCAAAATCAGATTGCTCGAACTTAAGATATTCGATAAGAAAGCGGGTGGTAAACAATGCGATAAGGAACCAGCCAAAAATAACCCCATCTTTTAGCTTCTCTCCATATTTACGAATAACATAAAAGAGAATGAAAAATAGCACCAGATAGCTTAGGGCTTCATAAAGCTGAGTAGGGTGGCAGGGGAGGTGTTTGCCAAGGACTTCTCCGGTATGAGGATCTGTAAAAGTAATTCTTGATGTATCTCTGATAAAGCGGAATCCCCAAGGCAGATCAGTTGGCCGACCGTAAATCTCAGAGTTCATGAGGTTTCCCATGCGAATGAAAAACCCGCCCAATGCTGTTACAACGCTAATTCGGTCAATAAGCCATAAAAACGACATCTTATTTTTCCTGACATAAAGATAAAGTGCGACAAGAATCCCTATTGATGCGCCATGACTAGCGAGTCCGCCGCGCCAAATCTGCAATATTTCAAAAGGATGCGCAAGATAATAGGCTGTATCGTAAAAGAAACAATGGCCAAGTCGGGCACCAATAACTGTTCCCAGAGCAATATAAAGAGTTAGCTGATCAAGTTTTTCTGTAGAAAGCCCTTCCTTTTTAAAGAAACGGTTGAAAATGATATATCCGAAAAGGAATGCACAGGCGAAAAGCACGCCATACCAGCGGATTCCAAACGTGTCGGAAAATTTTACCAACCAGGGATTTGCATTCCAAACAATACTAAGTATGCTCATTTTTGTGTTTTTAAAAAGAGTTTAAACTTACAAAATATAATTCTTAAAGAGGAAATTACGTTCTAAAATAGATGAGATACTTAAACTTCTTACTATTACAAACTTTGCAAAACTCTTTTTTAAGCTGTATTTCTTTGTAAATTTGCACGTTATCAAAAAAAGTGAAATTGAAAAAATCATTAATTTTTTCCGGGTCATTAATTATCTTTTATCTTTTAGGGGGATGCGCAAAAATGGGGATGATGTCGGGAGGGACAAAAGATACAACCCCCCCGGCAGTAGTGAGTTCTAAGCCTAAAAATTATTCGAATAATTTTAATTCACAGAAAATTGAAATCGTTTTTAGCGAATTCATACAACTAAAGAATGTAAATCAGGAACTTATTATTTCTCCACCTTTGCCAAAAAAGCCTACTGTAAGGGTTAAAAATAAAACCTTAATGATAGAGCTGAATAATGAATTAAGAGAAAAAACCACCTATACTTTAAATTTCGGAAAAGCTGTTGCTGATAATAATGAGGGAAATCCACTTACTAATTTTGAGTTTGTTTTTTCTACCGGAGAATTTCTTGATTCGTTATCGGTTCAAGGAATCTTAGTAAGTGCTTTTAATCTGCTTCCCTCTAAAGAACCCTTTATTGTTGGAATATATGACCAGATGGAAGATTCCATCCCCTTAAAATCAATTCCTGTATATATAGGAAAAACAGACGATAAAGGTCATTTCATGATAAATAATATTAAAGAGGACACGTTTAAAGTTTTTGCATTAAAAGATTTAAATAATAACCTGAAATTTGATTTGCCAACGGAGGAAATTGCATATTCGGACACATTGTTACTGCTGACGGTTGACTTTTTAAAATCTCTTCCGGAAAGGGTTATTGAACAAGACAGTCTGAAAGCAGATACAATTAAAGCAATCCCAGTAATACCTGAAAGCAAATCCAAAAGGAAGGGAAAAAAAGAAAATATTTCCGAAATACCTTTGGATACGGTTCAAATAGTCCTAACAGATTCGGTAAATCTGGTAAAGAAACTTCCTGCCTTATTCATTGACCTTGTTTCTTTTTTGCCCGAGGGGAGCAAGCAATACATGACGAACAGCGAGAGAGTCAATAAGGAAAGTTTCAAAATAAGTTTCAGCCTTCCGTTAAAAGATGATCCGGGAATCAGATCTCTTAGTGTGAGCGATACAGTGAAATGGTTTTTGCCTGAAATAAATGCGAGCAGAGACACTTTTATTTACTGGCTTACCGATACGAGCCTTATTAAGAATGACACATTAATGTTTGAATTATCCTATCCAATGCTGGATTCTGCCGGAGCTGTCTTTACTCTGCTTGACACACTAAAATTCGTAAGTCGCGCACCTTCTGCACTTACTTCCAAATCGGGGAAAAATAAAACAGAAGTTAAGATTCCGGAAGTAAAGTTGACAATAAGCAGCATCAAAAATAAAGGTATACTTGATTTAAACACGAATATTCCTTTTACTTTCAATTTCCCGATACAAAAAATTGATACGTCATTTTTGCACCTTTATTTGATGGTCGACACGGTTGAAGTTCAACAAAAGTATACTATTTTGAAGGATAGCGTTAATTTCCGAAAAGCCGAAATGACCAGTAAATGGAAAGAAAAGGGGAAATATAAAATGATGATTTTACCGGGGGCGTTTACCGACATTTATAATCACGGGAATGACACTATAAAGCTGGCTTTCAGCGTTCAGGAAAAAGCATTTTATGGGAACCTGATGGTGAGTTTGAGCGACATTGATACACCTATGCTGGTTCAACTGATGACTGAAAAAGAAGGCGTGATAAAAGCCAAATCAGCTATATCAGATGGCACGGTTATTTTTGATTATCTGCCACCCGCAAAATATAAGCTGAAATTTATTTATGACGTAAATCAGAATAAAAAATGGGATACTGGCGATTATTTTAAAAAGAGGCAACCGGAAAAGGTGCTATATTATGTCGGTGAAATAAATATACGATCCAACTGGGATCTGGAGGTTAAACAGTCTTTCAAAGAGAAATAGAAATCCCTGTTCGTCAGTCTGAATTAAAATTTAGGAGGCTCTTACTTTTTAATTTCTTGCCAGATTAGAGCCCCGGCGCCAAGCACTGCGATATTTTTATTCTGCAGAGCTGATGGAAGGAGTTTAACTTTATTTCTAAAAACAGGCAAGAGGTAATGTTCCATATATTTTTTTGTGGGAGTAAAAATCAAGTCTCCGGCACAAGAAAGTCCGCCAAAAAGAAAAATTGCTTCCGGGCTGGTGTGAGCGACAGCATCTGCAAGCTTTAGCCCGAGCATTTTCCCAGTATAATCAAAAGCCTTAAGAGCAAGATGATCTCCATTTCTGGCGGCTTTGCTGATCATTTTAGCATCAAGATCATTAAAACTTACATTTCGCAATTCACTATCTTCGATTTCCGAAGCGATCATTTTGTACATGGTTCTTTTTATCCCGCTTGCAGAAACATAAGTTTCAAGACAGCCTTGCTTTCCGCAGGCACATTGCCGGCCTTCAGGAACAGCGACAGTATGACCAAGCTCGCCTGCAAAACCATCATGTCCGTAAACGATTTTTCCATTTACGATAAAACCACTACCAAGCCCGGTGCCAAGGGTAATCATAATAAAATCATTCATTCCTTGTCCGCCACCATAGATTAGTTCACCGATTGCAGCGGCATTTGCGTCATTGGTTACTATTATGGGGATATTAAAATGACCCTTCAAAAGACCGGCGAGATCAATAATTCCTTTCCAAAGCAGGTTTGGAGCAAACTCAATACGTCCGGTGTAAAAATTTCCGTTTGGGGCACCAACACCAAGTCCGATAACCTCGTAGTCTTCTTTCTTAATGATTTCTTTTAATTTTCCGCAGAGATCGTTCAGAAAGTCTTTAATATCAGGATAGGTATCAGAAGGAATTGATCCTTCATGCGTTAATTCTCCATCTTCACAAACAAATCCATATTTTGTGAAAGTACCCCCTATATCAATTCCTATTACTCTTTTTTTCATTCTTACTTCGATTTCAGATTAAGCGAATTTTTTGGTAAATGGCCTTTCCAGCCATAATAAGCAAGGTAAACATATGCAATTGCAGGAACAAAAAACGAAAAATGATAGGCTCCAGCGAAATCAGCAACTTTTCCCTGAAAGAAAGGAAGCACAGCCCCTCCAAGAACAAACATAACAAGAAGTGATGAGCCTTGAGAGGTATATTTTCCTAAATCCTTAATAGCTAAAGTAAATATATTTGACCACATAACAGAATTAAAGAGGCCAATTCCAATTACACACCAGATTGCCGGCATACCCGACATCAGCGTTGAGGCTATCAATAAGGCGATTATCGAGAGAGAAAAGACCATAAGAGTTCGTGCAGGCATGGATTTTCCAATTAAAAACCCTACAATATTAAGAATTATTAATCCTAAAAATGGAAGAACATTTTGTATCGGAAAGGAACGATCGCTTTCCAGATATACAAAGAACCAGATCAGTAAAAACCCGGAAAATGAAATGAGGACAAGGCTTATAATTTTGTTGAAGAATGGCCTTTCCTGTCCCAGAGTATAAGCACCAATAAATCGACCGATCATTGCTCCGCCCCAATAGAAAGCCAGATAATTTTTTGCTACAACTTCAGGAAAACCGGCCATTTCGTTCATGTAGTTGATCATAACACTACCTATCGAAACCTCACCTCCAACATACATGAAAATGGCGATCATTCCCAAAACAAGATGACGGTGTTTAAGTGCTCCAGCTCCTTTTTCAGTTGATTCAGAAGAAGCAAATACCGGAAGCTTGGTTAATTGAATAAGTAAAGCAAGAGAAAGAAAGACCCCGGCAAAAATCAGGTAAGGTAGCTGGACGGCGGCAGCAGACATAGTTTTACCGCTATCTGTAGTAATGATACTACCTGCTCTATCAAGTAATGGCTGACCCCATTCGGCAAAGAAATGAAACACAAAATATCCCCCGATAATTGGTGCGATGGTGGTGCCAAACGAATTAAAACCCTGAGAAAGGTTAAGCCTGCTGGATGCTGTTGAAGGGCTTCCGAGAATGGCGATGTAAGGATTTGCAGCTATCTGAAGAAGAGTAAAACCTAATCCCAAAACAAACAAGGCAGCTAAAAACAGATTATAAGATTTAAGTTGTGCAGCGGGATAAAAAGCGAGACAAGCGACGGCAGAAATAAGCAAACCAATGATAAGCCCTTTTTTATAGCCAATCCGGGATATTGGATCCCCGGCAAAATAAGAAACCAGAAAATAAATCAGTGAGCCAATAAAATATGCGCCAAAAAATGACATCTGAACAAGCATTGACTGAGCGCGACTCAATTCAAACATTTTTTTCAGGAAGGGAATTAAAATGTCGTTCATGCAGGTAATAAATCCCCACATAAAAAATAGAGAAGTAAGGACAATAAAAGCTGTACGATAGCTAGAGCTATTGTTTTCAGATAATATCTGGTCAGTTGGATTAGAGAAGTTCCCGGAGGCCATAAGCAATTATTTTTAAAGAGGATAAACTTTAAAGCGGGGTAAAATTAGTATTTTCCAATTAATATCGTCTTTTCATGACTAAATAAGAGCATAAAAAAAGTTTGTGCTTTATTCACAAGCGATTAAATATGGTTATATTAAAATATTATTTAATTTAGCTGAGGTTAAAATTAATGCTTCGTACGATGAAAAATTTTATTATTCCAATTGATTTTTCGAAAGAATCCCTCAAAGGGCTTGACATTGCTGTGCTCTTCTCGAAAAAAATGCATGTTAACATTCAGATGGTATATGTTCAGAAAAGCAGCGAAGACTATCATCCTGGATCGCTTGATGAAGAACACAAATTTGCGGAAGCAAGATTTGCAGAGATCATGAAGAATTATGAGGGAAAGCTGGGACACGATTCAAAGCTGCGGTTTATTATTAAAAAGGGAAAAATATACAAAGAAATTGTTAATCAGGTAGAGTCGTACAATGACGGCGTAATTGCAGCATCCACACACGGAGCATCAGGATTTGAAGATTTCTTTATCGGAAGTAATGCAATAAAAATTATATCAGCAACAGGTAAGCCTGTAATAACCATCAGAAAAGGACACGTTCCAAAGGACATATCAAAAATTGTTGTTCCTCTGAAAATGAGTGTTGATACACGTCAGAAGGTTACATGGGCGGCTGATGTTGCTGAGCTTTTCGGGGCAGAGATACATTTATTATCTATTTCTACCACCCAAAACAAAAAGGATTTGGCGCGACTTTTGGCTTATCAGGCACAAAGTGCTGAGTACCTTAAAAAACGAAAAGTGGCGCTGGTTATAAAACAATTGTATGGGGAGAGCTTATCTACCCTGGTTGTTAATTACGCAACAGCGATCAACGCAGACCTGGTTGTTATCGGATCAAGCCGATTTTCCGGCGCCAACAAATCACTTAGCAGTTATGTGCAGGATGTAATTAACCTTTGTCCATCACCAGTTTTGAGTATTACTCCTGGGGAAAAGCATATTCCTAGCGGGTTTGGTGCAGGTGCAAAATAGTAACTCAGGAAACCTTAACTTCTTTTTTAAACTCACGGGTCAGAATTTTTTGCAGAAGACTTGTTGGGATGACTTTTTGTAATATTAACAGTAGTCGGTTTATTCTAAGGGGAACATATAAAAATTTCCCTCTCAGCATATTTTCAATTGACCGTCGGGCTAGATTATCTACTGGAATAGCCGTAATCCGACCCTTAATTCCATGTGCATCAATACGGGCGTGGGTTCCGGCATTTGTCCGCACACCATTTGGGCAAACAACAGAAACTTTTATTGTAGAATTTTTTAATTCATAACGAAGAGCTCTGCTGAAACTCACAACAAATGCTTTGCTGGCACTGTAAACAGCTTTATATGGAATAGAGAAAAAAGCAGAAAGACTTCCTATATTTAAAATATGTGACTTTTTATGTTTTTTTAATTCAGGAATAAAGAATCTGGTAAGCAGCACAAGTGCCCGGATGTTTACCATAATCCTTTTGTCGCTATATTCCCAATCTGATAATTCAAATTCAGATGTACCGGCCACTCCGGCGTTGTTTACAAGGATATTTATTGGGAAATTGTTTTCCTTCACCCAGTTGAACACAAGTTCAGGTCCATTTTGCAAGGAAAGATCTGTTTCAAAAAAGTGAACCAAAACATTGTGTTTGCTACTGATTTCTGTGGCAACGGTTTCAAGTCCTTCTGAAGGCAGGGAAACAAGGATTAAATTCATTTTTTTACTGCCGCAGTACCAGGCAATTGCCTTCCCAATTCCTGAACTGGCGCCGGTAATCAGTGTATATGTATTCTCCGTACTCATATTTTTTCAGAATTTAGCCAATTCAAGGTATTTTTTATTCCCTCCTGGAAATTCATTGGCAAGTAACCTAGCTCACGAATTGCTTTGGCAGAGCTTGCATTCCAGTGGTGAATAAATTTTTTTACCAGGGGAGGGGTGATGAGTGGGTCTTTCCCTGAAATTCTCGCGAAAAACAACATCAGATGAGACAGTAATAACATGATCCATAAAGGAATATGAATCATCAGGTAATTTCTGCCTGTCTGAAATGCAATTTCACTGAACAATTCATTGTAGGTTATATTGCTTCCGCCCAGAATATAGTTTTCCCCGGGAATGCCAAAATTCATTGCTTGGATATGTCCGGTTACAACGTCATCGACATGTACATAATTTCCAGGACTATTTCCATCTCCGGGAATTACTCTCCACCGTCCCTCGGAATAGCTTTTAATCATGCGGGTTACACCGTTACTTTCACTCAGAAGGCCTGGGCCGTAAACACGACTTGGGTTAACCACGACAATAGGAATACCAGAAACGGCGTAAGATTTCAGAATGCTTTCAAGAATTGCCTTTGAAGATTCATAATCGATAAAATATTTTTCGGGTTTTATGGTTTCTTCATCAATATATTTGCTTTCCCCTGATGGGCCGAAAACTCCTGCAGTTGAGGTACATACAAACTTTTTAACGCCTAGTTTTATACCGCAACTTATTACATTTATTGCACCTTCAATGTTTAAGCGGTAAATGCGTGATGGATTTTTGTCCCACACTTTTGCAAATGCAGCTATGTGGTATACCTGCTCACAATTTTTCATTGCTGCGGAAAGGCTTGGAACGTCAAGAATATCCCCCTTAAAAAGCAGGATATTTGGATGTTTGATCAGATCAGTTTTCGCTTCGGATCGATATAGTGCGTGGATGATATTTCCTTCATTGGCTAGCCTTATTGCCAGCCGGCTTCCGATATAGCCTGTTGCTCCGCTGATGAAAATGTTCATTTGCGGATACTTTTAAGCGACATTTGGGGATGTGCAGTAAGTGAAAACCATTCGTTTGACAAAGCCAGAACGACATGTGCAAAAAAAGCCAGCCAAAAGCTTCCAGTTTCAACTGTCAGATAGGAAATGAGTATTCCAAATGGAATGGCTCCCAAAGTTTCCTTGGTTCCTTTTGGAATATGGACAAGGGAATAGACAGCAGTATTCAGAATAATGGAGGGCCAAATGCCAAGTATGGGAATTGAAGCGAACAGAAAAAATCCCCTGAACATAAATTCATAAGCAAACAAATAAGCAATCCAGCTTAAAGCGCTTAAAATCAGTAAGGAAACAGACCATTCGGAAGTCCTTATTTGAGGATATTGGGCAAGATTTTCATTGTTTTTCGAATTGTAATAATTCATTGGAATGATGAAAACGGAAAGGCCAAAGAGCCACACAAAAGTTTTCCCCCCAGGTAAAGTAGTCCCAAAAAAAACAGGGTTCGAATGCAGAACAAAAAGAATAGCTGTCAATGTAGAAAAACCAAAGAAGAATATTCCGATTATACGCTGCAGAATTACCGGAAGGATATTATTTTCCGATTTGCTTTCCCGCAGCTTGTTAGAAATGCTATTTGTTATAACATGGTAAAATATAAAACCAAAGGAAACAATTGAAAAGGATAAAATAAATGCTTTAATTGTTTCGGGATTTTGAACCAGACTCATATTTTAGAGGGTTTCCGTCAAATTTATAAAAAGTAGACAGAATAATAAGATTAATAAGTAGATTTTTTCATGAAGTAATGCGTCTCATTTATAGTCTATTAATTTTGTCATGATGTCGATCTCGGGTATTATTTAGTTAGAAAAACACAAATGCCGGATATTTTAGCCCAGTTTTCTTATATCTTACGTCTTTTTTGAAATGCACCAATTGGTTTTTGGTGATTTGTCAAAAAAAGTTTGACATCGAAGGATTTCGTATTATTTTTATGAAAAACATTGTAATATGTTGAAAGAAAACTTTATAGCATTTGTTGAGAAGAGTATTACTTCCAACTGGAAAATTGATGCATTAGCGGATTACAAAGGCTCTTCTTTTACTTATGAAGAGGTTGCCACGCAAATGATCAAAATTCACATCATTTTTGAAAAGGCCGGTTTGAAACAAGGAGATAAAGTAGCCCTTGTGGGTAAAAATTCTGCCGCCTGGGGAATAGCATTTCTTGCAACCATCAGCTATGGCGCCGTGATTGTTCCTATACTACCTGATTTTACTCCCGAAGACATTCACCATATTATTAATCATTCCGATTCGGTTATTCTTTTTACTGGAGAACAAATTTTTGATACGCTTGACAAGAAAAAACTTCCGGATATTAAGGCCACAATTAAAGTGAATGATTTTTCACTCCTTTATGAAAATGAAAGACTGGGACTTAAGAGTGTTTTTGATAATATGGATAGTATTTTTTCAGAACATTACCCAACAGGATTGAGTCCTGACAACTTTCATCTCCAGCATGTTCCCAACCATGAGTTGGCAGTAATTAGCTATACAAGCGGAACGACGGGCTTTTCCAAAGGAGTAATGATTCCTCACAATAGTCTGATTGCAAATATCAGATATGCTCATGAGAACATGCCACTGGAGGCCAGAGATGAGATAGTTTCATTTCTACCATTAGCCCATTCTTACGGTTGTGCGTTTGAGTTTTTATTTCCATTTACTAAAGGTTGTTATATCACGTTCCTTGGGAAGACTCCATCTCCTCAGATCATTATGCAGGCTTTCAAGGAGATTAAGCCCAGGTTAATTCTTTCCGTTCCACTTGTTATTGAAAAGATATTTAAGAAGCAGGTGTTGCCAACTATTAGAAAGCCGGTTATGAAGGTAATGCTTTCCATTCCCGGAATTAGAGGCCTTATTCATAAGAAAATAAGGCAAAAACTGGTTGATGTTTTTGGAGGGAATTTCCACGAAGTTGTTATCGGGGGAGCTGCATTTAACAAAGAAGCCGAGACTTTTTTCAAAACGATTAACTTCCCATTTTCTATAGGATATGGGATGACAGAATGCGGACCGCTTATTGCTTATGCCGGGTGGGAAACGGCAAGACTTAGTTCTGCCGGAAAAGTGGTGGATACCCTTGAGGTTACAATAGATTCAGCTGATCCATATACACAGTCGGGCGAGATTCTGGTAAGAGGCGAGAATCTGATGCTTGGATATTATAAAAACGCAGAAGCAACGAGGGAAGTGCTTGATGACGAAGGCTGGTTGCACACCGGAGACCTTGGCTATATCGACAAGGACAACTTCATTTATATTAATGGCAGAAGCAAAAGTATGATTCTTGGTGCATCAGGACAGAACATTTATCCGGAGATTATTGAAGCGCGCATTAACAATATGACTTTTGTTCAAGAGTCGGTGGTTATTGATGAAAACCAAAAAATTGTAGCATTGATTTTTCCCGATAAGGAAATGATGGATAAGCGCGGTGTCGATGAAAAGAAACTTCAGGAGATTCTTGATGATCACAAAAAACACCTGAATCATTCATTGGCAGCTTTTATGAAAGTTACGGAATTCAGGATTCATCCCGAGGAATTTGAGAAAACCCCGAAAAAGAGTATAAAGAGGTTTTTATATACGAAATAGGGGCGATTGTTTAAATTACGTGTTCCATTGCCTTATTCAGGAAATCGTTGAGGGTTTTTAACTCTTTCCAGGCTTCAGCGATCTCATCGAGCAATTTTGGGGAGCCTAACAAACCTGTGCTTATTGGCTGATACACGGCATAGGCTTTATATTTCAGCAAGTCGATATGCGGATGATCTTTTGGATAACCTTGTGGTGCGGTTTTCAGAGTATCTCCCAGAAATCCCGAAAAATGCTTTTTAAAGGATGGTTTTTCAATGATGGCCCGAAAGTTTTCCGGCTCATAAATGATAGCTTCACGAATGGCTTTGAGTGCAGCTCCCTGAGGCTGGTATTTTCCTCCCGCGATAAAAGATTCTGAAGGTTCAAGGTGAAAGTAATACCCTGCCCACTCCGAATTTTTACCCCCTTTTGAAATGTAAGCACCGAAATTATTTTTGAATGGAGTTTTTTCCTTCGAAAACCGAACATCCCTGTAAATTCTGAACGTACAGTTTTTTGGTTCAAGGTACCCTATTTCAGGCTCAATGGATTTGGCAAGTTGGATCAGCTGACTAACAAAATCATCAAAACTATCCTTGGCCTTCAGATACATCGATTTGTTAGCATCAAACCACTCCCGGTTGTTATTTTTTTCAAGGGCGGTAAGGAAGGCAAGAATTTCAGGGTTTAGAGAGGTCATAAAAATAATATTTATCCGCAAATTAATTCGAAAAAGCTAAATATAAAAGTATTAACCACAGTAAAGCCGGAGTGTTCAAATTTTCTTAATTTTGGTTTATGAGAAATTCAGTTATCATTGTTGCCGGAGGGTCAGGAAGCAGGATGGGTTCTGCCCTTCCAAAACAGTTTATTGAAATTAACGGAAAAGCTATCATAATTCATACTCTGGAGAAATTTCTGGCATTTGATGCTACTATAGAAATAGTGATAGTTATCAATGAATCTTATCATTCTTTCTGGGAAAAAGCCAGAACTACAGCAGGCTTTGATTACCCGGTTACCCTTACTCCTGGCGGGGAGACACGATTTCACTCGGTAAAAAACGGACTTAAATTCATAAAGGGTTCAAATCTTATTGGCGTTCATGATGCTGTACGACCACTTGTTTCTGTTGATTGTCTTCGAAGAGTTTATGAAGCAGCAAAGAGTTCCGGAAGTGCGATCCCTTGCATCCCGCTTAAAGAATCGATAAGAGAGATAAACGAAAAATCCAGCAGACCTCTTGATCGTTCAAGAATACAAATAGTTCAAACACCTCAGGTATTTACTGCGGAGATTCTAAATACAGCTTATTTAACTGACTTTTCAGAACTCTTTACCGATGATGCAAGTGTTGTTGAAAAGGTAGGATATCCAATTACAATAATCGCCGGAGATGAATATAATCTGAAAATTACCACTCCGGAAGATTTAGAGATTGCGAAAATTCTTCTTATTCATCAAAAACATCTTCTTCAGTAGCAAAACTGGCAATTACTCCCCCGAGATTAGTTTTACTGATCACACTAACTGGAATTCCGATATAACCCACATAAGATTTTGTATTTGAAGACACATCAATGATTCTTGAGGCACATACTTTTGCTTTTGAGCCTGCGTTTGCTACCACGTAGCTGTCTTCGGCCGTAAGTTTGTATGCTGAGTAGGTTGCTCCTGTATTCACAGTAATTTTCTGAACTTTAACAGAACCGGTAAACACAAGAATACCTCCTTGTTTTACATCGGCTACCAAATTTTTAAGGTTCAGTTCGAGCTCCATTTTTGCACCTGAACGAGCCGTGAATTTTATATTTTCGCCGGTAATTATTTGGGGAGAAACCAACAAGGTATTAGATGCAACGATAATTTCATCCAGATTTGAATAGTAAACCAATACCTTAAATATAGAACTTTTATTGGTATCCGTTTTCAGTCGGATGCTAAGAACACTATCGGTTACTTCGGTTATCAGGTTATCTGAAGGAACATTGCTAACAGTAAATTCTACTCTGGAAGTGTCGGATTTATACAACTCCACACGCATTTTCCCCATTATACTAACGGCATGAAACCCGTCCAGATTGCGGGTTACAAGCTCCTGCGCATTTGTAATCTGGGAAATGATCAATATTCCGATCAACAAAAATTTATGTTTGTATGATATCATTGCTATTAAATTAAGAAAGTACAAAAATCATTATTATTCGGATGAATTGCAATAATCGTGCAATTGTATTTATAACTTGGTATTTTTAGGATTAAAACTGTCGCTAACGCTCTATTTCTATAATAAACGGGGATTTTCAATTTGGTCTTAGCGGCAATACGTAGCGTTATCTGGGTTTAATATTATCCGTTTATCACGACAGGATTAAACTTTTATACAACGCCTATAATTCTCAAAAATTATTTTCTTAAGCGCAGAAATGCTTAATCCGTAAAATGTGGCAATGGTATCATAAATTTCCTGAATTGACATTGAATCCTCGTCAGTTTCTGCAAAAATCATTGAAACAGGAACTACTTTCATAATTTTTTCAGCTTTTTCCGGGTTTCGAAATAACCGCTGACTGAGAGATAAATAAATTCCATGTTTTAGACATTCAGCGGCTATTGTCGGGTTTGCATTAAAACCATGGATAATCCAGGGAGCGGCATTCGTATATTCCTTTCTAAGGCTTAATAACTCCGGAAACGCCTTTACAAAGTGAATTATAAGAGGCTTATTTTCTTTAATCCCAATTTCAATATGTTTTCTGAATACTGTTATCTGAGTTGAGATTGGTGTTTGAACAAGACTATCAAGCCCGGTTTCTCCAATTGCCAGACAATTCTCCAAAGATGCAGAATTCTGTAAAATTTCAGGGAGTAATGAAATTGAATTGTCGTTAATATGCCAGGGATGCAGTCCAATACTGACAGGTAGTTCAGAAGGAATCTTCTTATAATCAGTCGCAAAAACATTGTGTATTCTAAAAACGCCATTCTCTTCCTTTTCACTGTGAGAGTGAATGTCGATGAAATCGGATTCTTTGGGAGAATGGCTCATAATTTAAATTGACATTGCCTAAATCTTCAATTTATTTATTGCGTTATTGATTCTTAATAAAACCTCATCTTTCCCCAGTATTTCACAAATATCAAAAACCCCTGGACCTTTTGATGTTCCTACAAGACAAAGCCTGCAAGCTGTCATAATTTGGCCGGTATTAAAACCTTTTTCTTCAATAAAAGTTTTTACACTATGTTCAAGGGCTTGGGCTGTAAAATCGAAAGTTGCTTTCAGGTAGGTTGTAAGTTGCTTCATCTGTTCTGCAACCTGCTCGTTCCATCTCTTTTTCACTACTTCGGGATCGTAGGATTCAGGTCTTACGAAGAAGAAGTCTGCATGGTCCCATAGTTCCTGAACAAAGTTAGCCCGCTCTTTTACAAGACTTGTAATCTTCTGTAAAATAGCTGCTTCGGGAAGAGAAATGCCTTTATTTTTTAGAATTTCCGCGAACATCTTTGCCAGTTCATCATCCTTTTTCATTTGAAGGTACTGATGATTGTACCATTTGGCCTTATCGGGATCGAATTTGGATCCGGATTTTCCTACTTTTTCGAGGGAGAAAATTGCCGCCAGCTCAGAAAGTGTAAAAATCTCCTGTTCCGTTCCGGGGTTCCAGCCAAGAAAAGATAAGAGGTTCACACAAGCCTCAGGAAAA
The DNA here is from genome assembly GCA_038316435.1 of Bacteroidales bacterium. Classification (GTDB taxonomy): domain Bacteria; phylum Bacteroidota; class Bacteroidia; order Bacteroidales; genus JACJXF01. The sequence continues at coordinate 28,834 of JBBQAQ010000034.1, read as the reverse complement.
TAGCCTGCTTCGCGGTAACCGGAGGAAATCTCTCCGCTTTCAGGATCTTTCCAGTTTATTGGAAATACGGGGAAACCGCCTTTGTCACCATCCCGTTTGCTGAGTTTTCCTTTACCGTCGGGTTTGAGGATAAGCGGGAGATGCGCAAATTCCGGCATGCTACTCTCCCAGCCAAAAGCTCTATAAAGCGCAACATGCAAGGGGAGTGAAGGTAGCCATTCCTCCCCACGGATCACATGTGAAATTTTCATTAAGTAATCATCTGTAACGTTTGCGAGATGATACGTTGGCATTCCATCCGACTTAAAAAGGACTTTGTCATCTAGGGTAGCTGCTTGTACTCTTACTTCACCACGAATAATATCGTGCATTACAATTTCTTCAGCGGGATTGAATTTAAAACGAATTACATAATGTTCTCCAGAGGTCAGTCTTTTGTTTAATTCCTCTGTTTTCATCGACAAAGAATTACACAATCCATCTCGAACTGCTGCGTTGTAAATAAATGTTTCTTTCCGACTTTCGTGATCTTTTCGAAGCTTGTCAAGCTCTTCGGGAGTATCGAAAGAGTAATATGCATTGCCAGAGGCTACCAGTTGGTCGGCATAGGACTTATATATAGATTTGCGGTCTGACTGTCGATATGGCCCATATTCTCCCCCGAAAGAAACTCCTTCATCGGGAACAATTCCTGCCCATTTTAGAGATTCGATAATGTACTCTTCAGCACCCGGTACAAAGCGTGTCTGGTCGGTATCTTCAATACGAAGTATGAAAACGCCTTTACTTTGTTTAGCTATTAAATAGTTAAATATGGCGGTACGCAACCCACCAATATGTAAAGGTCCAGTAGGACTAGGAGCAAAACGCACGCGTACGGGTCTTTGAGACATAGAAATAAATTTTTGACAAAGATATAAAAAAGTTAAAGCTTAATTCTTGAAAAGTATGCAAGTCCCTGTTAATCGTAAAGGCATGAAGGCATTATGTTTTCGAAAATAGAAGATTTAACAAACAATTAATTTTAATAGATAACCATATTGCTACTTCCGCTATAAAAATACTTGTAAAACAAAGGAAAAGTTAACATTCATTTAACGAAGGCAACGGATTTATGGAATACATTTGACCCCGGAAAAGATTTACACCCCGGAAACTATTTATACAAAAAAAGTTTCCAATTCAAAAAAAAGAAATATCTTTGTCCGCTCAATGGATAAAATAAACGACATATTATTAAAAGTTGCTATACTGTTCCGGAAGTACGGGTTAAAAAGCATAACGATGGATGATATTTCAAGGGAGGTTGGAATATCGAAAAAGACGTTATACCAGTTTGTTACCGACAAAAATGATTTAGTAAACAAAGTGGTAGAATCTGAATTGGAGCGAACCAGAGAATGTTTTGAGCAAGTGTGGGTGAAAGGAAATAATGCCATTGCTGAATTATTTGAGGTGAACCGGTTTATGGCTGAGATGATGAAAAGAAATAGCCCATCATTCGACTACGATTTAAAAAAACACCATCCTGAAGCTTTTCAAAAAGTTATTCTCACCCGTCGTAAAGGTATGTACGATTCTGTTCTGGCGAATTTAAAAAGAGGAAAAGCAGAGGGTTTTTACCGACAGGAATTAAACGAAGAGATTATTACTAAGCTTCAGATTTCACGGCTTGAAAACATTTATGGCGATGTTATGTTTTCAATAGAAGATTTCACCACAGAGACCATTTTCAAAGAACTTTTTATTTACCATATAAGGGGAATTGCTAATGAAAAGGGAATAAAGTACCTGGATGATAACATTCACAAACTGTATTATTCGGACAGTGAAATTTTTAAAGATGGAGAAAAGCCTGGCAAGCAAATTTGAAGAAACAACAAAAAATAAACTGAACATAGAATATTATTTAAATTATGACAAAAATTAGTAAAACACTATTAAGCCTGGGAACTTTGTTACTGGCATTTAACGTGTCGGCACAGGAAAAACAGGACACCCTTAAAATGTCGGTTCTTGATGCCCAAAATTATGCAGTAGAATACAACAGGACTGTAAAAGCATCTAAACTTGATATTGAAATTGCGAAAAAGGTAGTAGTAGAGACAACATCTATGGGATTACCGCAATTTGCAATTACTGCAAATTATCAGCATATATTTAAGGTTCCCGAGTTGAGCTTTCCGGTTTCCGGTTTTACAGAGAACGCTTTGCCTCTAGCAACACCGGTGGATGGATTTCAGCAATTCCCTAGTGTCGGAGGATTGAATCAATACCTTTACACAGGACCGGGGATTCCTTTAGGAACAAAAGACAACACAACATTCAACTTTACTTTAAGTCAGTTAATTTTTAGTGGAGAATATATTGTTGGTCTTCAGGCGGCGAAAATTTTCAAAGAGGTATCTGAAAAAGCGTATGAAAAGTCAGAACTCACAACCAAAGAATCGGTTGCCAGTTCATATTACCTGGTTCTTGTGGTTAACGAAAACCTGAGAGTACTTAAGCAAAGCGTTGAATTGATGGAAAAAACATTCAGCGAAATAGAACAGATGAATTTTCAGGGTTTTGTTGAAAGCACTGATGTAGACCAGATGAAAATTAACAAATCCAATCTTCTGAACCTTGTTCAATCGTTACAAGGGCAGGCTGATGTTTCCTTAAAATTATTAAAATTTCAGCTGGGTATGGATTTCAACCAAAGCCTCGTTTTAACGGATAATCTCAATGGCATTGTTTCAACTGGCAACATGCAATATTTGTTTTCAGATGATTTTAGTGTTGGCACAAGCATCGATTACCAGATAATGGAGATTCAGGTTGCATTGCAATTAGCGAACCTCAGAAGAGCGCAATCTGCTTATCTTCCAACGGTTGCAGGGTTTTATCAACATCAGGAAATGACAAATACTCCCGCATTCAACTTCCAGCCAAAAGATGTTATTGGCGTTACTATTAAACTGCCAATTTTAACCAGTGGACAAAGGCTTTCCAAGGTATCTCAGGGGAAACTCAATCTTGAAAAGGCCAATCTAAGTAAAGACATGGTGGAACAATCGGTAATTTTAGAATATGAGACTGCCAAAAACGGATATCAGACGGCGTATATGAATTACACCAACAATAAAGAAAGCATGGCTCTCAGCGAAAAGATTTATAATAAAAACATTATCAAGTATAAAGAAGGAGTTCTTTCAAGTATGGAGCTAACTCAGAGCCAGAGCCAGTTTCTTACTTCTGAATCGAATTATTTCAATTCAATTATTTCCCTCTTGCAGGCAAAAGCCAAAATGGACCGCATTCTGGCAACTAATAAATAAATATAATCAGTAAATAATATCCTTAATTTATAAGAAATGAACCTATTGAATTTTAAAACAGCCGGTCTTATATTTTTTCTGACTGTTGTGTCATGCAGCAGCGATAAAAAAACCGAATTAAGTGCATTAAAAGTTAAGCATGATAAATTAGCTGAGCAGATTAAAACCTTAGAAACAGAAATCGCAGCCGAAGACACTACTTCCATTACCGATGCAAATACTTCTAAAGTTGTAGCAACTGCAATGAGTCCTCAGGTTTTCAACCATTTTATTGAGGTTCAGGGGAAACTTGATGGAGAAGAAAATCTGGGCGTTAGCGCAAAAGCGCCCGGAACTGTTGAAGCCGTTTATGTAAGAATGGGCGACAAAGTAAGCAAAGGCCAGGTATTAGCTAAATTGGATGATGCAATTCTTCAGCAGACCTTGAAACAAATGACAGATAATCTGGGATTTGTTACAGAAATGTATGACAAACAGAAAAACCTCTGGGATCAGAAAATTGGCTCAGAAGTTCAGTTTTTAGGAGCAAAGAACAACAAGGAATCCCTCGAAAACAGCATTAAAACAATTCAGGATCAGATCAATATGATGAAGATTGTTTCTCCTATTAATGGATCTGTTGAAGATGTTGCTATTAAAATTGGTCAGTCTGTTGGACCGGGCTTACCTATTATTCGCGTGGTAAATTTCAGCTCTATGAAAGTTCTGGCAGATATTGCCGAAGCTTATAGTGCAAGAATTCATGAAGGAGATGAAGTGGTAGTTCAATTTCCCGATTTGCAAAAAGAAATTGTCGCAAAAATTTCCTCTGCCAGTAAATATATCGGAGCACAAAACCGCACTTTTCAGATTGAAGTTAGAATGAAACCAGATTTCAACAATTTTAAAGCGAACATGATTGCCATTCTAAGGATTAATGATTATCGTGCTGAAAACGCAATGGTTTTGCCGATCAATCTAATTCAGAATGATAAAGAAGGAAGCTTTGTCTTTGTAGCAGAAGAAGGTAATTCTGAAGTTGTTGCAAAGAAATACCAGATTAAAACGGGCGAAAGCTACAATGGAATGATTGAAGTTACAGAAGGTCTTAAGGCCGGGGATCTTTTGATTACCGCTGGTCAATTAGACCTTGAGAACGGAGAAAAAATTAGATTATAAACAACTGCAAAGTTTCTATAAATGGAAAAGAATTTTAAAGAATTTGGACCAACCAGCTGGGCAATTGATAACAAAACAAGTATTTATGTACTTGCTGTTATTATTGCAATATTCGGGATTTACAGCTACCGGACCATTCCCAAAGAGCAGACACCCGATATTGTTATTCCCTACATTATTGTAAACACTGTATATCCTGGCACATCACCTACAGATATTGAAAACCTGATCACACGCCCGCTTGAAACCAACCTCAAATCTATCAGCGGAGTTAAGGTAATTAACAGCACTTCAGTTCAGGACTTTTCATCAATTGTTGTTGAATTCCGCACCGGAGTTGCTATACCTGATGCAAAACAAAAAGTTAAAGACGCAGTTGACAAATCCAAAAAAGATTTACCAACCGACCTGAAATCAGATCCGGATGTTAGGGACATCGATCTTTCTGAAGTGCCGATTATATATATTAATATTTCAGGGGATTATGGCCTTGATAAACTTAAGAAATACGCCGATTTGCTTGAAGACAAGATCGAAGGTCTTCCGGAAATTACCCGCGTTGATATTGTCGGAGCCCTAGACCGTGAGATTCAGGTAAATATTGATATGTTTAAGCTTCAGGCAACCGGCCTAACCATCATGGATATTAACCGGATGATTGCTGCAGAAAACCTTACTATTTCAGGCGGAAACATTGGCATGCAAGGGATGGATCGTGCCATCCGTGTTGTTGGTGAATTCGAAAGTCTGGAAACACTTAAAAACATAGTTGTTAGCAGTGCAACTGGTGCTCAGGTTTATCTGAAGGATGTTGCAGAGATAAAAGACACCTACGCAAAACAGGAAAGCTATTCAAGACTGAATGGTGAAAATGTTATTACGGTTAACGTTATCAAAAAAGGCGGACAGAATCTTTTGAACGCTTCGGATAAAATCAAAACAATTATAAAAGATCTGCAGAAGGATAAATTTCCCACAGATCTTAAGGTAACTCTCACTGGCGATCAGTCAAAATACACAAGAACAACACTCACTGACCTTAACAACACGATCATAATCGGGTTTATTCTGGTTACCCTGGTTCTGATGTTCTTCATGGGATTCACTAATGCGGTTTTCGTTGCATTATCGGTTCCCTTGTCAATGGCACTTTCGTATATTTTCTTACCGGCTATTGGCTTTACAATGAACATGCTGGTTATGTTCTCATTCATTTTTGCCTTGGGAATTGTGGTAGATGATGCCATTGTGGTAATTGAAAACACGCACAGGGTATTTAAAAAGACAGGAATGGATATTTCTACTTCAGCGAAATTTGCTGCGGGTGAAGTTTTTGTACCAATTTTATCGGGAACACTTACCACGCTTGCTCCTTTTTTCCCGCTAGCCTTCTGGCCCGGAGTTATAGGCAAATTCATGTTTTTTATTCCTGTAACAGTTATTATCACTCTTTTTATGTCACTTTTGGTTGCATATATTTTGAATCCTGTATTTGCGGTTTCCTTTATGAAGCCTGACGAGGAAGAAATACAAACAATCAGCAAAAAAAGGATTTTTACAACGGGCGGAATTATTATTGGACTTGGAGCAGTTATACACATGGCTTCCTATCCGGCATTTGCCAATCTGGTAATATTCCTCGGAGCATTCTATATTTTCCACAACTTTTACGGATATAAGATTCTGCTTCATTTCCAGCATGCCGTTATTCCTAAAACTCTGACGAAATACGAGCAATTATTAGTCTGGATTTTGAATGGTCGCAGACCCTTAGCCTTGTTGATCAGTCTGGTTTTTGCCTTATTTTTCACCTTCTTTTTGTTATCAACTACAAAACCTAAGGTTGTATTCTTCCCAGATAACGATCCAAATTCTATACATGCACTTGTAAAAATGCCTATTGGAACCACCGTTTCCGTTACAGATTCCGTTACAACATTGGTTGAAAAAAGAATTTTAAAAGTTCTTGAAACTCAGCCAAAAATCGTAGAATCTGTAATCACAAATGTTGCACTTGGAGCATCCGATTCGCAGTTTGAAGGAGGGATCAAAACTTCAAATAAAGGAAAGGTTACCGTAAATTTCGTTGAGTTTGTTAAGCGTAAAGGCGAGAAAACAGAACCTTTCATTAACCTGTTCAGAGAAGCACTGAAAGACATTCCCGGAGCAGCAGTTACTGTGGGCAAACAGGCCATGGGACCTCCAACTGGAAAGCCTTTTAACATTGAAGTTACCGGAGATAATCTTGAAGATTTGGTGCTTACAACAAATAGGTTTATGCGCTACATTGATTCACTCAATATCCCAGGTATTGAAGAGCTTAAAACCGACTTTGATGTAACAAAACCTGAAATTCTTGTTGAAATAGATCGTATTAGAGCCAACCGCGAGGGACTATCAACCGCTCAGATTGGTCAGGAATTGAGATTTGCAATTTTTGGACTTGAGGCTTCCAAGTACCGAGATGGGGAAGATCAATACCCTATTCAACTGAGGTTTCAGGAAGATCAGCGAACAAATATTGATCGCCTGTTAAACGCAAAAATTACGTATCGGGATATGAATTCTGGCCTAGTTAGACAAATCCCCCTAAGTGCAGTTTGTAAAGTGAGCTATCCGAATTCATACGGAGGGATAAACAGGAAAGACGCAAAAAGAATTATTAATATTTACTCCAATATTATTTCCGGGTTTAATGCAAATCAAATCATGACTAAGGTAAATGCGAACATTCCTCAGTTTACGAAGGTTGAAGGAGTTGACATCAAGATTACCGGAGAGCAGGAAAACCAGAAGGAGTCAAGCGATTTTCTTGGCAAAGCAATGTTGTTGGCGCTATTTCTAATCATGTTTATCCTGATTACGCAGTTTAATTCATTGTCAAAACCATTTATTATTATCACGGAGGTAATCTTCAGTATAATAGGAGTTTTGCTTGGGTTTATTATTGCTGGAATGCCTATTTCCATTACCATGACAGGTATGGGAGTTGTAGCGCTCGCTGGAATAGTTGTTCGAAACGGAATTTTACTGGTAGAATTTACCGATAAGCTTATAGAAAAGGGGATGAAAACAAAAGACGCCATCATAGAGGCTGGAAAAACCCGTATTACCCCCGTTATGCTTACCGCAACAGCTGCAATTCTGGGACTTTTACCATTGGCAATTGGGTTTAACATTGATTTTGTTGGCCTTTTCGGAAGCTTCCAACCTAATATTCACTTTGGAGGCGACAATGTAATGTTCTTCGGACCATTGTCATGGGCAATCATTTTCGGTTTAAGTTTTGCCACGTTTCTTACACTGATCTTTATCCCAGTAATGTATTACATTATGTATAAAGGACAGAAATATGTAAAACGCAAAACCATTGAAATGAAAGCCTCGAGAGCTGCCTTTAAAGACCTTGTTTAGTAGCATTAATTTATAGGAAGCGGGAAAAAAAGTAACAGGTTCAACACTTAAAATACTCTGTGATTCGTTGAGTTTTTGATACTCAATTGATCACAGAGTTTTTTTTGAGATATGCTGTATCTTTTTGTACTTTGTTCCTTTATAATATTTCAACTATTGGTTAAGCTATTAAGGCATCTGGTGATTTCTTTTTTGCTTCTGCAAACAGGACTCTTATTCAGTCAGGTACAGAGAGACAGCACCTACATTATTACCGGTATATTCATTACGGGAAACAAGTTAACAAAGGAAAATATCATCCTGAAAGAACTTTGTTTTAGTGCTGGAGACAGTATCCGAGTAAAAGATATAGCTGAAAAAACACAAAGAAGCCGTGAAAACCTTTTGAACACCTCCCTTTTTAATTTTGTATTTATTTACCAGAGTATTTCAGATGACGCAGAAATACAATTTATAATTTCAATCGTTGAACGCTGGTATATATGGCCTTCGCCAATATTCGAACACGCGGACCGAAATTTGGGGGCATTTATTCACGATCCTGACTGGAAGAAGATAAACTACGGAGGTCAAATTTTCTGGGATAATTTCAGGGGAAGGCGGGAGCAGATGAAACTCAAGCTCCGTTTTGGATATAAGCAACAACTCGAAATAGTTTATGTAAAACCCAATTTTGGTAAAAAGCAGCAGCATGGAATCAATCTGACTCTGAATCAAACTCGGCAGCACGAGGTAAATCTCTATTCAATTGATAATAAGCCAGTATATATAAGAAATGAAAACAGTTTCCTTGCGGAAGTTTTTAATCCCTATATAATTTATAGTTATAGGAAAAGTCTGTATTCGACACATTCTCTAATGCTTGCCTACATCAGTCTGACATACAGGGACTCTGCCAACCATGAGTATTATACAGGTCTGGCAATTGGTCAGAATCCGGATTGGCTATTAGCGGAATATTTTTATGAATACGATTTCAGGGATTCGAAACACTATCCACTCAATGGAGATTATTTCAGAGTTAATCTGCGTTGGAGAGAGATGCTCAATTCGAACCTCAGTGAACTTTCCAAGCCATCAATTCTTATTAATTTCACGCATCACGGAAGGATAAGTAACAGGCTTTATTTTAATGATGCCCTTCGAACAAGTATCACTAAAAACGCCTATGAACCCAAAACATACCGCCAAGGGCTGGGATATGGCGCTTATCTGAGGGGATATGAACTCTTTGTAATCGACGGAAACAGCTACGGACTGATGATAAACAACCTTAAATATGCGGTAATGCCCGAGCGCAGTTTTAATCTGGCATATATCCCCTGGTCACAGTTTAATCCCATTCACATTGCCGTTTATGCGAATCTGTTTTTTGATATGGGATATGTTAACGGGAAATATTATGCGATTGATGGCAACAATTATGTTAACCGATTTCTTTACACAGGTGGATTTGGAATCGATTTTGTAAGCTATTATGATCAGGTTGTGCGGCTCGAATTATCCATGAACCGTGAAGGTCAGCCGGGATTTTTTATACATACTGAGATACCATTTAGCAGGTGGTAGGAGAATAAGGTTAAGGTTGATGTTAAGACTAAGGCTAAGTAGCCCTCAATCTCAACCTGAACCTCTACCTCAATCTCAACCTATAAGATTTAATATCTCAAAATAATTGCTTTCCGACGCTGATTTTTTTATCCCTCAAGACATTAAGAAGAAAACATGCAATTAATCGATGATTTTCTGCAATTTTTTTATCCGGATTTGTGCGTGGCGTGTGGTCAGATTCTGAATAAGCAGGAGAAGGTGTTATGTGCTCAATGTTTCTTTCATTTGCCAAGAACGGAGTTTCACAAAGACCATGAGAATCCTGTTTCTCAGCTTTTCTGGGGACGGGTGAGGATAGAGTCTGCCGCCGCCTTTTTTTATTTTAACAAAGGAAGTGCATACCAACACTTAATTCACAAGTTAAAGTATAATTCACGTGCAGATATAGGAATAGAACTAGGTAAAATGTTTGGTGCTGAACTTCGGAAAAGCATCTTTGCACAGGCAGACCTTATCGTCCCAGTTCCTTTACATCCAAAAAAAATGCGAATCAGGGGTTATAATCAGAGTGAAAAGATTGCTCAGGGTCTTTCTGCAACACTTAATTTGCCTGTGAATACTACTTCTCTTATCAAGGGAGAATCTACTCAAACTCAAACACGGAAATCACGTTTTGAAAGGTTTCAGAATGTGGAAGGGAAATTTCTGATAGGGAAAGATCATTGTCTTGAAGGAAAGCATATAATTCTGGCAGATGATGTTGTAACAACCGGATCAACACTGGAATCCTGCGCACTTACAATTCTTGAAGTCAAAGGAACAAAAGTCAGTATTCTAACTCTTGCTGTAGCTTAGCATTTATTTCCCCATTTAAAATGATTAACACGGAAACCTGCATGAACCAGAATTCGCTCTACTACGGTCATTAGTAGTTCATCTATATTGGAAGGCTTACTGTAAAAAGAGGGAGAGGCGGGCAAGATAAGTGCTCCGGCCAGCAACAGTTTTTCCATGTTTTTAATATGGATCAGATTATAAGGAGTTTCCCTTGGAACAAGTATCAGATTCCTTTTTTCTTTAAGCATTACATCAGCCGACCGGGTTATCAGATCGTCAGATATTCCGTTAGCAATTCTTCCCATGGTACCCATTGAGCATGGGCAAATAATCATTGTGTCGTAGCCTGCAGAACCTGAAGCCAGAGGCGAAAAAAAGTCGTCGGGGGAATATTTTGTAAAAACACCAGAGATGATTGGTTCCGAATTTAATTCTAATTCCCAGACTTTCAGCGAGGTCTTTGAAAAAACTAATCCAGCATGAGCAACCTGATCCTCCATCTTGGCTATTTCATTCATGAGTAGCGCCGCATATGCAGATCCGCTAGCTCCCGTGACAGCAAGGATTATTTTTTTCTTTTCCATTTTAACGAAAGTGGTAATACATGGTAAAACACAAGACATTATTATATTGTCCGCGGTTGAGCATATAGGTTTGACCGGATGCATGATCTCTGGCTGGAAGCAGAGAATACGAATACCTGAATCCGGCTGCAAGATGGTCGGTTAGAAAATACCCAATTCCGGCAGCAGCTTCTATAGTAAACCGGTGAAATGCCAGAAGATGATCCACGGAGATAATTCCGGTCTCGTCTTCTTCCTTAGATGCGAGCAGGATTTCAGGTATTAGTCCGGCTTCAGCGTAGCCTTTATCGTTATAAAAATATTGAAGCAAGAATGGTATTTCAGCATAATGAAGGCTGGTTTTGAACATCTCGGGGTTAATGTCTGTTGGTTTCTGATATGCACCTTTCTGAATATAACGTATTTCTGTTTTAAGGTTAAGAGAACTATTCAGTTTACGGCTTGTGTAGGCTCCGGCTGTAATTCCCACTTTATTGTATCCGGAGAGACGATCACCATCCACCTGAGTTGCGCTAAATCCCCCGAAAAAACCACCTTCAAACTGCTGTGAAAACAGTGGAAAAGAAATGAATATCAGAATAAACAAAATGAGATTTTTGGGCATGGCTTAAAGATGGTCTTTCAGTAAAATTTTCTTAAGAGTTTGCATTCCGGAGCTGGCAGAATCCTGAATAAAGGTAAAATTTTTCCGGCTCGGAGCAACTACCTTATTCGGATCTATTAGAAATGTTGGGGTAAATGGAGGAACAGAATTTATAAGACCCGCAGCTGGATAAACGTTAAGTGATGTTCCGATAACAAGGAAAATGTCGGCGGTAGAACAGATTGCTGCAGCCTCAGTGATTGCCGGGACTTCCTCACCAAACCAAACAATAAACGGACGGAGTTGGAATCCGAGTTCGCAATTATCTCCACGATTTAGTTCTGTGCCGGCAATATCATAGACCAGGTCGGGGTTTCCTGTACTCTGGGCTTTTTTAAGTTCTCCATGGAGATGAAGAACATTTTTACTTCTGGCCTTTTCATGAAGGTCGTCTACATTTTGGGTAATTATGTGAACGTCGAAAAACTTTTCCAGTTCAACCAATGAAAGATGCCCATTATTAGGCGCAGACGTAAGCAGCTGGCGCCGACGTTCATTGTAAAAACGCAAAACAAGATCCATATTTTTTTTCCATCCTTCAGGGCTAGCAACTTCTGAAACGTCGTATTCTTCCCAAAGTCCGCCCATGTCGCGGAAAGTTTTAAGACCACTTTCAGCACTTATTCCCGCACCTGTTAAAACCACCAGTTTCTTCATAAGTAAAAGATAAGCTACATTTCTACAAACATATTGTTTAGCAATAAGTTTATCAACATACAAAAATATGGTTTTTTATTATTGAATGAAATACATAACTTGGTAAGCAAAGAACAAGAGTCATAATTACCACAATATCAAACAATTAAATTCGGAAAATGATTGATCAGGCGACGATAGAGAAGATTTTTGAGACGGCAGATATTGTTGAGGTAATTTCCGAGTTTGTTCAGCTTAAAAAGTCGGGCACAAACTTCAAAGGTTTGAGTCCGTTTAGCAATGAGAAGACCCCTTCTTTTATGGTGTCGCCAGCGAAAGGAATTTATAAAGATTTCAGTTCAGGAAAAGGAGGAAATGTTGTTGGATTTCTGATGGAGGTTGAAAAACTTTCCTATCCTGATGCGCTTCGTTATTTGGCAAGAAGGTATAACATCGCTCTTGTTGAAAAGGAGCGAACGGAAGAAGAAGTTCAGCAGGACAATGAACGAGAGAGCCTTTTGGTGGTAAGTGCATATGCTCAAAAGTACTTTAATCAAAACCTGCTCAATTCTGCTGAAGGCAAAGCTATCGGATACAAATATCTTATGGAAAGAGGTGTTAGGGAGGATATCATTGAGAGATTTCAGTTGGGGTATAGTTTTAGCGAAAGAGACGCTTTTACACTGGAGGCAAAGAAAAATGGGTATAAGCTCGAATACCTTGTAAAAACAGGTTTGAGTATTGAAAAAAACGGAGCAGAATTCGATCGTTTTGCAGGAAGAGTAATGTTTCCAATTCACGGGATATCTGGGAGCATTGTAGGCTTTGGAGGAAGGACACTCAGGACCGACAAGGATACAGCAAAGTATCTGAATAGCCCTGAGTCGGAAATTTACCATAAAAGTAAAATCCTATACGGATTGTTTTTTGCAAAGAAGGCGATTGTAAATGCTGAGAAATGCTATCTCGTTGAAGGATATACAGATGTTATTTCGATGCATCAGGCGGGGATTGAAAATGTAGTTGCATCATCGGGCACAGCGCTTACTGTTGAGCAAATAAGGCTTATCAAGCGATTTACCCCAAACATAACCATTATTTATGACGGCGATGAGGCTGGGATCAAAGCTTCTTTCAGGGGAATTGATCTGGTTCTGGAGGAAGGCCTGAATGTGCGAGTATTGCTTTTACCTGATAAAGAAGACCCCGACTCTTTTTCTAAAAAGCACAGTGCTACTGAATTGAAAGAGTTTATAAAGCAAAATGAAAAGGACTTTATCTCTTTCAAATCCCAGATATTATTAAAGGATACGGTAAATGATCCCATAAAAAAAGCAAGTCTGATCAACGACATCGTTCGCTCCATTTCTGTGATACCTCAGGCCATAAACCGTGCAGTATATATCAAGGAATGCAGCACTCTTCTTGAAGTGGATGAGAACATACTTATTTCGGAGTTAAACAAAATAAGGCAAAGAGTAGAGGAGGCAAAATGGACTTCAAGAACACCAGAAAGAGCGGCCCTAGATACACCAGCTCAACCATTGGTGCCATCCTTTGTTGACGAGATCTATTCTGAACATGAGGAAAGGGAAATCATTTATTTTCTTCTTAAGTTCGCCAATGAGAAACTTCGTCTTCCCGCTGAAGATAACGCAGAGATAAGCGTTGCAGAATATATTATTCGGGAGATACAAAACGACAACCTCGAATTCAGTAATCTGATTTATAAAAAGATATTTGAAGAGATTTTTCAGAAAATTGAGAACTCTGAAAAAATAGAGGAAAAAACATTTACTTTCAGTGAAGATCAAAAAATCAGTGAACTGGCTGTTGAAATCTTCACTTCCAGATATGACATCAGTAATGTATGGAAGCGAAAAGACACGTATATAGAACTTCCCGGACAAAATCTTGGTGTTGAGGTTCCGAAAACTGTGCTTGCCTATAAAAGCCGGATAATAATGACGGCTCTTGCAGATTTAAATGTAAGAATAATGAATACAAATCCTGAAACAGAAGGAGAAAAGATTTCGGAAATTCAAAAACAGGTAATGAACCTGAACAGAATAAAAACAGTAATTTCAAAGGAACTTGGTGAAAGGATTGTGCTGCCTTTAAACCAGACTTCACCCTCTAAAAAATAAATTTCTTATAGATTTTAGGTTTAACAACATAGCTGCCTTGACTCGGTTTATAAAAAAGCTTAAATTTAGCATAAATCCCTACGGCCATGAAAATCGACATTTCGAAATATCTCAAAGACAGATATCATGAAACACAATCATCACAGGCTTTTCCCGGACCGGTTATTACTATTGCAAGAGAGGTAGGTTGCCCATCTAAGACAATGGCTACCTTACTCATTGAAAAATTAAATGCTCCGGGAGTAAAAAATGTAAAGAAGATTCCGTGGAAATGGGTTAGTAAAGAAATCCTGGAGGCATCTGCAAAAGATCTTGGGGTAGACCTTGCAGAGATTCAATATGTCTTTGAGTATAAGACACATGGAATACTTGAGGATTTATTATTATCCCACTCAAAAAAATTCTATAAATCTGACCGAAAAATCAGGGGTACAGTAGCAAAAGTAATTCGAAATTTTGCTGAAGAGGGGAATTCAATTATTGTAGGTCGGGGTGGAGTTGCAATTACAAAAGATATTCCGAAATCTCTTCACATAAAACTTGAGGCTCCACTTGAGTGGAGAGTACTTCGGACTAGTGAAAAGCATAATATGACTATTGACCAGGCAAAAAAATACTGTCTTGAGATTGATAAGAAGAGAGAGGAGTTTCGCAATTATTTTCAGGGGAAAGGGAATGATTATACAAGATTTGATCTTACATTTAACTGTATGACCATTGACGCGCAGGAAATAGCTTCAATTATTTTTGAAACCTTAAAAATCCGAAAGCTTATTTAGCTGGCTTTATATCCCAAAGGAAATTTTGGAAAGAGAATACGGACTTCAAATAAATCAATTCCAATTTTTTTGATAGTGTCACTTTTTTTAGTTGCTTTGAATAGTATTTTTTATTTCTGAATTTTTCGAAATGAGGGTAAGTCAGCTTAAATATTTACTTTTTATATTTTTTCTTTTTCCCCTTCCTGGTTGCAAAACCATGAAAGAGCCGGAAGTAAAATCCCCCGAAATATTGCAAGTCGACCCGGCAACAGCTGCTGGTAAAGTAAGGTTGATTTTCTATAATATGTATTTGCCGACTGAAATGTCCAGATTGTTTGAAAAAGCAGGGGCTAATTATAATCCTAAAATTCTTAATTCGGTAGAGAACATCTCACGTTATGAAGAAAAGGTGAAAATCGCCCTGAATATAGGTGTATATGGAGTTGATCTTAGCTATTGCAGAATCTTCGGACAGAATGCAGCAACGGCTAAATATTTTTCCAACATTCAGCTTTTATATGAAAAGCTTGGAATTCCTGATGCTTATTACGAAGATCTCATCAAGGCACTCGAAAAATATTATAACGACAAAGATTCTCTGGCTAAACTTGCCAGTGAGGTTTTCGACAAAGCGGATCGCTATCTGCGAGAGAATGATGACGACGCATATGCGGCAATGATAGTTGCTGGCGGATGGGTGGAAGCTCTTTACCTTGCTTGTAAAATTGCAGAAAGTAATCCCGATAATGTTGAAATAACAGAAAGGATTGCAGGGCAAAAATATTCTCTGAACAGCTTGATTTCATTACTAAGTAATTATCAAGAGGACGTTGTAATTACAGAATATATTCTGATGCTAAAAGGGCTTAAGAGATCTTTTGATAAAATTGATATTTATTACAATCAAAATAACTTTGAACTTGATACTATAAACAAACTAATCTCCACAACTGATTACAAAATTATTATTTCACCAGAAGCACTTAAGGAGATAAATAGTATGGTGTGCGAAATCCGGTCGGAGATAGTTAATTAGAAATGCTTCAAACCAAGCCTCTGCACCTCATTTCAAAATAATTTGAAACTTAATTAGCTTAATATCCCAATGAAACAAATCTTATTAATTGCTTCCGTTTTATTTTTAATTGCATCCTGCTCGACTCAAAAAGGGGCACCCTTGTTTAATGATAAAGATCTTAGTGGCTGGTACAGTTTCCTGGCCATACCTGATTCCTCTGTTCAATCAGAACTTCCCAGAGATTCTTCAGGGCATTATTTTCAGGCCCTTGGCTTGAATAATGATGTTTTAAAAGTGTTCTCAGTTGTTGAAGAAGATGGAAAGCCAGCCATAAGAATTTCGGGAGAAGTTTTCGGTATTTTGATTACAGAAAAGGAATATCAAAATTATCATTTGAGTCTCGAGTTCAAATGGGGAGAAAGGAAATTTGCCCCAAGGGCTGACAAAAAGAGGGATAGCGGAGTTTTGTATCATTCTGTAGGTTCGGAAGGAGCCTGGGGCGGAGTTTGGATGAAGTCGAAAGAATGTCAGGTTCAGGAAGGCGATGTGGGTGACTTTATTGTTGTTGACACCGGAGTTGCGGTAATTCCCTGTGTTTTCGATAGTTTGCAGAGTTTATATTATTATGATGAAAATGGTCGTCCTTTGGCCTTTACAGTTAAGTACAGCTATTGTCATAAATCTGCCGATTTTGAAAAGCCGCATGGCGAATGGAACCGGCTGGAGATATATACTTTCGGTGAAAATTCTGTTCATTTAGTTAACGGAAATGTTGTTTTACGAGCCTATCACTCGAACGTATCCAATAATGGAACCCTCATTTCTTCAGACCGGGGAAAAATTCAAATACAATCCGAAGGAGCTGAAGTATTCTACAGAAACATAAGTCTGGACTCTATTTCTGCACTACCTGAAGGAATTGGAAAAGATCTAAAGAAAAAATAGTTTGATTGGAAAACATTCCCATCATCCTTTTGAAGATATAATTTTTGATCCTGTCCCTAAACAATGGTTAGTGGTTTTTATTTTAACTGCCTACAGTAAGCACTAGCACATAAGATTTGAGACGTTGAAAAAGCCCTATGAAATTTGACAAGAAGATTTTGAAGAGCCTGATTCCAGGGCTTTTGCCATTGTTTGTGTATGTGTTGGCCGATGAGTTGTGGGGAAGTCTTATAGGATTGTATGTTGCATTAGGATTCGGGGTTCTAGAACTATTGATTGGCTATATCCGATTAAGAAAGATTGAAAGGTTTGTTATGCTGGATATTGGTTTGTTATTGTTGCTGGGATCTGTTTCAGTATTGCTGAACAACGACATTTTCTTTAAGCTTAAACCTGCATTTATTGAGCTTATTTTTGCTGCGATTATCGGTTTCTCAGTATATTCTTCCAGAAATATTATTTTCGAAATGTCGAAAAGGTATTTGAGCGCTGTTCCAGCAAATCCCGCAGCAGAATTCCAGCTCAATAAAACCCTCAAAATTGTTCTTTATCTCACACTTTTTCATATTCTTCTGATTGTTTACTCTGCTTTTTACATGTCGAAGGAAGCCTGGGCGTTTATTTCAGGGGTATTGTATTACCTGATAATCCTTGGATACTTTGGATTTGAGCTGATGAGAAAAAAGCTAAGGCATTCCAATAACGAAACAAATGAGACGCTTCCTGTTGTAGATGAAGAAGGGAATATCATTGGTAAAGCCAGACGGGGTGATTGCCACTTTAATCCTGCCGGAAAAATATTACACCCTGTTGTGCATCTTCATGTATTAAATGAGAAAGGAGAAATCTTCCTTCAGCACAGGTCGATGACGAAGAAGGTACAACCCGGCAAATGGGATACTTCGGTGGGAGGACATATTTCTTACGGAGAAGATATTGAAACGAGCCTTCAACGGGAAGCTAAAGAGGAAATAGGGTTAATTGATTTTAAACCAAGACTGGTACAAAAGTATATCTGGGAAACGGAGGTTGAAAAAGAGTTGGTTTTTATGTTTGTATGCGATTTAGAAGGGAGTTTAAAGACAAATCCAGATGAAATTTCAGAAGGTCGGTTTTGGGGGATAAATGAAATCAAACAAAAACTGGGAAAGGGAGTTTTTACTCAGAATTTCGAAAAGGAGTTTTCATTTTTATTGGAAAAAAAGAACTGGAGAATCTAAAACCCAAAACAAACTGATCTTAATTCTGTATGTATTTATTGTACTAACAAAGCGGATTCTGTTCCAAAACTTTCTTTGTTGCTTTATATCCAATTTCATAGATTTCATAAGCCTTTTCAGGATCCAGAATACCATAATTCTTTAGTTCTACCGGCTCGATAAACAGATTAAACTTTTTGGTTTTAAGCTTAAGTTCTTTTTCCAGGCCAAGGTAAAATACACGTTCTGCAATTGCGAACATGTTTGTAAATGAGTCCTGATATGCAATAGGATTCACATACGAGCCAATAATTCTTTTGCAGTTATTTAAAAGAGGTGTTACTGGTAGATTGTCAATAACTCCTCCATCTACATAATATACTTTATTAATTACATGAGGTTTAAATAAAACTGGTATGCTTGCTGATGCAATAACTGCATCAACTATACTTCCGTTGTTGAAATATTCAATTTTGCCTTCATTAAGGTTGGTTGCGGCGACAAAAAGCGGAATTTTAAGCTCACTGAAAGATTTGGCTCGAAGACTCTTTTCAAGAATTTTCTGCATGCCCGACATTTCCATAAAACCATCTTTTGGGATAGAAAAACCGAAGAGGTCAAGACGTTTATTTTTACTAAGAATCTCCAGAATTTCCAGGGGTTTGAAACCATCAGCATATAAAGCGCCAGCTATGGCGCCTGCACTTGTACCGGAAATGCAATCGGGGTAAATATCAGCTTCATTTAGAGCCTGGATGACGCCAAGGTGACTGAATCCACGGGCACCTCCGCCGCTAAGAACGATACCTGTTTGGTACATGTGTTTTATGATGATTATCCAAATGTAGTTAAATTAAGGGAGGAAGGAATAGACTTAGGGGAAATATGATATTGAAGATAAATTAGCGATTATGGTAAAGATTAAAAGAAATTTGTCAAAAATGCGAATAAAAAGGCAGAGATTTTGAAATATAGCGCATTAATAAGTATGAATAAGTGTTTTTTTCTTACGGGGTTTAAACCCCGTCGAGATTTTTTGGAAGAGGTAGTGAAAAAGTCAAAAAAAAAGGCAGAGATTTTGAAATATAGCGCATTAATAAGTATGAATAAGTTTTCTTTCTTACGGGGTTTAAACCCCGTTGAGATTTTTTGGAAGAGGTAGTGAAAAAGTCAAAAAAAAAGGCAGAGATTTTGAAATATAGCACATTAATAAGTATGAATAAGTGTATTGTTCTTACGGGGTTTAAACCCCGTTGAGATTTTTTGAAAAGGGTCGCAAAAAAGTCAAAAAAAAAGGCAGAGAATTTTAAACTCATCACATTAATAAATATAATTGACTACTTCCTTTTACCAGGGTTTAAACCCTGGCAGTATTAATAAAAACAAACGATATGTCCGAATCAACTCTCCTAATCCACGCCATCTGGTCAACGCTAAATCAAAAGCCTCAGCTTAATAAGAAAATCCAAACAGAAGTAATCGAACATGTAATCCAAAACGCCAAAAAAAGAAGCATTGAAATATATGCTGTATGCGGAGGTATTGATCATCTCCATGTTATCATTAGATTACATTCATCCCAAAGTTTATCGCAGGTAATTCACAATATAAAAGGTGAAGTTTCTTTTTGGATTAACACCCAAAATTTTACGAAAGAGCCATTTCAATGGCAAGAGGGTTTTAATGCCGCCTCTCTTTCACCTTCAAATAAAAGAAAGATGAAAAAATACTTATATAATCATAAATTAATTCATGAAAATATGACATACCTGCAGGAAGTCCGAATGCTTAAAATGGATAAATTGCTTGAAGTACTTGCTTAAGCAGTAGAGTAAATATGGATCCTTCAATAAGTGTTGCCAACGAAGAATTTTTTACTACAAAAGGCTAAACTCTTTTAATTAGTTTAGCCTTTGCATAATCCTTAAATAAAAACTTTAGTCCTAAATTCGAAGTGGATAAACAAATCGTGACGCTTTTTAATCTTTATCTTCCTCGTCACCCTCTTTTTCTGCTTCTGTCTTTATTATTGTACCACTCATGTCAATTGACACCTCTTTTTTTTCCGCTCCATTTTTGATTTCAAACTCATAAAACTTGCCTTTAACTGTTTCCGAAATTTCTGATTCTGAAATTTTAAAACTTGCAAATTGTTTGTCCAGACTTGCTTTCACGGCAGTGGGAATTTCACTTTCACTGATTTCATATTCTGTTTCCAGCCATTGGCCTTTATTGTCAAAGTTTGCAGAATATTCTTTGCCTCCCATTTTGAATTCGGCCTCCCACTCATTATCGCCTTCTTTGCCCCATTTAACGGAGGTTGAACTTGGAAATTTTTGTGTAAAAGCAGATTTAACTACTGCAGGGAGATCTTTGTCGGCTTGACCACAAACATTGATACTAACCAATGTAGCAAAAGCAGAAACTAATAGTAAATTTTTCATTTGGATAGATTTTTATTATTCTCCATAAATCTATAAAACGATTCTAAAGAGATTTTGAAGTTCGTTTTTTAGCGTATCATTTATTCGGCTTGCTTGTTTAATATAATTTTCAGAAACCCAGGTAATACAATCAAGAGTAAAGGCAAAGCAAGTATTAAGCCTCCAATTACGGCAATTGCAAGTGGTTGATGCATTTGGGCACCAGATCCTATGCCAAGTGCCAATGGAGAGAGGGCGGCAATTGCTCCAAGTGCGGTCATTAGTTTTGGTCGAAGACGGGATGAAATTGCATATTTTAAAGCTTCAGTTACACTTGCGGTTTTCTTTTCAGATAAAAATTGTTGAATAGTAAAAATGGAGTTTTCTCCAATAATTCCAACAATCATTATTAATCCCGTATAGCTTCCAACATTTAAAGGGGTGCCTGTAATAAACAGTGCGATAAGACTCCCCGCAATCCCTAAAACACTGATGAAAATTACGGCTAATGAAAGTTTCAGGCTTTTGAACATAAACAAAACAATCGTGAATACTAACAAGCTTCCAGCAAGGAGGATTTGAAAAAGTTCTGCAAAAGATTTTTGCTGTTCAGCATAAGACCCTCCATAAATTATCTGGTAGGACGGTGGAATGTTCATTTTATCGAGTTTTCGCCGAATGTCTTTCATAACCCCACCCAAATCCCTGTCATTAAGCCTTGCCGTAACAACACCCATTGTCTGAAGGTTTTCCCGCTCAATTTCGGATACACCGCTCAGTATATTGAAAGTGGCAAAGTGATAAAGTGATAAATATTCACCTGAGGACGTGCATATTTTAACTTGCTTGATCTTATCAACCGGTGTTTGGTTATTTTGAGGAAAGATCATCCGGATATCCGTTAATTGTTCTTTTTCTGGAATTGTTCCAACAATACGACCCGCCAGGTTCGTTTCAATTTGCATTTGTAGGTCAGAAGAATTAAGGCCAAATTGTTTTAAGATATCATCTTTGGGAAAAATTTTAAGCATTGGACCCGCAACAACGATCCCATCAAAAACATCTGCTGTTCCTTCTACTGTATACAAGCTATCCGCGATCTGTTTTGACAAAATTTTTAATTTTTCATGGTCATCGCCAAAAATTTTAATTTCAATTGGTTGAACACTGCTCATTAAATCGCCCAGCATATCGGTTATAACTTGACCAAAATCAACGATTAAAGCAGGTGATGCATTTTCAACTTTGATGCGAATATCATCTGAAACTTCATTTGTGGTCCTTTTCCGGTTTGTGTTCAACTCAATCAGATAATCTCCTCTGCTTGGTTCAGTGATAAAAAACCCCATTTGTGTTCCTGTTCTGCGTGAATAAGTTTTCACTTCAGGGATACTCTCAATAATTTTGTCAAATTCTGTGAGCATCCTGTTAGTTTCCTCCAATGATGTTCCCGGGGGAGAATCGTAATCCAGTACAATTGATCCTTCATCCATTTCTGGTAAAAATCCAGTCTCAAGTTTGGGCATAATATAAATAATACTCAGTATCAACAGAATTACAAAACATATCGCCAAATATGATCTGCTTAGGAAAAACTCTATCCATCGGTGATTTTTAACAGGATTGATTCTGAGCTTTTCTGAATGATTTATATCCCTCGAAAAAAGAAGATAAATAACTGGCAATCCGAGCCAGGTAACTATAAAAGAACAAAAAAGTGTAATGATCATCGTTTCAGTAAGGATCTTAAAATAGGCCCCTGCAACACCAGACATAAGCTCGAAAGGAATTAAAATTACTATGGTACTCAGCGAGGAACTTATCATAGAAGGGAGTAAAAAACCTATTGCCTTTCCAATTAATTCTTTAAGTTTTCTATCGGGAAATTCCTCATGTGTCCGATGAATTTGCTCAACAACAATAATTGCATCATCAATGATCAATCCTATTGAAGCTGCAATGGCGCCAATTGTCATTATGTTAAAATCAAAGCCAATGATATTTAGGCAAATAAAGGTGAGTGACAGGATTAGGGGGATTGTAATTAAAATAACAGCGCTAGCCTTGATTGACCGGAGGAAAATAATCACTACAACAATAGCCAGAATAAGACCAACCCATAATACATCAATGATGCTTTTGATACTTCCGTTTACAAACTCAGCCTGATTATAATATGTTTTCAAAACAACTCCTTTTGGAAGAATTTTTTGAAGTTCGATTACTTTTTCAGAAACCTGATTTGAAACATCTATAAGATTGCTTGTCGGTTGTTTAAGTACCGCAACCAAAGGAACGTCCTGTCCATCGGCGTTAATTTTCACATATTCGCTACGTTCCGAGATTTCAACACTTGCAATATCTGAAATCTTTATATTGCGAAAAGAATTGCTGAAAAGAACCAGATCTTCTAGTTCCTGTTTATTCTTAATTGTTGCATCTGTAACCGTTAAATACAGCCTTTTATAATCGATTGTGTAACCGTTTGACTTGATAAAATCCGTTTGCTTCAGAGAATTTTCAATTTCCTGAGGACTTATTTTTAACAGGTTTAATTTTTGCTCGTCGAGTATTATCCGGTATTCTTTTTGTTTTCCACCGATTACCTCTACAGACGCAACACCTGAAATTCTTGACAAATAGGGCTTTACAACATACTCAGCGATCATTTTTAGCTCTACCTGACTTTTAGTAGTTGATTGGAGCGAATATCCCATTACAGGTAAAATGGAGGGATTCATTTTCTCAATGGTAATTTCAACCTCAGGTGGTAAGCTGTTTTTTATTTGATTTATCCTAGACTCAACCCTTTGCTTGTCAAGGTCAATATCAGAACCCCATTCCATATATGCTGATATTTCGCAACTCCCCATACTGGTGGTACTTCGAATAAGATTGAGGTTTTCAACCTTTTTAATTGCATTTTCAAGAGGTTTTGTGACCTCAACCATCATTTTGTCTACAGGTTGCTCCCCGTTTTCAGCAATAATTTTAATTTTTGGAAAAGTTATATTTGGGAAAAGGGAGGTCTTCATATTCTTATAAGAGAAGGCACCTCCCATTAATATCAGTAATAAGATAAGAGCTATCGGACTTTTAAACCGGACAAAAATATTTTCCATTTTATTTTACTATGTTAACCACAATGCTGTCACCCAAACCATACGCGCCTTCTGTAATTACTATATCCTTGGAAGATAATTCTGATGAAGTGACTTCAATGAGACTATCATTTTCAAGGCCTTTTTTTACTACTACCCTTACGGCCAGACTGTCATGCACCATTTTCATAAGCCAGAATTCGCTTTGAGTTTCGTTTGTAAGTAAGGCTTCCCTTGGAACTAAAAATGATTCTTTGTGTGTGGAGCCAACAAATTGAACCTGCAAATTAAGATTTTCGGGCAAGCGTCTGTCAGTGTTCAGTTTTATTAGAACATTCTGAGTTTGGGAAGATTCATTAATTGTAGGTAATATTCTGACAACTTCGCCATTTATTATTGACTCATCAGGTAAAAAAACTTTGCAGGTCTTAGCCATTTCAATAAGTTGATTAAATTCGAATGGGACATTTACCTGAGCTAGAAAATTATTGCTTTCAGTAATAGTGCAAAGAACAGCTCCTTCGGCAATGTACATTCCCGTTTGATTCATATTCATTTCTGATATTATTCCATTCGAAGGAGCAAGAACCTCAATAATTCCTGTTTTAGCAAGTGAAACATTCATATTTTCAAGGGCTTTATTTTCCTTTGTTTGTATCTCAAACAAAATGGAATTTTTCTGAACCAGATCGCCATAATTCGCTGATATTTTCAAAATGTATCCGGAAATGGGAGAAACGACAGCCGTTTTCTTCAGGTAAATAATTTTGCCATTTAAGCGAATATTTTGCTGAATATCTCCCTGCAATATGCTGACTGTTGCGACGTTAATTGTCGAGATTTGGGCGACCTGCTCCGTTCCCTGATTCCCGTTTTTACAAGAATTAATTATGGAAGCTATAAGATACAAAAGGATAATTCCAAAATAATATTTCATTGCCGAAAGTTTAGTAATTCCAATAATTATATGAATTGATAAGGCTTTGCTCTTCCATCCTTAACTGCGAAAGAGCCTGCTTTTTTGATGCAATATCTTTAATTAAACTTTTCAAATCCATCATAGAAATTTCTCCCTGTGAAAGCTCCATTGTGAAAGCTTCAATTAGTTTATAGTATTGATTTAACTGCGCTTCGATAAGAGTTAAGCTAAGTTCCAGAGAACTCAACTTATTCAGAATTTTATTTTTATTAATTTCATTTTGAGTCTGGAAATTTTCCTTGTCAAATTCAAGGGTAAGGATGTTGACTTTTGCCTTTTCTTTTTGGATTTCCTTCTGATTACCATCGAACACAGTCCAGCTAAAGTTAATACCTGTGCTAAAACCAAGACGGTTTAAACTGGGGATATAAACCGCATTTAAGCCTGCATTAGCAAACAAATTAACCTGAGGTTTGTATTTTATTTCATTTATTCCCTGTTCGGAAATGATGTTTAAACTGTCGAGTTTATAAGATGTAAGAAACTGAGAAACAGCAGGCAGTTCATCTTTCAGATGCAAATTAATATCAGGGATTTCAAAATAAGAAGTATCGTTAATTCCACAGATTAGATTCAAATCGAAAATGGAGCTTTTGTAATCAGCCAGAAAGCCTGAAGTCTCAATCCTGTAATTCTGAAGCTCAATCTGCAAAAGCATTAAGTCAGTCTGCTTGTAGAGGCCATTTTCAACTAATTTCCGTAGTATCTGCAACTGAGAATCTACTTCTTTTACTAACTCCGAACTATTTTTTGCTTGAAGGTAAATTCTTAAACAAAGAATGTATTGATAACTGACAAGCTGCTCAATTTCATGCGTGGTCAATGCAATTTGGTTCTCATTTTGTTGACGTGAAATGGAGACCCTTTCAGAATATGTTTGAAAAACTGATGCATTAAACACTGGTTTTTTAACTGAAACAAAGGCTTGATACTGACCGCCATCAGTTGAAGCCAGATCGTAACCGGTATAAGTAGCTGCCCCATTTGACACCCATTCGAAATGGCTGGAATTATTATCCCTCGAAATAATAGGAGCAAACATTACATTTCCCTCCAGATTGATTTCAGGTTTTGAAAGAATAGCTTTTACCTGTTTTAAATCCAGTTCAGCTAAGATACTTTCGTTTTTATTTTTATTTATCAAGGGACTATTGATAACCGCCTGTTCAATGTAATAGTTAAGATTTCGAACCTGAGCTATCAAAACTCCCGGTAGAAAAAGAAACAGAAATGGGAAATACTTCTTCATTTCAAACAAGTTAAAATTATTGGTGGATCGTAAAACTATGAAGATCTTTTTTCAAATAATTTATTTCCAGATTGTGCGTGTCACAGATCTTTTTAATAATAGCTAAACCTAGGCCAAAAGAGTTGGAGTTGCCTTTTGAAAACCGTTGAAAAATAGTTTCTTTAGTCAGTGAATTTGCTTCACCGGTATTACAGATTGTAAGCTCTTTTTCACGAATAATTATTTTGATGATTCCACCTGAAATATTGTGATTCACAGCATTCGACAATAAGTTACCAATTAATATTTCTGCGAGTTGTTCATTTATTTTTAGCTCAAATACTTCATCCAGCTTAAGCTCAACCAATAGCTTTTTTGATTCAAAAAATGTCTCAAACTCGCGAACTTTTAATACAAATAAATCATTAATATTCAGAGCTTTATTGGCGATAAATTGTCTGTTTTCAATTTTTGTCAGCAATATCAGGCTCTGATTCAAAGTCGAGAGACGCTTTAAAGCATTAATCGAAGAAACAACTTTTTTAAAAGTCTCTTCATTCAAGTCCTGCTGAATAACCTCTTCAAGATTAAGTAAGACAATTGAAAGTGGAGTCTGAATTTCGTGAGATGCATTTTCTGTAAATTCCTTTAAAGAAATGTAATCATTTTTTAACTTTTCGGTGAGAACACTAACGGCTTTATTTAACCGATCGAATTCCTCCACATCCGATTTCAAAAGGTTTATTTTTTCGGAATCAACAAAAGTGAAGTTTTCCAATGCTTTTAAATTAAGCTCAAAATCTGCCCAAATTGTTTTATTCATTTTATTGCTAACAATAAAAGCTATTCCAAAGGCTGAGAGCAATAAGGCAAACAGAAATGATGCAAGCAGAAGAATAAGGTCGTTTCTTTCGAGAGTTGACTGCCTCAGAATAATGGAATAGCAAGAATCCCTGATCATAATCTGGCTGGAATATTCGAGATATGGTTCCTGCTCGCCTTCAAGATCGTCAGTTATGGAAACCTCTTTAAATTCAGGTGATTTAAGAATTTGATTAGGAATCTTTTTTATCTCTACTATTGGATATAAATAGGGAATTTGACCAGTTAGAAGAATCTGTTTTTCGATAATATGCTCCTGACTTACAAGGTCCTCCTTGGCTTCATCCAATAAAATGGCATTTAAAATGAAATAGCCTGCAACCGACACTCCCAGGAGAATTGCAACCCAAAGAATAAGGTAATTCCGGTTAATCTTGGTTAAAAACTTCGTCATTCTTTAAATTTATAACCCATTCCATAGATAGTTTGAATATAATCCTTTCCACCTGCTTTCTCTATCTTTTTGCGGATATTATTTAAATGTGTGTAAATGAAATCGAAATTGCTGGCCATATCGATATTATCGTCCCAAAGATGCTCAGCAATAGCCATTTTTGTTAAAACTCGGTTACGGTTTATGATAAAATACAATATCAGGTCGTATTCCTTTTTTGTGAAAGGGATTTCTTTTCCGCAAACCGAAATTGATTTACTGTCGGTATTTATTGCGATTTCATTGATAGTTATAATACTATTCCCATTAAATTGGCGTCGTCTCAGAACCGCTTTAATTCTGGAATTTAATTCGGATAATTGAAAAGGTTTTGTAAGATAATCATCTGCTCCAAGATCGAGACCCATTATTTTGTCGTCCAAAGAGTTTTTTGCCGAAATTATTATTACACCTGATTTCACTTGTTGGCTTTTAATTTTTTTCAGAATTTCTAGACCATTTCCATCGGGGAGGCCAATATCCAATAGAATTAGATCATATTCAAATATGGATAACTTTTCATTGGCATTTCGGAAATTTTCAGCTAGCTCACAGATATAGCTCTCCTTTATAAGGTAATTACTTATGGCGATGAGTAATTCAATTTCATCCTCAATAATCAGTATTTTCATTATGCAAATTACGCTTTAATTCTAAAGGAATTCTAAAGAAACTTTAAGTTGAAGAATGTAGGATCTGAAACAAACTTCTACAATTCCAAAGGTTGGCTAACCAGAGATATGGGCGGTACTGTTTTAAAGTTTGCATTCTAGTAAACATTTAATGATTGCCTAATAATGTTGAATAAGGAAGTAATTGCCATGTCCCAGTTGCTGAACTATGGTAGCATAATATATTAGGGTTGTTAGAAAACGCCGGAATGCTCAGCTTTATAAGAACTAAAAATGGGTTATACCCCATTATTTCAGCACAAAATAATTGCATTTCCAGACAAGTAAATAATCATAAATTATACAAAACGGACAATTTATTTATATCTATGCATTCAATGTCGAGTTAGCTGCAAATTCTCCCGTATCCACTGAGAATTTCCGGTATCCGTTATTAACAAAATACAGTTTGCTGCCCACTCTGTCAAATCACCTGTTCCATCAATTTTTCAAGCGGGTCAATGGGCATACAGCCCTGCTGGAGTGCCAATGGCGATTCTTACCGGTAAACTGGCTGCAGATAAAGTTCTAAAGAAAATTAATTTGCCATTCTGAAGCTAATGGGTGAATCAATATTGAAAACTTGGGGAATTATAATATTATTTTATAATCCTGAAATTAAAAGCGCCGCTCTGAAATACTCCCATCACCCTTAACCAAATAAGAAGAACCGATTCAGACGCCCTGGATCCGCTGATATCTCCAAGGTCTATAAGGTTATCTTCTTTCCATCCGAACTGATAAAGAAGTTTTTTAACCTTGGTTTTGGCTTCAGCATCGTTACCAGAAATATAATTGATGTGATCACCACCGCCAATCATTTCGGGATTTACCATCAAACCACACCACATTGTATTTAGTGTTTTAACAACCAGAGCATAAGGAAATGATTTCTGAATCTCTT
>JBBQAQ010000033.1:0-47050 GCA_038316435.1 Bacteroidales bacterium | reverse complement strand
CTTCAGCTGACAGCTTATAATACAGAACCAGATAATCCCTTATTTTCTGAACTCTTTCTGCTTCAAACGCTTTGGTTTTTAATTCGATCCTGAAGAGCTTGCGGTTTATCATCATAGTACAAAGCATGGATAAAACTTTGTCGGGATGGCTCATCCAGACTTTAGCAGAAACCATAATATCGTTATCGTCGAGGCGGCTATAGAGCTCGAGAAGATCAACCGGATGATGCTGATCGAAATTTTTCGCTTTAATTTTATTTTTAAGAAAATAAGACAGGGCGGGGGATGCAAAGAGTACTTCCCCTTTTTCCGAAAGGTACTTGGCTCTTCTGAGAATCTGAACAAGAAGATTTTCAGAGGATATGACGGTTTTATGAAAATAAACTTGCCAATACATAAGTCTTCTTGCTACCAGGAACTTTTCGATGGAATAAATTCCTTTGATATCAATAACCAGCTGGTCGTCTTTAACATTAAGCATCTTGATAATGCGGTCGGAGCCCACAACTCCCTCGGTAACACCTGTGAAATAGCTGTCGCGCCTGAGGTAATCGAGGCGATCCATATCCAACTGACTGGAAACGAGCTGGTGCAAAAAGTTTTTATGATATTTGTTCTGGAAAATGCTGATTGCGAGATCCAATCGACCCTTAAACAGCTCATTCAGCCTGTTCATGAAAAGCAGGGAAAGATTCTCATGGTTTGTACCTTCAATAATACTATGTTCTAGCGCATGCGAAAAAGGGCCATGACCAATATCGTGCAAAAGAATGGCAATACTTACGGCTTCGGCTTCCTCATCGGTAATTTCATGTCCTTTTGAACGGATAATTTCAATAGCTAAGCTCATAAGATAGGTTGCGCCCAAAGCGTGCTGAAAACGCGTATGATTTGCTCCGGGATAAACATAATGTGTAAGTCCCAATTGCCTTATCCGACGAAGACGTTGAAAATAAGGATGCTCGAAAAGATCAAACAGAATTTCAAAAGGCAGACCAATAAAGCCATATACAGGATCGTTTATTATCTTTTGCTTGTTAATAGGTGTACTGGTCATTATTATTTATAATAGTTGTATTCAGTGTTCCCCTTTTTGAGGTTGAGGTAAAGGTTGAGGTAAAGGTTGAGGTAAAGGTCGAGTTCTCTTAGCCTCAACCTCAGCCTCAGCCTCAACCTCAACCTAATCCTCAACCTAATCCTTACCCTTTACATGTATTTCCTTAAATATCAGATTCTGCTTATGCTTTATTTTTTTAAAAGGTCACGGATTTCCGTAAGCAAGATCTCTTCATTTGAAGGTTTGGCAGGTATTGTTGGAGCAGTTTCCTCTTTTTTCTTCATCCGGTTTATGGCTTTGATAATCATAAAAACCGCAAAAGCGATGATCAGAAAATCTATGGTGGTCTGAACAAAATTGCCATAGTTAAGAGTCACAGCCGAAATTGCTTTGCCTGCATCATCAATCGAAGCGCTCTTAATAATTACTTTAAGATCGGTAAAATCCACACCACCTATGAGTGCGCCGATAGGAGGCATGATAATATCGTTTACAATACTGGAAACAATTTTCCCGAAAGCAGCGCCAATTATAATACCGACGGCTAAATCAACAACATTGCCTTTCATGGCAAATTCTTTGAATTCTTTCATCAACGACATAGTCTAAAGGCTTTTGTTATAGATCAAATTTATACAAATTCCAGTATGTAAATTTATAAAAGTTTACGGTTTCTTTATGATCCGACTTATCTGGTTTATAATCAGGGCTCTATTGTTGAGTGATCAATGCTTCCATAAGCATCCAGTTTCCCGGATCGGCGATAATTTCAATAGGATTATTGTTATAATTCAGAGTAAAGCTTTCTTCAGGGGATGTTATATCTACCTTAATAAGCGTCGAAACTGAATTTTTATTAATCACTTTTAATTCCAATGGAAACTGATAAATTGTATTTTTCTGAGTTTGTTTTAGCTTCAGCACAAGCGAATGCTCCTGAAATGTCCATGAAATGTCGAGTACAGGATGACCACTTTTATAAAGCCACTGTTCAAAGAATTTGCCAAAGTCCCTACCTGATAATTTTTCTACCACAACTTTGAAATCATCCGTGTCAGCATTCTTATATTGAAAGTTAAAATAAAAGGTTTGCAAACATTTGTTAAACAATGTGTCGCCCAGTTCTTTACGCAGCATATGCAATACCCATGAGGCTTTCTGATAGGTATTTGGGCTAAGCAGTTCGGCGGAAATAGTTAAAGATGTGTCGATAATCGGTCCCAGGTGAAGTTTTTCAAAATCGAAAACCTCTTGCCTCTCAGCGTTGATATGCTTAATGAAAGCGGCACGTCCGTAGGTTTGTTCGATATACATACCTGTCAGGTAGGTTGCAAATCCTTCGCTTAACCAGATATGATACCAGTCGTTTTCAGAAAGTGCATCCCCAAACCATTGATGGGCTATTTCATGAGCCATGAGTCTTTCGGTACGGCCTTTTCCATTCACAGAATTTTCAGCATAAAATATACAGCTTGCATTCTCCATCCCTCCATATAAGGTGGTTGACTGTACATTAGCCAACTTATTAAAAGGGAATGGTGCGATAAGGTTTGAAAAGTAGACCAACGGCTTAATGGCTGCAGAATAATCGATGAACCCCTGTGTTTCATTCTGGGGATATACCCAAGTTGAAACAGGTATTCTGGAAACCAAAGCCAGATTTTGTTTCGCAAAATTTGCAACTCCTATAACCATTAATTTTGTTGGCAACGGAACGGCTGTTTCCCAGATAGATGTTAAATACCCTGCATTTATTGATTCGCCTGTGCATAATCCATTTGAAATGACCTGATAATGGGAAGGTGCCGTAACGGTAAACTTTAATTTTGATTTATCCGAGGGATGATCGATGCATGGAAGCCAGTTATGCGTCCTGTTAGGCCAATTATCTCCGAAAAATGTCCGATCACCAAATTTGTTTTTTGAAATGATGAGCCCGTCGGCAGGGATCCCATGATATTTAATAGAAAGAATAGTATTGCCTTCAGAGTTTATGGAGGTTGTTGGAATATAGATTTTATCTGACTTATGCTGAAACGCAACAGGTCCATTTTTATCAGATATTTCCGTTATTACCATTCCTTTTCCTGATGATTTTATACTTGCGAGATCGAGAATCAGGGTATCTTTTTTCTGGATAAATGAAATAGAAAGTTGGGCTTCACCATAAATAATATCGGTGCTATCATTCAATTGAATACTGAATGAATAGTTGGTAACATCGAAATATTTATAGCGGGATTCGTGATCCTGAGCGGTAAGTACTGCAAGCCCCAGAAAGCTTATAAACAATGAAAACAATATCTTTTTAGAGTTCATTTTAAAGGGATGTTGTTTTTACGCTAAAGGAGGAGGCTCAAACTATTTTTTCTTTTTCTTTTTGCGATTATCATAAGCTTCCTGTTGCTTCATAAGTCCCTGCCAGTCTGATTTTGCATCTGCAGAGAAATCAATTGTTGCGGAGTAATCAGTCTTGTCAATTTCCAGAACTTTGATAGGTTTTTCCAGATAG
Source organism: Bacteroidales bacterium (assembly GCA_038316435.1). Taxonomy (GTDB): domain Bacteria; phylum Bacteroidota; class Bacteroidia; order Bacteroidales; genus JACJXF01. The sequence goes on along the minus strand of JBBQAQ010000033.1, from coordinate 43,481 downwards.
CTTTCAATTTCCTCAAGTATTGGTCTTTCTTCCGTGCTGCAAAAAGAAACTGCATTACCCTTCTGTGTTCCTCTGCCTGTGCGACCTACGCGATGAACGTAATTTTCAGCTTTTTCGGGCAAGTCGTAATTAATCACATAATCGACCATCGGAATATCTATTCCTCTGGCAGTGACATCGGAAGCAATCAGTACTTTAACGGTACCCTGTCTGAATTCCTCGAGTGCAATAAGCCTGTCTTTCTGATCTTTATCACCATGAATGGTAGTAGCTTTAATTCCGACCCTTTCCATGGCAGCACATACCCGCTCTGCTCTGACTTTGGTGCGCACAAACACAAGAATTTTACTTGCAGGGTTTTCGGTAATCACACGTTCAAGGAAAAACCGCTTGTCGTCCATTTCCACGAATGCCATGGAATGATTGATATTTTTGGCAACGGGATCTTTTGGGGATACCTGAATACGAATTGGATTCCTTACAAGTGAATAGGCAAGGTCTTTTATTTTTTCATTGATAGTTGCTGAAAAGAACATGGTTTGCCTGTTTCGGGGGAGAAATTTGATAAGATCCTGAATATCCCTGATAAACCCAAGGTCGAGCATGTGATCCGCTTCATCAAGTACCAGAAATTCGATTCGGTTAAGTTTCAGGTGACCCTGACTTACCAGGTCGAATAAGCGGCCAGGTGTTGCAACCACCACATCTACCCCGTTCTCAAGCTTTTCAATCTGCGGCATTTGTTCCACTCCTCCGAAAATAGCAAAGGAATTAACCCTTGTATAGCGCGAAAGTTGCTGAAACACTTCATTGATCTGAATGGCAAGCTCATGGGTAGGTACCATCACAACACATTTGATTCCATCTGCAGTCTTTGATCTCTTTTGCTCATGGAGCATATTAATAATGGGAATGGCGAAAGCTGCGGTTTTCCCCGTGCCTGTCTGAGCTATAGCCAGTACATCTTCACCTTTGAGGATAGGAGGGATGGCCTTGAACTGGATGTCGGTAGGTTTTATAAAACCAAGGGTTTCGAGGTTTCGTTTGATTTCGGGGGAGATGATGTATTCGGAGAATTTCATTTTTGTTAATTCGGAATAGGTTCGTTGTGTTCAACCAGACTTTCAATATACAAAGAAATAGCTTCTTTTGCCATTAAGATCACTTCATCAACTGTCTCTCCATAGCTTATACAGCCTGATAATATAGGAACGGAAACAGTATAGCCACGCTCGGACTCAGGGTTTAATAAAATCCTGTAGGTCAATTGTTTCATAAAATTTCCTTTTAATATGCAAAAATAGTTTATTTTTGGAATAGATTGGAGCGCGGTAGAGTTTTTTCGGGTGGATTGACTTTTGCCTTCGCTTTTATTTTGAACATTTTGGGAATTTCGTGAAAATGGTTGAAAAGACATTTATTCGAATTAAAAATCTATAAATATGAAAAGGAAACTACATTTAGTATTATTAATTCTTATTACCATACTGTTCTTTTGGTCAATTAATTCCTGTAAAAAGGATGAGTCTGCAGTTGGAACGGATAAAGAATTATTTGATATGGCAAAATCTGCAACAGGTTTCAGCTGGTACAAGAATTCCGATGGACTATTGGATAAGAGTTCCGGAAGCGGCCATTCCCAGCCATTTCTGAGAGTCCGGTATAACTCAGTTGCTGCAGCAAAACTTGGATCAGACGGTAGGGTTATCGCGGGTACGGTTTTCCCCGAAGGTTCTCTTATAGTAAAAGAATTGTATGATAATTCAACAAGTATTGGTCTGTATGCTATTCTGTCCAAACAATCAAAAAATGCAAATGCAGACGCAAAAGGCTGGGTATGGGGTTATATTAATTCTGATGGAACAACAGCTGAACCCTCCTCCAATAAAGGTACTGCGTGTATATTATGTCATGAGCAGCAGGGAAATATAGATTATACACTGATGAATAAGTTTTTTCCTTAATCATTGTTCGTTCAGAATTACGCAACCTTAATTTAGGAAAACTAATCTTACTTTAGAGATTCAGATAATCATGAAGTTAGTTGGCAAAGGGATTATTTTTTTATTGCTTTTTACAGCCGGATGTGAAAAGGATGGTAATGCGGTATTATCGGGACGATGGCAATGGTATGAAACCTGTAACCTGAATTTATATATCGGTTGTCAAATAATAAAAAGACGTATAAGAAATTTTTCGCCTGAATTTTGTTAATTAAATGATTATTTGTACTTTTGCGCCATCAAAGTAAGAAGAATCAATGCGAAGGGGACAAAAGTCCCCTATTTTTTTAGTTAAAACTATGATAACGCAGGAGCAGGTTGAACAAATCATTCATGAGAAAATAGACGGATCAGAGATCTTTCTTGTGGCAGTGGTGATGAATCCGGGGAATAATATCCATGTTCATCTCGATACGGCAAAAGGTATTCTGATTGATGAATGTGTTGAAGTGAGTCGTTACATTGTGAGCAAAATGGATAAGGAAGTTGAAGATTACAATCTTGAAGTTTCCTCACCCGGACTAGATGCTTCTTTCAGAGTTAAACAGCAATATGAAAAAAACCTAGGAAAGCAGGTTGAAATCATTAAAGTTGATGGTGCAAAAATTAAAGGCATACTTGTAACATATCTGGACGACAAAATTGAAGTCGAGGCAATGGTTAAACCCACATCCCCCGACAAATCAAAGAAATTAGTACCGCAGGTTCTTACAATTGAACTTGAAGAAATAAAAACAATTAAATCAGTCATTTCTTTTAAATAAGAAATTTTTATAGAAAAATGGAAAATGTAAATTTAATCGACACCTTTTCAGAGTTTAAGGAGTTAAAAAACATCGACCGGGTTACCATGATGAGCGTTCTGGAGGACGTATTCCGCAGTATGCTTATTAAAACCTATGGTTCAGACGAGAAATTCGATATCATTATCAATATCGACAAGGGCGATTTTGAGATTTGGAGAAACCGTGAAGTTGTTGAAGACGGCAAGGTTGAAGACCCGAACCTGCAGATAGCTCTTTCAAAAGCTAAGCTAATCGATGATGATTATGAAGTGGGTGAAGACGTTACCGACGAAGTAAAATTTCTTGATTTCGGACGGCGTTCAATATTATCCCTTCGTCAAAACCTTACTGCCAGAATTCTAGAGTTAGAGAAAAACAATATTTACAACAAATACAAAGATCGCATTGGTGAAATTGTAACCGGTGAGATCTATCAGGTTTGGAAACGTGAAATTCTTGTACTGGACGATGAAGGCAATGAGCTGATTCTCCCCAAAAATGAGCAGATTCCATCCGATTACTTCCGCAAAGGCGATTCTATCCGCGCGGTAGTTGTGAAAGTTGATATGAGGAATAATAATCCACTTATCATTTTATCACGTACCTCTCCTGTATTTCTTGAGAGATTATTTGAACTTGAAGTACCTGAAATTTTCGACGGGCTTATTACTATCAAAAAAATCGTACGTGTTCCTGGTGAGCGCGCCAAGGTTGCTGTTGAATCGTATGATGAGCGTATCGATCCTGTTGGTGCTTGTGTGGGGATGAAAGGTTCCAGAATCCACGGAATCGTTCGTGAGCTTAAAAATGAAAACATCGATGTTATCAACTTTACAAATAACACTCAGCTGTTTATTCAAAGGTCATTAAGCCCTGCAAAAATCAGTAATATTAAAATTGTTGAAGACGACAAGCGTGCGGAAGTTTATCTTCAACCCCGTGAAGTTTCCCTTGCTATTGGTAAAGGGGGATTAAATATCCGTCTTGCCAGCCAGCTTACCGGTTATGAAATTGATGTTTACAGAGAAAGTGGAACAGAGGATGATGAAGATGTAACACTCGACGAATTCTCCGATGAAATTGATGCTTGGATCATCCAAGAGTTTAAATCGATTGGATGTGATACTGCAAAATCTGTTCTTGAGCTGAGCATTCAGGATCTGATTACACGCACCGATCTTGAAGAGGAAACTATTAAAGAAGTGATGAAAATTTTAAGAGCTGAATTTGAATAATTCAATGCATATAGTATAAATTCGCATATCAGCATAAATAAAGGAATTATAGTTCAAAGTATGACGGAAATTAAAGCAACAAGACTAAGTAAGATCGCCCGTGAGCTTAACGTGGGTATTACCACTATTGTGGAGTATCTTCATAAAAAAGGGCATCATATTGAGTCGGATCCTAATACCAAAATTTCTCCCGAGCAATACAATCTGCTCGCACAGGAGTATAGCTCAGATTTAAATGAGAAAAAGAAGTCAGAGAACTTTAGTCTGAAGAATCTTCGTGAGAAGAAGGAATCTATTACTATTGAAGATATTCAGGACACTTCAGAGCCCGAAGAAGAAGAGGAATCTCTGCTTATAAAAGACTCATCGGCACAAAGCGCTCCTAAGCATGAGAAGAAACATGAGGAAAAGCCTGCTGAAAAAATTATTGAAAAACCAGCTGAAAAGGCAATAGACATAAAAGTTGTTGGAAAAGTTGACCTTGATTTACTAAAAGCAAAGAAAGATAAACCAGAAGAAACCAAGGTTCCTGAGAAGCAGGTTGAAAAAGAAGTTGAGGAAATACCTGTAGTTGTTATAGAAAAGGAAGAAATCAAAGAAGAAATCAAAGAAGAAAAGGTTGAGAAACCTAAAAAAGGTCCGGGAGTTACTATTGTTGGTAAGATTGATCTTGAAGCTCCCAGGAAAAAGACAAAAGCAAAATCCAAAGCTGTTGAAGAACCTGAACCTAAAATTGCTAAACCTTTTGAAGATTCAGTTCCTGAGAAAGAGATAGTTGAAGAAGTTGTTAGTCCTGCAGTTGCGGAGGTAAAGGATGAAGTTGTTCCTGTTACTCCTGTAGTAGACGAAAACATGATCATTACCCGTTTTGAGAAACTTACCGGCCCTACTGTTGTTGGCCGCATTGTTTTACCTGTTCGGGAATTGAAAAAGAAGCCAGTTGCTTCCAGCACTGTTAATCCTCAGTCAGATAATAATAAGAAGAAAAAAAGAAAGCGTATTCATAAGGAAAACGAGGGTGGGGAGAATAAAGACCGGCATGTTTCTGCTGGTTCAAATACTGCTCCTGCTCAGGGAAGTACTGCAGCACAAAACGCTCAGCGCGCAGGAAAGAAGAAAAAGAAACTTCACAGACCCGAAGTTAATGAGGTGGATGTGCAAAAGCAAATCAAGGATACTCTTGCAAAGCTTACTACCAAAGGAAAATCAAAAGGATCACGACACAGAAGAGATAAGCGTGATGCTTACCAACAGCGTCTTGTAACTGAGCACGAAAGGTCTGAAGAGGATAAGAACACACTTAAAGTAACCGAATTTGTATCTGCAAGTGAACTTGCCAGCCTGATGGATGTTTCGGTTAGCGATGTCATACAAACCTGTATGAATCTGGGATTGTTTGTTTCTATCAATCAGCGTCTGGATGCAGAAACCCTGTCAATAGTTGCCGATGAATTCAATTTTAAAGTTGAGTTTGTTTCTGCGGATCTACAAGATAGCATTTCAACAGAAGTAGATAAACCAGAAGATCTGGTTCACCGTCCGCCGATTGTGACTGTAATGGGTCACGTCGATCATGGAAAAACAAAGTTGCTCGATTATATCCGAAGCGCTAACGTTATTGCTGGTGAAGCCGGAGGTATTACTCAGCACATTGGCGCATACAGCGTGATTCTGGACGACGGAAGAAAAATAACTTTCCTCGATACTCCCGGTCATGAGGCATTTACTGCCATGCGTGCCAGAGGTGCTCAGGTTACTGATATTGCCATTATTGTGGTAGCTGCTGACGATGGAATAATGCCCCAGACAATTGAGGCAATTAACCACGCAAGTGCTGCGAATGTTCCTATTATTTTTGCAATCAATAAAATAGACAAACCTTCTGCAAACCCTGAGAAAATCAAGGAATCTCTGGCCAATATGAACTATCTGGTTGAAGATTGGGGAGGTAAATACCAGTCACAGGAAATTTCAGCGAAAACCGGACTTCATATCGAAGATTTACTTGAAAAAGTTCTGCTTGAAGCTGAACTTCTGGATCTGAAGGCAAATCCAAACCGTCACGCTCTGGGTACTGTAATTGAGTCAGCACTCGATAAAGGCCGTGGTTATGTTGCTACAATCCTTATTGAAAACGGAACCCTGAATATTGGAGATGTATTACTCGCCGGAAGCAATTTTGGTCACATCAAAGCGATGTATAACGAAAGGGGAGGTAAGGTAACATCAGCGGGACCAGCAAGTCCTGTTCTGATCCTTGGACTCAACGGAGCTCCTCAGGCAGGTGACCGCTTTAATGTTATGGATTCAGACCGTGAGGCCAAGGAAATTGCAACCAAACGTGAGCAATTGCAGAGAGAGCAGGAGCTGCGTACTATGAAGCATATTACTCTTGATGAAATCGGTCGCCGTATTGCAATTGGAAACTTCAAAGAGCTTAATGTTATTATAAAGGGTGACGTTGACGGGTCCGTTGAGGCTCTCAGCGATTCATTGCTTAAACTTTCCACTGAGGAAATTCAGGTTAACATCATTCACAAAGCGGTTGGGCAGATCTCTGAATCTGATATTTTACTTGCTGCTGCATCGAATGCTGTAATCATTGGTTTCCAGGTCAGACCATCATTGAGTGCAAGAAAACTGGCTGAAAAGGAACAGATCGATATCCGCATGTACAGTATCATTTACGATGCTATTGAGGAGCTCAGAGCTGCTATGGAAGGTATGCTTTCCCCTGAAATCCGTGAAGAAGTTACTGCTACACTTGAAATCAGGGAAGTATTTAAAATTACCAAGACGGGTACCATTGCCGGTTGTATGGTTAAAGAAGGTAAGATCAACCGACAGAGTAAGGTTCGTGTAATCCGTGATGGTATTGTAGTTTTCACCGGAACACTTGGGTCGTTGAAACGATTTAAGGATGATGCCAAAGAAGTTGTAAGTGGACTTGAGTGCGGTTTGAATATCAATAATTTCAATGATATCAAGGTAGGCGACCTTGTGGAAGCCTTCACCGAAACGGAAATAAAGAAGAAGTTATAATAAAAAAAAGGGGGCGACAGTTACGACGCCCCTTTTTTTTATCCTACCAGATTTTTGTAATCTGTTGCAGTTAGTAGATTATTCAATTCAGCTGCATCTTTCACTGATATCTTAATAATCCATCCTTTACCGTATGGATCCTGATTTACCAACTCAGGAGTGCTTTCAAGAACTGGGTTAACTTCCAGAATATCCCCCGAAACAGGCATAAATAGGTCGGATACCGTTTTCACTGCTTCTACAGTTCCAAAAGTATCGCCTGTAGATAAGGATTCACCTAAAGTTTCAATTTCAAGAAATACAACATCGCCAAGTTCGCTGGTTGCAAATTCTGTAATACCAATAGTTGCCTGATTACCATTAACACTGATCCATTCGTGCTCTTTGGTGTACTTCAGATTGTCGGGAAAGTTCATTTTGTGATGGTTTATTTTATAATTAGGTTGTTGAATTCGATTGGTAAAATTAATATAATTCAAACAATTAAGCGAGCAAGAAATGAAAAGCTTTGCTATTTTAAAACACCTTATAGAATGGTTTGTGATAAGAATGATTTTATTCGAATAGAGCCGGAATAATTCAATTTGGGATAATATAATAGTCGCAATTAATCTCAAAGGATAAAAATCCAGCTAATCCAGTTAATCCATTAAATCCCGGTCTTTATTGAGAAAGAGTAAATCTCACACTAAATCCAATATTAGTATTTGAATTTGGATAGGATAAGGATATCAGGGGATTATTTACACGCCAGTCGATGAAAAACCTAAGATTAAACCGATCAGACATTACATAATCGAAGGTAAGTTTTAAGGTAATTATTCGCTGTCCTGCAGTTATCTGGTCGGAGTCTTCAGCAAGTTTTCTGATGACGGTCCTATTGTCGCGAATAGAAATATCTCCCCTGACATTCAGATCGCTCTTGAATTCCTGCTGATTTATGATAAGCTGCACTTCATTAAAGCGGTAACCTGCCCCGAAAACCACTTCCTTACTGTTTACTTCGTTGATCTGGTTATTGGAGGTACTTAGTGAAAGATTACGGGATCTCTTAAATTCGAGTTTGGTAGTAAGACTGTTGTTCCAATCCATATTGATATCGAGAAGCGGGCTAAACTGTTCTGCAATACTGACAACAGATATATCATATTTCGGAATCAGATTTCCCTGATTATCGAGGGTTTCAAAAATATCATCGGGATTTGTGATATAATTTCCAATGGTGTATGAAGAGCGATAAGCATGACTCAGACTGATACTCTTAAAGTAACGCTTTACGAATTCCAGGTTGCTTAAACCGTCAAAAGTAATTCGCCAGTTAGGCATCATCTGTAATATAGAAGGTATAGTATTAAGTCCTACTTTATTAGGATCTCTACCTCCATAAGCTGCAAGGAACGCAGGAATCAGTACGTCTTGTGAATTTGAGCCATAACCCGGATAGAATCCGTTATTGTCAGCGGTATCAGTAGGATTGGCAAGCCGGGATGAGATGATCTGCCGATAATCTTTTTTTAGATCGTCGAAAGCCGCAGAGCTAAAATCCTTGTCTTTATTGTAAATTCTTTCGAAGGCGGTTCCCCAGGAAAGGTATGACATTGAAAAATTCCCGGTGATTCTTTTCCCTCTGTCGGCCTGAACCGGAAGATTTCCAAACTTATCTGCAATATAAAATTCACTTTTATTTTCACCAATACTTCTATTTGCAGTGAGGTCTACTCTGAGTCCGTCAAATGGCTCAAATGTTGCTTTCAGAATAAGCTTATCACCGGTGTTCATTAAGTAAGGTTGGTTTATCAATGAATCCTTTGAAAGCCATCCATTGTCAAATGCGCTTTGTGCAAATGAGTTATCCTGCCATCCACTTATAAATTTCCAGCCGGGAGCCTGAAGGCCGTTATAATTCTGCATACCCATGATACGTGTTGCAGGTTTATACCCCGGCAGAACGGTACCACCGTCTGTGTTATAGGTGATGCCGATACTTTTGAAGCCAGTCAGGATGCGAACCGAATTATCAGCGATAAAAATCAGTGGATTTTGGCCTAAATTTTTTGTTCCGATTATTTCGACCTTACAACCTCTGGCTTCTTCCGAAGAAGTAAGAGTTATGCGGTTTTCATTAATAATATCCACCTTAACGGTTATCTCTTTGCCGCTAGCGTCAGTAACTTTCACTTTAATGTCTTCAGTTTTCAACTTATGCTGGAATGAACGAGGGTAATTCGCTCTCAAAAGCTGATTTTCCTTAACAAAATTTACTGTTTTGGTTCGTGCATCAGCAGGTTTTGTTCCTGGTTTTGCGCCGGTTTTCGAACTGGGTTTTCCTTTTCCCCCTTTAGACCGGTATTTCTCACTGATGCTTTTGAAATACGGAACTTTATTATAAAGATTACTCAAATTCAACTGTCCAATGTGTTGCCATGAATTTGAATTCTTCAGAGTATTACCGAGGTCAATGTTCGGGTTACTTAGAATAGGCCCGGTATCCCAGCCGTATGAAACATTATAGCGGGTCGTCAGAGTCATCCAATTCAGGAATGGGATTTTGTTCAGGGGGAGATTATATTGGACATTGAACTGATGCATATAGCTTGTTGTACGTCCAAATGAATAAATCTCCTGAAGTATGGAGTCGCGTTTAATCTCATAATCAGCGTCGCCACGGTTCATCCTGCCTTCAGGTTCATCAATCCTTGCGATATTTGTAGCGTTAAAATCGAATTTCAGGGAGCGTGTGATATCATATTTCAGATCGTAATACCGATTCCATGTGAAATCTTTTTTAAAGGTAGGCTCAATCTCTAGATATGGATTATTGAGGTTCCTTAACTTTCTTTCGGTGTAATACCTGCTCATGTCGGTTCTGAAAGAAATCAGGGAAGGAGCATAATAGAAGTTGAAATCTTTTATCAGCTTAAAATACTGAGATTTCATTGCTTTTGATTTTGCAAAGGGACTTACATTCTTTGGCCGGGCATTATAGGTATAGTTCAGTGAACCACGGTATTTTCTCTGATTATAATATTCGGTTCCAATGTTCCGGCTGAAAATTTCGTTATAAGAATATGAGGTCGACCAGTTAGCAAGATCATAAAAACGAGGTTTGCCTTCCTTTTTCACAACCCTTACGTTGGTAAAGTTGATACTTCTTCTCTGGGTATAATCTTGGTATTTTTCTTTTATTTTATTACGATCGTCTTTTGTTTTTGCATTTTTCATTGCTACTTCAACGAGAATGTCGGGATCAAGAGGGTTATATTCGGGATTGATAAATTCTTCGGAGAGGCCCATATAAATTGGAATCGACACTCCCGATTTAACAGGGAAAAATTTACCAAGTTCAAAATTACTGGAAAGGTCATATTGGTAAACTCTTTCTTTATCTCTTTCCTGTACTTTCTTGTCGATGCTTCCGAATCCCGGAGTGCTTGTATTTCCTGCGAAAGTAATAGTACCTACATCCGCAAGTTTTGTAGTAACCCTGCCGTTGGCGGCCCATCCACCTTTTTCATTAAAATCACTCATCCGGAGTTCGTTGAGCCAGACTTCTGCAGATTTGGGAAGGCCATCATCGGTTCCAGGGTTGTTTGAGGCTTTAGGATTCCTGATACCGATCATGATAGTTCTTACATTTGACATATTTGGGTTTCCGGAAACACTTACTTTATTTCCATATTTATCAACGATGGTAAAAATAGTTGAAAGGCTCACATCAGAGTTTGCAAGCCCCATGGCATCATTTCTGGCTTGTTTGGCCTGTTGGAAAACTGCGAGTTCAATATCAAAGCGGTTATCGCGGGGCCATACCAGAAGCTTGTCGGTACTTTTGTCGTCGTTATATTTTCCAGAAGGAGTTACTTTCAAAGGCACCTCATACTCATAGAAATTGCTCTTATAATCGGATCCGATACGGATGAAAGCAGTTATTTCATAATCGCGCAAAGGCACGTCAGTAATAGCTTCCATGTGGGCTTCCATCTCAATTCTCTTGTACTGCCTTACATCCAGACTCACGTTTTTGTAAGCTGCACGGGCATCGCCATCTTCAAGGCCATTTACCTTCAGAACAATTGATTGTTCGTTTAATTGCCTCAATTGCGGATTTGTTGGGTCAATTACTCTGGTGATTCCCGGAGGTAAAACATAGTTCACGGGTTGTTTACCGGCGTTTTCTTCAATATTAACAGCCGAAATATCAAATGTCCCATCAACAGGTTCGTAGCCGGTCCAGTCTTCTCCACCTTCATTAAACTCCAGATTGTACCGTCGCCATTCTCCCCTTACAAGGTCGAGTTTAGCAAATCGCATTATAACGGTATCAGAAAAGTTGGTAAGAAACATTCTCATGAACCGGATGGATTTAAAATCTTGGATTCCACCAACGACATTTTCGTAATTACTAATAGGAACGCGGAATTGATACCAGTTTACAGAGGAGACTTTATCATTTGGAAATTTGGTATCATCTGTAACTTTATCGATAATATAGTTCTTGCCGATTTCAAGATCTCCAGGCCTTATGCTAACCCTGTATGAATAGAAGCCTTCCGATTCACTAAGGGTGTTATCTCTGTTTATATCTTCAACATTAGGAAGGGTTGTTCCGGTTGTTGGATAGGATTCTTTCGTCTGTTCAGAAGTAGGTGAATTGGCTTCCAGACCGTTATATCTTTTGTAGCGAGAAAGGATATCAAGTTTATCCCTGTCGTAATCAGATCCCCTGAAGTAATGGAAATTGTCTGATGATGGGTCTTCCTGAAGTTTTGCAAGTGCATCGGGATCAGTTATTTTCCCCTTAGCAGCAGTAAGAAATTTCGCGAAGAAGGTCGATTCATCTTCGTTGGAAAGTCCATCTAATCCAACATCCTGATAAACTCTGGCAGCATTTTCATTGCTGAAGGCGTTTACAAGTGACTGGACTTTCGGAATCCTTCCCCATACTGTTGTATCAACCTGAATCACATCGGCAGTTGAGGGCAAGCCATTTTCAAATGATTTCCGGCTGTCTTTTAATACATCTTCAGAAATATTCCCAAGGTTAAAATACAAGTCACCACCGAGTTTACCCGGCATTTCAACAAAAGGATCCATCAGCCAGAATTCGATAAACTGGATATTCGAAGTTTCGAAATCGGTTGATTGCAATTCCCTCATGATACCTCCCCAGCGATCCTCAGGATTTGTGAGGGTTCCATCAGTGTTAATATTTGTTGTGTCATAATTGTATGACCCGCGTTCATTCGGATAATATGCCAGATTAAGCACAGAAATATTTGTTGGAATACCGCTTGGGTTATCTTTGTTGGGGAAGATATCCTCTTCGAAAACCTCCTTGACATAATGACTCGACTGAAGACTTTCTGTCTGAGCAATATGGTCGGGAGTGAGAGAATTATTGCGTGAAAATAGAGGGTCAATCACATACCAGGCAAGCAGGGCGCGGTTATAGCCATATCGAAGATCGTTGGAGAATTCCGAGTCAGTTTTAAATTTTCCGTAACTCGGTGTACTTGCCAGAGACCATGCCGAGAATGATTTCATATCAATTGAAGTTTCGCTTCCTTCGAAATCATCGATATAGGCATTCCCTTTTTTCTCAATGGCTTTCGAATGTCCGGGCACAAGCTGTGCAAATTCACCAATCATCGTAATTGAGGAAGGTTCTTTTGTTTCAAGAAGAGGAAGCTTATCAATCATATTTGTAAGCCACTGAGATTCAGTTCGATAAGAACCATTTAATCCCCAGATAGTATTTGAAATAGGCTCGTCTCCAATATTAACTTTTTGTGTTAGAGGACGTTCTGTGAGGTTCATAACAGTGCCTCCCAGATTAAAGTTATCAGAGATTTTATATTCAAGATGGGTCCCTACCAGGGTTTTGGTCTGGATGCTAAACAATGAGTTGCTTTCCAGTGAAATTTTCAGGGGAGTACCGGATTCCAGAAGTCCCTGGTTAATAATGGTAACACGTCCAAGTGTGTAATCAACAGTAAAGTCAACATTTTCAGCCAGTTCGCGACCTCCTGCACTAACTTTTACAGATCCCTGAGGAACGTTCATGGCATTCAGCATAATTTCAGAACTGGAGGATGACTGGTATTCACCTGCCAGTTTGAATTTATTTTTCTCGGCCATCTGCTGTGCCTTGGTTTTTGTGGAATCGTACAGTGCCTGAAAAACGTATTTGTCGATAACAGTTTCAGGGTTATCTACGTTTGCACGAATAACTTTCGCAAGATCTTCACCGAAAGGTTCAAGAACGGGGAAGAAAACACGGCCATTGGATGGGTTTATGGTAACGCCGCTGATAAAGTCAAACAAACCATCTGAATAAGGATCGTTTTGAGAGTTTAGATTATCAAGGTTCAGAAGTTTAAGTAGTATTTTTTTATTCAGATTTCCTTCGGGGATGTAGTTAATGGCGTTACCGGTTTTATCATCCTGATACAAAACTTCAAGCGTAAAATCTGCGGGATCTACCTGATAGGCCCCAATAGCATAAACGTTCTTCATCATCAGTTTCCAGGAAGGGCTATACGGCGTGAAATTCGTGCCTTTCAGCATTTTTAGGTAGAGAGCGTCAGGGGCACTCACACCCGCAGAAGACGACAATTCACCAACACGATAATTTTTTCCGTTGTAAGTGTATTCGTATGCTACTGCCAGAACTTCATCGGCGTTCAGGGCTCCGTTTAGAGAGATATAACCGAGTTGGGAATTTAAGGAATATTCGCGTTCTGAGAGCAATCGGGCGTTTTCGATTTTCTCAAAATCACGGCTTAAAATAAAATTAGGATCTCCGGAAAGAATTTTAGTTACATCGTTTATTTTGCGGGCTCCTGAGAGGGCTCCAGTTGTAATTACATCGAAAAGATTATTAACTTCATTTCGGGGGAAATCACCGGCCTCAGTACGATTATAACTTGGACTAAACGGGTTTGCTTCACCAAGATCGTTAAAGGCTACTATGTTACGGGACTCTTCGAAATTGCTGTTTTTATTGGTTATCCAGACCTCGATTCGCGTGATGGTTATCCCTGAATTTATTACAGGTAGATTTGCAAGAGCACTATTGTAATTATTCCTGAAATAATTCGAAAGAAAGAAGTGCTTGTTCGCGTCGTAGTCATCTACAGTTATTGAAAAGTCCTGTTTTTGAGCCCCACCCTGTACTTCAATTACAGAAGTTTCACCTTTTTGCTGCGAGAGTATCGTAGTCATGGTCATTTTACCAAACTGCATTTCCGTTTTGATACCAAAAAGGCTCTGGCTACCAGTAATCAGCGAGCCGGATAGAGGAAGAGATACATTACCAGCTTCAATTTTTTTAATGATTTCATCTTCTTTACCAGCATATTCCAGCTTGGTTTTGTTTTCGAAATCGAAAGTGGCTTCGGTATTGTAATTCACATCCAGTTTCATCTTGTCGCCTATGGATCCGGCAACATTCATCTGAATTTTCTCCTCGAAGGTAAAACTTGGGGTTTTCCTGAGTTTTTCTGTTAAGGTTGGATTATCAACTTTCGAAAGGTTAAAGCCAAAAATAAGCTCTGCACTTCCTGAAGGAACTATATTGATTGTGTTACTACCAAATACGCGATCGAAAGCCTCTCCCCCGACACTAATCTGGGGCATGAATGAAGCTTGTTTTGAGAGATTTTCACCGCTGGATTTTGAGCGCCAGTAGTCTTGTTTTGATTTTTTGAATTCGTAGTTGCGGTACTGATCGTACGTCATCACAGAAGGATTGCGGTAGCTGAGGCTTCCCACCTTCTCTGTGAATGAATAAGTGCCTGTAACGGGATCGTATTCAACAACTCTGGTAATATTTGAAGGATCTTTAAGGTAAAGAGGGGATGTGCTGCCGCTGTTAGAAAACGGATAGTTGTTTTTTTGAGAGAAAGGGTATTTCAATCCGGTTGAATCAGGGGGAGAAGTTTCAATGGCTCCAGGATTTTCACGCAGGAAAAATAACTCGTTCCCGTTTCTGTTAATTGCATTTGAAAATGCAGACAACATGGGCAGGAACAAGGTGATGACCAGTGCGGGTATGTATGAGTTTAGCCTTCTCAAAAAAAGTAAGTTACAACATTTTTAATGCCTGTTTCACAGCCTCTTCAACAGTACAACCCGGATTTTTTATTATGATGGTGCCAAGAACTTTTTCAGCTTGCTTCTTGACAAATCCAAGGGCGACTAATGCAGATAACGATTCTTCGAGGATAGTATTGCGTTCCGAAATAAATAAATCAGAGGGAGTACCTCCTTTACCAACTTTATCTTTAAGGTCGACAATGATACGCTGTGCGGTTTTCAGACCAATCCCCTTAACATCCTGGAATGCTTTTACATTTCCTTCAAGAATAAATAGCTCTACTTCGGAGGAGGAAATTGAGGATAAAATTACACGGGCAGTATTAGGACCAATTCCATTAACCGAAATCAGCAATCGAAACATGTTTCTTTCTTCCCTGTCGAGAAATCCGAAAAGTATGTGAGCATCTTCGCGAACGACCTGATGAACATAGATTTTTGCTTCTGAAAGATTCTGCAATCCGGAATAGGTAAATACCGAGATATTAATGAAATATCCTATACCTCCGGCCTGCAGAACCAGATGAGCAGGTGTTTTTTCAATAAGCTTCCCCTCTATGAATTCAAACATAGTTTGTATTTTGGTCTAAAAATACGCAAAAATAAAATGGAATTTAGAATTTTTCGCATTCAGCTTGTCGAAATGAGAGCTTAATTCTGCCTTCTACCTTTCCCTATGTTCATCCTCATAACTCTGCGCATCCAAAGCCGCAATGGTTGCCATATTTACAATTTCCCTTACAGAACTTTCAAGTTGCAGAACGTGGATTGGTTTACCAAGACCAAGTACTATCGGTCCGATAACCTCTGCGCCACCAATTTCCTGCATCATTTTATAGGCAATATTTCCGGAGCTGAGATTTGGGAAGATAATGGTGTTTACATCCATATCCTGAAGCTTTGTAAATGGGAATTTCTTCTGCCTGAGTTCTTTGTTAAATGCGAAGTTTGCCTGCATCTCCCCATCAACAATGATTTCAGGATAATCGCGGTGGAGAATTTCGACTGCGTCGTGAACTCTTGAAGGACTTCCCACCCGAAGTGAACCAAAATTTGTGTAAGAAACCATGGCTATGCGCGGAGTGATATTAAAGCGTTCAACAGCTTTGGCAGTCAGCAGGGTTGTATCTACCAGTGTTTGAGCTGAGGGCTGCACGTTTACGGTTGTATCGGCAAAGAAATAGGGTCCTTTTTTTGTCTGAACAAGGTACATTCCCGCAATATGTTTCTGGGGATTATTTGTGCCCGCTATTTGTATCGCCGGTCTTATTACATCCGCGTATTTGCTGGAGAATCCAGACAGAAATGCATCGGCCTCGCCAGTTTCAACCATCAGAACGCCAAAATAATTATTATTGTAAACGAGTTCCTGAGCTTCTTGGAAATTCAGACCCTTGCGTTTTCTTTTATCATATAACAAACGGGCAAAAGCATTTCTACGGATTTCTTCTTCCTTGCATTTAGGGTCGATAATATTTACGCTACCCAGATCTAAATGATTTTCAGCTATTGCCTTTTCAATTTCCTCGCGGTTGCCCAGTAAAATTGGTACGCAAATGTTATCATGAATGAGCTCCTGAGCAGCTTTCAGAACTTTATAATCGCCAGCTTCAGCAAATACAACACGTTTAGACCTTTGGCGGGCTTTGAAGCGGATGTCCTGAATGATCTGATTGTCGAGACCAAGTCGTTTGCTAAGCTCAGTCTTGTATTTATCCCAATCGGTAATAATATTTCCGGCAATACCCGATTCAATGGCAGCCTTGGCTACAGCGGGAGCAACTCTGGTAATAAGCCTTGGATCAACGGGTTTAGGGATGATATATTCTCTTCCAAAAACAAGATTTTTTGATTTGTAAGCAGCATTAACTGATTCTGGAACATCTTCCTTAGCAAGTTCAGCAAGGGCTTTAACGGCAGCGATTTTCATGGCTTCGTTAATGGTACTGGCTCGTACGTCTAGAGCGCCACGGAAAATGTAGGGAAATCCTAGTACATTATTGATCTGGTTTGGATAATCAGAACGACCTGTTGCGAAGATAAGATCCTTCCTTGTTGCCATAGCTATTTCATAAGAAATCTCAGGTGTTGGATTGGCCATTGCAAAAACAATTGGATTTTTTGCCATGGAAGCCAGCATTTCTGCAGACATCACATTACCCTTTGAAAGACCCAGGAATACATCAGCTCCTTTTAATGCTTCAGCTAAGGTTTTCAGGGGAGTATCAATGGCGAATTCTTTTTTATAACGGTTCAGGTCAGTGCGGCTGGTTTGTAAAACACCTACACTATCAACCATTAGCAGGTTTTCCTTTTTTGCACCCAGGGAGATGTACAATCTTGAACAGGAAATTGCCGATGCGCCTGCGCCATTGACAACTATTTTTATGTCTTCAATTTTTTTCCCGATTAGTTCAAGTGAATTTATCAAGCCGGCAGCTGAAATGATTGCGGTGCCATGCTGATCATCATGAAATACAGGAATTGGCAGTTCTTTTTTTAATCTTTCCTCAATTTCGAAACACTCCGGAGCTTTTATATCTTCGAGATTTATTCCTCCAAAAGTTGGAGCTATCCCTTTTACAACCTGGATAAAGGCTTCAATTTCTTTACAATCCACTTCAATATCAAAAACATCGATATCGGCAAATATTTTAAACAATAATCCCTTTCCTTCCATAACAGGTTTACCAGCAAGAGCACCAATATCGCCAAGACCAAGTACGGCTGTTCCATTTGATATTACTGCCACAAGGTTACCCTTCATGGTATATTTGTATGCATCTTCAGGGTGTTTTTCAATTTCGAGACAAGGTTCAGCAACCCCAGGCGAATAGGCAAGTGAGAGATCAAGTTGCGAGCTGTGGGGCTTGGTTGGTATTACTTCGAGTTTCCCTGGACGTCCCTGGGAATGGTAATTCAATGCATCTTCGCGGGTAAATTTGGCCATAACATAGAGTTTATAAACAAGATTTAAAACCTTCAGTGACTTATGACCCTAAAAATAGGTATTATGGATTACTTATTCTATGCTTGAGAGCATTGTTAAAGGAAAACCGATGAAGTGACTTATATTAAGGCAATTCGATTTTCAAAAAATTCTTTAAAATATTTTGGATAACCACTTTTTATTGTCTGGTTTCTGAATCTTCAATCTTTTCTAATGTTTCCAATTGTAAATTAACTTATTGATTATGCGATAATGAACATAAGTTCAAAATAAATTGAGAATTTATGTTGAAATATTTGGATAATGAACGTAGGTTCATTACTTTTCAGGAAAATTGTGAAAATGGAAACTTCATTTTAAATATGCCACGTCCACAGAAAAGTAGAAAAATTTGCGAACCCCCTAAAATGAAAGGCTTCAAACCTTTTGGAATTTCTTTGTGCACAAAGGAAATAGTTACACTAAAATTTGAAGAATATGAATGTATAAAATTGATTGATTATGATTTGCAATCGCAAGATCAAGCTGCAAAACAGATGAATGTTTCACGCCCAACAATTACACGAATTTATAACAAAGCATTAAAAACCATTGCAAAGGCATTTGTTGAATGTAAAGCAATAGAAATTGAAGGCGGGAACTATGAATTTGAGCAAGATTGGTATAGGTGTTCAAAATGTTATAAATTAATACAAGGCATTGAAAATCACATAAAATGCAAAAATTGCAAAGTATTTGGAACAGACGAATTAATCAATTTGAATCAGTTAAAAAATGAAAAATAAGTTACAATAAATGTAAGTTTTATAAAATGTCAAACTTAAATCACAAAGGACCCGAAGGTCAAGGATCGAAAACAGGCAGAAAACTTGGAAAGTGTCATAAAACGGAAGAAGAATTAAAACAAGTCGGTGAACTAGGGCAAGGGCAAGGGAAACAACATCATTCAAAAAATTCTAACGGTAAAGGCAAGGGAAAACGATTAAAATATTTTCAAACAAACTTAAATAAAGGAGAGTAACATCATGAAAATTGCAGTTCCAGTAACAAAGAGTAACCAAATAGACGACCATTTTGGTCATTGTGAATTTTATAATATTTATTCAATTTCGGACAACAAAGAAATTGAAGCGATGCAAACTATTAAATCCGAGCAAGGGTGTGGGTGCAAATCAAATATTGCAAGCATATTAGCACAAAACGGAGTATCAATTATGCTTGCGGGCGGTATTGGTGGTGGCGCAATTAATGTTCTGAATAATGCAGGAATTGAGGTAGTGCGCGGTTGTTCGGGCGATGCTGCCGATGTTATAAAACAATTTATTGCTGGTTTGATAGAAGACAGTGGTTCAAGTTGCCAACAACATGAAAAGCATCATGGGCAAGGGCACGACCATGATCACGTATGTAATCACAATAATTAATTTTTTTTTAAACAGATTAAAAGAATATCGCAGAAAAGAAATCCAGGTTTTACGAAACTCACGCATCTTTTGCCCCCAGAAGTTCTTCCGGAAGGCCTGTAGGTAGTGGGTTTTTATTAATTGTTTTGTAGAGCTCTCTGTTTTTATGAACATCACAGGCCAGATATAGTGCATTAAGGAAAGAACCAAAATGAGCTTCATCCTTACCGGTGATATCATAGGCTGTTCCATGAGCGGGTGAGGTTCGTATAACAGGCAGTCCGGCAGTAAAATTTACGCCTTCATCGACTACGATGGTTTTGAATGGGATAAGGCCCTGGTCGTGATACATCGCGAGTATGGCATCAAATTTTGTAAAATTGCCCGATCCGAAAAACCCATCTGCGGCGTAAGGTCCCATTGCAAGTATATTCTCAGTTTTCGCCTGATCCAGAGCAGGGATTATGGTGTCGATTTCCTCAGTACCAATAACACCTCCATCTCCCGCATGAGGATTTAAAGAAAGAACAGCGATTCTTGGTTTACGTATTCCGAAATCTTCCTTAAGCGATTGGTTTAGTATCCGGAGTTTGGAAAGAATCTTATCTTTTGTAATATATGTAGCAAGCTGACTCATTGGAATATGTCCCGCTACAACTCCCACTTTAAGAAGACTTCCAACCATTAACATAAGAACCTCATCGGCATCAAAATATGCCTGAAAATATTCTGTGTGTCCGCTGAAAGGGAAGCGCTCAGATTGAATATTGTGCTTGTTTATTGGTGCAGTAACGACAGCCTGGATTTTACCATCGCGCAGATCTTTTATTGCTGCTTCGAGAGCAAGGTATGATGATTCACCCGCAGCTTGAGTACTTCTGCCAAGTTCCACTCGTATATCTTCATCGATACAATTGATGATACTGGCACGTTTCTCGTTGGCTTCTTCAACAGTATTAATTGTATTAAAACTGAAATTATCAATATTCAGAGCCTTGCGATGATATGCAGCTACCTTAGGCGATCCATATACTATTGGGATACAAAGCTCCAGAATTCTGGTATCCATCAGTGTTTTAATAATCACTTCGTAACCAATGCCGTTGATATCACCGTGGGTTATGCCTATTTTTATTTTCTCGTCGCTCATTTTTATTTCTGACTTTGTTCAAAGATCTATATCTTATAAATACTTCTATGATGTGTTTTTAAAAAATGTAAAACTGTTTTACTGATGTTTGTATTGTAAGGATTACTTCCCAATCTTGTTGCCCCTCTCAACCTCCTGTGCCCGACTCTTTCAGTATATTTTTTGACTATAAATTTTTCAGGAAATTATAAAGTAACCTTACACCAACGCCTGTGCCACCGGCTGTTCTGTACGCATCGGCTTTTTTAATAAATGCAGGACCGGCAATGTCAAAATGAACAAATGGATAATCGGTAAAATGCTCCAGAAATTTTCCTGCTGTTATGGCGCCGGCCGATTTTCCGCCTATATTTTTAAGGTCGGCAATATCAGATTTTATAAGATCTGCATATTCATCCCAGAATGGAAATTCTGCAAGTCGTTCGTATACTTTATTTCCACTTGTTTTGAGTTTGTTCATCACCTCACTGTCAGCATTTCCCATACACACGATTCCATAGCTGCCAATGGCTGCTGATGCAGCTCCGGTAAGGGTTGCAATATCAATTACAAGACTTGGTTTGTATTTTTTTGCATAGGAAAGTGCATCGGCAAGAATCATTCTTCCTTCAGCGTCTGTATTCAGCACTTCAACTGTAGTTCCATCGAACATATGGATAATGTCTCCCGGTGCATAAGCGTTTCCATCCAGACGGTTATCTGTTGAGGGGATAAGACCTATAATATGAACAGGGATTTGCGCCTTTGCAATAGCATAAAATGTGCCGGCAACAGCAGCGGCTCCCGACATGTCGCATTTCATGTAATCCATAGAATCGGTAGTAGGCTTAAGACTTAGGCCTCCAGTATCGAAAATTATCCCTTTTCCAACAAGAACAATTGGTTTTTTATTCTTAGCACCGGCCGGTTTGTATTCCAGAATCGAAAATGTAGGCGGATCAATACTTCCAAGGTTGACGGCCAAAAGTCCTCCCATTTTCAAAGATTCTATCTTTTTCTTATTAAGGACTTCCACATTAAATCCGGCTTCTTTTC
Organism: Bacteroidales bacterium; assembly: GCA_038316435.1. GTDB lineage: Bacteria > Bacteroidota > Bacteroidia > Bacteroidales > JACJXF01. The sequence continues at coordinate 21,781 of JBBQAQ010000033.1, read as the reverse complement.
CCATTGCCTCTATTTCCTTTGCCAGTCTGACGGCGGTTAATACAGATGCAGGTTCGTTAATCAGGTCGCGGGTTTTATAAACTGCCTCAATCAAATGCTCAAGGTTTTCAATGCATTTGTCTTCCACCAGCGGACAGGCTAAACGTATTTCTTTTAAGGAAGATTTCTTTTTATCGGGATCTTTAAAATATTTCAGAAACTGATAGTTTGCCAGCGCAAGTCCTTCGGCAAAAGCCAAAACCGCATCGCAGGAACCGTCGATATGAACAATAGTTATTTTTTTGATCTCATGGAACTTAATCTCAGTCAACAACTTAGCCGCAGCAATCCTTAAACTTTCAGAAACCTGATAATCGGTTTTCTTTTCAGTTTCCAGGACTTGAATAAAAACCTGTCGGGAAAACTGATTAATAGTAATTTGCGTCTTATTTGCAGCTAGTTTTTCCTTTAGGTATTTTCTTTCATCATCGGATGATAAAAATTCAGTGAAATGACTGTTTTTAGCTCCAATTAGAACAACATTGTCCTTCATTGGAAATTCTTCAACTTTTCGGATTTTCATAGAGTTTATTTTTTGATGAAGAAAGTCGTTAGACAAAGATAATGTAAAATTTCAATCTCCGATTATTATGTTGCAATGTGGGCTGAGCATGTGGGATATATTTAATCAATCAAACCTGTTAGGTCCAAGACCCGTCAGGTTTGACAGCGGACGAGAAGGAAGTGGTTTAATTTCCTCCAAAGTCGGAAAGCTCGTAAACTCGGTTCCCCGACCCAGAGGGTCGGAAAATAAGAATTCCATTTGATACCTTGATGGCTCTGCCTCGGCGTAATTCATTAAACAAACATAAATACCTGAGAGCGACAAGCACCTGTCGGTTAGGTTATATAACCGGCCAAGATTGTTTAAATCATAGGCTTATAAAGAGATATTATCGGTGATAACAGGTATTTAAAATAAGCAAATACTTACATTTGTAAAAAAAGAGGGATGAAGAAAACCGATGCGATTATCACTAAGGTGCTGAATCAGAAATTTCTTTCAAAAGCTGAGGCTACACTTATATATCAGGAGCTTTCAACATCAGAGCTTATGTGGCTCGCAAATGAAATCAGGAAAGTTAAGGTTCCGGGAAATGAAGTTGGATGGATCATCGACCGAAACATTAACATTACCAATGTTTGCAGCGCCCGTTGCCGATTCTGCAATTTTCATCGTTTACCTAATCAGATTGATGCGTTTATAACATCCCCTGAAGAATATAATCAAAAAATAGAGGAACTGTTTAAAATTGGTGGCGATCAGGTATTATTGCAAGGTGGACTGCATCCTGATTTGGGTTTGGCTGATTATGCAGAATTATTCAGGAGTCTGAAGAAATCTTTTCCTAAGCTGAAACTCCATGCCTTAGGTCCGCCTGAAATTCATTATCTGGCGAGGAAAGAAAAGAAATCATACCGCGAAATACTTCTGTCGCTTATGGATGCGGGTCTGGATAGTCTGCCCGGAGCCGGTGCTGAAATTTTATGCGATGAAGTGAGGAAAAAGATATCTGGAGGGAAGTGCGGAAGTGCGGAATGGCTGGATGTAATGAGAACGGCACATAAATTGAATCTGCCAAGCTCTGCAACAATGATGTACGGACACATTGAAAGCAAAGAACAAAGAATAGAACATCTATTAAAAATACGTGACCTGCAGGCTGAAAAACCTGAAGGAACATTTGGCTTTGTTACCTTTGTACCCTGGCCTTTTCAGGCAGATGATACTCGTTTGATTGAGCTTTTCCCGGGAGATTACAGTCTTAAAATTGTAGAATACCTGCGACTATTGGCAATCAGCCGGATAGTTTTAATAAATGTTGATCATATTCAGGCATCATGGCTAACGGTTGGCTTGCATGCCGCACAACTCTGTCTTCACGGAGGAGCTGATGATCTGGGTTCAATAATGATTGAAGAAAACGTGGTATCGCAGGCAGGAGCAACTTTTAGAACTGATGCTGAAGGGATTACCGAAGCCATCCGGCAGGCGGGATTTGTTCCGAGGTTTAGGAATCAGAAGTACGAAACGGTAGTAAATGAGAATTTTGTACCTTGAGCTTGTCGAAATGAGACTCTAGTCCTTCGTCTATAGTCTTTTACTAAAATAATGTCTTGTCAGAACCTTCAAAAACTCCCTCTCAAGTACCATCTCACTGATAAATTCAGATTCTGCGAAGAGAGGTGGTTCATTTCGTAATTTCGATTCATCCAGATCAATCTGGTAAAGCAATGCGGAGAGTTTTTCAGGTTCGCGTTCGAGCAAATCGGCAATTATTAACTTAAGCTGCTGGAACAGTGACTCATATGCGTAATTTAAATCCCCCGGAAAAGAAACATCCATACCAAAACTGGCGAAATCTTTGATGACCTGCAAAGCGGTGTCACGGATGATGTGTTCATTCAGCCTGAACTTTTCGATTTCTGAAGTCGGAAGGAGGTTGAATTTCATCATCAAAGCAACTTAAAGGAATAAACAATAGCTTCCATTTGCCTCATCAAACTTCTTTTTTTATTATTGGGATAGTAAACATAAGCTTCGACGGTAACAATCTTGTTTTGAATAGTATCGAGTGTGCTATGACTTAAAAACGGGCCACCCATATAGCCTTTATTTAGCTCCCATAAGCCACGTAATTCCACAAAATCGCGACCAAAAAGTTTCATGTCGAATGCCATCGGAGGAAAGATAGTTGCGGTAGTCATATGCGAACCCGCTCTTGAACCAACAGTATATTTTTTTAAGAATTCATTTCGCTTTGCGATTAGTCTTTCTGTGGTAAAATCGTTTTTATCGAAATACGGATAACGGTAAATAAATATTACCTGACTTGTTTCGCTTGTTTCAATTGAAAGTGAAGCAAATTCATCGGTGTTAATGTCGATATTGTACCCTCTGGGAATAGAAATATCCACCCCGAATTTCGACATTAATGCCTTAGTAGTGACATCCTTTGTAGAGGCATAAACCTCTCCAAGCCTCTTTCTATCATATTGCAGAAGTGTTCGACTAAGTTTTTCCTTATTTTCGGAAATCAGCTTATTCATCGATTCAGGATCCGAGGCAAAAAGTCGGATTACGATCTGTGGTTTCGCCCAGTTGTTTTCCGAAATTAGCATTTCAGGGGATTTGTGAGTTGAAGAAACATCAACTATTACAATCGATCTGTGCATTTTAAATAAATCATCAAATGCTCCGGAAGGAATATGAATTACATCGAAAAGTGGTTCGGGTTGAGGCAGAGCAGGATACTCTTTTTCAAGTTCTTCAAGTAGAACACTTCCGGATTCGCTTTTCCGAAGATTGTTGTCCATTACAATGAGCACTTCCCCTGAAGGTCCAGTAATATTTGGAAGAGATGATCCTTTCCCTGTTCCACCTGAACCGGGGTTCTTCAAACATGAAGCTGATATAAAAGCTAAGAGAATAACAATCAGAAATGATTTGCCTATACTTAAATAATTGAAATTCAGACACATGATAAAATATTTTTATTGAATACAGTTATTTCTTGAAGACTCTGAAGAAACACCGCAAAATTTGTGCCTTATATTCAAAAAATGGGTTAAATATGTTTTTTATAATTATTCAGCACATACATCATTGCGATATAGGATGGCAAATATCTTTGTGTGGGAACAGGCAGATATTCAGAAATTGAATTGAAACTTGTTTTTCCGCCAGCTTTTTTAATTGCGTTTTTTACGGTGCCAGGTCCTGCATGATAGGCCAGAAGACTCAACTGCCAATCGCCGAAAATCCCATATAAATATTTAAGATAATCACAGGCAGCCTTGGTGCTTTTTGTGGGGTCAGTTCGCTCATCCAAGCTTTCATTTACAATTAATCCGAATGAACGACCGGTTTCTGCTTTGAATTGCCATAATCCATAAGCTCCAGTGGGTGAAAGAGCTTTTGGATTCAGCCCTGATTCAATCACAGGTATATATTTCAATTCCTCAGGAAGACCAAGGGTTTCCAGTTTAGTTTCAAAGAGTGGGAAATAGGTACCTGAAAGCTGACTCAATGTGGGGATTTGTTTTTTTCTCCCTACAAGAAAGATTTCGATATATTCTCTTACTAGGGAATTGTAAAACAGGGGAATAGTTGATTCTGTTGACATTTGTGCAATCTGACATTCGAAATAGAGGTCAGGAATGTTTTTAATATCGGTTAGATCAACATCGGGTTCGATTGGCAAAGTATTTTCTACCTTAATAGGTTTCACATATACTTCTTGTAATCCGGAAGACAGAAGCATCGGAAAACTAAGCATTATAAGGAATACTTTGAACTGTAATTTCATACCTGGTTTTATGAAAGCGAATTTAGCAGGAATGATGGCTTGTTGGGAGGGGAGAGCGTGAAAGTAATTAACAAAATGGGCATTTACAGGAAAATATTACCGAAAAAGCTTATTAATGAGAGTTTTCCAGATTTATACCGCACAAAATGAAAGCAAAAAAGCACCCGGATAAGGTGCTTTTAAAACATCAATGAAGAATGTTATTTTTTATCTGTTTCAGGAGCGGCTTCATTTTTTTCCGGCAAATCGCCCTCTCTGCTAGCTTTTTTGAACTCTTTCATACCCTGTCCAATCCCTTTCATCAATTCAGGAATTTTACGACCTCCAAACAGGAGAATAACAACAAGTGCAATAAGAATGAGTTCTGTTGGCCCTAACGCTCCAAGAATTATCAGGTATTCCATAATTTTATTTTTTTAGATGTGGCAAAGTTAATAAAAAAACTAAAAGCGAATACAAGTTCGCCTATTTTTTAAAGAGTTGTATGATATCGTTTCCATTTGCATAAACGAGTAGGGTAAGTAATATCACCATTCCTGTAATTTGTGCGTACTCCATAAATTTATCCCCTGGCTTTCGTCCGGTAATCATTTCGAATAAAAGAAATGCAACATGGCCTCCATCGAGAGCAGGAATTGGGAGAATATTCATCACAGCAAGAATAATTGATAGAAAAGCAGTCATTGACCAGAACGATTGCCAATCCCAAACCGGTGAAAATATGCTTCCGATTTTCAGGAACCCGCCAATAGATTCATATGCTTTAGTTTCGGGTTTGAATAGAAGTTTCAACTGTTTGAGATAGGAACTTACTGTACGGAAACCTTTTTTTATTCCGGCAGGAATAGATTGCAGGAATGTATAGTGTACAATTTTCTCATCATAAAAACGAGCAAAATTCAGATCAATCATTACTCCGATTTTCGCATCAGAAGTTACAGCTACATTCAGATTTAGTGTGTCTTTTTCATTCCTGAGAACTGTAATTACAGCAGTCTGGTCTTTATAATTTGGAACGATATCTTTAAATTGATCCCAATATTGAATGGAAGTCCCGTTTACTCCTATTATCCGATCGTTAATTTCCATTCCTGCTTTTTTAGCGGGAGAATCCTTGCCGAAATCCTGAATATAGAATGGAAGACGAGGAAGGATCGGATAGGTTACTTTCAGGAGAGGAGCAATTATTCTTTCAGGAACATCAATTTCCATAAGGTTTCCGTCTCTTTCGATCTGAATCGTCTGAGCATCATTAACCACAATATCGTGGACAATGAGCAATACATTATCGGTTTCTTTTCCATCTATGGATAGAATCTTATCACCATTGCGTAAGCCCATGTCCATGGCAACTGAATCGACCATGATACCGGCGGTAAGACTTTTTGTGGAGATATAGCTTTCTCCCCAGTTAAACAAAACAAGAGCGTATATTACCAGTGCCAAAAGGAAGTTTACCGTAACTCCCCCGAGCATAATCAAAAGTCGTTGCCAACCCGGTTTTGAGCGGAACTCCCATGGTTGTGGAGGCAGCTTCATAGCTTCCTTATCCATGGATTCATCTATCATTCCTGATATTTTCACATATCCCCCTAAAGGCAACCAGCCGAGACCATATTCGGTTTCCCCGACTTTTTTCTTTAAAAGGGAGAACCATGGATCAAAGAAAAGGTAGAATTTCTCGACCCGGGTTTTAAAAATCTTGGCAAAAGCAAAGTGTCCAGCCTCATGCAGTAAAATGAGGATCGAGAGACTTAATAAAAACTGCGATGTTTTAATAAAAATTTCCATTCATTTAATCAATTAGTTCATTTGCCAATATTCTTGCTTCACGATCTGAAAATTTAAGTTCTTCAATGCCGGGATTCAGGATAAAGTTGGATTTTTCCAGAACCTTTTCAATAATCTCCGACATTTCCATAAATCCAATTCTCTCACAAAGGAAGGCATTCACGCTGATTTCGTTGGCAGCATTCATAATGCAGGGCCAGTTTCCTCCTTTTCGCAGAGCTTCGTAAGCGATTGCAAGGTTACGAAATTTTTTTGTATCTGGGGATTCAAAACTGAGAATAGGATGATCTAGGAAGTTTAAACGTGGAAATTCTGATTTTATTCTGTAGGGGAATCCGAATGCATACATAATCGGAAGCCGCATATCCGGTAAACCCAACTGTGCCTTTACTGAGCCATCCTCAAACTGTACCATGGAATGTATAATTGATTGAGGATGAATCAAAACTTCTATTTTTTCCAGAGGAACATCAAAAAGCCATCGGGCCTCGATCACTTCAAGACCTTTATTCATCATTGATGCAGAGTCGATAGTAATTTTTGCACCCATGCACCAGTTAGGATGATTCAGAGCCTGTTCTTTATTCGCAGTTTTAACAAATTCAATAGATTTTTCCCGGAAAGGTCCACCGGAGGCAGTAAGAATGAGCTTTTCCACTGCATTATTTTCTTCTCCAGTGAGACATTGAAAGATTGCTGAGTGCTCTGAATCGACTGGAATGATATTTATTTGCTTTTCAATTGCCAGTTTACGGATCATTTCACCGGCTACAACCATGGTTTCCTTGTTTGCCAGAGCAATGTTTTTTCCTGAATTTATTGCTGCAAGGGTGGGGGCCAATCCGGAATAGCCTACCATAGCTGTTAGAACCATATCAATGGTATCCATTAGCACAACCTGATTGATAGCTTCCATTCCGGCATAAACCTTAATCGGGAAATTTGAAAGACTTTCTTTTACTAGCTGATATTTTTCTTCGTTACCGATTACCACAACATTTGGGACATATTGAATTGCCTGTTTAATGAGAAGTTCAGCATTGTTAAATGCAGTAAGCACCTCTATTTCAAACTTATCCGGATTTGAAGCAATAACTTCAATAGCCTGATTTCCGATTGAACCTGTGGAACCGAGGATGGCTATTCGTTTTTTCATTGAAAGTTTGAAGTCATTTTTTTACTAAAACATTATATAAGACTCAGCATTCAGGGCGATTCCATTTTGCCAAAGTTCAAAGTGAAGATGAGGTCCAGTGGTTAGTTCACCTGAGTTACCGACAATTGCAATAGCATCTCCCGCTTTTACTCTCATCCCAACTTTTTTAAGAAGTTCGGCATTATGCTTATAAATTGATATCAGGTTATTTGCGTGCTGAATCTGCATGACATAGCCTGTTTCGAGTGTCCAACTTGCCATGATAACAGTACCATCGAGAGTTGCTTTAACAACTTCATTTGGAGCAGCGACAATATCGGTTCCAAAATGCGAATCCAGTGAACTGAAGGAATTAGTAACAACTCCCCGAACTGGCGTAAAAAAATGCATCTTTTCCAGTTTGGTAATATTCTGGGGATTATCAGTTACAGGCACACGAAGTTTTTCATCAAGATCGATCTCTTGTCTTAAAGCAGAATCAGAAGTTGAACGAGTAAAGGACAAATATTGGTAATTGGCCAGACTATCGGCTTTGGTGTTCATATATTCCTCAGGCGACTGCCCTGTGATAATCTGGTTGAGGTTTTGAAAAAACTGGTCTCTGTAGCGGAGTTCTTCCTTTAGGGAGTCGAGCAAAATAGCATTTTGAACGATTTTGTTTCTCATTTCTGAGTTCGGGTAACCGGGAATCATCTCTCTGATAGGAGTGTAGGCGATACTGATATAAACAAGGGCAATGGAAAGTATGATAAGTGTACCTCCCACTGAAATAGTATTAAGTCTTGAAAGCCGCAGATAACCTACTTCTTCAAAAGTACTGTCGTTAAGCATTACAAGACGGTACTTATGTGTGAGTTTATTTATGAGTTTTCTTTTTTTCTTTTTTTCTTCAGCCATTACAGTAGGTTCATTATTCTATAACTTTTACTTCTTTGGATTCGCTCTGCCATAGGCCGTGTTTTGTGCAAACGGCCATTGCCGACAGGTTCATGCTTACTTTAGGAACAATATAGAAATCAACTTCAACATGTTCCGGATTATTGCTCATCATACCCGGAGAAAATTGTGCCTGAGCGATTAATGTCTCTCTGTTCCAAAGTTGGATATTGCTGATGTAATGGTCGGCATCATCCGGGTGGTTGTAATCCCTTCCCATTAAAACCTTGACCTTAAACTTCTTAGCTCTTTCCGCACTGTTTTCGCAAACGATGTGAGGGCAATGCCTGTCGAAATAGTCTTTATGTGTTTCTTTTTCGAGGGCGTCGATTTCAACTGGGTTAATGACTCGGGGCATAATTCAAGTTTTATATAAAAAAGATTAATCACTGAAAATGTTTCGCGTTACCACAATAGCACCAATATAAAACGCAGAATTGTATGTTTGTGTTAACAAACTTGCATTAAAAAAATAAAAAACTGCGCAAATTAAACATGGCAAATGCGACATGTGAAGCAGCCCCGTGATTAATTATTCACAATACTGGTCAAAAATAGTCGTTTTTTTTTGAGAATACTAAACAAAAGGCTACATTTGCATCCGCGTTTGGGGAATAATCGGAATGCGAACGTTAAAAGAAAGAATTATTTTAAGATATATTGCGGGGTGGAGCAGTTGGTAGCTCGTTGGGCTCATAACCCAAAGGTCACTGGTTCGAGTCCAGTCCCCGCTACTAAAAAACAGAGTGAGAGTGAGTGCGAAAGCGATCACACGAGCTCTGTTTTTTCGTTTTGAGCAAAGCGAAAAACCGCTCTCACACTTAACTTCACTCTATCCTTTCCTCTTCCTCGATTAAAATGAACGCATACAGAAAAGAAGGTATTGATGTTTGAATTTAGATATTCTGATCCTGAAGGCTTTTCCAGGAAATGTAATTGCCAATTGAAGTCTTTAAGTTGGTATCTCCTCCATATATAACATTTAGATTTTTAGTTTCTTCTCCTGTTATTTTTTGCCAGTATTTCAGGTTTGAAAAATAACTATCATTCATTGTCATGCCAGATTTTATTTCATAAGTCTGAGGGCCATCAATGGAGTCAATAATTAAATCAACTTCCTGTTTTGTTTTATTTTGCCAATAATAGAATCTGTGGTTTTGTCCTTTGTGAAGCCTGTTCTTAACTAATTCGGTGAGTATTAAATTTTCAATTAATATATACACTCCTTTCGAATAGTAGGTTTTTACTTGTATCTCATTTTCTATGCCAAGTAAAGAGCAAATCTTTCTCTTGAGCCTTCCTCTGTTGCACAAAGGTTCTCCTGATCCCGATGTACCCTAAAATCCGCAAGTCGGATTTTAGGGTACATCGGGAAGTCCCCCGCACTTAAAAAAGAACCGTTATAATTGAATAACAAGAAGTTAGCAGCTTTTTTCATGAGGCCTACTTAATCACTTCTGAATCAATTATGTGATTATAATAGTTCCCTGCTGAAAGATTTTACAAGTCCGACCCCAAGTTCCCAGATACGAAATATGGATACTAAGGTTTCGGACTTTATTTTTTGACTTTCATATTTTATTTCGTAACATTAAGTGATGGATTCAGAAATTATATATTACAGATTGTTACAGGAGCATCTCGATAAGCTGCCCATTGGGTATCCTAAAACAAATTCAGGAGTAGAAATAAGGATTCTGCAATTACTTTTTACACCCATCGAGGTAAAAGTGGCACTTTGCCTGAGTCTGGGAAATGCTTCCGTGGAAACGGTAAGGAAAAGAATTGGAAAAAAATTCGGGATTTCTTACGTGCCCGATAAGGTAGCAACAATACTTCATGATATGTTTATGAAAGGTGCTATCAGCAGGTCCAATTCGGAGCCATTCAAATATAGTAATGCAATGCTTGCCATTGGGATGTTTGAAAATCAGCTAGGGGAGTTAAGCAAAGAAATGATGGAGCTGATTCATCAGTATTTCGATGAGGGTTTTAATGATGAATTTTTTAAGTCTTCATTGCCACAACTGCGTGCAAGTCCACATATGAAGGCTATTGCCCCGGAATTTAATATCGCCACATACGATAATATGCGGGAAATTGTGGAGAAGACAAACAAGTCCATTCAGGTGGCAAATTGTGTTTGCAAGGAAGGGGAGGCAATACTTGGTAAGCCCTGCAAACAAACTAAAGATATTGAAGTTTGTTTGATGTTTGACGCGAAAAATTATTTAGATAGGGGAAAGGCCAGAACCATTACTAAAGACGAGTGCATGGAAATCATTAACCGGGCTGAACGGGAGGGATTAGTCCTGCAACCCGGTAATTCACTTCAACCTTTTTGTATTTGCCTTTGTTGCGGGTGTTGCTGTGGTGTGCTGACCTCCGCAAAAAAATACGAGAAGCCTGCTGAATTAATTGCGCATAATTTTTATGCTAAAGTCGAGGAAGAATTGTGTAGTGGCTGCACAATTTGTGTTGACAGATGTCAGATGTCAGCAATTCAAATTGAAAATAAAAAAGCAATTATTGACCTTGATCGATGCATTGGATGTGGCCTATGTGTTACTACTTGCAAAAAAGAAGCGCTGTGTCTACTTGAAAAAACTAAAAAAACGATCCCTCCCAGGAATGTGGCGATGTTGTATCTTGGCATATTGAGCCACAAAGTAAGCAAACGTAGGATGATGGGAAATATGTTAAAACTGCTTACGGGCAAGCAACTTTAGAAAAGAAGGGAGTCTGAGAAAATCTTTTCTGGCTTCAATTCATTTTGCCATTGTTGGATTAATTAATTGTTAGGAGTATAATATTTCAAGGCTTCAGACATAAATTTTTTTAACTTCCTCATCCTTGTTTCATCAGAAGGGTGTGTGCTTAGAAATTCCGGTGCGTTTGATCCGCCCGCAACTGACATTCTTTCCCAGAAAGAAATTGCTTCCTGTGGGTTATAACCAGCCATTGCCGCGAATATCAAGCCATATTGATCTGCTTCCGTCTCCTGCTGCCGCGACCAAGGTAAAATAGCGCCTACCTGACTCCCAATACCATAGGATAGCAAAAATATATCCTGTGTTTCTTTGGGCTTTTGGGCTACGGCGACTTCCAATGCCATACCTCCCAATTGCTGAACCATAGCCTGACTCATCCTTTCATTGCCGTGCTTGGCTATGGAATGCGCAATTTCATGTCCGAGAACAACGGCAAGTGCTGATTCGTTTTGAGTTACAGACAACAAACCTGTGTATACAACTACCTTTCCACCTGGCATGCACCATGCATTAATCTCTTTACTTTCAACGGTATTAAATTCCCATTTGTACCCTTCCAATATCTGTGTTTTTCCCTGATTGTTATAATACTTCGTAATTGCATTTGCAATTCTCGCTCCAACTCGGTCAACTATTGCTGCTTCTTTACTGATACCCGGATTTAATACCTTATGTCCATCTAAGAATGTCTTGTACTGGCTCACAGCCATCAACTGTAGCTCTGATTCCTGCACTAAACTTAGTTGTCGGCGGCCGGTGACAAGATTTATGGCACATCCTGCCAGAAGAGAAGTAGCGAGTAATAGCACTATAATTTTTTTCATAATTTCTAAAGAATTTGTCTGATTATTTCAACCCCGTTTTCAATTTTGTTTACCTGAATTGATTCAAATTCATTTGTTAGGTTCAACTACAAAATGCTTGAAAAAGCGAAGTTAGATACTAATACCCCATCAAGATTTACACTTATGTGAGAAAAGTTTACATCATTCTCATATTTTTGAAGTGCAGTGGTTTTTAATTTGGGGGGCAACATCATTTTTGGCGGGGAGTCTTTCTTGCCCCCCCAAAATTGGGTAATAAATATTTAATTTATAAAACATATTTGTGTAAACAAAAAACATTAATGGTCGCCAGAGAATTTCATGACTTCAGATTAGTTGGCGGCACTGCGTTAAGTTTACACAGAGGACATAGGGAATCGGTGGATATTGACTTGTTTTCTGATGCTCTTTATGATTCAATTGATTTTATTGCAATCGATTCATTTTTGTGTAAAAAATATCCTTATGTTGATGCAAACTCATATAAGGCAATTGGAATAGGGAAATCATATTACATTGGCGAAAGCAAAGATGTTTGAATTAAACTGGACTTATTTTACACAGATAAATTTATACAAAATATTCAACTGATTGATGATATCAGATTAGCTACGGTTGAAGAAATTATTGCAATGAAAGTGGATGTTATTTCAAGAGGTGCAAGAAAGAAAGACTTTTGGACAAGCCCCCATTGATGCGAATATCCAAAACAGGATAAAAACTGAAAATGTTTTATACATTTTGTATCCTTTTTATTTAAGCGGATCAGCAAGTTTCTTGGATTTACATTGCAATATTGGATTACAGTTTTAATAAGACAAACCTAAAAATCCCTATTGCGTCAAAACAAAGGCAGCCTAATTATAGGGATTATACTTCACTTTCATAAGGTTTTCTCTCATATCGTAATTGTTTTTTCTGAAAAGACATTTGTTATTGCATGTACCTGGGAATGAAATACTACTTGAATAAAAGCACTATTTCATGCTCTTGTTACCTTTTTATTAACTAATTTTGACGATCAACTTCCAAGTTTTAAGGGTAAATAAAATTCTTTGTCAAGCAGTTTCTTATTGAAATAAATAAGAAATTTTAATCAGTTTTTGAGTGCTTTTATTAGTATCACTTGTAAAACGCTTATTCTAAAATCTAAATATTATGAAATTTGCAAAAAGCTTAGTTATTGCGCTTTCATTAGGTATCTTGGTTAACCTTGTAAGCGCGCAAGAGGTCAAAATTAATTCAAATCTGGCTATTGAAGCAGATGGCACGGTTCGAATGGATAATACAGCAATGGTTTGGGATGATTTGCGGGTAACATTAGACAAAGGTTCTTCATCTGCAATTCTTGATTGGGTGTCAGGTAGCTCAGGTTCCCAGATTTGGTTTTTTCGGTGGAATGCTGCCGAAGAGGCAATGTCTTTTACTGTTCAACTTCCTCATAACTGGAAGGAGGGTACAACCATTTATCCCCATCTTCACTGGTTACCAAAAACTACTGCAAGTGGAAATGTTGAATGGATTTTTGAATATTCCTGGGCAAATTATAACGCAACTACACCGGTAGCATTCCCGGCAGCAACCACAATAACTGTAACAAGTACAGGCCCGTTCACAGCAAATACGCATAGAATTCAATCTTTAACAACCGGAGATGCTGGATTAACTGGAACAGGTCAACTAATTTCCAGTATTTTGATTTGCAGAATATGGAGAAATGGTACAAGGCCAAATGATACATATGATGCAAATGCAGGAGTCCTGTTTCTTGACTTTCACTATCAACTTGACACATTTGGGAGCCGGGATGTGTTTACAAAATAAAGTTACACTTTTTGTGTTTTGCACATAAATAGGTAAAAGAATGTACACTTCAAATATAAAAGGGTTTCTATTTAGCGGGTTGCTATTGATAGGGATATATCAATCTGGTGAATGCCAGAGTATAAGTATTCCTTCAGGAGGGTCAATCGCCATCACCGGCGCTGCTACCATCGAAATCAATAATGGAGATTTCATCAATAACGGTACTTATACAAAAGGTTCTGAAACGGTTACTTTTTCCGGAATCACTGCCAAATCCATGTCAGGAAGCAGCAGCACCGTAATGAACAATATATCTGTTACAAACACAGGCGGAATTACTGATCAACTCGGATCGCTTACCATAAATAACCTTTCAATTGCTGTTAGTTGTAAATTTACGATAGACCCTGCAAAAGCGGTTACGGCCACAAGCATAACCAATAGTGCAGGATCAACTGGTTTATTGGTAAAGTCTGGAATTGCAGGTTCGGGTTCACTTATTTTGGGCAATACGGGTGTAAGTGCAAGTTTGGAACGCTATATGACCAAAGGGGTTTGGCATGTAATCTCTATCCCGGTTTCAGGTCAGCTGATAGGAAGTTTCGTTAGCAATAGCGCTAACTCCATTGGGTACAATGCTTCGGCTACTGATTGGGGCATGATGCCATATGATCCGACAAACAATCTATGGGGAGCTTTTTTTAAAACAGCAAATGTTTCAACTTTCAATATTGGTGAAGGGTATATGGTTCGCCGAAAATCAGGTGGCGCCGATGGCGTTGTAACTGCTTCCGGCGATCTACAGTCTGGTAATGTAAATCGAAATGTTGTTTCCGGGAAATGGAATGCTATTGGAAACCCTTATTCTTCTGCTATCGGGGTTAAAACCATTAGTGCTTCAACAGACAAATTTCTAACTGTAAATTCCTCAAACCTCGATGCCAGCTATGCTGCAATCTATATATGGGATGAACAGGCAGGTTATGCAGGCCCTTCTCGTAGCGATTACAAAGTGATCAGCAATTCGGGCTACAGTCCTGAACTTTCAAAGAATTATCTTCAGGTGGGTCAGGGATTTATGGTAAAAACAGCAGCAGCCGCAACCACTGTAAACTTCACCGCAGCCATGCAAACGCATCAGGTTACAGAAACGTATCTTAAAAAATCAGATGTTTCATGGCCGGGGTTTGAATTGGTTGCATCAGGCAGTACGAACTCAATCAATACCATTGTATGTTTTGATGAAAATATGACAATTGGTCTCGATCCCAGTTTCGATGCTGGCGTTTTAAAAGGCAATCCTAGTCTCGCACTTTACACCCGACTTATGGAAGATAATGGTTTAGGTTTTGCAATTCAGTGCCTCCCTCTTAATGGTATTGAAGAGTTCATTATTCCTGTTGGAATTGATTATCCTTCCGGGGGAGAACTTGTTTTTACCGCAAAAACAGAGCTTATTCCTTTTGGTAGCGCGGTGATTCTTGAAGACCGACTTCTTGGTACATTTACAAATCTTGTTAGTTATCCAGCTGGTTACACTGTAAATCTTTCACCTTCTACATCTGGAACAGGCAGATTTTATCTCCATACCAGCGATGCTCAGGTAAGTAATTTGCCCGTCTCAAATAAGATACTGCAGGTATATGCTTCCGGACAAAAAATTTACATCAACGGTGAAGTTTCTGCAAATGCAATTTTTTCTCTTTATTCAATTCAAGGGGTACTCTTTAAAGAATTTATTTCTAATGGTTCCTTAAATCAGCAGCTAGATGCCGTTGATTTGAAAGATGGCGTTTACCTTTTAAGAATAAGCGATGGCCTACAAAACAGAACCTATAAATTGTTTATCGGCTACTGATCGTAAGGTTTGCATCTAAAGAATGGAAATTCTGAAAAATTCTATTCAGAGGAATCTAAACATCACAAATCAAAATGCATTTTTGCAGCGATCCCAGTTTATCATCTCCCGATGGAACGAATTCCTGACCTACAAATCCCTTGTAACCCGTTTCAATAATAGCCTTCATGATAGCCGGATAATATAGTTCCTGTGTTTCATCGAGTTCATGGCGACCCGGAACTCCCCCGGTATGATAATGTCCAATATATGGATGATATTTCCTGATATTATCGATAATATTTCCCTCCATAATCTGCATGTGATAAATATCGTAAAGCAACTTAAATCGCTGGGAACCTACCATTTCGCATAATGCCGAACCCCACGAGGTTTTGTCGCACTGATAGTCTGCATGCCCAAAAGAATTCAGCAATTCCATGATAATGGTTACCCCATGCTTTTCTGCAAGTGGCATTAGCTGCCTCAGGCCCTTAGCACAATTTATAAGACCTTCATTATCAGGTTGTCCTTCCCGGTTTCCCGAAAAACAAATCAGGTTTGGAACACCGGCAAGCGCTGCTTTCGGAATCATGGCACTGAAATCGGCAATGAGTTTCTCATGATTTTCAATCCTGTTGAAACCCTTCGGAATACCCCAATCGGTTGCATAGCCAACTGCACATTTAAGGCCATGTTTCTTAACAATTGGCCAGTCATTTTCGGAAAGGAGTTCAATCGATTCAATTCCCATTTTCTTGCACTCTATTGCAAGCTGGTCAAGAGGGATATCACCGTAGCACCACTGACTAACTGAATGTCTTATATTCCCTTTTAATATTTTATTTTCTCCTCCCTCTCCTGCAAATACATTGCTAAGAGGAATACCTGCTGCGGTTGCGGCTATTACTCCGGATACACGTGTGATCATTTGTCTGCGGTTCATTAGCTATACAATTATTTCTTCTGAAAGATCAGATAAAGAATGAATTAATGCAAATCTTTTTTCAATAAACATTAATTTCCAGAACTCGAGAGCTTTAACTTTGGGTTATGACGGGAAAAACAGCTTGTGTTTTGCTTCTGTTTCTATGTCTATTTTTTTCACCCAACTTTTTATATTCCTCCCATGAAACAGAATCATTCCCATACTTTTTTATGCTTTTATCAAAAAAAAGAGCCGTGGGTCTTTTGTTAACGTATATTTACCCAATTAAAAAAGAAATTGGTTTTATGAGAAATTATTTTGTTGTAACACTGTCGTTTTTATTGATGATTTTCACTTCATGTAGTTTGGTAAACGAGATAGTACCTGATGTAAACACCGATTATTCAAAGGCTATAAAGGTACAGATTTTCACTAATTCCGGGGAGTCTGGAGATCAGATTATTGATGTATCAACCTCGGAACAATACAATGATTTTAAAAATAATATCGGGGGATTTGAATTGCGCAAGATTACGTATGAGATCAACAATGTAAATACACCTGAAGATATGTATTTCAATGGGAATGTTATTTGCAGCAATGAAGAAAAGACTGAGATATACACTATTGGGTCAATGGCAAAAGGAAATCTATTTGCCCTGGAGGCACAAGGTGAGAAGAAACTTGCTTCTACCGCTGAGAATGTTGATAAAGTGCTTGGATGGCTTGATTCACCGGGAAGGTTCAAATTGAAATCGAGTTACATCCTTACGAATCAGGACGGCTCACCCTATCCCATTAATGGTTTAATTGCAGGATCGAACTTTGAATTGGTGATAAAACTATACGTTACAGTAAAGACTAAAATCTGATTCAGGTTGAGAGATGCATGAAATCTCAGAAAAAAATTAATTTATTTCTCTGATTTCGAAAGGAATATTCAGTAAATTCCGCAAATCGTTTCCTAATTCCTCCATAGATTCGTCGTCATAGTCGTAAAGCCATTGAACAGATATTGATTGTCCGCTCAAAAAAGACTCATTACAGACCCCAAGAGTGTTAGTGATATATTTCTTTGACCCTGAATTAATATATTCGAGATGAATATGTATTTCCGTGTGAGCTTCCTTTCTTTTAATATAGTCATGAACAGCAGCAAGAACTGGCTCGTAAAACTCAGCAGAATCTTCAGGAATTGACCTTCCAATAATTCTGATCAGACCAGGTTCAATGCTAATTGCAGGTGTTGTATTTGTACCTTCAATATTCATTTATTGCACAATGTTTGAAGTGTTAAAGGTAAATTAATTTTTATTAAAAGATAAATGGCAAAAGGAAAAAGATACTTGAGACTATGATAATATTACAAAATTTTGGTAAAGAAACGACTTACTTTTTATGTAAATCGATGCCTTTAATATGATTTGAAATAGATTAAATTATAATGCTTAAAAAGCGCTGGATTAAAATGACTAGCCTTAATTTCCGGGCTTTTCTAGCTCGAAAAAAGATTTGGCTTCTCCACCTCAAATAATGTTGGATAATCTCTATCAAAACGCTTAAGGACTTCAGAAATAATCGCTTCCCTCATGAATTTCGATTTATTCTCAACTTTATATTTTTTGCAATAGGCCTCTATTGCCTGAGATTCGCGGTTATTAAGGCGAAGAGTATGCGCATTTCGGCGCATCAGATTGATATCTTTTGATTTTCTCGGTTTCAAAGCTCTGTGAAATTGATTACCTCAAAAATAGAGCTTTTTATTTTTTGGGAGGTTTATTTTGCAAGCAAAGTATTAACAAGATTCTAACATACTCCGGTTTCATTCCAAAATCAATTAAATCGCAGAATATCAATAACCTCCCGTGGTGTAAGAATTTTTAAAAGCCAAGTGAACACAATCCCTAGCACTGATAATCCCATGAAGCCTGCAAACCAAGGGACACCAGTCATTTGAAGAACAACACCAGAAATAATCAGGCATAATATCAGCAATATCAACTTCAACATGGTTGCAAGATCTATGTTTAGATTAAAGATTTTCCGTGCGAGAAAAACCTGAGTAATTGCGTAAAATCCCTGTGAAAACACGCTTGCATAGGCTGCTCCTTCTGCTTTGTATAGCGGGATAAGTATTAAATTCAATAAAATATTTATCAAAACAGTTATTCCTGCAAGTATATTGAGCTGTCTAAGGCTTCCATTTGCTGTAAGGAGAGTGCCAAAAATATAGGTCGTAGAAATAAACAGAAAGGCAAAAATCAGCCGTATAAATATTCTGGATGAAAGTTCAACATGATCGTGATATAGAAGCTGCATCAGCATCTCCCCATAAAATACAGATGCAATTACAAGGGTTATGGCAGGGACAATCAGAAGCGAAAATGAAAGTTTAAGCAGTGGACCTATTGCTTCATTATTTTTGAGCATTCTTGAAAACATGGGCAAAAGCAAACCGGCAAAAAGAAATGCAAACATCGCCAATGCATCTAGTATTCTAAAAGCTTGTGCATAAATTCCAGTCTGTTCTTTCCCGTCGATGAGCATTCTTTCAATCATCACAGAATCTATCCGGTTGAAAAAAGACATCAGCAAAACCAAAAGAGCAAAAGGATAGCTTTTTTTCAATATTTGAAGTCCATAATGGAGATTAAAATTCAGTTTTATTTTCCCTGATTTGGATAAGACCACTCCCAGAGCAATAAAGCATGTAATAAGGTAAGATACTGATTGCGCATAGATGAACCAGCTTATTTTAAAGGGAGTCTCAGTAACATGTCCCCATAAAAGTATACTGCAAATAAGAATCATAAGAAGCCGGTCGAGCACCGATAACAGGGAATCTGTCTTAAAGAAATGCATTCCGCTTATATTCGATCTCAGGTAAAGGATAAATGAAAGCAAGAAATTATTAAAGATCAGCAAGTAAAGCAATTTGAATTGTTCGGCTGAATACCCAACGATAATGCCGGCAACAATAGCGATTGCAGCGTAAACTAAAGCGAGAGCAAATTTTAGAGGCACTATTTTTGAAAAATATTCCGAAACTATCCCGGAATTCTGAGCAACGCTTCGATTGTTGAAATTTGTGATTCCAAGATCAAGGAAAATATTGATAAGGATCGAAAAACTGAATAGTGAAAAATACAGTCCATATTCCTCGGCACCTACCATGTTCTGCACTGTGCGGTCGATTCCAAACATCCAGAAGGGTTTTACCATCAGGTTGAGGACAAGCAACAGGGCAAGATTTGTAATGAATTTTCTTTTCAAGGCTTAGGTTTTCGAAAAACTTTACAAATGTAATATTCTTTACTACTTATTCCTTTAACTTTACTTTTTCAAGTTATTGTTTTATAAAACCACCGCTACCGCACGATTTCATCGTGTGGTAAAACATTATAAAAGTTTGATTTATGAAAAAAGCCTTAAATACAGAGTTTCTGCGCTACCGCACGATGAAATCGTGCGGTAACATGCACCACACGATGAAATCGTGCGGTAGCGGTAGCGGTGAAGTCGAAAAATTCAATAAGTTTGATTTATGAAAATTGCCGTAAATACAAGGCTCCTGATAAAAGATAAACTCGATGGAATTGGATGGTTTACATTCGAAACTCTTCGTAGAATTTGTCATTCTCATCCTGAACATGAGTTTATTTTTTTATTTGACAGGCCATGGAATCCTGAATTTATTTTTAGTAAAAATGTTACCCCGGTAGTTATTGGTCTCCCGGCCCGCCACCCGTTTTTATGGTTTATCTGGTTTGAATTTTCAGTTCCCCGGGCACTAAAAAAATACAAAGCTGACATTTTTCTATCTCCGGATGGGTACCTTTCTTTAAGAACGAAATGCCCGTCTGTTGCAGTAATTCATGATATTAATTTTTTTCACCGGCCAAAGGATCTTCCTATATTATCAAGATGGTACTACAATTTCTTTTTCCCCCGATATGCAAGAAAAGCGCAGAGAATTGGAACCGTCTCGGAATTTTCAAAATCGGATATTTCAGATTCTTACCACATCTCCCCCGAAAAAATAGATGTGATGTACAATGGTGCCAATGAGTTATACCGGCCTATTGATTCTGAAAGCCAGAAACGATGCCGGGAAAAGATTACAGAAGGAAAACGGTTTTTCATTTTTATAGGGACTTTGCATCCGAGGAAAAACCTTGTAAATTTGTTACTGGCATTCGATTCATTCAGCAAAGCATCAAACAAAGAGTTTAAATTAGTTATTGTGGGAGCCAGATTCTTTCTGACCTCTGAGCTGGATAGAGTTTACAAATCCATGAAATACAGCAAAAATGTGATATTCAGCGGACGGCTTGAGCCACAGGAGTTGGCAACCACACTTGCCTCTGCAGAAGCTCTTACCTTTGTTCCTCATTTCGAGGGATTTGGAATCCCGATAATAGAAGCAATGAACTGTGATGTACCGGTAATTGCCTCCAATGTTACTTCTCTGCCTGAAGTGGCCGGTGATGCTGCAATTTTCTGCAATCCATCAGATGTTGAAGATATTTCGAAAGCAATGAAACGTATTGTTTTTGAACCCGGTTTAAGAGAGGATTTGATTAACAAGGGAAGTGTCCGGCGAATGAGATATAGCTGGGATTCTACTGCTAAGAATCTATGGGAGATGATTGAGAAATTGTAAAAAGCACGATGCTAAAATCCAATCTAAATAAAAAATTTATAGAGGCCGGATGCGATGAAGCGGGCAGGGGTTGTCTGTCAGGACCAGTAGTTGCGGCAGCAGTTATTCTTCCAAAAAACTTCAAACACCCGGTATTAAACGATTCCAAGCAACTTACTCATAAGCAGCGCGAAATGCTTAGGGTGGTTATTGAAAAAGAGGCAGTTTGCTGGGCTATTGGAATGTGCTCCCCCGAAGAAATCGACGACATTAATATTCTGAATGCATCCTTTTTGGCGATGCACCGGGCGGTTGAAAAATTATCGGTTATTCCCGAGCATCTTCTTATTGACGGTAATCGATTTAAACCCTTTTCCGGAATTCCGCATACTTGTATTATTAAGGGTGATGGTAAATATTTGTCGATTGCAGCGGCATCTATTCTTGCAAAGACCTTTCGCGATGATCTGATGCTGAAATTACATCACGAAAACCCTCATTACCGCTGGGATTCGAACAAGGGATATGGCACAATTGCCCATCGTGAGGCGATTGCGAAATTTGGAACTACCGAACACCATCGGATGTCGTTCCGATTGTTAGATCAGCAACTACAGATAAATTTCAAATAAAAAAATCCGCAAAACAGGCATAACCTGATTCTGCGGATTAATTGTAGTATTTCTTTTGTACTTGTTCTTAGAAAGCAACCCCAAGGGTTATTCCGAATCTGAAACCAAA
>JBBQAQ010000032.1:0-47060 GCA_038316435.1 Bacteroidales bacterium | reverse complement strand
CAAGTGCTTGCATTACTATTGGAAAGATAAAGGGTGTAATACTCAAGAGAATGGCTACTATCATTCCTCCACTCATGATGTTGCCAAACAAACGCACTGCTAATGCGAGTGTGCGTGTAGTTTCACTTATTAAGTTAAATGGCAACATAATGAATGTTGGTTTTAGGTATGATTTCAGGTAGCCTCCAATGCCTGATTTTGAAATTCCAAAAAATGGCACTGCCAGGAAAACACAAATTGCAAGTGCTGTGGTAGTCGAAAGCGAGCCTGTAGGCGGTTCGTACCAAGGGAATATGATACAAATATTCGATATAACTATAAATAGGAATAAAGTACCAATAAAACCTATATATTCTTCTGGTTTTTTTAAACCGATTTCTTTAATTTGATTATTTATACCTGTTACCAACATCTCCAGAATACATTGCCAGCGCGAAATACGAATTCCTGTTTTGAGTTTACGTGTAATCAAAGCAGAACCAAGCACTAACACCAGCATGATTGCCCATGTGGTAACAATGGTTAGGTTAAGGGTAAAAAAGCCATGTTGCCAAAATATGGTTTCGTCGGGACTAAGCTTCATGATATACTTCCTTTTTAGGTTTGGTAAGATATGTAACAATGAAGCGGGCTAAAATGAAGCCCACCAAACAAATAAGAAGTCGCTGCCAACTTCCATCAGAGACAAAGTAAAATCCAATCAATACAACACTTACACGCAAAAAGAAACTACCGATAGCCCAAATTGCAGGGATTTTTGCGGTAATCGTTTTTTTTACAGTAAACCAAAGCCCACCAAAGAATAGTGCTCCTAATATTAAACCCATTATAAATGCCAATATCATAAATAAAACTTCATTCATCTTTTTCGTCTTTTTGGTTCATTTCTTTATGTTCTTTTAAAATCCATTGCCATGAAATAAGACAACCAACCAATAAGCCTATAATCAATAAACTTAGTGTCCATGAAAATGAGGTAGGGTGGTTTTTGTCAAGCCACATACCCAATAATGCTCCCAGCAATGTTGGAACTGTAACAGTCCAACCCACTAAGCCCATCATTCCCAATCCAAACCAAACACCTTTATTATCATTATGAAGTGCTTTTAGTTTACGATGGGCTTTTTTTTCTACTTGTTTGCTAAACAAGTTCTGATTATTTCTACCAGTAGATCCCATTTTTATCCTTTTCGAAATTTTTCCAGATTATAAAGGAACCCGCTTTCTATCTTTGCCATAGTAGAACGGATGTCCCTTTCACTATCATCCAGTTTCTTAAACTCTTTTTCTACCGATTCATGCAGCTTCCCAAGGTCGTTACCACCAAAAGCATTATGAACCGATACCAATACATCTGACCCTGCTTTTATCATTATGCCTTCATCAACAGCTAAGTAATGAACGGTTTGTGAATCCGTTTCATAAGTAAAAATGCTGGGAACTATAGCTGCAACACAATCGAGCCTTTGCGGTAACAAACCAAAGGAACCTTCGCTGGTTTCTGCAACTATGCTGATTACATTTTTAATTTCAGCGAAAATCCGATATGGGAGAAGAATTTTTAAGTCCATTGCCATTTTTATTTTGGTTGCGTTTCGGTGACTTTTTCAGACTTTCCCTTTGATACAATATCTGATTTAACCTTTTTTTCCTTTGCCTCGTCTATGATTCCAATCATGTAGAATGCGCTCTCCGGTAAATCTTTAAACTCATCTGCAAGAATACGTTCACAGCCGTCAAGTGCATCATCCAACCCAACCTCTTTTCCCTTCAAACCACTGAATTGTTCGGTTGTAAAAAAGGGTTGAGTGAAGAACCGTTCCAAACGCCTGGCACGGTTTACTAAATTGCGGTCATCGACAGATAATTGTTCCAAACCAAGCATGGCGATAATATCTTTAAGTTCTTCGTATTGAGCAAGCGTATGCCTAATTGCTTGTGCAAGGTCATAATGTCTCTCGCCAATTATTCCGGGAGTAGCCATTTTTGAGCTGGATTGCAGTAAATCAATTGCTGGATAAAGGCCTTCGCCTGCTTTTTTCCTCGAAAGCACAATAGATGCTGAAAGATGGGAAAATGTATGTACAGCTGCAGGATCAGTTAAATCATCGGCAGGTACATAAACTGCCTGAATAGAAGTGATGGCTCCGGCATCAGTATTAGCGATTCGTTCCTCTAATTTTGCCAGTTCAGTACCCATAGTGGGCTGATAACCCAGACGTGAAGGCATTTGTCCCATTAAGCCCGACACCTCCATACCAGCTTGTATGAAACGAAAAATATTATCTATTAGTAGCAGCACATCGCGATGCTCATCATCGCGGAAATATTCGGCCATTGTCAGAGCTGCATGTCCCACACGAAAACGTGCACCCGGAGGCTCATTCATTTGACCAAACATCATGACCATATTGTCCAATACACCCGCTGCTTTCATATCATGATAAAGTTCGTGTCCCTCACGGCACCGTTCACCAATGCCACAAAACATGCTGACACCCTTATTGTGCCCGACCATATTATGAATCATCTCTGTAAGCAAAACTGTCTTGCCCACACCAGCTCCACCAAACAAACCTGCCTTTCCACCACGCTCTAAGGGTATCAATACATCTATTGCTTTAATACCCGTTAAAAAAATATCGGATTTGGTTGACCGCTTAGCTAGCGGTGGTGGCAATTGGTGTATATTACGCCTTTCAACTTCAGATGGTAATGGCTTCTCCTGGTCAATGGTATTGCCGAAAACATCGAACATTCGTCCCATGATATCTTTCCCAACAGGAACTGTTAGTTCTTTCCCATCAGTTTCTGCAACCATACCACGCGCCAACCCCTGAGTAGGAGTAAGTGCAATCCCCCGAACGTGATGAGCATCGCGCTGTTCCTGCACTTCGATAATAATTTGCTCTTTATCTCCTGCATGCAGCACGGTGTTTATTGGCGGCAAATATTTATCAAATTTTAAATCAACCACACTTCCCCGTATTGAAATGATTTTTCCCTGGGTTAGAAAGTTGTTTTTATGTTTTGGAACTGTATCCATCTTTTTTTTTACGATCAAGACTTTCTTCTTTTACAAACAAATGTTCACGATAGGTTAATTATTCTTTCTGGTCGGAATGATGAAAAGCGGTATTTTAGTTTGACTTAGAACTTTTTCAGTGACACTTCCCATTAGAATATTTTCCAGCCATTTCTGGCTGTGGGATCCTAAAACAATAATATCTGCATTCACTTCTTTTGCAGTTTCCAGAATTGTATCGGCAAAGTCACCTTCTTTTACAAGAGTTTTAATAGAATTGTCACCCAGATGTTGTCTTGATTTGTCAAGATATTGAAGGGATGCATTCTTCAATCCATCAACTCCTTCCAATAGTGCCGGACTCATGTCCATATATCCAACAAAGCCCATTATCGGAGAAAACCCCGATGTGGCGTAAAATACCGGATCTGTTATAACATGCAAGAGGATTACTTCAGCGTTAAAGGATTTTGCAAGTGAAAAACCTGTTTCCGCAACTTTTTGTGCAGTTGGATTATAATCCATAGCAATCAATACTTTTTTCATTTTCTTTGTTATCATGGTCATTAAATGTTGTAATTTATGAGGAAATAACTATTCTTAAAACTATCGCACTTTTCGTGCGCTACCATTATGATTCTGTGAATCTCTTTGCCTAATGATGTCATGTATTTAATAATAAACTATCACTTACTCCTTTCTATCCCAAATATTTTTATCGGGGAACGAATGCTCCTAAAGTCCATATGTCATCTGTAACGACTCTTAATTGGTAATTTGGGAATGACAGAACAGGAATAAAAGCTTTGTTTATCATTTGGTGAGCAAAGGTACCTAACAGCAAATTGGAAACACTCTTCTCCTGCTCCGTCATTATTGAAATCATGTCGGCATTAACT
This sequence comes from Bacteroidales bacterium, assembly GCA_038316435.1. GTDB lineage: Bacteria > Bacteroidota > Bacteroidia > Bacteroidales > JACJXF01. Next base: position 43,136 of record JBBQAQ010000032.1, on the reverse strand, counting down.
GAACGTGAATATTCGAGAGTTAAATCAGTTAGATTGCTTCCACTAAGATTTTCAACTATATATGGAACATTATGACTATCAAGGTAAGAAGCTACCTGATCAGAATACTGATTAAGCTTTTTCTCAATGCTCTTTAAATTTGAAAGTTGGATGGTAAGCAGGTGAATTTTTGATCCAAATATTTTTGCCAACTCTGCAGTATAGGGTACCTTTTCCCGGGTCTGAAAAGTAATATCGAGCGGCAATATAATTGTATCAATATTTGAAGGCATTTTACCTCTTCTGACGGTGATCACAGGATTCCTTGCATCAGAGGTTATTTTGTAAGCATTCCCCCCTATGAACAATTCTTCAAAACCAGATGCACCGTGTGTAGAAAGTACAATGAGTGCGTCTTCAAACGTATCTGCCAGGTTTGCTATCTCCTTAAATATCTGACCTTCTTTGATTGTGTAATTCAAGTCACAATTTATATTACCTTTCTTTTTACACTCTTGAAGAATTTTTTCAAATTTTTCTTTTGCAAGCTGATTCTCCTTAGCAAGGAGTTCGTTATCATTGCTGATATTCTTGCCAATAACATGAACCATCTGAATATTAGCCCGGGTTTTGTTAGCAAGCATCAATGCCAAGTTCAGACCAGTTTTAGATTCATCGGAGAAATCAATGGGAACAATAATTGTTTTCATAATTTACTTTTTAGATATTCATAGTTTTGTTCTACTTTGTATACTAATTAAACTCCTTCGGGTGCCTTTACCATAACAGATATTGCTTTTGCGCAAACAATTACTCCCAGTGCCTGTATCACCTCCCAGAGAACTGATCGAACTTTGAATTTTACAGTTTAAAGATTAAAATAAATTGGCTTAATTGCATTACATAATTTTAAAAATCAGTTACATAATTCACACATTTACCAGCGAATATCATGTATTAATAGTATTTACTAATTCCATGAGCTTCATGTTTTAAATAATACTGAAGATCTAAATATCAATTTTTTTCACTTTACGGTTCTCCGCTTCGTGGTATTTCCTGCGGATATCGTCGATATTCACAGTTGGCTCCGGAGTCTCTATGCCAAGCTTTTCCATTGTATCGGTGATAATCTTTGAAATGGCGAGGTTACGGAACCATTTGTGATCTGATGGAATCACAAACCAGGGTGCATCTATAGTGCTGCATTTGCTTAGGACATCATCATACGCGGACTCATAATCGTGCCAGAAGACTCTTTCAGAATAATCTGCTTCGCTAATTTTCCAATGACGAGATGGATCATCGATTCGCTTTTTGAAGCGATTCAGTTGTTCTTCCTTGCTGATATGAAGAAAAAATTTCAGAATATGAGTACCATTAGCTGTGAGTCGACGCTCAAATTCATTTATCTGATCGTAACGCTTTGACCAGATTTTTTTCTCAACAAGATTGTGAACACGTACTACAAGAACATCCTCGTAATGTGATCTGTTGAATACAACTACCTCTCCGTTTCTGGGGGTTGCCTTCTCTATTCGCCAGAGAAAATCGTGAGCAAGTTCCTCAGACGATGGTTCCTTAAAGCCGACAACACGACAACCCTGAGGGTTCATAGCACCAATAACATGTCGCACAACCCCATCTTTACCTCCTGCATCTAGTGCCTGAAGAATGATCAGCAGCGATCGCTTCTGTTCAGAGTAAAGCTGAAACTGCAACTCATCCATCCGTTTCTGAAGTTTAACGATTTTATGTTTAGCAGATTTCTTCTTTTCATGCTTATCACTAAAAGCCGGATCAAGGTTTTTGAGCGTGACCACGGCGCCTGGTTTAATTCGAAATTCTTCAAGATAATTCATGTAAGATGGAAATAATTATAATTAGATTTATCGTTATTTGCTTTAACCATTTTTAGTTATTTATATGTCCGTTCCATAATCAGGAGAACGATTACAAATTTGCTGAAATAAGTCTATCGCTTATTTCAGCAAGCCTTTTTTAATTGCTTTTTTTGTAGGAATTATTATTAGAGGGATTGAAGAGCGCTGTATAACTTTCCTGGTTACACTTCCCATAACTATCCTTGACGACACTCTCCGGCTATGAGAACCCAAAACAATCAGATCTGCGCGTAAATCATGTGCAGATGTCAGAATTGAATTTGAATATTCACCTTCCCTTAAGATGGTTTTAATGGTTGCATCCCCTAATTGTTCTTTTAATTTCGCAAGAAATTTCTTTGCTTTCTTTCTAAGTTCATCAATATTATCTGATTCAGGAGGAAGAACATCATTATCACCGGCAAATCCCATTACAGTAATATGTTCTTTTGAAGCGTAATGCGCAGGATCTGATAATATGTGCAGCAAAATAACTTCTGCGTTCATGGCATTAGCAATTGAAAATCCGGCCTCGGCCACAATTTGTGCTGTAGGAGCATAATCAAGTGAGATCAATATTTTTTTCATCTTTTTACTTTTAGCATTATTTTCATTTTTCAACAATAAAGTTTAAGAGCAAATTGTTTGTAGCCAATTATTGAGTAAGGCTTACACTGTCAATAAGATATTCCGAATCACCATGCCAAAACAAAGAACTATTTCTTTGTAAGTTCTTTGGCCTGACTAACCCAGTTATTCTCCTCTATGCAACCGGGAATAATTTCCAGTACCTCGGTAATAGTTTCTATATCTGTGTGTGTAAACTTGCTTATTTGATCAAAAGTATATATGCCAAGCAGGTTCAGTCGTTCCTCAACCCATAGTCCCAGGCCGTCAATAAGAGTCAGATTATTAGCCTCATGCTTATGGGCAACACCTAACCTGTCAAAGAAAATTCTTCCCTGTCGGTCCCTGATGCGCTTAAGAAGATCAGACTTATTGCCTGCTATTCTTTCGAGTTCATTTGCCTGATAGACCCATTCATCCCTTTCAATTCTTCCCGGGAAATATTCAATTGCCTCTGTAACCGATTGAATATCTTCTTTGTCGAATTTGCTGATCTGCATGAATGTAAAAATATCCAGAGCAAATAGTTTTTCCTTAATCCATCCGCCTACGCCACTGATTCTTGTCAGGTCATCAGCCTGCTCTTTTTTTGCCATACCTATTCTGTTATAAGAAAAGGATTTTTTTCTGTCGCTTATCCTCTTGAAAAGATACGTTTTTAAATGTTCATCCTGAATAAGTTCTTTTGCCTGTGCAACCCATTCATCCCTTTCAATTCTGCCATAAAAATATATTATTCCATCGTTGATTGTTTCAATATCCTTAGGAGTGAACCTGCTTATCTGTTTATAGGTATAAATATCAAGTGCATATAGCCTTTCTTCTATGTACGGACCTATTCCGCTTATCATCTGGAGGTCCTCTATATCTTCTTCCAGGGCTGTTCCGAAACTTTTGTAATTGAGCAGATGTCTGCTTTTTGCAATATTAACCAGTGCCTTTAGATCTTTTACTTCAAGCTCAAGATTTTCAATTGTTTCATCCTTTTCGATGACACTTTTAAGCAGTGTGCTTATATCTCCAATCTGAGTATTCAGTCTGTCCTTTTCATTTTCGATTACCTTAATTTTTTTCTCATAAACTGACTTATAATAAAGCCATGAAGTCAGGTAACAGATTATCCCGGCTCCAAGAAGCATCATTATTATTTCCAGTGTAGTTCCCATTTTTGTCTGGGCTAGTAGAATTAATAAATTATTCATGATTTCATTTTATTATAGTTATTACTGTTCTCCTGTTGTTAGCTCTTCCTTTATCTGTCGAATTGTCATCGGCAGGCTCTTTTTCACCCTTTGATTCCATAACGATCTTATCTGCAGGCAAACCTTTTCTTTCGAAATAATTCATCATTGTCTCGGCTCTTCTGTATCCAAGTGCCTGATTATATTTTTCTGATCCGGTTGCATCGGTATAACCCGTAATTGCCAGGTTGACTTCACTATTCTGTTCAATATATTCTTTTGATCTGTCAAAGTAATTGTCTGTTGAGGCATCATGAGTGAAATCAAATTTGTCGAATGCGAAATAGACTGTAAGTACTCCAGGGATTTCGGCCATTTTCTGAACCCCCGTAGTGGTTAAGGAGTCGCTGAAATATTCTGGTTCTATACTAATTGCATCAACCTGAATTGTTTCATTGTTGTTACAGAATTGTTTTATTTTGCACACATAGTAATAGGTTGAAGCCGCAGACCATGTAAAAAATGAAAGAAATCCGATTAGTAAGATTCTCATTGTTTTTTAGTTTAATTATTGCTTTAATAAAGTGCCATTTATTTTAATTGTTTAAGGAATTGTTTTTCTGAAAATCCGGACTATTCTTACTATTATCGCGATAAATGTAATAATGATGAGTGTTGTTATCATAATATCAGTTTGCTGGGGTTTATAAAATGAAACCGGAAGTAATTATCATAAGGAAAGAGGTAGCAATGACTGAATTTCTATTTGATAATTTTCTGATTAATAATTTATGAACTAGTGTAGTACAAAGGTAAGAATCATTATGCTTTGATCTCTTACATAACTTTACAAATAAGTTGCATCATTCACACATTATCGGAAAGTCAACAGGCTTCAGGCAAGGGGCAAGAGGGTGGTCCCTAAATGGTCATTCAATGGTAAAACAATATTTTCGGTTTGACCAGGCTTATGTTTCTGTGCTAAAGAGATCACTGCAGACACTGTGGTATGTTTTGGAAATACCGGATCAGTTATGGTTTGGTGGCTAAGGGACTTCTTTAAGTTGATATTCTGCTGAACAATTAGATTTAAATACTCTTTTTTCTCCATTTACATTGATCTTTACGGGTTCGCCCCAACCTTTCTCAAAGCCGATCCTTATTCTATTTTGGTTGATCTCAAGTTTTATCCAGTGGCTTCGGTAGAGGATTTTGATTTTCATGTCTTTAATTTCTGCAGGTAATTGTGGATTTAGCCATAATTCGTCATCCCTGATTTCAAGACCCGTATAGCATCTGTGTATTAAATCAACTGTTCCGGCCATGGCCCCGAGATGAATACCTTCAGGAGTAGTCCCTCCCTGAACATCTTCATAGTCGCTTACAAGTGCTTCCTTAAAGTTGGCCCATGATCTCTCCCTGTCTGAGCGGGCATATACCCAGGAAAATATGACCTGGCTTAATGTTGAACCATGCGAAGTAATTTTCTGATAGTATTCAATGTTCTTTGGTATACTGGATGGTTTAAAATCATAGTTTAACTGTTTAAAAAACTTCTCGAGCTGACTGGAAGAAAAAAGATAGAAAAGCATTAATACATCTGCCTGTTTTGCAGCTTTATAATAATTGGGTGAATCGTTCTCCTTTTCTAAAATACGGTCGAGTCTGATGGATTCGCCATACTTTTGCCTGTATTTGTCCCAATCCAGGTCTTTCAGCTCCTCGAATCCCTCAAACTGCATAATAATGTCATTATCTTTAAAAGGAATGTACATCTTTGTTATGATTCTCTTCCACTTTTCAATGTCTCTTCCTGTAAGCTTTATTTTATCAGACAATTCTTTCATGAATTGCCTGTCGAACATATCCATTATATTCAGTGCGCATTGTATTACCCATACGGCCATAAAATTAGTATAGGCATTGTTATTCAATCCGGGTGAATCTGAATCCGGATATTTGGTATGATATTCATCGGGACCTATGACACCCTTAATTTCATAACGGCCTCTTCTGTCATTAAATTCAGTGATGCTCGACCAAAACAAAGCTATGCTCAGGATCAATTCCGCTCCGTAGTTGCCCAGGAATTCCATGTCTTTTGTAGCCTGGTAATATTGCCAGGCGTTATATGCTATAGCTGCATTAATGTGACGCTGTAAAAAAGTATTATCGGGTATCCATCGCTTTGATTCGGGATTCAGATGAATGGTCTGGCTCTCTTCCCTGCCGTTACTGCCGCTTTGCCATGGGAACATAGCACCTTTGAACCCGTTTGTGAGAGCTGCTTTCCTGGCATTTTCAAGACGCCGGTATCTGTACATTAGCAATGACCTGGCCAGTCGGGGTGTATGTAGGACTATTAATGGAAATATATATAACTCATCCCAGAAAATATGGCCTCGGTATGCTTCACCATGCCATCCCCTCGAGGGAACTCCAATATCGCATCCGATACTATTTTCAGAAACTGTCTGATATATATGAAATATATGTAACCTGAGTATCAGGAGATCATTATCATCGGTCGTTACCTCCATATTATTATGTTCCCATATATGCTCCCAGGCAGATGTATGATGCTGTAAGATATCCCTGAAAGAATGAATCTGGTCCAATTTACCGGTGGCCTCAGTCAATGGATCACTGATAGCAAAATCTCTTGATGTATATAATGCTGCCATTTTCTCAATTCTTACAGGCTGAAGGGCGGAGCAGCCTATCTTGATGTCCTGATAGATGAATTTCCTCCCTTTTCTTAATACCCGGTGGACATCCATCTCATCTTCATTAAGATATACTTTTGTTGATACTGCCTGGGCCATTAATATCTTTGATTGCGTTGTCTGGCTTGTTAAATAAATATTCATGTTATCTGTGACTCCATTTTCAAGAATATTTAAATGCTTATTGTTAAGATCTTTGTAGCGTTCTACACCGGAATTTGTTACAGTGCCTTTAATTCCTGACCTAATAGTGACTTCATTAGTCCAGTTTTCTGGTATAAGTGTCCATTCTATGCCAGCTACATGGGGATCATCCATGCTGACAATCCTGCGGCTGATCAATGAAGTCTCACGTCCAAGGGAGTCACGAAATCTTATTCGACGTTCAAAGATCCCATCCTTTAAATTTAAATTTGTTATATAATTAAGGATTTTTACTTTTTTTAAATCAAACCACTCTGATTTACCAATCCGGAATGTCAGAAATAACCAATTTGGCCAGTTAACAAGATCTTCATTTTCGATCTCTCTTTTACGTATCTTTGAAACAGTCCTGTTATATCCGCCGGCTAAATATGTTGCAGGATAATTATAGTTATTGTCACTGCATTCTTCCATGGCTCCCCTGCATGCAAAGTATCCGTTTCCCAGAGTACAAAGAACCTCTCTGAGAGGATGTTGTTCAGGACTCCAGTCTTTATATTGTACTATCCAATTTTCCATTTGGTATTATTTCAAAGTTTCTGAAATCCATTTCAGGAATAACCCAACCTGGTAGGGATTTTTAAGTTTATAACTTGCTGCCGTTGCGTTCCCGTGTGAACCCACAATAATGCCCAATCCGTTATCTTTTAGTCTGTTGAAAGCATCTTCGTCGGTTACATCATCGCCAATATATACAGGAAGAATATTCTCCTTATGCTTCAGATCCAGATTTTCAAGTATCCAGGATACAGCTTCCCCTTTGTCCCAGTTAGCATCAGGTTTAATTTCCATAATCATTTTGCCCAATCCTTTCTTTAAACCGGGGTATTTATCAATAATCTCATTGACCTTACTGTTGATCCTGGGAATATCTTCATCTTTTACATTCCTGTAATGTATCCCTATAGCATATCTTTTTCTGTCAATCTGTATACCACCTATCTTGTCAAAATCATCATCATATAATCCTTTCTCAATCTTGTCCATCACTGGAAGTATTTCCTTCGATTTTGGATGTTCCATATATAATCCGGAAGGCCCGCTTATCCGAAATCCATGACTGCCGGCAAAAATCAGATTATTGATATCCACTTTTTCCTTAAGATCATCCATGTCTCTGCCGCTTACAATTGCCACTTTAAATCTGGCTGCACACTCTTTTAAATTGTACCTGATCTCTTTTGGTAAAACAGCATCTTCAGGGTGGCCAACAATGGGGGATAGAGTACCGTCAAAATCAAGGAAAAATACCGGAGTCCTGTTGCGAAGAATATTTTCAACTTCTGTCTTGTGTGAATATAGCAGAGGGACGGAGGGTTCAAAATAGGGGGCTAGTATAGAATTATTGATAAGATCTATCTGTTCAAAGTTTTCAATTACTATATCAGCGCCATTTTCATAATAAGTACTTTTTACACCCTCCCTGCAAACGCCTACAACAAGCGCAAAATTACCTTTACAGCCTGCCTGTACACCTGATATGGCATCTTCGAACAATACGCACGATTCAGGTTTAACCTCAAGCGATTTTGTGGCCTCAATGAAGATGTCTGGTTCAGGTTTCCCTTTTAGTCCCAGTTTTTCTGAGATGCGACCATCTACCAGAGTATCAAAAAGATCTTCAATATTTGCCCTGTGAATAATTTCTCTGCAGTTTTTACTCGATGAAACTACAGCAGTTTTTAAGCCGTGAGATCTCCAGAATTTTATCTTTTTTATTGTATCATTATAAGTTTCAACTCCCTTTTTTGTCACCAGATCCAGAAAAATATCATTCTTTTTATTTCCCAGGCCACATATTGTTATTTTATCAACAGTATCATTGACAGATCCAAAAGGCAGGTGAATATTCTTCGATTCCAAAAGGCTCTTTACGCCATCATACCTGGGTTTACCGTCGATATATTTTTTATAGTCCTCATCAGTCACTTTATCGTACTTATCTGGCAGGCTTTCCAGGAAGCTGTTAAACATTTGCTTCCATGCTTTTCTGTGAATTCTGGCAGTTTGTGTCACTACACCGTCCATATCAAGAATCATAGCTTTCATTTTATTTACTTCCATGTTCATTGTGTATGTTTATATTTGAACAATTACTTACTCTATCCAGTCCGAAATTTAATTTCGAGGATTAAATGCACCTAAACTCCATATATCTTCGGCTGTTGTCCGTAAATAATAATTTGGAAATGACAAGACAGGAATATAAGCTTTGTTTATAAATTGATAAGCATAATTGCCTAATGTTCAGAGAGTTCCCAAATTATTTTCTTTATTATGTATATTTATTTTATTACTAATATTTACATTATTATTAATATTTTATTTAACATTATTACTTTAATTTTCGGGTCATTTCACTGGGAAAATTATTCCCGTCTCTCTATATTATTAGCATGATTGTGTTTTTGGAAACCGTGAAGCTGAAAAGCTTCTTCATGTTCTAAATCCTTCATAGCCCTCTGCGATGATTTGAGCGGTACAATGGTACACGGCTAAAATCATAATACAGAAGCGGTGTTCGCCCTGGGCTCACTCTATAAACAAGTTTTTTACAAAGCTAGCCATAAGTCCTAAAACGATGGTCATACCCTCAAACGGCCTTCAAACTCAAAAGACTACGGCATAAAGCCGCTACGCTATTTATTCCGTTTCCTTTTGCACTTATTTAGTCCTTCTGGCTGTCGTCCGCTGGTAAAAACTTTGTTTAACTTAAATCTATCACATTATGAAAAACACACAGTCTACCCAGCAAACTATCGATTTTCTTCATGTAGCAGAAGTTACTCTCGCCTACATTACTAAAGTTAAACCTTCCGAACGTCTTTCAGTAAAATGTTCCAGGGACGCACATAAGATATTCTTCGACTCCTGGGACCACTCCACTATTGAACATAAGGAAATAGTTAAAATGCTGCTACTTAACAGGGCAAATAAAGTTTTGGGAATTACCACGCTATCTGAAGGAGGCATTTCCGGATCTTTAATGGATGTTAGGATGATTTTCCAGTATGCCATTAAAGGTAATGCTTCAGGAATAATTATCGCTCATAATCACCCTTCAGGAAATAGCAACCCTAGTGAGAGCGATATGAAAATTACCAAGAAAATAAAAGAGGCAGGAAATCTTCTCGATATTCAGCTTCTCGATCATATTATTGTCACTCCTGAAAGGGATATATACAGAAGCCTAGCTGATGAAGGTCAGCTTTAAAATTAATACCCTTCGGGGTATTTTTTTATGTTTACAGTGGAATGAAAGACTGTCTTTGGCCTCGCACGGTTTTTAGACGAACACTTTCCTATCCCACCGGCTCAAAATTTAAAAGTCCTCGCTGCGTGATCCTCGCTCTGACCAAAGAAAAAAACAGAATACAGTGGTATTCGGCTAAGCCTCATGGTCATTTAACCAGAATTTTTCATAAATTTAGCCTAACGAATAAAATGGAGGCCAATGCAATACGGCCCGTCACACTCAAAAGACTACGCCATAAAACCGCTACGCTATTTATTGCGTTTCCTTTTTACCTTATTTATTCTTATAGGCTGCACTTCACGTAAAATTGCTGGTTTACAGCATTATATTATTATTCATTTAAAATTTATTTACTATGATCGTAACAATTTTTACAGGCAACATCGGCTCAGTGAAGCCAGTTGCACAGGTTGGTGATTCTAAAGTTCTTAACTTTAACGTGGCTGCTGATAAACACTTCACAGCGAAGAACGGTGAAAAAGTCTCAGAGACTACATGGTTCGAATGTGCACTCTGGAATCGTGAAAACGTCTTCCCTTTTCTTAAAGTCGGAACTCATGTTACCATAAAGGGTGACATTTCAGCAAGAGCATACATCGACAAAGAAGATGATAAAAAAGCAATTGCAGTTCTTACTTGTAATGTTGATACAGTTGAGTTTCAAAGCAAAACAAAAACTGAAGAGGAATAGATTAATGGGGGGTAACATCCCCCCTTTTTTTGGCTAAATCTTCAAGAAACATGGAGTCCTTGAAAAATGATTCACAGGGGCCTCTTTTGAACTATCTTATTTCCGGATGAGCTTCCTTCAGAAGCTTGATTGCATCGCTTAGTGATCTTTTAAGGGGATATTTAGAGTTGCTATGAAAAGCCATGTACCTTGAATAGGTGTGTAAGTATTCATAATCTTCGGGAATCATCAGGAAGGTCTTAGGAACATCGGAGGAGATAAGCTTGTTTTTTTGTGATTCATGTTTTTCATTCATTTCAGGAATCAGGTTACTCAAACCACCACCCAGGTGACTGTTTTTAGAGAGGTTATCAAAGTTCTTCTTTGCCATGACTTATTATTTTGAAATTTCATTTACTAAACTCATGTAATCCTTTGCTCCGTTGCTCTCAGGGTCATACTCAAAAATATCTTTCCCGCTAGACTGAGCCTCGGCCAGTGCAACGTTTACACGTATCACTGTTTTCATAAGATTGTCACCGAAATATCCCTTAATTTGGTCTTTTATCTTTTTTGTTAGAATCCTTTGCTCATTATATTTAGTGAAAAATACTCCCTTAATCATAAGACGCGGGTTAAAATGTTTTTTGACAATGTTTATTATTCCTACAATCGAATCAATTCCCCTATATGCCAAAAATTCAGCTTCCATAGGTATGTAGACTTCGTCAGCGGCAACTAATGCATTAAGCGTAATTAAACCAAGGGAAGGAGGACAATCTATAATACAATAGTCATAAGTCTTGTCAAGTCCTGCCATAAGTTCTTTTAGAATTATCTCTCTTGGCATTCTTCCGGCAATTTCCAATTCTATTCCTGAAAAATTCAGAGAATTTGGTACTATGGATAAATTCTTCTTGACTTCTATTATTGGGAGTGGTTCTCCTTTACTGAAAGACAGGTATAAATCTTTAATGGGATCAAAAATACCAAAGCTCTCTGTAAGGTTGGCTTGAGGATCTGCATCTATAATAATTACTTTATTCCCCTTTTTTGCAAGGCCTGCAGAAATGTTTATTGACGATGTAGTTTTTCCAACTCCACCTTTGTGATTAACAATAACTATTTTCTTCATTTATTTAATTTATATAATTGCGAATATTATAGATATTTTAAATATTATATTAAAATAGAATATTACAATTATTTAAAAACAATATTCTATTTATTTAATTCAAGAATCATTGGCTTTGTTTGGTAATCGTTTGTTGACAAAATAAGATCAGACTTAAGAAACAGTATCAAGATTTATTGAAAAGTAGAAATTCTATTATTGAAAGTTATTCATCTTGACCAGCTACTGAATTTTGCTAATGATTCATTCAAATCTTTATATTCTGAATACTCCCCGGACATATCGATACATTTAGATAGACCTGCACCAATAAGTTCAGCAGTAGCCCTTTTACCAGCTTTATCGTTATCCAGAAAGAGTAAAACCTCGTCATACCCATTTATCACAGATTTACTTTTGTTTAGAAATGAAAGAGTATTTAGAATTAAGTAATCATGTTTACCTGTAAGAAATAGGTTGCAACTGAACCATGATAGAAAATCAATGAATCCCTCAAATATGAGAAGTTTATCAGTATTATTCTTAATTAACGTTATGTCTTTGGGTGTACTTGAACCTTTGAAGTATTTACATCTTAGTTCATAACCTCTGGAATCGTTTTGGAATCCTATTGCGTAAAAATTTTTATCATTAAGTTTAAACGAAACTTCTTTACAATACTCCTTTGCCAATTGAAGATTTAGTCTTCGTGATTCTATGTAGTTTATGAGTTGAATATTTGATATTTCTTTGACATTTGTGATTAACACTTTTGAATCTTTACTATTGACAGTTTTTTGATGATCTGGATAGTGATTGTTTGATAAAATTTTTAGCGCATTCGAATTATCGACCTTAAAAAGCAAGTTTGTAAGCTTGATGATATCCCCACCTTCTCCGATTCCAAAGTCAAACCAAAGATTTTTATATGAATTTACTTTAAAAGATGGGTTCTCTTCTTTCCTGAAAGGAGATTTATACCAATGATTAACCCCTTGGATATAATCAGGATTAATTCCATTTTTTGCCAGGAAACTAACTATATCAATTTTTTTAGCTTCGTTACAGTTCATATTCAATCAAGTAATAATTTATAGTTCCTCTGTCCAAATTGATAATTGGTTTTTATCTGAATCATTTTTCTTTTTTTTCTTCTTGATATATGAATCGGCAAATGTAATCCTGTCACCATTGAATACAACTAATGGGTTCAGATAGTATTTATATGGATTTGTTGACCTGGCAATAATTCCCTGTTCTACCAGACAGGACAAACCGGTACGGATTATATTATTGGCAGAATAGCGTGTAAAGTTTTTTGCTTCATCATAGTCTATATATAAAATATCTTTGTTAGGTATTACACATTTTGTAAGGATATAGCCGAACACCTTCATTGCAGCCTTACTTAAATCATAAAAAGCTGCAAACCTACTCAAGTAGACCTTTATAAATTGGCTCTCATCAACTTCGATTGTTCGCAGAAAAGCACTATGGGCTACAATCTCTCCATTATCATTAATAACTTGATTTAATACTGATCTATTCCCTTTAACAAATACCTTTTTTTTTATTGAACGTCTGTTTATCTCTTGCAGAGCATTCTCCATGAATGGATTTTCGTCATATTCAGGGAATTTATTTAAAGGGATGTATTTCATAGAAGTAACTTCAAAACAGTATAATGATACTTTTCACGGAACTTTTGCATACCTAAAAAGTATCTATTCAGGCTTAAACAGATACCTAATTAGTATCTAGTGCATATTTTAAAAGTATCATATAGATATTATTGCTATGCTGATTATAAGTGAGTTGCGGTCATCTCTTCTTATATTCTTTAATACCACTTTTTAGAAGATCAATAATTTCGCTTCGAAAAAAGAAAAGGCTCTCGTTAATGCGATGGCCTTTAATTATATCAGCCTCCATCCAGTTATAGATAGTTTGTTTGGATTTTTTAAGGAGCTTACAAACATCTTCTATAACGAGGATATCCTCTCCATTTTCTTTAGATGGTTTTTCTTTCTCTAGTTCTTCCTTTATAACTTGCTTGGTTATTTCTCGATGCTTATCCCAAAAGTCATTAGGATTAACAATAATTATATTTTCCATGTTGTACTATTTTTAAGACCAGTACAAAAAGATGACAATATTTTATCTATTTAAGTCAAATTCAGGTCTGAAATGGCTTTGTTTTTAGATAGTTTTATCTAATGTTCTAAACAAATATTCAGTATTTTTAGTAGCGACGTGGAGTATTGTAGTTGTATTTCTTAAAGATATTTTTATTCTATCAAGTTTTTTAAACTCGCTATCCTTCAACTCTTCTTTATTTTTTATTTTGTCTATAACATTCAATGAAGTTTTTACATTGGGGAAATCAGAATCACTAATTCTGAGGATGCTTGATAGGAGTAGAGCTCTTTCTTCATTTTGAATTGGAATTTTAGTGGTTTCAATAATTTGATTGATAGCAATCAGTCTTTCAACCGGATTGGATTCATAATTTGTGTTTTTATTTTTGTTGCCATCAAATGTGGGTTTCATTAGTTCATAGTACTTTTTTAAATAAGCTATGCTTTCCAGCTGGCAAATATTATCAATGTCAATAATCATTTCTTTAACAGCAAAGTAATCTAAATCAAAGTTTTTAATCTTTTCTCTTACAAGTAATATTCTATCTCCTAAACTTATAATATCAACTAAGTCTGGCATTTTAATGAGTTTAGTTACAGATAAATAAAAAATTAGTAGAATCAAGAATGGGAATACAATAAAGAACTCTAACGGGAGTGAATTAAAGATTATCGTAATTGCTAAATTTATAAGACAGAATAAATAAAATATGAGGGTAATACTTAGCTTCCTATAATAATATTTGTCTTTAAGCTTCTGATACGTGTTCTGAATCAAAGAAGAAACAGGATGGATACATGTCCCTTTCTGATTAGAATTGTAATCTATTTCGAGATTTGAAATATACTCTTCAAGTAGCTGTTTAAATTCCGGTTTACTCATATTGACTTTCATTATTAAAAATAAGTCAATTTAGAGTTTTTACAAAAATAATTATTAGCACCTGATTAGCACCTACTAAATGCGGAAAGCCCCGATAAATCGAGGCTTTCAGTACCCGGAGCCGGGATCGAACCGGCACAGTATCGCTACCACTGGTGTTTGAGACCAGCGCGTCTACCAATTCCGCCATCCGGGCAAATATGATGGCTCTTATTTCAAAATAGTTTGCGAATATAATACAAAACTACCTTATCCACAAAACTTGTTGACTTTTGAATTTTAGATAATTTTCCTTTTTCCTTATTTCTCCTCCGCATGTTGTAAAATACATCAAAGCTTACTCAGGAATACTAAATTTGGGGAAGTTTAAAACAAACAATTATTTCGATGGAAAAAGTATTTGAAAGCAAGACTAAAGAAGTATTAATATCATTGGGTATAAAAGCCATCAACCATGGTGCTTCAACTGGTAGCCAGTGGCTTAAAACAACCGGAGATGTCACCTCTTCATATACCCCTATTGATGGTAAGGAAATTGGTAAAGTTACTAATGCAACCGCCGGAGATTATGAGTTTATTGTGAAAACTGCTGAAAATTCTTTTTTAATATGGCGTAAGGTTCCAGCACCGGTAAGGGGTGAGGTGGTTAGAAAAATTGGTCTGGCGCTGCGCAAAGAAAAGGAAAATCTTGGCTGGCTGGTGAGTCTGGAAATGGGGAAATCTTATCAGGAAGGGATAGGCGAAGTTCAGGAAATGATTGATATTTGCGATTTTGCTGTGGGCCAATCCAGGATGCTTTATGGTTTTACGATGCATTCAGAACGCGCGAATCACCGCATGTACGACCAATACCATCCTCTGGGAATACTTGGATTGATTACCTCGTATAATTTCCCTGTTGCAGTTTGGGCATGGAATGCTATGCTGGCAATTATTGCGGGGGATGTTGTAGTGTGGAAACCTAGTTCAAAAACTCCTCTGACAGCCATTGCTATCCATAATATTATCAAAGACGTTCTTTTAGAAAGCAAAGTTCCTGAAGGTGTTTTAAATCTGATTGTTGCCAAGTCATCCGTTCTAGGGGATAATTTTGTTGAAGACAAACGGATTCCACTCATATCCATAACCGGTTCCACTGCAGTTGGAAAGAAAGTCGGAAAAATCGTGGGACAACGATTGGGTAGAGTTATTCAGGAACTAGGTGGAAATAATGCAATAATTGTTTCTAAACATGCCGATATCGATCTTGCAATACCTGCTATTGTTTTCGGGGCTGTTGGAACTGCTGGACAACGTTGCACTTCAACACGGAGACTTATAATTCATGAAGATATTTATGAGGATGTTAAAAAGCGATTACTCAGCGCATATAAACAAGTATCATCACGTATTGGTAATCCACTGGATCCTAAAATGCTTGTTGGTCCGCTTATTGATACCTCAGCGGTTAAAACTTTTACCCTTGCAATTGAAGAAATCAAGAAAGAAGGCGGGAAAATTATTTTCGGGGGAGAAGTTCTAAGCGGCTCTGGTTTTGAAGCGGGTACTTATGTTGTTCCTGCAATTGCTGAGGCTCAGAATCATTTTAAAATTGTGCAGGAAGAAACGTTTGCTCCACTTTTATATTTAATAAAGTATAAGTCAATTGAGGAAGCCATTAATTTAAACAATAATGTTCCTCAGGGTCTTTCATCTTCCATATTTACTTTGGATATGCGGGAAGCTGAGTTGTTCTTGTCACAAGTTGGCTCAGATTGTGGTATTGCAAATGTTAACATCGGTACTTCCGGTGCAGAAATTGGTGGTGCTTTTGGTGGGGAAAAGGAAACCGGAGGGGGACGGGAATCTGGGTCTGATGCCTGGAAAACTTATATGCGCCGTCAAACGAATACTATAAACTATGGAAAAGATTTACCGCTTGCTCAGGGGATTAGTTTTGACTTGTAATCGGCACCTTTTTGTCAACCAGAGTTTGAACTTCATGAACAATACTTTCGGCGTCAAATCCGCATTCCTTGTATAGTTCCTGTGGAGTTCCATGTTCAACAAAACGATCCGGAATACCTAATCTTTTTACCTTTGAAGAGTAGTTATGGTCGGCCATAAATTCAAGAACGGCACTGCCAAAACCGCCTTGGATAACCCCGTCTTCAACAGTTAAGATTAGGTTAAATGCTGAAAAAACCTGGTGAAGAATTTCCTCATCAATTGGTTTTACAAACCTCATATCAAAATGGGCTGCACTAATATTCAGCAAATCAAGTTTAGCAGTAGCCTCTGTAACAAGATTTCCTGCATTACCTATTGAAAGGATTGCTATATCTGTTCCTTCACGGATAATCCGTGCTTTGCCAATAGCAATTTCCTTAAATGGCTTTTTCCAGTCGGGGTAATTCCCTCTTCCTCTTGGAAACCGGATACTAAACGGACCGTTTTCTCTTAACTGAGCTGTATAAAGCATGTTGCGCAAGTCAATCTCATCCATGGGAGCGGCAACGATCATATTTGGCACCGAGCGCATAAAGGCAATATCAAAAGCTCCATGATGAGTAGCACCATCATCACCAACAATTCCTCCCCGGTCGATGCAAAAAACAACATTCAAATTTTGCAATGCTACGTCATGAATCATTTGATCATAGGCTCTTTGCATAAATGAAGAGTAAACATTGCAAAAGGGAAGCATCCCCTGTATTGCAAGCCCGGCTGAGAAAGTTACCGCATGTTGTTCTGCAATACCAACATCATAAGTCCTCTCCGGCATGGCGCACATCATAATTTTTAACGAGCAACCACTGGGCATCGCAGGAGTTATTCCGATAATTTTTTTGTTTTTAAGAGCAAGTTCCAGAAGTGTTTCTCCAAAAACATCCTGATATCTTGGAGGAACCGGTGAATCTGAGTGAACTGTTAAAATTTCGCCTGTAATTTTGTCAAATTTGCCAGGTGAATGATAAACGGTCTGATTTAACTCCGCCTGTTTAAAACCTTTTCCTTTGGTTGTAATTACATGTAATAATTTCGGACCCTTGATGTGCTTAAGGTCTTCCAGAACTTGCGTTAAATGGATTACATCATGGCCATCAACCGGACCAAAATATCTGAAATTTAAAGATTCAAAAAGATTACTTTGCTTTAAAAAAACCGATTTTATTGCGTTTTCAATTTTCTGAGCATACTTTCTTGCTCCTGGTAAGGGTCCCAGAATATTCCATACATCAGTTTTTACTTTATTGTAAGTTTTGGACGTAGTGATGTCTATTAGGTAATCCTTCATTGCTCCAACATTAGGATCAATAGACATGTTATTATCATTTAGGATCACAAGCAAATTGCTTTTTTCAATTCCGGCATTGTTGAGGCCTTCATAAGCTAAGCCCCCGGTTAAGGATCCATCACCAATAATCGCAACTACTTGCCTGCCAACATCATTCATATGTTGAGAGGCCAGAGCAATACCTAAAGCTGCAGATATTGATGTGGAGGAATGACCAACTCCAAAAGCATCATATTCACTTTCGGTTGGTTTTGGAAAACCGCTAATCCCTTTATATTTGCGGTTTGTATGAAAAATATCTCTTCTGCCGGTAAGTATTTTGTGAGCATAAGCCTGATGGCCGACATCCCAAACTAGCTTGTCATACGGGGTGTTAAACACATAATGCAAAGCAACCGTAAGTTCTACAACCCCAAGGCTGGCTCCAAAGTGTCCGGGGTTTTTAGAAAGAACATCAATGATAAATTTTCTCAATTCTGCACTAACCTTGATGAGGTCATCCAGTTTAAGTTTTTTGAGATCTTCGGGTCCGTTAATCGCGGAAAGCAGGGGGTATTGCAAATCCTTCTCCATCAAAAATTATATTGCCAGTGTACCGCATCAAAGATAATAATTATTATGGTTGATGTATATGTTAATATCTTAAGGCTAAAAACGTATATCTTTCTCTGAAAGCAGGATAATATTTTAGTAATTTTCGGGTTTGAAGATAAAACAATTATATTATGCAAAAAATAGCCGTTTTCCTGATATTAAGTTCCTTTTTGGCGATGAGTTGCGTCCCAACCCAAAGATTTAAGGAAGTTAGTGATAAAAGCAGTAAGCTCGAAGTAGAGAGAGACCAGCTGATGACAAGTAACGAAAAACTTACCGTTGAAAATACCGAAATGAAAGCCGGTGCCAGTAAACTTAAGGAAGAGCGTCAGCGATTTGTTGAAGACAGTATCAGGCTTCATCAATCCCTTCAAAATCTAAAAAAGGATAATGAGAAATTGTCAAGAAAATATGATGATTTATCATCCAGCCATGATGCATTATTACAAGGAAATGCTCGTGAAACTACACGTTTGCTTAACCAATTGCAAACAACTCAGGAAGATCTTCAGAAAAAGGAAGATAGGCTAAGGGCTTTAGATCAGACGGTGAGCAGTGAACGTCAGGATATCACGCGTTTAAGAGCCGAGCTGGAAGCAAGAAATGCAAAATTGAACGAACTCGAAAATATCCTTAACAGAAAAGATTCTGTCGTAAATGCTTTGAAAGAATCTGTTTCAAAGGCACTTATGGGTTTTGAAGGACAAGGTTTAACGGTACAGATGAAAAATGGTAAAGTTTATGTTTCTCTGGATGAAAAACTACTTTTTAAATCAGGAAGCACTTCAGTTGATCCTAAGGGAGTACAAGCCCTTCAGAAACTTTCTAAGGTTCTTGAAGCAAACCGTGATGTAAATGTGATGATCGAAGGCCATACTGATGATGTTCCTTTTACAAAGGGAGCTTCTATTAAGGATAACTGGGATCTTAGCGTTATGCGCGCAACATCTGTAGTAAGAATACTTCTTGAGGGAAGTTCTCTTGATCCAGTGAGGCTTACTGCGGCCGGTCATGGTGAATTTTTGCCAGTTGATCCATCTAAAACATCTGAAGCAAGAACAAAAAACAGGAGAACTGAAATTATTCTGACCCCTAAACTCGATGAATTATTAAAGATTCTGGAAACAAATTAAAAATTTTGTTCTGGTTAAAGATATTTATCCAACCTGAAAAGTTATTGGAACGAGTGTCTTTAACCAGAATCAAATTTATACAGTAAGAATTTCTTTCTCTTTTGCCTCTATGATCTTTTCAATTTTAGCAGAATGATCATCGGTCATCTTCTGAATGTCAAGCTCACCCTTTTTCATCTCATCCTCTGGTAAACCATCCTTGTGCATTTTTTTCAGTTCCTCATTCGCATCTCTGCGGGAATTTCTTAAACTAACTTTAGCAACTTCTCCTTCATGCTTCACTTGTTTAACAAGTTCTTTTCTTCTTTCTTCTGTGAGCATTGGGATATTTATACGAATTATTTCTCCATTATTCATTGGAGTTATACCAAGATCGGATGCCATAATTGCCTTTTCGATGGGAGCAATCATATTTTTTTCCCATGGCTGAATAGCTATGGTTTTAGGATCTGGTGTACTAATATTGGAAACCTGTGCTAATGGGACAGGATTTCCATAGTATTCAACATAAATTCCATCAAGAATATGTGTATTTGCTTTACCAGCGCGAATCCGGCTTAAATCTGTTTCAAGAAAATGCAAAGCTTTCTCCATTTTTTCGTTTGCAAGATCAATGATCATCTGGGCATCTTCATCCATAGTGTTATACTTTAATTATTTGGCAGACTGATTTGTTTATTATTATCTATAGGTGGTTAAATGCAGCTCTAAATTTCAGAAAATTAACAATTTAAAGAACAAAACATAAAGGCTGCCTTAAATACCTGATTTCAAAATTATTTAAATTTTAACGAAAGTACCAATTTTTTCACCTGAAATAAGCTTTTTCAGGTTGCCTTTTTTGTTCATATTAAAAACAATCAAAGGAAGCTTGTTCTCTTTACATAATGTGAATGCTGTTAGGTCCATAATATGAAGTTGTTTTACTATAGCTTCATCAAAACTTATCTCATCGAATTTTACTGCATTGGGATCTTTTTCAGGATCGGCTGTATAAACTCCATCCACACGGGTTCCTTTGAGCATAACTTCAGCTTCTATTTCAACTGCGCGTAATGCAGAGGCTGTATCAGTAGTAAAGAAAGGATTTCCGGTTCCTGCAGTAAATATTACAACCTGCTTTTTACCCAGCGCTTCCAGAGCACTACGTTTACTGTAAAACTCAGCAAATGGCTCCATTCTTATAGCAGTCATAACTCTTGCCGTAGTACCTGCAGACTCAATGGCCGACTGAAGTGCTAGTCCATTTATTACAGTGGCTAACATTCCCATGTAATCTCCCTTAACCCGGTCGAATCCTTTGCTCATGCCTGATATTCCCCTGAAAATGTTTCCTCCTCCAATTACAATGCCTATTTCGAGGCCGGTTAAAGCAACCTCATGAATTTGTTCAGCATAAGATCCAAGGGTTATTGGGTCGATTCCGTATTTTTGATCTCCCATAAGAGCTTCACCACTTAACTTTAAAAGAATCCGATTGTATTTTTGCATTACGATTTTTTTGAACTATAAAAATATACTTTTTAGACTATTGTCTGATATATTTAGGGGGATAATATTTTCTTTATCAGAAGTATTGAGTTATTTTCCACCAAACTTGATTTTGTAGGGTATGTAGAAATAGATCTAATGAAAAAAGGCGTCCGAAAAATGGGCGCCTTTTATTATTATGAAAGAGGGAATTTCTATTTTAAAGATTGTCTGAAAAATTCAGTTATAGTAAGGGCAGAATCACTTTCTTTGAGATACTGTCTTACGGTTTTCTTAGAATCTTTTGTAAAATCTTGATTTAAAAGAGTAAAATCTTTAAAAAACTTGTTGACTTTACCTTCAGCGATTTTATCGAGCATGTTTTCCGGTTTCCCTTCAAGAAGTGCCTGATCACGGCCAATTTCTTTTTCTTTGGCAACTAATTCAGCAGAAACATTTTCCTTATCAACAGCTACAGGTGCCATTGCAGCAATCTGCATTGCAATGTCTTTTCCAACCTGAGTACTAACTTTCTTATTGAATCCAACAAGAGTTGCAAGCTTGTTTCCCGGATGAATGTATGCAACAACCTCACCAGCTTCGATTTTACCGTAAAAGCTTAATTCAAGCTTTTCGCCAATTATTCCAACTTGTTCAGTTATTTTCTCTCCAACTGTGCTATTATCAAGTTTTAAAGCTTTGAGAGCTTCGATATCAGAAGGAAGTTTCTGTATAGCTAGATCAAGAATTGACTGCGCAAATTCAACAAATTTGTCGTTTTTTGCCACGAAATCTGTTTCGCAATTCAAAATAATAACCGCACCTTTTGTTTCAACCGCCTTAGCAATCACAGCTCCTTCCGAAGCTTCACGGTCAGCACGTTTATTGGCAACAAGTTGACCTCTTTTACGGATAGTATCAATAGCAGCCTCAAAATCGCCGTTGGATTCCTGCAAAGCAGCTTTGCAATCCATCATTCCGGCGCCAGTTGCTTTTCTAAGTTTCATTACATCAGAAGCGCTAATTTCAGCCATTTGATTTATTTTTTAAATTATTTAAATATTGTGAATGAGCCCGCAAAATTTGCGGGCTTGTATTGAGTAAAAGTTCTGATAAAAAAGATCGACTTAGTCTTCTTTTTTACGAACGATTTTCTTTACGATTCTAGGTTTTTTTACTTCAGTGACAACCTTAACTTCGTCTTCGTCATCAGCAATTCCCTGCAGACTTAAAGGTTTAGGTTTTTCTTCGGAGTCATTTTCCTCATCGCCATCTTCATCGTCAAGATCTTCCTCTTCCTCTTCCTCTTCAAGATCTTCGAGTTTCAGCTTTCTTGCTGCAGCTGCTTCTTTAGCATCTTTAGCATCCTTAGCGTCTTTTACCTTTTTATCTTTGGCTGTGGATTCTTTATCTTTTTCAAGTTTTCTTTCTGATAATCCTTCTTCAATAGCCTCAGCAAGGTAGCTTACGATCAAATCAATTGATTTTGATGCGTCATCGTTAGCAGGAATTGGGAAATCAACGAGATTAGGGTTGGAATTAGTGTCTACAATAGCGAAAACAGGAATATTCAGGCGGGTAGCTTCTCTGACAGCGATATTTTCTTTCACTACGTCAACTACGAACATTGCTGCAGGTAAACGAGTAAGATCAACAATACTACCTAAGTTTTTTTCAAGTTTTGCTCTCTGCCGTGCAACCTGAAGTCTTTCACGTTTCGAAAGTGTATCGAAAGTACCGTCAGTTGCCATTTTATCAATGGTCGACATTTTCTTAACTGCCTTACGGATTGTTGGGAAATTGGTTAACATTCCACCTGGCCATCTTTCGGTAACATAAGGCATATTCACAGCCTTAATTCTTTCAGCAACGATATCTTTTGCTTGCTTTTTTGTAGCTACGAAAAGGATTTTTCTGCCTGATTTGGCAATTTGTTTAATGGCAATTGCAGCTTCATCCAGCTTTACCATTGTTTTGTGAAGGTCAATAATATGGATTCCGTTTTTCTCCATAAAGATATAAGGAGCCATATTGGGATTCCACTTTCTTCTAAGGTGACCGAAATGTACACCTGCATTCAATAATTCTTCGAAACTTGTTTTTGGCATGATAATTTATGGTTTGTTTACATTCTGTTTTACAATCACAAGGTAGTCCCATGCGCAATTAAGCATGGATTTGCAGGGGAATCCTTCTGATTTAGATACTAAACTAGTCAGTAAAAGGAAACGATTAACGTTTACTGAACTGGAATCTCTTTCTTGCTTTTGGCTGACCTGGTTTTTTACGTTCCACTTCTCGTGGATCCCTTGTCATAAAGCCCGCTGCCTTAAGAGCTGGTTTATTTTCCGCATCTAATTTCACTAGGGCACGTGAAATACCAAGGCGAACAGCTTCTGCTTGGCCTTTAATTCCACCACCATTTAAATTTACAGTAACATCAAATTTATCCAGAACCTGAATAAGATTGAGAGGCTGAAGTACAATATAATGTAAATGTTCGCCGGGGAAATATTGTTTAAAATCCCTGTCGTTAACAGTAATCTTGCCTTTGCCTTCGCTTAAGTATACTCGGGCGACAGCTGCTTTCCTTCTTCCTATCGAATTGATTACTTCCATGATTATGCTATAATATCGGTTAAATTAACAGATTTTGGTTGCTGAGCCTCATGTGGATGAGTTTCTCCTGCATATACATACAAATTACGGAAAAGCTCACTTCCTAAACGACTCTTAGGGAGCATTCCTTTAATTGCATGTTCAACTACAGAGGTTGGCTTTTTTGCTATCATACTTGCAGGAGATTCTATTCTCTGTCCACCGGGATGACCAGTATGACGATAAATTTCTCTGTCTGACATTTTTTTGCCACTCAGTTTAATTTTCTCTGCATTGATTACAATAACATTGTCACCACAATCAACATGCGGTGTGAAATTTGTTTTGTGCTTACCTCTTAATATGTAAGCAACTTTTGAAGCCAATCGGCCCAGAATTTCTTCCTTAGCATCAACTATAATCCACTCTTTGTGAACCGTAGCTTTGTTTGCTGATACTGTTTTATAACTTAATGTATCCACTTTATTTGATTTTTATTCTCATTTTCACGCTCTTTCAATCCTGAAAAATGTGGATTGCAAAAGTACAATTATTTTCAATAAATCAATAGCTTATCAACAATAAATTTCTGCAAAACGCAAAAACCTTATAAATAACGCAAAAACAAACCCTTTTTGTTTAAAAAAACTTTGTAAAGCAAGCAATAATTCATCGAATATTACCGTAAAAAGTATAATTTTCAGAATTATTTAAAAGTGATGTATAGACAATTTAAGGATTTCTTTTCCAATTACACCAGAAATTATTATTATTTATTAATCTTTCTTGCGGTAAGCTTACCTCTTTCTGTTTTCACCACCAGCTTTGCTGAAATTCTTCTTTTGCTTAACTGGATTTTGGAAGGGCGATTTTCTGAGAAAATTAGTCTTTTAAAAAAACGGAAGGCCCCTTTGATAATATCATTTCTTTATATTATTCATTTATTCGGTCTGCTTAACACAGTTGATTTTCAATTTGGAATTCATGATTTGAAAATTAAACTTCCTGTACTACTTCTGCCCTTAATAATTGGAAGTTCTTCTTTACTTGATGAAAAAAAGATAAGAAATATCTTGTTGTTTTTTGCTGCTTCGGTTATTTCGGCTTCAATTTGTTCAACATCAGTTTTTCTAGGTTTCATAAATTATCCTATTTACGACTTTCGTGATATTTCCTTATTTATATCACACATACGTTTTAGTCTGATGGTAAATCTGGCAATTTTTAGCCTTTTCTACTACGGTTTTGGAGAAGATCCAGTTCCATTAAAAAATAGAAATTTTAAACTGGTATTGGTCTTTTCTGCTATTTGGTTATGTGCATTTCTGCTAGTATTAAAATCCTTAACTGGTATTTTTATTTTTCTTGTGGTAGGCTTAATTATGGGTTGGAAGTATTCAGGAAAGATTGGTTTGATTGCCCCACGTTTTTTTATTCGGGTCATAATTATTACAATTCCTCTCATTATTGCTTCCTATATTACACATACTATAAGCCGGTATTATTATCGCGAGAATATTAGTATTACGGCGCTTGATTCTCTTACAATTGATAAAAACCCATACAATAACTACAACCAGTTAACCTGGGTAGAAAATGGAAATTATGTGTGGATTTATGTTTGTGAGGAGGAATTGCGTCCTGAATGGAATAGCAAAAGCAATCTGAATTATGACGGTAAGGATAAAATGGGTCAGGATCTCAGGTTTACGCTTATTCGTTATTTAACTTCAAAAGGCCTTCGCAAGGATAGGTCAGGCATAAAAGAACTTACTAAAACAGACATTACTGCAATTGAAAATGGAGTTGCTAATTACATCTTCCTGGATAAATTTAGCCTATACCCACGATTATATCAGATTATATGGGAAGTTGATGCATATAAAAAAGGTAATAATCCAAGTGGGCATTCTTTTACACAAAGGCTTGCTTACTTCGACGCATCGATGTTTCTCATCAGGAATAATTTTCTTTTTGGAGTCGGAACCGGCGACGTTCAGAAAGAATTCAACACTTATTATTCAATGTCTGATAATCCACTAAAAAAAGAAAACCAACGGCGTGCCCATAATCAGTACTTAACATTTCTTTTAACCTTTGGTATTATTGGGTTTATTGGAAGCATTATTGCTTTAATTTTACCTGTCTTTATTGAGAAGCGCTGGAATGATTATTTGTTTGTGTGTTTTTTTATAATCGGCCTTCTCTCTATGTTAAATGAAGACACACTTGAAACGCAAACCGGGGTTTCGTTTTTTATGTTTTTTTATTGCTTACTACTTTTTGCAAGAAGGGAAAAGGATAAGAATTAACATTGCTTTCAAAAACAAGCTTTTCGCCATTTTATAGCTGTTTCGAAGCGATTTAATTATCCGACCATAAGTTGTGGATAACACTTTTCTCTTGCATTGTATTACCTTTAACATTTGAGATTTTAAAAATTTGTTAGATGTGTGAAAAATTTATGGAGATTGCCATAGATCAGGCAATTCTAAATATTAAAAATGGGGGAGGCCCTTTTGGTGCTGTTATTGTAAAAGAGGGTGAAATTATTGCATGTTGTGGCAACAGAGTTACTCAGGACAATGACCCCACCGCACATGCTGAAGTACTTGCAATTCGCGAAGCTACAAGAATTCTGGGGAGATGGGATTTATCCGATTGCGAGATTTATAGCTCATGTGAGCCTTGTCCAATGTGCCTGGGTGCAATTTATTGGGCACATATACCCGTAATTTATTACGGAGCAAACCGTGAGGATGCAAAAAATGCAGGTTTCGATGACTCCTTTATTTATGAGGAAATCGCAAAGGATAATGCCAATCGCAAAACAAAAATGCATAATATTTCCAGGAATATTGCATTGAAAAGCTTTGATAACTGGATTGCTTTTCCTGATAAGGAATTGTATTGACTGGTATTGAAATAATCTATTGCACAAATAGATTGACTAATTCCTTTTAAAATTAAAAATCTTCAGGAAATCTTCTGCTTGCAAATGCAGACTGTAACTGTAATCCAGATTTCCTGTTTTAGTAAAATAATATCCCTCTAAGCGAAGAAAAAGAAATGAATTCATTCCAATTTTTTGCTTATACCCTGCTTTAAAATTCAGCATTTCCCTTTCAGCTGTATAATGAGGGTCTGTTATAGGATTCAAAGAGTTTGGCAATGGAATACTTAATATTGGATTTCCTGCAAAACATCTGAAATAGTCGCCATAGAAATATTCTGCATTCAGTTCAATATGAGTTAATTGCAAACCTGTTTTGAAAGAAATTGCAGTACCACCAATAGGCTTATAATCACCAGTATTCTGATAAAATGTGAATTCTGAATATGCAGATTGTAAGTGACTTAATCGAAAATTACGGACAACTTTCAGCCCTTCACTAATATTTATTAGAGTTTCAATGTGGCTGGCATTATTATTTATTTGTCCGCCTGAATGATGCGCTAATAAACAGACTGGCAAGGATAAATTCCAGATTTCCTTTTCGAAAAGCATTATTCGATTTGAACTTCCTGCAGTAAACGCCTCCTGAAATGTATCTCCAGGCTCAATAAAGCTTTCCCAGTTCAGCCAAGTTTCTGATTTTACCCTTGTATTATTGAATCTAATCAGAATGCCATTTTCAATCAAATTTCTTAAATGGTTTTCAAAGGAAAACATAGCCTCTGTCATTTTATGGTTTTCACCGCCATTATAACTTCCCATGAGAACTGAGAAGTTTTCATTTGGTTTATACTCAAGACTGAATAGCGGCTTAATTCTTAATTTTTCATTGATCCCATAGAACTGAAGAAAATCTGCACCAACTGAAATTTGTAGTTTAGGGCTACTTTGATAAACAATTGTAGGCTGAAAACCTCCTCCTATAAGCGTATATCCCTTATAAAACGGGTTAAAATACTCGTTATTATAAAACCAGGTAGACCCTTGAAGTCTCAGATAGACTTGACCTTCTGTAATTAAACTATCCTGTCTCGTATTATATTCATCCTGAAAGATCTGAGAATACAATCCTTGTAAACTACTGATAAATAATATGATAAAAATAAGTATTCTTTTCATGTACCTGAATTATATATAATTATGCGTACAAAATTATAAGGAATTAGTGTTAAATTCGCAACTTTATTGAAAAACTATATCTCACAGACTAAAATCAAGAATTCTTAGTTTTACATTTGTATTTTTATACAAGGAAATCTGTAGGCATATTATGAGTTGTACCTGCGTCTGAACGATTATAGAAAACTTTTACAAAATTTATAAATTCGGAATTTAATAACATCAAGAATTAATGAAAACATTCAACAAACTCAACCTTATCACCGGGTGGATTATTTTTACAATTGCGTGTCTGGTTTATCTGCTTACAATGGAACCGACCACCAGTTTCTGGGATTGCGGAGAGTTTATATCAACAGCGTTTAAGCAGGAAGTTGGTCACCCGCCAGGAGCCCCGTTTTTTATGATTATTGGACGGCTTTTTACTCTGCTTGCAGGAGGTGACGTTACAAAAATTGCTGTGGCAATGAACTCAATGTCAGCTCTCGCTTCCGGATTTACTATACTTTTCTTATTTTGGACAATAACTCATCTGGCCAAAAAAATTGTAATCAAAAATGATGATTATTCATTATCTGGTATTATAAGTGTCCTTGGTGCTGGTGCTGTTGGAGCGCTGGCATACACCTTTTCCGACACATTCTGGTTTTCAGCTGTTGAAGCAGAAGTTTATGCAACCTCATCTCTATTTACTGCCTTTGTGTTCTGGGCAATTCTTAAATGGGAAAATGTTGCCAATGAGCCACATGCAAATCGTTGGTTGATTCTTATTGCTTTTTTAATGGGACTGTCGATTGGAGTCCACCTTCTGAATCTTCTTGCGATTCCCGCAATTGTATTTGTATATTATTTTAAGAAGTACACTCCTTCGGTAATGGGGATCGTGGCTTCTTTAGGAATTTCAGTAGCGATATTAGGAGCAATGATGTACATGATCATCCCGGGATTAGTTTCCATAGGCACAAAGTTTGAGCTGATGTTTGTGAACGGTTTTGGTTTGCAATATCATTCTGGTCTCATCTTCTATTTTGCGCTCTTATTCGTAGTTCTGGGTTTCCTGATTTATTTGAGTCACAAAAAAGGTCAAATAGTATGGAATACAATTCTGCTTGGCTTTACTGTTGTAGCAATAGGCTATTCTTCCTATGCTGTAATAGTAATTCGTTCTATAGCAAATACTCCTTTGAATGAAAGTGCACCAGACACAGCATTTGACTTGCTTCGTTATCTTAACCGTGAACAATACGGTCAGACACCATTATTTTATGGAACCTATTTTAATTCTCCCCCGGTAAAGATAAAAGATGGAAAACCTATGTTCTACAAGGAAAATGGGAAGTATGTTAAAGTAAAACAGAAGGATTATGAATATGATCCGAATTTTAAAGGGTTTTTCCCAAGGATGTGGAGTGAAAGACCTGAGCATATTGAACAGTATTTGTATTGGGCAGAGATGAATGAGGGTGACTTGTTTCAGGTTCAGACAGATGAAAAGGGAAATCCAATTCGTGGACGGTCTGGCGAAGTTTCTTTTGATCGGAATAGTCCCTTAAAACTTCCTACTTTCGGACAAAACATGAGATTTTTTATTAATTATCAGGTCGGATTTATGTACATGCGCTATTTTATGTGGAATTTCGCTGGTCGGCAAAATGATATGCAAGGCAACGGTGAACTCACAAAGGGTAACTGGATTTCAGGGATTAAATTTCTCGATGAGGCACGTCTTGGGCCACAAGATAATCTTCCCGACTCCATGAAGAACAATAAGGGCCGCAATCGTCTGTATTTATTGCCACTATTGCTGGGTATTGCCGGGATGATTTTTCAATATCAAAAAGGAAACAAGGATTTCTGGGTAGTAACTTTATTATTCGCATTAACAGGATTTGCTATTCTTGTTTACCTTAATCAATATCCACTTCAGCCTCGAGAAAGGGATTACGCCTACGCCGGGTCGTTTTATGCATTTACAATTTGGATAGGACTTGGTGTTTTATGGCTGATTCAACTGATTTCTAAAAATTATAAATCTGTTGCCGTTGCCGGTGGAGTAACATTACTGGCTATAGCTCTCGTTCCAGGCATTATGGCAGCTGAAAACTGGGACGATCATGATCGTTCAGGTCGTTTTACAGCACGTGACTTTGCTTATAATTACCTGAATTCCTGCGAGAATAATGCAGTTTTATTCACTAACGGCGATAATGATACCTTCCCTCTTTGGTATATTCAGGAAGTAGAAGGGGTGAGGACGGATGTTAGAGTAATAAACCTTAGTTATTTTACCGCAGACTGGTATATTGATCAGATGAAATATCAGGTGTATGATTCCAAACCGGTTAAATTTGGATTAACGCATAAACAATATCGGCAAGGTACACGCGATTATGCTGTTTTTGCTGATGACGCAATGATTATGATCGAAGAAAAATACCAGGCAAATAAGGCAACATTCGAGAAGGAATATGAGGCAATCTATAATTCATTCTTAGATGTTGTAAAGAATTCTAAAGTGCCTGAACTTGCTGCCAAAGATTATGAAGAAATTAAAAAGGGATATAAAAACTTCACGATTGAAAAATTTGTTGGACTACTTAGCGCAATCGATCGGAATAAAGTTTTTGATGTAAATGCAGGCAACATGTACAATATTAAGAAACGTGCTGAGTCTCTTACCAAAAGGATCGATCAATCGTACCTGCCTTTTAGCTCTGCAATGAATTTTATAAAATCTGAAGACCCAAGATTTCAACGTGGACAATACTTTTTCCCGGCTCGTAAGTTCATTCTTACCGCTGATACAGCAAAAATCAGAAAAGATGGTGTTGTAAAGGGTAAACTTCTTAACAATATGGTTTCGGAAATTCGCTGGGATATTGGAAAGCGTAATATCTCCAAAAACGGAATTATGACCATGGATCTCATCGAGTCGAATAACTGGGAACGTCCTGTATATTTTGCAATTACTGCTTCAAAAGACAATTTTCTCAACCTTGATAAATACCTTCATCGTGAAGGTATTGCATACCGTTTATTACCTGCAACAGGCATGGAAAATGACCTGTTTTCAGGAAGTGTAAATACGGAAATCATGTATCCCAATCTGATGGAAAAATTCCGTTGGGGAGGAATCGATAACCCCAAAGTATATCTGGATGAGAACAATATGCGAA
The DNA here is from genome assembly GCA_038316435.1 of Bacteroidales bacterium. GTDB lineage: Bacteria > Bacteroidota > Bacteroidia > Bacteroidales > JACJXF01. The sequence goes on along the minus strand of JBBQAQ010000032.1, from coordinate 12,152 downwards.
TGATAAGTAACTTCAGATATAGTTTTGCTTCACTTGCAAATGCCCTTTATGAAGAAGGGAAGACAGACAGCGCCAGGAAAGTTCTTGACCGCTGCATTGAACTAACTCCAAATGCAAGAATTCCCTTTAATATGTCTATTCTTCCTTTAATACAAACCTATTATAATATTAAAGAAACTAAGAAGGCAAATGATATTCTGTTGGTATACTTAAATGAACTTGATCAGGAATTGAACTATTTTAAAGACCTTCAGATTTTTAATCCGGGCACATTCAGTTTGATCGCGAATGATTATCAGATGGATATGAGCGCAATGTATAATTTATTTTCAATGACAAACACTTTTCAGCAGAAGGAAATGTCGGAAAAGATCATGCAGACTATGCAACGCTATGACCCAAGTATGTCGCAATACTTAAGATAATTTTTCTAACAATGTTCATCGTCAGACCGCCTGAAATTATAACCCGTTTTATGCCCCGTGTTACCTGGGGCTTTTACGGGGAGCATAAAAAAGTATTTCTAAGTTTCGACGATGGCCCAACGCCTGATGTTACTCCATGGGTTTTAAATTGCCTGAAGCAATATAACGCCAAAGCAACTTTTTTTTGTTTGGGGAGAAACGTGGATCATAATCCCGAAATATATCGTCAGATTCTTAATGAAGGTCATTCAGTAGGCAATCATACCTATAGCCATTTAAAGGGATATGGAACACGAAATCAGCAGTATTTTGATGATATCGAGTTAGCAGGAAACCTTATTGAATCGGAACTCTTCAGACCACCTTACGGACGTATATTAGGTTCGCAGATATCAGAAATCCTTAAAAATTACAGGATAATAATGTGGGATGTTTTAAGCTACGATTATAATCGGCGGGTTTCAGGGGATGTTATCGTTCGAAACGTTACCAATAATGTAAGGTCAGGATCAATTATAGTTTTTCACGACTCTGCAAAAGCCAGAAAAAATTTGTATCACGCCCTTCCAAAAGTATTGGAATTTTTAAATATAGAAGGTTATGAAATGCTGGCAATACCTATGAAGAGGGTTGAGGCGGATAGGCTGGATTGTAAGAAGCCGGGTTAAGCGCCGGGACGCAAAGAAAAGCGCAATTTTTTTAAGAAAAAGGGTCTCATTCGAGAAAGGAAAAGTACCAAGGAAAAAGGAAAAAGGAAAAAAGATTCTAGCAAACTATACAGGCTGAAAGCCCAACACTACCAAAAAACATTTGCCTCCATGCCTTTGTGCTTAACCTTTAATACCAAGCACCCTCTTATAATACGCAAATTGCTTCCCATACCACTTCGGATCCTTAATCTTCGTAATCAATTGAGTCCGAAGTTCCTTGTTTGTGATTGCCTTAAATGGATTCAGAATATACCCCATAAATATTCGCAGCACGAACAAAGACAAAGACCCGAAAAACCTCGATCTCAAATTTAGTCTGTACCTATACTTGAAAGTATGCAAAAAAGCCTTCGGAAGAATGCGTTTTGAAGGAATGACGCCAAATGCATCATAAGTAATATCGAGGTATCCGGCCGCCGTTCTCCTGTAATGCCCGAAATCTGCCAGCACCACTTCCGGATCCTTCCTCTCAGAAAGTAGGAACATGTCATAAAGATTTCTCATAAACTCTCTGGCATATATTCTCGAATGGCTTGCCACCTCCGCATGCATAAAATTATGGATGATTTTATGTTCATCGGACATTACCAGACATTCAGGATATTTAGCGGGTTTTTTGGCATTCCTGAAAATTAATTCGCTTGTAAAATCTTTTTCATGTATTTTGTTTACGGCCTTCCAGTGCAACTCCGCATAAACCGGCTCCCCGGGTTTAAAGAGTATTGGGTAATGACGATTTTGCTTCATGAATTCCGGCTTCCATTTGTAATTGCTCTGGTAGCCATCTTTTTGCAGTATTTCTGCAGCTTCTAAAAGTTTTTCTTCGGGTACGAGAAAGTCGATATCATGAAGAATTCTTTCCCCGGGATATTTGTAGAGCCCGTCGAGGATATTTCCCACGCCCTTCATATATAGAGGAGTGATGCCTTCTTTGGAAAGAACGGCAGTTAGATTTTCAACCTGTTTAATCACATCCAGATTCCGGCTTGTGGTGAGATCGAAGATATATTTAAGATGTTCCAGTATCACCTCCGGAAAATACTCTTCCAGTTTATGATCTCTTATTTTCGGGTAAATTGCCTGTAGGACAAGGTGATGGTCAGCTATACTAACCAACTTTTCCCATTGGATATTTTCCTCTCGAATTTCCCGGATTACCTGATCCCTTTGCTCGGGGAGCTGGTCGAGGGCGAGAATTTTGCCGGTGAGGGTATATAGCTGGAATTTGTTCATGGTTTTTGGAGGCAACACAAGTAAGAAAATAAAAATACGGAAAAATTAGGCACTAGGTTCGTCTTTGGCGGAAAAGGTTTCGTAATTATTTCCGGGTATTTGATACTAACGAACAAATCCTTAATTTGTATTATATACGAAGTATTTACTAAATGCAGGTTTAAACCAAATGGTGTTTAGTATTGCCTTTGTGACACCGCTATTCCACAAAGACCACAAAGAAGCACAAAGTTACACAAAGGAATCTCATTTTCAATCGCCAAACCGCACATCAAACTGCGCTCCTCCGTTCCATACTATCCTGCCCGGGATCCGCGCTCAACCTCATCCTTAACCTCAACCTTCCCCAAACAATCCCTTCACCCACTCCACAGCCCTATCATTATCCGAATACTCCAACTCCCAGCACTCCAGCCCAGGGAACCACTTTAAAAACTTCCTCGCATGCTCTGGTCTTGCCGAAAGCCAGGCTTCCTCGTTAAATCTTTTGATAGCCTCTAGGGTCGGCACTTTACGAAACGAAAACGGCTGTTCGGAATTATATTGAACAAATACAAGTTTCCTTGCTGGCAATGCTTTGTAAAAATCCCCGGAATCCGGGAAAGGCAGATACTTAACCGTTTTATTGGTTCCCTTGAAATGATATACCGGAGCGTCTTTTAACTGTTCATAATGTGGAAAAAGAACCGGAAATGCCCCATCCTTGACTGAAAGGGCTGCTGGAAATGGGAATGCTTTGCAATATCGGGCATCTATTGGGACATAATCGTCTGAAACAAATTTAAAACCTTCATTGCATAGTAGTGCAGCTAATGTGCTTTTTCCTGAACCACAGGCAGTTGTAAGGATGACGCTTTCCTTTTCGTTACATACAGCAGACCCATGAATGTAGCTAAGCCAGTCATTTTCGGTTTTGCGATAGATTAAATTTGTAAGCTCGATAAAGAGTTTTCTTTTGAGAAAGTTGGGATCCGATTCTTTCCAGACTTTGTCTCCAATTTTAAGCAAAAAGTTATAGCCAGCTGAAAATGTTTCTAATCGAAAATGAGGTTTTATTGTTTTCTTACTTTCTAGATGCGCGAATGAAACATGAATAATATGTTCCAATCTGGCAGAGCTGTAAGAAATCTCAACAATCTTTTTATTAATAAGGTAGGATCGGCAAGCATAAAAGGAGGATGGTGACTTGTAATCTTTTGCTGGAAAACATTCTGGAGGTTGGTAGGTATGTGAAGATAGTTTTCGGAAATCTTTTATAATTTCTTTCACAAAAGAATTACTCTCAGCAATGCTCAGACCATATTTTTTGGAGATTTTTTCTGAGATCCTGGAATTCTCAACTCCTGAAACAAAGTTCTGGTAAGCAAACCATGCAGGTTCTTCTAATTGAATCCAAGAGTTACTTGCCAAGAACCAGACAATATGGGAATTGCCGATTTTTTTCGTAATGTGGTATTCCCGGCGAAAACGCATTGTCCTTTAGCGATAACAAATAGATAATAAATGGCTAATCATTAATGCAAACAACTTAATATAAATAGAATCTAAAATTAGAAATTCCCAGGATCTCCCGGATCTGTACCGTCAGAAGTTTCATTAGTTTGAGATTTCCCCGGTTGATTGAGCAACAGTAACATTGTAGCACTTGAAAATGCTATTAGTCCCATTTTTTTCATCGCTTTCCTACGGGAGATATCTATATCATTAGTCCCTGGGCTATTCTTACTATTTCCTTTTTTCATCATGTAACAATTTCAAAAGCCGTACTAAAAAATTTTATAAAAGTAAAAAAGGTTCAATTTTCCTCTTTTATTCAAATCAAATATTATCATTCAGAAATCACAATTTTTCCTGTTGTAATGATGCCTCTATCAATAACTTTTACAATATAGACCCCATTATTATAGGTGTCTGCATTTATAACGTTTATTTCTGAAGGTTCGAGCCTATAATCAGCAATTTTTCTTCCCATTAAATCATAAACCGAAGCAGTACCATTAACAGAAGAAAGAGCATTTATAAATATTTCTTTTCTCACGGCAAAGATACTGATATTCTGTTTATTATCAAGATTTATATTATTTGGCTCTTGAATGGTATGTAGGAAAAACCTACCTGTATCAGAAGTTAGTGCAGGAAGTACTACTTCATGCTTAGTTCCGGATACTGACAAATCAGCAAAAGTTCCCATTTTCCGGTCTTCTAATATCATTGTGTAACCGAAAGGAAGCTCATCAACCGTACTCGTGAAAGTAACTAATCCACCAGAGGCATATTCGAATCCTATTGGAATTATCATATCGGTACTTTCATTATTAGGAAGGAATTGTACTATAAATTTGCCATAATCTCCTACAAGCAAATTTGAATAGAGTATAAATCCAGCCTTAGATCCATCAAAACCAAAACCTGCATCCCAAGTTACATCAAGATCTTTGGTCATCTCAGGTCTAAATGAAATTCTGGTGAAAGTTGAGTCAGTGGAATTTTGAACACTAAGCGTAAAGTTTGAAGTCTTTGCTTGTGCTGATTTTTTATAGAATAACGGGCTACTATCATGAGCCTGCATTTGAGATGTAAAGCTTAATGAACCTTGTGTCTGAGCAATAACAAAAAATCCTTGACCTGGATCCATATTAGCTCCATTCCCCAGAGGTTGGTAAGCAGGATTTGCCCCTTTTAGATAATAATAGCAATTTGCTTTTGTAGGTTCTAATAAGGAAAGGTTAGTGCTAAGGAAACTTGTAACATCAAGAGATGAGGTAAAGGGGTTTCCGACACAATTCCAACCCAAATGATCTTTTGTAATGCTATAAGAAAGTGGTGCAACATTCAAAGTGCCTGAAAAAGTAGCAGCACTTGTTGAACCTCTTCGCGCGGCATAACCTTTTCCGCTTATAAAGTTTCCACCAGGGTTACCAGTAGTCCATAAGCCTGTTGGTTCATTATGATAGCGCATTGCTGCAATCTCAGTTAAGAGAAAACTGCTGATACTAAGACCAGATACAGGTGATGAAATGAGATGAGAAGGGTCGGTCGTATTTGGTCCACCAGTCATATACCTCTCAACCTTTGCAGAAACTCCGGTACTATTCTGAATCAACGATCCTGAACCGGATGCATCAGATTTAACAAGCACACCACTAACACCGGCATTATTTATAAAAGTACCAGCAATAGTAACATTTCCACCCGGATTTATGGTTAAGATTCCTCCGCTTCTTACTGTAAGTCTTCGATCGCTGTTCACGGTAAGTAACGCACCACTTTGAATAAGCAAATTATTTACGGTAACGTTCACACTCGAAATTATCGGATCATTAGTGACATTAGCTATTGTAATATACGAATCCTGATCGGGAACCACAGCAGGATCCCAGTTACCTGCGATATGCCAAGCTGAGCTACTAGAACCAGTCCAGGTCACTATTCCAACAACCCGAATAGTTACATTAAAAGTAACAGGAGTCATACCGGTAGCGGAAACAGTTACTGTTTGAGTATAAGTGCCTGCTGAAAGTCCTGCTTTTGGACTTACTGTAAAGGTAGTTGTGTTTGGGGTACCGGTAATAGTGGTAGACAAGGGTTGAGTTACTTCGAAATCGGCACTACTTACCGCAACTGCGAGAACATCAATAGTTCCTGTTCCTGTGCGTGTAATTGTCATAGTTTGCGGAGTTGCAGTGTATCCTGTTGAAACCAGACCAAAGTCTACGGTTCCGGATGGTGCGATGCTAATAGTATATGTATAAGCCAATACAGTGAAAGTTACGTCAAATGATTGAGCAACAAGCTCGACATTTTTTACCGTAACGGTTGCAGAATAGGTGCCTGGAGACAATCCTGTTGCTGGTCTTATGGTAAAAGTGGTTGTTGCCGCTGAGGCGATATCTGTCGCTAAAGGCAGTCCTGCAACAAAATCAGCAGGGTTCGTGCCACTTAAAACAACATTAAGCCCAGTTATAGTTCCTCCACCAGTATTTGTTATAGTAACTGTTGCATCAGATATCTGAGAATAGCCTTCTGTAACACTTGCAAAAATAGTTGGATTTGCGGCATTCAGACTAATAGCAAACGGTGCCTGAACCAGAAAAGAAACATTAAATGCTCGGCTAACACCGTTATTCGCAGTAACGGTTACAGTTGCTGAATAAGAACCTACACCTAATCCGTCATTTGGTTTTACTGTAAAGCTTGTTAAATTGGGTGTGCCATCTAAGGTTGGATCTACAGGCTGTGTAATAGTAAAACTTGCAGCATTTACTCCACTTAAAGCAACAGCAAGGCCAGTAATTACTCCACCACCTGATCTGGTTATTGTATCACTACTCGCAACTATTGGTGAGTAACCAGAAATTACGGTACCAAAAGCAATCGGGTGGGTTCCGTCAAGAAGATTATTTAAATTGTCTTTCAGATTTATACTGTATGCATTTACACCGGTCATTGTGAAAGCACTGGAATTAACAGATGATAATGTAGGGTCTCCGCTATAAGCAAAAGCTAAGGTATAACCAGCCCCATCCTTATCAAGTGTAAGGTTATTAAATGTAGCTGTACCGCCGGAAATACTTAATGTTTTTGTACCTCCTAGTATCGCGTCAGTGTTATATGAGGCATTATTTAAAATACTGGCAGTAACTTCTATTGCGCCGGTTAAACCTGATGTTGAAGGATTATCGTACGTATCAAAAGTACGGATTATGGTTGTTCCAATATTTGTGGCAGCATCATTACTTGTACCAGTAGCACCTGAAGGCTGCTGGGTAATTGTCATTTTACTGACAGTTGCAGCAACAAGGTTTACAACTTGTGTTCGATTAGGGGTAATATTTTGTATATCAACCGTTAGAGTTTGGTTTACGGCATGAATTAGAGTAACTGGTACGGTTGCCGATCCAGATGTAAAAGTTCTTGAGCCGCTAAAAAGTAGGCCTGTTGTACCATCGCCTTCGGTAAGATTACTACTTCTTACAGTTAGGCTGAAGTCTCCATTTAAAGAAACATTCGATAGACTTACTGCATTGGTAATACTCAAATCAAAAGAAGTCCCCGCTATTTTGCCACCTGAGATAGCTAATTCAAGGGTGAAATTAGAGGTATTATCCAGAGTGGTTAAAGAAATTTGCTTACTTAATGTAACGCCTCCAATTGCAACAGTTAAGGTATGAGGGGCTGCAATTGTGCTAAGTACAAGGTTAAGATTTATAGCACCTGCAATAAAATTTGCAGGTCCATTATAAACTATACTATCATCACCTTGATTACTCATAACTTTTACGTTATGCGCTCCGGCTAAATTTACCCCATCAAGGTCTTTGGCTCCTGAAATTTCGAGAATAAACGGATCAAAAATATAGAATGGTCCACCAGAGGGATTCAATGCAAGTGTAAAATCAGATTGGTCTGCCACAACTACAAGATCATTATATACAACACTATTTGTAACTCCGGTAATCGTGACGGTAAGGTTGTGAGTACCATCTGCCAGTGAAAGCGGAACAGTGGCCGCTCCGGTTGTAAAACTTGAAGTGGAATTATAGACAGAGCCACTAATACTACTCGTAATGCTAACGTTTATTGAACCGCTAAGGTCAGTTCCAGTTACGGCTTTCGCATTGGTAATCAGCAAATTAAATGGAATGTTGGCATATTTGGTTCCACCAGCAGGTGTAACAGTAAAACCGGAGAGGTTTTCAACATTTTCCATTGTAATATTGGTACTTACAACCGGATTTGGAGCAAGTCCCAGCGGAGTACCGCTGTATGTAAAGGCAATTGTGTAAACTCCGTTTTTATTTAGGGTTAAGTTACTGAAACTTGCCGTTCCAGCGCTAATATCCACCTCTGAAACTGTTCCTCCAAGGCTAACTCCGGGAGGGGTTCCGGTAATGCTTGCGGAAAGTGTCATTGCACCTCCTAAGTCATTAGTTGAAATATTCCCATAGCTATCCCGTATTTCAAGATTTACGGTTCCGATAGCTAAAGCTGTATTGTTATTACTTCCGTTTACCGTGGAGCTTGGTTGTTGTGTTATTATCAACACGGATGCAAGGGCAGGAATTACAGTAACCCCCTGAACTTTGGGATCTTTAACCCAGTCGATTGTTACCGTTAAATTTTGGGAAGAAGCTTTGTTAAGAGTAATAGTTCGTGAAGCACTACCAGAAGTAAAAAAGAGATTACCGCTAAAGAGTAAGCCGCTTGTACCTTCGCTGGTGTTATTCGATGTAATGCTTACAAGATGATTTCCTGATAGTTCAGTGGCTGTTGCATCTTTGGCATTTGAAATATCTAGACTAAATGGAGTTCCTGCAGTCTGGTTTCCCAAAGGATTTAGTGCCAGATCCATAGTGGAGCCGTTAACAGTTACTGCAATAGTAATGTCAGTTTGGTAGGCAGATTCTAAAAATACCTGAAATTGGTGTGAGCCTGCAACAGTAAGTGTAATTGGAATTGAAGCAGTTCCATTTGTAAACAGATAGGTTGTATTAATAATTGTGAAATCAGGATCAGGGAACAAATCCCTTACAAGTACATTTTTTTGACCATTGAGAAGATTTCCTTGCGGATCCTTTGCATTTGTTAATTGCAAATTAAAAGGTATAAATATTACTTGAGGGCCTGGAGGTATGATTGAAAAAATAGATTGATCAACAACATTAGTCATGTTAAATGCAGAAGAAGTAGCAGGTGTGAGCCCCGTGGAAGCTATAGATAAGGTGTATCCAACTCCGTCCTTATTCAGTGTAAGATTGCTAAAAGTGGCTTGTCCGTTGCTAAAAGCATTTATTGAAGTTGTTCCTGCGAGAGTTGCAGATCCAGGGTTATTTGCGATGGTGATCACAATGTTTTGTGGGGAACTAAGACCTAAGGTCGATAGGTTTCCATTAGCATCCTGTGTTTGAACGATAACAGTTCCAATATTTATTACAGCATTATTATTTGTTCCATTTCCTCCACTTGGTTGCTGTGTAATTACCAGTTGACTTGCTGCTGCAGCACTAACAACAATCTGGTGGGTATGGGTTGGTGTTACCCCTGCAATACTAACTGTAAGTGTATGTGTTCCAGCTTTTTTAAGATTAATTGTAATACTTGCTGCGCCAGCAGTAAAGGCTGCAGAAACGACGGGTATGCTTTCACCACTGACATTGCTGCTTATAGTAACATTGTGAGATACGGAAAGGCTATCTCCACCTGCTGAAAGAGCCCCAGTAATATCAATGTGAGAATCCACTCCTGCGGTTTGAGTAGAAGTGGAGGTACCTGCAATTGAAAATGTCGAAAGATCACCTACTACAACAATGCCAGAAATAACCTGTTCTCCTGTAACACCAGTTATTCTTACCGTTAGGTCATGTGTTCCAAGAGCGCTAATTGCTACAGCGAATGTGGCATTTCCTCCAGTAAAAGTTGGTGCTGAGCTATGAACAGTCCCTGATATCGAACTAATTACCGTTACCGCTACAGATCCTGTTAATGAAATTCCACTGTAAGCTGTTGCTCCGGTTATGTTTAGATTAAAAGGTATTCCATAAGTTTGCGGGGTACCAGGGTTTGAAACCGTAAAGCCCGACAGATCTGAGGCAACAGTTACACCAAGAGTTTTATTAATATCCACTCCCGCAACAGTCACTGTAAGGTTTTGTGCGCCAAGATTGCCCAAAGCAAGGGCAAAAGAGGCTGAGCCGGCAGTAAAAGTAACAAGACTATTATAAACAGTTCCTTCAGTACTACTTGAAACAATCACGTTGACTGCTCCGGAAAGATTTGCTCCGGTATTACTTTTTGCACCCGATAGCTGCATTTGAAAATCGACATTCTGATATTGTGTGGAGGCGTTGGCCGGACTTGCAATGGTAAAATCTGAAATATTATTAAGATGGGTAACATTAAATGCGCTTGAAGTAACAGGAGTGAGAGAAACCGGACTAGCTGAAGCAAAATTAAGAGTATATCCAGTACCTTCCTGATTAATTGTAACCGCACTAAAACTGGCAGTACCTGTTTGAATATCTACTGTTGTTGTGCCTCCCAGGCTTGCTCCACCCGGATTATTGGCTAGACTAACTACAACATTTTGTGTGCCTGCAAAACCAGAAATGGAAGGGTTTCCATAAGCATCTTGTGTCTGAAGAGTTACATTACTGAGCGTTACTGGGCTATCATTATAATTTCCTGCAATAGAGGATGGTTGCTGGGTGATTACCAACTTACTGGCAGGGGCAGGATTGACAGTAAAGGTTGTTTGCTGTGAAGCAGTAACACCAACAACACTTACTGTGAGAGTTTGGGATCCAGCAGTATTAAATACAATAAGTGGACTTGAAACTGTAGCATTACCAAAAGTGAAATTTACTAGTCCGGTAAATAATTGACCACTCGGTCCAGTTACGGTTACTGCATGATCACCCGAAAGGGGTACATTATAGTAATCTTTTGCTCCGGTAATACTAAGTGAAATGGGGGTGCCAGCGATTTGAGTGCCGGGATTTCCGAGGGTGAAGGTGGAGAGGTCGGTGGTTAAATTAATATATTGCTCACTGGCAATATGATTTAAAATTCTAACACGGGTCTTCCAAACCCCATTGTAGGGAATAACAATTGGAATAAAGGCTTCTCCATTAGTAAAATTTGCACTATCTGAAAATAAGATTTCATTAGCTGGAGTTTCTGTTAAAACACTGACTTTATAATTACCATTTCGAGGATTATTAGAAGCGTCCTTTGCATTAATAATATTAAGATAAAACTCAATAGAATCGGGATAAGGCCCTGGATCAACAATTGTAAATGACTGAGCTTGCCCTACAAACGGCTTCAACAAAAGAGCCACGAAAAGAAATACATATAAAAATATTTTCATACTGAGTAGAATTGCTTATTAAATTGTTCAAAATAAAATGTCTCTGGTTCAATGCGCCAACTTGATAAACCAAAGAATTGCTTCTATTATACTAAAAAATAAGATAAAAGGTTGCTTTTGCCTGTCATTAACTGGTAAAGGTAAGAATGCTGGATAACTTATACAATAGCAAACATTTATTTTTGAGAATTGTTTGGTTTTTACTTTTATTACTCTGTGAAATGATTTTTTATTTAGTTACACAGAGTACCACAGAGAAATATTTGATTTCGTTAAGTAGTTGTATTTCTAGGCTGATAAAATTACTTTAAATCAATGATCACTTTCTAACCAGCACAACCACCTTCTTAAACCGTTCCTTCTCCCCATTTAAATTCCATATCTCTGCAAAAACCAGATACATCCCAGTCTTGCAAATGTTTCCCTTATCATCCCTTCCACCCCATAAAAACATGCCTGTAGTTCCCAGGATTTCATTTTCCCCAAGAAAACAAATTTTGTTTCCGGAAGGATCAAAAACTCCAAATGTCCCTATAAATCCCTCTTTATTAATTGAATACCGCACTTCTGCAAAATCATCTATACCGTTATTGTCGGGCGTAAAAACCTGCGGCAAAATTTCAATTGTTTTTTGGGTTATTGTGTCTGAGAGGGATTGGGAATTAGGCATTCCCGGAGTACCAAAATCTGCAAGCGATGAAGCTGAGTGCCAGAAAGACTCGTTTCCTGTATTTCTATCTAATTTCAATCGTTCCAATGCAACTCCATGATTGTCTGCCAGCATAGGAAACTCGTCTTCTGGTTTATAACAGAATACATCTATCGGATTAAGCGAGCGGTTCAATAATGAAATACAGGTACCTTCGTCAGTTAGAGATGGAAGCTCAGTCGCTTCAAGAATGGAGTTTGTGTTCA
>JBBQAQ010000031.1:0-49502 GCA_038316435.1 Bacteroidales bacterium | reverse complement strand
ATCCTTATGCATTTGCAAATCTTTTTAAGAAATGTAAAAATGCAAATTGAAATCCGTTTAATTGAAAAATCTCTGTAACTAACTAAATTTCAAATATTTCAAAGAACTTTTTTAAATTTTAATGGGACAGTAATGATTTGAAATCTAAAATTAATGGATAAAAATTGATCCGCCATCGTAAATATTTGCATTTTCAAAATCAAGCACTTGTCCGTTGAAACTGAAATAGCCCGGGAAATCGCTTTTAATGGTTGCTGTACCGGCACCACTTTCCCCAATAAATAAAAAGATATCGGCAGTTGATAGTTCACCTCGCATCATAATTGTTAAGGCTATCGTTCTGTTTTTTTGATTACTATCCATTTTAAACTGTGTAACGCGACCATCTAGGTTATTACGATTACCGTTTTGAACCATTGCGTATCCTGAATCGACCACAACAAATACTTCATTGGAGCGTGATCCGAACTCTGCTTTAAATACGAATTGCTGATTTCTCACCAATGTATCTATGCGTGCGAAAACAAACTCTTTTTCTGCTTTTTTCTCTTCTTTGGTTTTTTTGCTTTGCTTACCTTCGGTTGATTGGGCATTTGATAAAAAGACAGGAACAAAAGCATACAATAGAATCATTAGTAAAATTGAATGTTTGATTCTTGTTTTCATTTGATGTAGGTATAATTTGAAAAATAATTAAAGATAATATTGATCAGATTTTTGATGCAATATTTTATACTGATGCTCCAAATATCATACCAGTAACCATAGGAATAAGCCAGATAATCCATACTACAAAACTGAATTTATGGAATTTCAGAATCATAGTTTCATCTTTGCGCTTTAGAACGATACTGGCCCAGATAGCATGAAACAACATGAGAATTATTGCAAGCATTCCAGTTATTCCATGAAAATTAAACTTAATAAGTGAACCGGAAATTTCGCCCATTGCACCGGTTCCAATTGTATCGGCTGTGAGACCTGCCCAGAAAACAACCAGATGCCAGATTTTAAGTCTACCTTGAATCTTTTCAGCCCAAACACCAAGTGTATATAAAATGCAGGCCAGGAAAATAAAGGTAATTGCGATAATGAGCATGATTTTAAAGTTTAAGTCTAATTCTTTTTATCTCTGCGTTGCATTAATTATATGAAATTCATTTCACGGGAACTAATTGTTAATCATTGGATTCAGATAAGTTATTTTTGCTCCAAGTTCAAAATTATAAAGGGTAAGAATTCTCAGATTATAGTATGCTTCCCAATAATCCATCAGTGAATCAATATAGTCGCGTTTTGCTGATTCCCGTTCAGATAATGAAATGTTAAGGTCAGTAATACTGATCTCGCCATTTTGAAATTTTCTAATGGCAATGAGGTAGCCATTTTCTGCCACTTTATCAGCCTCAAAAGCTGTAGCGAGCTGATCTTTTAGCAATCCGAACTGCTCAACCTGAACGATAACTTCTCGTTCAAAATCCAATTTATCTTTCTCAACATCATAAACCACAAGGTCTTTCCTAGATTCAGCCAGTTTGATTGCTGAGGCAGATCGGCCCCAGTCGAGTATCGGAACACTTACTGTAAGACGTAAAATTTGCTCTCTCTGCGGATTAACATAAACATTCTGAAAATAGTCGGCACTATTTGTTGCACCATAGCTTCCGGTCAAAGTTGCTCCCAATCCTCCATTTTTCTTCGCTTCATCTAATTGCCTGTCAGCTTCTTTAAGCCTTAACTCAAACATTGGAGTTTCCTTACGGTTAAGTTTCGCTTCATCCAATGCAACTTTTGGGTCTATGTCGAAAAAGACAATATTTAAAGGGATATTTAGTTTTATGGCATTTTCTTGACCAAGTCCTATAAATGATTTCAATTCAAAATCAGCATTTTTCAGATCCATCTGAGCCTTATTCAGAGCTTTTTGTGCATTTAATACTGAAAGCTGAATTCGGGAAAAATCATTTTCGGAAATCTGCCCAAGTTTTTTCTTTGCTTCGGCTATTTTGAGGTTATCCTGACTATTCTTCAGGTTGCTAGTTGCAAGATTGAAATTTGTTTGAACTTTCAGGTAGCGGAAAAACCGTTGTGTAGCCCAAAGTGAAATATCTTCAATTGATTCAACGAAATCTTTATTAGCTTGTTCAAACAGCAAGGGTTCAAGGATTCTGTTCCATTTCATCCAGTTATGAGCAAAAATTGGCTGAGAAAAACCAATGGAAAACGGCGTGCCCGAAAACTCGGTGGAATTTGTTTTAAAATCCTGAATCCGGTATAAAGATGTTGCCGCATAAACGTAGGTTCCAAGAAGTGGAATAGATTGATTCAATGATAGATTAGCAGAGGTTTGTAAGTTTGCAACCTGTTTGAATTCAATGCTGCCGTCGGGTTGAGTAACTGGTGATGTTGTTTGGGCATAATTGGGCAAATTCCCGCTTAGCATAAGCTGTGGCCTGAATCGAGATTGAAAATTTTTATATCTCCAGTAATAATTTACATTTTGATTCTGTGCATTTTTTACAGCGGAAGATTGTACAACTGCCAGATCAACTACATTCTGCAGACTCAGAGTTATGGTATCCCTTAAATCCACTCCATTTGCGTGTACATTCACAAGCGAAAAGAAAAATAAGGGCAAATATAATTTCTTCATATTATACTCTCTTAATTTTCAATTACTACTTCTCTCATATGCCGGTATGCTGAAATATCAGATAATATCAAAACATCACCTATGCTTGCACCTGAAATTATTTCAATGTATTCACTTCCTTTGAGTCCGGTAATAATTTCTTTCCGGATGGCCTTACTGCCCTTCACAATAAAGACAAACTGCTTGTCGTCATTACTGAACGCTTCACCACTGTGAATTCTCATTACACTATCCCTGGCAGAACTAACAACATTCAGATTAACATTAAGGTTTGGAATAAGATCCGGATGAATATTTTCCGTCAAAAATACCTCGAAGTTCACTTTATTGTTCTCAATAACAGGTAACACTCTACCAATTTTTCCCTCCAGAGATTCTTCATTCACATTGGCACTAACTTCCCCTCCGGTTTTTACAATATCAGCATAATCTTCGCTGATTGATGCATTTATTTTGAAGGATGTCATGTTTGAAATCTGCGCCAATAACTCGTCACTATTGACCTTTTCCCCTTCTTTTTTATAGATATTCAGCACAATTCCGGCCGACGGAGCACGAACAGTCATTTTAGAAAGTGTTTCATTCTTTTCTACAATTTCTTTTTCTTTCATGGCAATCTGCAATAATAATCCTTCTTCCTCAGCATCTAGTTGTTTGAGGCGAATAGTATTTTTTTGCTGAGTGGTTTTCAATTCCATATCTGCAATAACAAGCTCTTGTCTGGTTTTTTCAACTTTCGCGGGAGAAATTCCGCCCACTTCCAAAAGTTGTTCCTGGTCAGTCAGATCTGATTTTAACGAAGTAATATTTAACTTCTTCATTTCCATATTATATTCAAGATCTACTTTTGTGCTTGTAGCATTAAGCCGGTTTTTCCATAAATTATTCTTCATTACATTAAGCTGATCCACATCATTTTCTATGTCTTTTGCAATCTGGTCAGTATCCAACTGAAGAATAATATCACCCGCTTTAATATGACTACCCGGACTATTTATAATTTTCTTGATCACTCCGGAAGAATAAGCTCTGAGGAAAACTTCATTTTCAGGGACTACAGTGCCTTGAGCATTAACGTTGCTAATTACCGAACCAATGTCAACGGCACCAGTAACAAATCCCCCAGGAACAATTCTTTTTGGCATAAAATGCCTGTAAGTAAAGTAGGAGGAAAAAATGAGCAATGCCATGGCAATGCTGTAATAAATAGGTCTTTTGAGCGTTGAATAATGCTGTTTTATGTTCTTTCTTAATTCTCTGGAATTGGTAAAAAATTTCATTTGTATTTGATATAAATAATGGATTACCCTGAGTTTTTGATTTTAACTTTATGTTATCAATTTTTTTTGGCGAATATAGTAAAACGCTTCCTTTTTTGAAGAAATTTTCTACTCAATCTTATAGATAAATGATCCAAGTGGTTGAATATCCACTCGAACCTTACCATACCCAAAATTCACATGCAATTGCGCTGTAAATCTGCTGTCTAATTGATCTGTAACTTTGTAAATACCGTCTGCAAAAGCCCATTTACTTATGATTTCACCGGGAATTCCCAGTTCAAATCCAAAGCTGTCAGAGGAATGAAAATTGCTGACGACAATTAGCTTTTCATCACGCGAAAAACGAACAAATGAAAATAAATGATGATTATAGTATTGGGTATAAGCACGATTATGATTATGAGTTTCCCAATATTCACCCATCAATGCCGGACTGTTAATTGTAAAATTCAGAAGGCGTTTGTAAAATTCACGAAGTTCCTTTTCCTCAGAGGAAAGTTGTCCACCATCAAACTTCTTATTATTTAGCCAGCGTTGGTGATTAGGAACTCCAATATAATCAAAAATAGATGTCCGGGAATGTGAACCAAAGCCTGCATTTTCTGCACCAGGTTCTCCAACTTCCTGTCCGAAATAAATCATTGTAGGAGAGGTGCTGAGTGTTGCTGAAACTACCATGGCTGGCATACCTTTCATAGGATTTCCAACAAATTCAGGACTTGCAATTCTTTGCTCATCGTGGTTTTCAAGAAAATGAAGCATATGATGCTCTATATCACCAAGATGATACTGAATTGCGGAAATTTCATCGGTATTCCCGTTTCCTTGCATGATTCGTTTCAAGCTATCATACATTTCAACTTTATCATAGAGGTAATCCATTTTCCCAAGATGAATAAAATTGCGGTACTGCCATGGATCATAAACCTCTGCGAGAAGAAATGCCTCTTTATTTTTCATTTTAATGGCGGAGTTCATAAAACTCCAGAACTCAACCGGAACCAATTCCGCCATATCGTATCGGAATCCATCTACACCCATTTCTGTCCAGTAAAGCGCAATATCTCTGAATTTTATCCAGGTGTCAGGAACGTCTTTCCTCTTCCAGAATTCAAAATGATCTGAATAATCCTTTTTGTCATAACCCTCAGGTAATGTATCAAAATCGCGAGCTCCGTCGGGTCGAACGCCATAGTTTAATTTGACAGTTTCGTACCAGTCGTAAAAATGGGGTTGTGATAAACGTGAACCATTTCCGGTCCATTTTGCGGGATACTCCTCAAATTTTGTGTCAAATGGGTAAGGTTCTGATTTTCCAAGTGGAATATAACCATTCATCCATTCAGGAGTCTTAAATCGTTCACCAGGATTGTAATAGAAATTGTTGTTTACCTCATAACACACCTGATGATTATCCCGGGCACCAAAATCCACAACTCCAGTAGGATTCGTTTTGCCTTCATATTTGCGGGCAACATGATTTGGTACGATATCAATAATAAGTTTTAAACCCTCTGTGTGAGTACGTTCAATAAGTGCTTTGAATTCCTGTAAACGCTTTGCCGGATTATCAGCAAGATCAGGGTTTACGTTATAATAATCCTTTACCGCGTAAGGAGATCCCGCGCGACCTTTAACAACATCAGGATGATCATTGCTAATTCCGAACGCCGTGTAATCGTTTATTAGTGCATGATGGGGAACTCCGGTGTACCAAATGTGCGTTACACCAAAATTTTTAATTTCCCTAAGCGCTTTGGCAGTGAAGTCACTGAACTTGCCAACACCATTTTCAGCGATGGTTCCCCAAACTTTATTTGTGGTATTAGTATTACCAAACAGTCTGGTAAAAACCTGATAAACGACCTTTTTTCCAGTGTGCATAGTTCTACTTCTGTTATACCGAATAAAGATCGAGGTTTATTTTTTTATATTGGTTGTTATTTTCTTCAATTTTCCTGTTTATTTCTTCCATCGCTCTAAACTTGGAATCCCAAGAGTAAAAAACCATGCGGTAAACTTTGACATTTCATTTTCAACCAATTTAGTTTTGTATAAAGCCTGCGTTTCTGCAGCTGTCTGACTAAAATGTTTGTTTCTTTTTATGAATAATTGGGTAAATTCTTATTTTGATTTGCTATCAAACTAATTATTTAAACAGTTCAACCCCTATCAGGGCTGAGATTCCGAGTATATTTATGCCGTGGGTTTTCACCCACGGTTATTGAAATTTACCCCCTTTGGGGATTAATTGACTACATTGCCCTATATCATTTTAAACTACGCCTGAAAATTTGTTTAAAAGCATGGTCAGGATCTGGCCAATTTTTCAATTTCCAGAAGTAAATAGTCTCATTTTTCCATGTTTTTGGTTAGAGGGATTATAAGATTTTCCTTGCGCCCAAAGCTTTAATATCCTTGACCTCGAGGGTATGTTTTTCATAACCGAAAATCACAGAATTGATCATCGCTTGGCCTAATTCCTTAAGTGTTGAAATTATTCCTGGAGCTACGAACCGAATGACGGACAGCAGCCACGATACTTTCTTATAATATGAAAGAGTGTTCTTTAAACCTGGTGTTGGTTGAATCATCCCGGGTCTGAAATTGTAAACTGCATTGAAACCGATTTTCTTCAAATCATTTTCTGTTTTTCCTTTTACTCTTGCCCACATTATGCGGCCTTTTTCTGAACTGTCAGTACCTGTCCCCGATATATAGCAAAATTGCATGCCGGGGTTTAATTTGGAGACGGTTTGAGCAAAATGTAAGGTTAATTGATAGGTAAGTTTATAATATTCAGGCTCTTTCATTCTTACAGAAGAGACACCTAAACAGAAAAAGCATGCATCATAATTCCTGAGTTGAGATTCGATAGAAGATAAATCCAGAAAATTGGAATGTAACACTTCTTTTAATTTGGGATGTGTATGTCCGCAAGGTTTTCTTCCAATCACTAAAACCTCCTCTATCTGGCTGTGATTCAGGCACTCATAAAGCACTCCTTCACCCACCATTCCACTTGCACCAGTAATGATTACTTTTATTTTGTTCATATTATTAAAACTTTGTGTGCGTTAAAAAAGGCTTATCTATAAACAAATTAAATCTTGGCAAGTTCAATTGTAAAGTGCCTTAGAATTTCAGCTTCCCAAACAATTTTGTAACCATTTTTTATATTTTCTCTTCGTGCAAAAACATTTTTAACAACGGCAGCAACGTATTCCATGTGTGAGTTGGTATAAACCCGGCGCGGAATGGCTAATCTCACCATCTCCATTTCCGGGAATCTGTTTTCGCGGGAGATCGGATCTCTGTCGGCCATAAGCGAACCGATTTCCACACCACGCACACCTCCCTCGATATAAAGCTCAAGCGCCAGAGTCTGGGCTACAAATTCTTCTCTTTTTACATTAGGAAGGAATTTCAATGCATCAATAAAAACAGCGTGTCCCCCAACAGGAAGTTGAATAGGAACACCTGCAGACCTTAGTTCTTCCCCAAGAAATTCTACTTGACGAATACGAGTTTCGAGATAATCAACTTCAATTACTTCCCGCAGGCCCTGTGCAAGTGCAGCCATATCGCGACCAGCCATGCCTCCGTAGGAAATAAACCCTTCGAACATAATATTAAAACTTGTTGCTGCCCTATAAAGTTCTTTATCCCTGAAACCAATAAATCCACCGATATTAACAATTCCGTCCTTTTTACTGCTCATGGTCATCCCATCAGAGTAGGAAAACATTTCTTTTACAATGTCTTTAATAGATATATCGAGGAAAGCAGCTTCCCGTTGTTTAATAAACCATGCATTTTCGGCAAACCTTGCTGAATCGAAAAACAAAGGAATTCCGTACTTACGGGATAATGCGTGCACTTCCTTAATATTCTGCATGGAGACAGGTTGCCCACCGGTTGTGTTGCAGGTTAACGTTAGTATTATAAGAGGTATTTTTTCGCGGGATGTGGATTTCAGAACTGCTTCAAGCTTTCCGGTATCAACATTTCCCTTGAAAGGGTGAAACAAGGAGGAGTTATTCGCTTCAGAAATAGTACAATCAATTGCTTCCGCCTTTCTGAATTCAATATGTCCTTTTGTTGTATCAAAATGCGCATTACCGGGTACAATATCTCCCGCTTTAACCAATGCTGAAAATAGCACATTCTCGGCAGCTCTTCCCTGATGTGTGGGTAGAAAGTAATTAAAACCAAATATTTCCTCTATGCTTTCTTTGAGCTTATAATAGGAACGGGAACCTGCATAGCTTTCGTCGCCGTTCATGATTTCCGCCCATTGCTGCTGACTCATGGCACCTGTGCCTGAATCGGTCAGAAGATCGATGAAAACCTGTTCGCTTCTAAGGTTGAATAGATTATAGTTTGCTTCACTGAGCCATTGAATACGCTGTTCTCTGCTGCTTTTATAGAGAGGTTCAATGGATTTTATTTTGTATGATTCACAGAATGGAAGAGTCATGGAGTAAGAATATTAAGGTTTACACTGAGCGCAGCCGAAGTGAGCGTAGCCGAAGTGAAAATTTTAAAGGAAAAAGGTTTACACTGAGCGCTGCCGAATTGAGATCAGAAAGAAAGGTAAGAATCGCGGTTTTTTAAATTCCTGTACAGAATAGCAATTCCGGCAGGTTTTTCGATGAAGTATATTAATTCCATAATCATAGCGCAAAGTTACTAATGAATTGAAAATGAAATGTATATTCTTTTAGTGTTTGGCAACAGGATTCCCAATATATTTCAAGCTGAAAGTCTCAGTAAATAACATTTTATTTTTTTCTGACTTAAACTACAAAGTAGGTAAACTCCCGTTTTTCAAATCATTCAGATACCTCACATAATATCTTTCATAAATTTCCATTTTCATTTGTGCAGCTTTTAATTGGCGGGCTTCCCATACATCTCTGGTTTCGCCTTTTTGCTTAGGGAGAAATATTTTATCCTGCATCTCATCATTGATCAGTGGTGAATAATAATAATCTACCATAATTTCATTGGAGAAATTCCAAAGTTTTACAGACTGATCAAAGGAAGCGGACGCGAAAGTTTTCCCATCCGGGCTGAATTCAACATCCAACACAGCTTCTTTGTTATCAATAAAAGTGTAAAGGCATTTACCGGTCTGTAATTCCCATAACCTGATTGATTTATCGAACGATGCGCTTATCAGGAAAAGTCCGTCTTTTGAAAACTCAACATCCATAACCTGATTGGTGTGTCCTTTAAGAACCTTGATGAGCTTTCCTAGTTTCAGATCATAAATGTTAATTGTCTTATCTTTTGCTGCACTGGCAAGGAACTGTCCATCATCGGTAAATGCAAGGGAGTAAATATCTACTGTTTGGCCGTTAAGTTGTGAAACGACCAGTCCCGATTCACGATCCCAAATTCTGATATTTCCGTCTCCAGATGCACTGGCGATTTTGGTTCCGCTGTGGTTAAAACAAACGGTCATGGCAACATCTGCGTGTCCTCTGTATTCCGCTATACGCTCAGCTTTTGCAACGTCATATACCTTTAAGGTTTTGCTAAATTCTCCGGCAACAATATATTTTCCGGATGAATCCAGATCAGCCGACATAATGGTTGTTGTCATATCTTTGATCAGAAATACAGGAGTACCTTGGGGAGTCCATCCTTTCAATGTATTATCTCCGGCAGTAAAAATTAATTTTCCATCGTTCGACATTTCAACGGCTTTTACTCCTTTCCAGTGTGCACCAAAAGCTTCACCATAGGTTCCGTTGTCTATGGAAATAATTCTGGCATTACCATCATTATATCCAGCTAATAACGATTTTCCATCCGGTGTAAAAGACACGCATGTTGCAGGACTGTTAACTTTTTTAAAATCTTTAAGTAGGTATGGATCAGCTTGCGCTAGGATTGATGCAGAAATTGAAAGTAGTAATGAAATATTAATCAGGTGTCTCATGATTGAAGTGTTGGAAATTATTGACTACAGCATAACTTTTAATAATGTACTAAGATAAATTAATTTGAGGTGTTTTTAAATATTCGAAGCCAATTTAAATGTATGAAAAATTGCTTATTTACAATATCTAAACTTTCCTGAAGCAGGTCCATGGAACTGTTTGGATTTATAGAATATCAGGGTAATATGGAATTGTAAACAACTTCCTGAATTCTTGTTCTGACGTCCATTTCAATCAGTTTTTGATTGTATTGATCGGGATGGATTCGGTTTGATAGGAAAATGAAAACAAGGTCATAATCCGGGTCGATCCAGACGAGCGTACCAGTAAATCCAGAGTGTCCGTAACTGCTTGGTGAAGCCATTTTGCAAGTCGGGCCGCCTTTCTTAGGATCAGGTTCAGGTTTATCAAAACCAAGACCACGACGGTTTCCATTTACACAATTAAAGCAAGCAGTAAAACGCAGGAGTGTTGTGTCGGATATAAACATTCTGCCTCCATAAGTTCCTCCGTTCAGATACATCTGCATCATTTTCGCCAAATCATTTGCATTGCTGAAAACACCCGCATGACCTGCAATTCCCCCTAACATTGCAGCTCCCGGATCATGAACATATCCCCTGAGAACCTGATGACGGAAAAGGATATCGTTTTCGGTTGGCACAATGCGATCTGCCGGAAAACGATTTAATGGTAGATAACCCATTGTGTTTGCGCCTAGTTTGGAATAGAAAGAATTATATACATACGGATATAAATTCTGATCTGTAAGGTTTTCTATAATCTGCTGAAACATGTAATAACCAAGATCACTGTATTTATATTCCTTTTTCCCAGTAAGTTCAGAAGAATATATGCTGTTGTAAATTGTATCACGGAAATCGGCTCTCAGAAACATATTTTTTGCAACTGAGATCGGGTATTTTTTTGAGTATTCGTCTGATAATAGACTGTCTTTCAGGGTAATATTCCGATTTGCATAGGTGTTCTTTGCAAGCTTAACGGAATAGGAATCTGAATATTTCGAACTGAAAAGGGTTTCAGAACTATCAAGCGTTTCAATCAGTTTGTAATAGAAAGGTATCCAAGGTTGAAGTCCTGCCTGATGCGTCAGAATATCGAGGATTTTAAGTCCTGCTTTGTTGTATGTGTCCAATTCAGGCAGATAATCACCGAGCGTTTTATCAATACTGAATTTTTTCTCATCGTAAAGCAACATCAATGATGGAACGGTTGCGGTGATTTTTGTTAGGGATGCGATATCGTAGATATCATCGTTTGTAATTTTCTTCGAATTCCGGTATGTCTGATAACCGAACGACTTATTATAAACCACCATTCCCTTATGAGCGACCAGAATTTGGCAACCCGGAGTAGCTTTTGCAACAATTGCTACATTGGCAATTGAATCAATTCTTTGCAAAATTCTTGAGTCCATCCCGGTTTCTTCAGGAATGCCGTATGAAAGACGCTGTAGGCTGTCGAGTTTAATTCCTTCTCCCGCTTTAAAAAAGGGTAAAGCACTAAAAGATAGTTTCCCATCTACAGGAATAGCGCCGAAAACACTCTGAGCTGTAATTTCTTTAACCTCAGGTGAATCTTCGTAACTGACAATTAGCGAGTTAAAGGCATCGAAGTTGGAAAAGAATGAAAGGCTATAAGGACTTCCAAAAACTGCAAGAACTGTGTTACCAGAAAACCTGAGGTTTTTAAGAAATGCGAGCGATGTACTACTGATTCCATATTTTCGTCCTGGCCATGCTGATGTTTCCTGTAAACTGACAATCAGAGTGTTATAATCAGTAAGCTTTGCCATCAGGCTATCAAATTCAAACTGACTCGCTTCTTTGGAGATGAAAAATGTGCCAACCTGCGAATACTGCTGCAATGAAGATGCGAATTCGTCTGGTTTTCCGGTTCCGATACTTACTGAAGCAATTGAGTAATTTTCGAGTCTGAATAATGGAAGAACCTGGTTTTCATTCTTTACCACTGTTATTGTATTGGCGATAAGCTTCCTTCTCAACGCGTTATATCCCGGTGCATTCAGATCAGAATAAAGAGTTTCGGTTTTCACAGGTTTAAACTGTTTCAAACCTGCCCAAGCTTTTGCTTGCAATACTCTCCTGCATCGCTCATCAAGAACTGATTCCGGAATATTTCCTTTTTTTATTTCTTTTTTGATAGCAGCGATAGCTTTTGGAACATCCCCCGGCATAAGAAGAATATCATTTCCTGCCAGAAAGGCCATTAATTCTGCATCTCCGGGTTTAAAATATTTGCTTACGCCCTTCATGTTCAACGCATCAGTGAAAATAAGGCCATTAAACTGAAGCTTGTATCTGAGCAGACTGTCGATTACCAATGGAGATAGGGAAGAGGCGAGATTTGATGTGGTATCTAGTGAAGGAATGCTAAGATGTGCCGACATTATAGCCGGCAGGCCACGGTCAATCATGTATCGAAACGGAAACAATTCAATAGAATCGAGTCTTTCGACACTATGGTGAATAACCGGAAGTGAATAGTGCGAATCGGCATCAGTATCGCCATGTCCCGGGAAATGCTTTGCAGTAGCGATAATACCTGCATCCTGCAAACCTTCTGCATATTTCTGAGCTTTAGCAGCAACGAGCAATGGATTCTCTCCAAATGATCGTGAATTAATAACAGGATTTGAAGGATTATTATTTACATCGGCCACGGGCGCAAAATTGACATGAATTCCCATTCTTTTGCATTGCATTCCAATATCATATCCCATCTGGTAAATAAGTGCATCATCCTGTATCGCACCAAGACTCATCTGACGAGGATATGAAATGCAGCTGTCGAGACGCATTGCTAGTCCCCATTCACCGTCAATTGCAATAAGTAAAGGAATTTTGGAAAGTTTCTGGTAGCGGTTTGTAAGACTTGCCTGGCGAACAGGACCTCCCTGGAAAAAAATAAGTCCACCTACATGATATTTTCCAATGATTTCGCTTAATTCTACATATGATTGTTCATCCCGGTTGGAATATGCAGCCACCATCATAAGCTGGGCGATTTTATCTTCAAGGCTAAGCGACTTCATTACCGAATCGACCCATGTAGAATCCGAATTGCGGAAAACAGGGTTTATTTTCTGTGGGAGGTTTGATAATGAGCCATTTACGATAGCGTCAGTAAAAATTGGCTTAAAGTTTAACAGCAACAGAAAAGAAGCAGTAAGTAAAGCGGAGCGGTAAATAAATTTCTTCATAAAGGGATTCGAAAATCTTGGAATGCATGAGATGCAAATATAGTCAGAATGCTAATGATTCATGTTAAAAGTGCGAATCTTTCAAGAAACTCAAGGTTAAAGTATTTCTGGTTTTTGAAAATTCACGAGTTTTTGAATCACAAGTTTAAAAGAAATGAAAAACCCGGAAACGAATGATTTTTCCGGGTTTTAAGGTAAAATATATTTTTGATTAGATTTTACTAAAAGAAAGGTTTAGTGAAATAATCATTTCATCATTAATAAATTTGTCTTTCAATTCAGCAAAAATTGATTTTGAGCCATAATTAACACCCCATTGAGTGCGGTCGATTGCAAACGGAGCAGTTACAGCGGTTATAGATCCTTCGCTGATGGTAATTTGAGCCGGGAAGCTAATACTTTTGCTTACACCTTTCATAACCAGGTTTCCGGTTATTTGGTGATTGGCAACAATGCCTTCGGTTGAAGTAGCTGTGCCTACAGGGATTTCTGCTACAGAAACCAGTTCGAATTTAGCAGAGGGGAATTGTGCAACATCAAAGAAATCGGCTGATTTTAAGTGACCAACCAGTTTTCCGTTCATGTCGGCGTCGGTAAGGTCAGTATCGATAATAGAGTTAAGGTCAATTGTAAAGGTACCTGAAACGAGTTTTCCGTATTCAGCATAAAGTTTCCCATCCGTTATTGAAACGGTACCAATGTGCTCTCCATCAGGTTTCTGGCCTTTCCAGTTTAAAACACTCGTAGTGGTATTCAAATTATACTCTGAACCTGCAGCGGTAGCAACTTTCTGAGCATCACCAGCACCAGCGCTTTCAGCTGAGGGTCTTGACTGGCAGGAGATAAGAGTTATAACTAATCCAACTAAAAAAATGCTTTTCTTCATATTTGTAATTTTTATTGTTTAGGAGGAAACAGTAAACCAGTTGCAATGTTTAAATCGGCAATGTTTTTAACAGTTTTTTAAGAATTCAAACATGGTAAAACAAAAAATCCTCCTGTATTTTTCCAGATTAATTGCCAGTAATCAGACTTCAAAAGGCAATATCAGCTTTCAAAAACACAGGAAGATTTTAAAAATTACAACCGAATTCAGACCAACAGAAACGTTTATCGTTGAATTAGATTCCTAGTTTCTTTCTTAATTCTTTGGGAATGGATTCTTTATTTACAAGAAGTGACGTGGTTTTGTATTTTACAAAAGCTTCAGAAGCATTAAGATATCCTTTGTAGGAATTCCCGTCAACGTTCCATGAATTCTTTACGATATAATATTTTGTTCCATTCTGATCCTTAGAAATTCCTGTAATATGCATTCCATGATCATCGGTGGTGGTAAGGTTATCGAATGATTTCTGCCTGAGTTCCTGAGTGATTGTTTTCTCTTTCCTGATTTTTGAAAAATCATAAAAGAAATCTGCTTTTTCACGTGCTGTAAGAACTTCCCATTTGGATTTTTCAAGTCCATCGAGATCTACAATCTCTTCCGAAGGAACAACTGCTAAACCATTTTTCCAGCTAAAACCTTTTTCACTAACATCGCATGCCCAGGCAACTGTATAACCTTTTTCAATTGCATAGTCAATGATTTCAGTCATTTCATCGATCTTAACGTTATATACCTCGCCCCAGCCCCAGTTGTCCGGAACTTCAAGGATAAATGGTTTGTAAAACTCATGGTGCGAAAAAGATGTGATCATCACATAATCGTCCATATTCAGACCTAATTCTGTCTGAAAGCTTTTTGGAGTATAGTTCCTACCTTTATAAGTGAATGTTTCAGGGTATTTTCCGAAATACGCATCCAAAATCCCCTGAAAAGCAGGAAACCATGCGGTAGATAATTCTTTGTTTTCATTTTTTATTATGGCGTCCATATATGCTTTAAGCACAGCATCTGATTCTCCGTGCACATGTTTATCTTTCCCGTAATTTAAACCTGGATATGCTTCATCAGGAACGATTCCAAATTTTGAGAAAGTCATGGTTACATCATTAAAACCACCACCACCACCAAAGTTAATGGTGCCATTGAGGCGTGCATATTTTTGTGCTTTTTCGCCATAGCATACTCTTACAGGAAACATTTCAGAAAGATGAAATTCACCTTTGCCCATCCTTAATAATTCAGATTCAAAAAATGAAACTCCTGAAAAACTCCAGCAAGTTCCTGATCTGTACTGATCTTTTACCGGTGTTGCAGGAAGTCTTTTTACATCGGTGAAAGTATAGCCCGATTGTGCAAATACTGAAGCAGATAGGAACAGTGTTATTGCCAATGCAGACAAAACAAATTGTTTGATTTTTTTCATTTTAGTGATAGATTTTTAATTGAAATGTTAGTTCGTAAATATAAACAGTTTTTGTTTTCCCAATTCTGTTTCGGGGAATTTAATTGAAATTTCTCTCTTAAGCGCGAGCACTCGTTAAGCAGGCAAAATAGCTTTGAGCAAAAGCAATTTGTTCTTTACGGGGTCGCCATTTTGTGCAATCAGATAACATGCATATTGAGTAAGCATGATGTCGACTATAATTTTCTCTGCACCCTTGGGCATAGGTATCGTTTTGTTGCCGTCAATGAAATGATCGGAAATTTCCACACCAGTAGTTTTCTCACTCCTCTAAATGATTTTTAAGGCGTTCATGAGTGCTTCACTGCCGAGTGTTGACTCGTGGAGTTTGCAAATGCTGGTAATGAGGTTTGAGAACTAATTCACAATTTTCAACTCAGTTCGCCTGTTAATTGAACGGCCTTCTTCGGTGTCATTCGTTCCAATAGGCATACTTGATCCATATCCCTTGAAAGAGAGTCTACCCGCCTGTATTCCTTTGCTTGCAAGATAATCAACAACTGATTTTGCCCGCTTCTCCGATAAAACCTGATTGTATTGCACATTCCCGATATTGTCTGTATGCCCGCTTATTTCAATTCTCACATTGGAATTGAGGTTAAGAAATTCGATAATTTTGTTTAATTCAGCTTGCGATTCTGGCTGAACTTCATAAGAATTAAATGCATAAAAAACATTCTTAAGAATCACTTTCTCATCGATTTTTATCGGACTTAACGGGACATCCATCAGATATGGATCGGTGCGATCATGAACTTCTGCAAGTGAAAAATTCCCTGAATAAAAAAGATAGCCGGGCTTAGAAACGTTAAGTGCGTAGTTGCATCCCGAGGGAAGCGAAACCAGAAAATCTCCGTTACCAGGTGATGAAGAAGATTCCATAACCATATTTCCGGTCTGGAGGTCAATGAGTTGAAACACTGCTTCGACGCCTTTCCAGTTCCGGGCATCATAAACTCTTCCTTTCATATACGATACCGAAATCGGTCTTGCCTCAGGATAAAGAGGGAACTCATAGATATCAAGCCCGCGGTTTTTAATCCGGTCGCTGGCATAATAAGCCATATCACCAGCTGCATTTACTATTAATCCAACTTCATTATTCCAGGTGTTTATTGGGTATCCCAGATTTAAAGCACTTGACCATTTCCCGGATGAATCGAGCCGTGAAAGGAATAAATCTCCTTTTCCCATGTTCATGTGGCCTTCGGAAGAAAAATACAGACTTTTGTTGTCGGAATGAATAAAAGGTGACTGTTCGTTCCCCGGAGTATTTATGTTTTCACCAATATTAACAGGAAATGACCAGATTCCGTTTCTTTCAAGTTTTGACATCCAGATATCAAGACCGCCATA
This sequence comes from Bacteroidales bacterium, assembly GCA_038316435.1. GTDB lineage: Bacteria > Bacteroidota > Bacteroidia > Bacteroidales > JACJXF01. The sequence continues at coordinate 32,664 of JBBQAQ010000031.1, read as the reverse complement.
GCCACCGGGCCTGTCGCTTGCAAAAAACAATTTTTTACCATCGGGGGAGAGGGATGGGTGTTTTTCTGAATATGCCGTATTTATTGGGAAACCCAAATTCAGTGGAACGGACCATTTATTGTTATCATTAACAGAGAAATATATATCACATTTGCCTTGTCCGTCTTCGCGATTACAGCCTGTGAAAAACAAGAACCGTCCATCAGCAGATATAGTCTGAGCTCCTTCGTTGTCACCTGTATTTAAAGGAGAACCAACATTTTTACGTTTTGCCCAGGTTCCATCTTCCTTCCTGACCGATTCATAAAAATCTTCCTGAACACTCGTTTTTTGTGTTGTCTGAGCAGTATTAGCCGGATCAAGAACAGTAATTATTAGCTTTGATTCATCAAGACTGAGTGATGGCCAGTATTCGCTTCTCTCAGAGTTTACAGAATCTCCAAGGTTAACAGGGACAAAGGGAACAGGATTATTAAACTTATCAAGTGCAAAACGGCAATTGTCGGCAAATGCAAGGGCATCTTCCTTTTTTACTTTTTTAAAATCGCCCAGTTCCAGAAATTTTTCTGCATGTTTTAACGCATCAGCATATAATCCCTGATTCATCTCAACATCTGCCAATAATAGGTAACCCGGAGGATTAAATTTCGGATTTAAATTGAGTCCCTTTTCAAAATAAGTAATGGCCTCTGTAAACTCTTTACGGTCTTTATGAATCTGAGCGAGCATCATATATGCCTCAATAAATTCAGGATCTGTTTTTATAGCTTTTTTGAGGTATTTAAGAGCATTCTCATCATCTCTGGCATCAAAGTATGTTAAGGCTTTATCGAAACTTTTAGCTGCTGAAGCTGAGTTTGTGTGGTAGTTGCTCTGCGGAAAAATATTGATACAGGTAAAAATTATGACGACAGCTATAAGGATCGATTTCATCAGAGAAAGATAAAGTGTACAAGCAAATGTATAGAAAATTGAAAGATATTTATAATATCCTTGCCAGAAAACATTAAGTGGAAGAATGTTAAATTCAGGTAATGGGTGAGAAGCTTTTAATCACATTATTCAAGTTATTCTCAGGGGATTCTCATAAACTTATGAGATTGTAGAGAAATCCTCCATCTAGGGTTTTTCTTAACAAACTCGACAATTACCGGGAGAATGGTGCGAAACACACTCCATTCCGGCTGAAGATATAAAAGACACGAAGGATTCACTTTCCCTGCGTTTTCCATAGCCCACTCCAGATCTTTAACATCTGAAATAACAATTTTAAGTTCATTAGCCATTTCAAAGATAGCAGGCAAGGGCGCTTTGTGTGTTTTTGGACTCAGGCAAATCCAGTCCCATAATCCGGAGAGTTCATATGCACCGGAGGTTTCAAGTGAGGTTTTTATACCTGCAGATTTTAGCTCAATGCACAGATAATCTAGATTATGCATTAATGGCTCACCTCCTGTAATTACCACAAATTTGGCGGGACATTCAGCTGCATTTGACACGAGTGTTTCGACTGTTTTATAGGAATGTTCAGAAGCATTCCAGGAAACCTTTGTGTCGCACCATGGACAGCCCACATCGCATCCTGCTAAACGTATAAAATAGGCAGCATGTCCGCTAAAGTGGCCTTCGCCTTGAAGAGTGTAGAACTCTTCTACTATAGGGAGTTTGTGATGATTTTGCATGCTTATACCAGACGTTTTTCAGAGTTAGCAAATAATGTCTTTTCAGGGCTTGAAGTTGTATAGTTTTACCATCTTTTCGAAAATTGAAGTGTTGTCGAAAATGCCGGTGAAATTTTCGGATCCTGGTCCAAAGGAGTATACGGGAACCATTACTGCCGTGTGGTTTGTAGTTGAAAAGTTAAGAATGGCTTCGTGTTTGCTTAAATCTCCCCCGGTAATAGTGACGCCACCTGTTTCATGATCGGCAGTTACAATAACTAAGGTATGTCCGTCTTTCTGGGCAAAATCTAGTGCAAAACCAACAGCCTGATCAAAATCAAGCGTTTCATCAATCAAATTTGCTGCAAGATTTCCGTGGCCAGCCCAGTCGATCTGAGACCCTTCAATCATAAGAAAAAAGCCTTTTGGATTTTGACTCAGGATTTCTATTGCTTTCTTTGATGCCAGTGGAAGCATATTTCCGCGGCCATCCAATCTGAATGGATTATGGATGGGTACATTTAGCCCCGCCAGTTTTAATGAGGTTGAAGACAGGATGCTTTCAAGTGTTGTATCGACTTCATATCCTCTACTTTTAAGACTATCCAGCAGGTTCAGCTTATCTGCTCTTCTATAAAAATGATCAATTCCTCCACCTATGAAAACATCAATATCAGTTTTCAGATACTCAAGTGCAATATCTTCGTATGCGTCGCGGTTAGGAACATGCGCAATAAACGATGCCGGTGTAGCATGAGTAATCGCTGAAGTTGAAACGAGTCCGGTTGAAAGACCATTATCTTCAGCAATTTCAAGGATAGATTTGAATTTATTCCCCAGAGTATCCTGACCGAGTACCCCGTTTTTAGTTTTTCGCCCGCATGAGAGTGCTGTACCTCCTGCTGCTGAATCTGTAATATAGTCGGTTAGTGAGAATGTTTTGGAGAAGCCTGTGTATTGGCATCTTTCAATGTTTAATGGAGTAGGGGATACCGTCATTGCAGAATAAACAGCTCCCAGTCCCATGCCATCCCCAATTAATAAAATAATATTTTTAATTTCCGGATTTTCCTTTTTTGGGATCGAAGGGGATTGACAGGAAGATGATAAAATTGCAATAAATAAAATCGAAATAAGTAAATTCAAATTTTTCATAATCAATGGATTAATTAAACTAATGCTATTTTGGTTAACAAATCGAAAGCTTTTTTAAGACACAAAACAAAATACTTATTAATAAGTTTCAAAGATAATGATACAAATCATTGAAAAGATTAAATCAATATAAACCGAATATTAATTCTTATGTTTTTGTCGTTAATTATTGGTTATTTATATTTTAACTCATATAAGTATTAGATATTTAAGATATTACAACTTTCTTTCTCTTACATAATTTCGCTATTTTTGAATTTAAATATATATAATGAATAAGCCTATAAAAACAGGAATCGCTTCCTTTGGAATGTCAGGAATGGTGTTTCACGCGCCTTTGCTTCATGCTCATCCTGGATTTGAGATATCGTCAATTGTGGAGAGAAGTAAAGATTCAACCAGGAAATTGTATTCTGATTCCAAACTTCAAAGATCTTTCGAAGAGCTTCTGAATGATAAGGAAACAGAACTTATAATTGTAAATACTCCGGATTACCTACATTACGAACATGCCAAATCGGCTCTTGAAGTTGGAAAGCATGTGGTTGTTGAAAAGCCGTTTGTACAGGATTATGATCAAGCTCTGGAGCTAATAAAACTTGCGAAAAGTAAAAACCTCGTTTTATCAGTTTTTCAGAACCGCAGATGGGATGGTGATTTCATGACGGTTGCGAAAATTATTAAAGAGAAAATGTTAGGCCGTTTGGTATGCTTTGAATCGCATTTTGACCGATATAGAAATTTCATTCAGGAAAACACATGGAAAGAAGATCCTGCTTCGGGTTCAGGAATTGTTTTTAATCTGGGTTCACATATGTTGGATCAGGCAATTGTGCTTTTTGGGAAACCTGTTGCGGTAAATGCGGAAATTCGAACCTTGCGCACCAATGGACTAACAGATGATTTCTTTACAATCCGACTTGAATATTCTGAAAATATGAGCGTATCCGTTAAAGGGAGTTTACTGGTTAATGAGCCGGGACCAAGGTATATACTGCATGGAACTGAAGGTTCATTTTTAAAATGGGGAACCGATCCTCAGGAACAGGATCTTAAAGCCGGCAAAATACCTGGTCAGTCAGGATGGGGAAAGGGGAATGAGGAGGATTGGGGATTGCTGAATACTAATGTGAAAAACGATAAATTCAGGGGAGAGATTGAAACTATTCCCGGGAATTATCTTTCTTTTTACGATGGGATTTTCGATGCAATTCGCAATGGTGGTTCGGTGCCCGTTAATCCTGAGGATGCAGCACTTGTTATAAGAATTATTAATCTGGCCTTTGAAAGCAACAAGCAAGGAAGAAATATGATGGTTTAATATTAGCTTTCATTGGTTTTTGGCAAATTATTTTGCACGTATCTAAACCCATCGTTTTTTGTAGAACTTGAAAATATTGCGCCCTTATAAGGCTTACTGTTGGCATTTGTCATTATTTCTACAAATATTTAGGCGGCGGCTCTACTGAGCATGCCGAAGTGCTGCCGCTTAAAAAAGCTGTAGAGTAGCAAAATGTTTGTAGTCAAGTATATACATGAATGTAATATAGTTGCAGAACAGCGAAATATTAAATAAATATTTGTTTTGATTTTTTACCAGACAACAGATATTAGCTTTGTGAAAAAAATCAATTATTTCCAATGAGGATAGTAGGAATTCAATTTTCAATTGATTGGCAAACTGTGGTGCATTATTCGGGTCACTTGCTTGTTCCATTTCTTGTTGCCTTGATTTTTTTCAGGAAAGATTGGGAAAAGGCAGGATTGGTAATGCTTTTGGCGATATTTATTGATCTTGACCATCTTTTAGCTAGTCCGATTTTCGATCCAGAGAGGTGCAGCATCAACTTCCATCCCTTGCATACCTACTGGGCAATTGCAATTTATTTTCTTGGTCTTTTTTACAAAAAAACCCGATGGATAGCCACCGGGTTAATTTTGCACATTTCAACTGATCTGTTGGATTGTTTCTGGATCTTTCAGAATTGCCATGAATGCTATATAAAATCAGCAATTCATGATATTCCTTTTTTCACCAATTAATTATTTGATTTCCCTGAGCTTAATGCTTCTGAAAAACACTTCATTTCCGTGATCCTGAAGCAGAATATGTCCTTTTTCAGCTTCACCAAATGCCTTAAAGTCTTTGTATTTACTTTCAGACACCAGTTTTCTGAATTCTGCACTTCCCCTATCATATTCAAGAACTTTGAAGCCATTCAGCCAATGTTCCACATGATTATTTAAGGAGATAATACGAACATTATTCCATTGACCCATTGCATTCACACGTTTATTCTGAGCTTTAATAAGATCATAAAGTGAAGCAAAAGTTCTGCTTCCTTCGTGATTTCCTAATTTTGCATCGGGATGCAACACATCATCAAGAATTTGATATTCAAGCCCGATGGCACTTCCTGGATTATTTACTTCTTGCTCGGTTACAAAATATTTTACCCCACTGTTCGCACCGTCAGTAATTTTTGTTTGTAGCAATAATTCGAAGTTTGAATATTCATCTACGGTTACAATATCCCCCCCGTTTTGGGATTCTGCGCCGGTTGCAGGAAGTACTGATAAAATGCCATTTTCAATTTTCCAACCTTTTTCAGGGAAAATTTCCGCATAAGCTTTTCTCCATCCCTTGCTCGACTGACCATCGAATAGTAGCTTCCAGCCTTCAGCAATTTCCTCCTTAGTAAGTGTATTTACCAGAAATGATCTTGTTTTTGCAGGAGAATCGGTAGCATATTTTTGCGGGTCTTTGGTAATTATTCTTATGTTTTTCCACATGATCTGTTTTCCCAACATGGCAGAATCCTGACCAATTGAATGCACCTGTAAGGCAATAAAACCGGTAGAGTCAGCATCATCATAAAGTTTTGTAACTGGTACTCCGTTTACCCAAGTCTTAATGCAATTTCCAATGGCTTCAATCCGGAATTTGTTCCAAGCGCCGTTTTTAAAAGCTGAGCGGGCTTCTGAATTTTCGTTATCACTTAAAGGATAAAGCCATCCACGACGGGCTTCGTCATAAATTCCACCGGTAAATGCTCTGTCTGATGGATCAATCTCAAACTGGTAGCCATGCACTCTTGAATCCTGGTATTCCGGATAGCTATTTGACCTGAACTGTACTCCGCTGTTCATGGAGGGATCAACTTTAAATTCTAGTTCAAGGATAAAATCAGAAAAATTGCGATCAGTACACAAGAAGCTGTTTGGTGTGTTCAAAATTGTTGTTCCAACAATTGCTGAATCAATTACCTGATAAGGTGCCTGCCCGTTTTTCTTAACCCAGCCAGTGAGGTCGGTACCGTTAAAAAGATACTCCCATTGAGTGCTGGAATCCCTTTTCGTGTTCGTACACGAAACGTTTGCAAAAAAAAGAAAAACTGCGAGAATAATGATAGGATTTTTTTTCATAGGATAATTAAATTGGTCTTTGAATACTCTTTTAAAATTCAAAGAATGTTTCATGTTTTAGAGCCCACAAAATAGAAATAAATTTTCACAAAAATCATTGAAATTCTAATTTTTGCTTAGCCGATTATCGATCATGCGGTTTACATATTGCTGAATATAGGCTTTCAGAATAAGTTCCATACTATCCTTTTCAACAGAGGTTTCTTCGGGTTTTACCTCCTGAAGATGACGGAAACCTTCGACTTTGTAAAAAGCCTTAGTTTCATTGCCATTTAGAACAAGTAACTTATCATTCATGAATAGCCTGTAGCTGTCATTCAGCCAATTAAAAGCCATGTTTCTCTCACTTGGATTGAAAAGATCCTTCCCAAAGGAAAAATAATCCTTATTATACCCAAGATAATTCAAAACGGTAGGCATGATGTCTATTTGCTGCGCATTTGTTATCGTATCGACTCCAACGAGATTGCTCCCTGGTTTAAAGAAAATGATTGGCACAGAGAAATACCCTATTTCATTTTGAAACTCTGGTCGTTGGTTTGCTCCAACATGATCTGCTGTAATAATAAATAGAGTATTGTTGAACCAATCCATTTTTGATGCGGCTTGAAAAAATCGTTTAAGGGAATAATCAGTATATTGAATGCAGTGTTCCTGAGGTAATTCCCCTTTGATAAAAACATCCTTATATTTTTCTGGTATAATAAACGGATGATGAGAGGTAACTGAGAAAAGTGTCGCGATGAAAGGAGTTGAAAATGTATCAATATTAGTAGCAAAATACTGCATGAATTCTTCATCCCATATTCCCCATGAGCCATCGTAATCTTTTTCATTATTATATTCGGTCATACCGTAATAGCCATCAATTCCGATAATATTTGTAAATGACTGAAATGCAAAAGAACCATTTGGGGCACCATGAAAGAAAGCCGATTTATATCCCATTTCCTTTAGCATCCCCGGAAAACTGCTTAAGTTGTTTTTGTAATAGGTTGAATTTAAAACGAATGGAACTCCAATTCTTGGTAAACTGCAAAAAATCGATGGGAGAATATCAATTGATTTACGACCGTTTGCATAAGAGTGTTTGAAAACTTTACTTACGCCTATGAGTGAGTCCAGAAATGGCGTAAATCCAGAATAATTGCCGTTTTCAAGGTCTGGATTCAGACTACCTACAAATTCTTTATTCAGACTTTCAATTATTAAAATCACTACATTTTCTTTTTTAATTGGATTACCTGTGGATTTATGAAAAGGTGAATAAATTCTATTAAGTTCGTCGACAGAAGAGAAATATTTGACTCGTTTATAGCTTGTTTTCTCAATTGAATGCATCAAAGTAAAGGGAGTATTTAAAACTATTTCCGCATTCTCCGGTTTTTTCACATAAAGCCAGGCACTATTCATACTTATTGGTTGAGCGAAATGTTTGAAGCCTCCACGTGCACCTCCTACAATCAGCACAAATCCTATTAATAGTCCAAATAACCCAGAAATAAAATACAGAAAACCTGACTTGATTTTAGCTGGACTTACCTTAACATAGTTGTAAATATAGATCATTCCAGACATCAGTAGGATCCACATGAGAGTTAGGTACCAGTAACCAAAAATGAATTTAATAAAGAGATTACCCATATTAACCTCATTTTTAAATTGATCAAAGGTATCTAATGTAGTTCTCTGCAATTCAAATTCATAATAAGCAATATCTGCAATATTTGCGATCAGAGCTATGCCATTAGTGATGAAAAACAGATACATAAGTATGTTCTGATACCACTTGATATGCCTGAATTTAAATGGGAGAAGAAAGAAAGCTAGATATAAAAGGTTAGTATAAACTATGGAGGAAGTATCGAAAAGCAAACCTGCAATAAAAATTTTGATTACCTCCTGATTTTCAAGGTTTGCAAAATGACTGTGATTATATCCATAAAAAACTACTCTGCATATACTGTAGGCAACATATAGCAATACAAGACGGAATGCAAGAATGATATATAAATTACCCTTTAGAAAGTTTTTTATATTTTGCATTCTACTCTTTCTATTGGTTTTGAAAAATTTTGAATCTTACAAGTCCCATTTTATGCAAAAAATAAGACAGCGAAGTTTTTAAAACTCCAATTCCATAAATAGAACTTCTACGGAAGTTGATAGAAGAAGCGTCATCGAAATACTTCGTGGGACAGGTAATTTCAGCTATTTCGAATCCCGCGTAAAAAATCTGTGCAATCATTTGATTATCAAATACAAAATCGTCAGAATTTGCATTGTAATCTATTTTTTTGAGAACATTGCCGGAAAACGCGCGAAATCCCGTATGATATTCCGATAATTTCTGGTTCATCAATATATTTTGAGTAAGGGTAAGCATCCTGTTTGCAAAATATTTATACACTGGCATTCCACCTTTCAGCGCACCTTTTCCTAGGATACGCGAACCAAAAACCACTTCATAAACATCGTTGGCAATCAGGTAGCACATGGAATGAATCAGTTTTGGACTGTATTGATAGTCAGGATGAAGCATAACAACTACATCTGAGTTTATTTCAAGTGCTTTGTTGTAGCAGGATTTTTGATTTCCGCCGTATCCTTTGTTGATGTCATGAACAATAATGTGTCTTATGCCTAGTTTTTTAGCTACTTCAACTGTGTTATCTTTGGAACGATCGTCAACCAGAATAACCTCATCAACAATGTCGAAAGGAATCTCACTATATGTTTTCTCGAGAGTTTTTGCAGCGTTATATGCAGGAAGAACTACTGTAATTTTTTTGTTGTGAATCATGTGGTAAAAATAAAAAGTAATATTGCTGATAAGGTTAAAACATCTAGTTTTAAAATCTGATTTGGTCTAATTCGGTGTCTTGATGGTTTATTTCCCAAAGAATAAGTGTCTATAAATCATAAACATACAAGAAACATTTTCGGAAAAAGCTATTTTTGTCAAGACAAAAGTAAAAAGATAATCTTTAAACTATTAAACTCTTGCATTTTTTCGCTTAAAAAATGAAGACAGGCTTTTATCCATCCACAATGCTTTAGCATTCTCAAAATAATGCTGCATTATCACTGCGGTAATAACTCCAATTAATGAACCTGCCAAAGCATCTCCCAGGAAATGCTGAGAAAGATAAATTCTTGAAAATCCTGTTAATATTGCCAGAATCAGACAGAGTAATTTCAGACTATCTCTTTTTATCATAAACGAAAGTCCAAAAAACAAAGCAAATGCAGTGGTGGTGTGTCCTGAAGGGAAACTGTAAATTGAATGGTATTCGACTCCGGGAACTTTGTATAATTCAATTCCCAGATCATGGAACCACGCTACCGGTCGTTTAAAATCTGTAAAAACAAATCGTTTGAGAATTTGAACCAGAAGAGAAGATGCAAGGAATGAGCTAAGAATAATAAGTCCATACCGAATCTGTTTAAACAGGAGAAAAAACCCGACTAAAACCATAAACAAGCCATCCCCGAACATCGTAAAAATTTTCATCAATTTATCTGTTAAAGTGCCATGAACAGTGGATAGGATTAGATGCGCATCTTTCTTCCCCCAATAAATCAGAAAAATAGTGACACAAAGAAGCAAAAGCAGATATGCAGAAAAAAGTAAACGATTATTTGATAGAATTCGATTCAATCTTTGGTTATTTAGAAGTCATTGTCAAATATAAGTAAAAGCATGATGAGATAATTTATTCAGGACGATTTTCGATTGATTTTTTTTTTACTTTTAGCCTGCTAATCTAGAGACCTATGGACCTACAAATTCTCAAAAAACAATTCGCTTCCATCTATAACACGGAAGAAAAAGGAATTAAAGTTTATTTTGCACCCGGTAGAGTGAATCTTATCGGAGAACACACCGATTACAATGGGGGATATGTTTTCCCATGTGCTCTTAACTTTGGGACAACTTTACTTATAAAGGAAAACCATAAAGATATTTTCCGGTTTGCAACAACCAACTTTGAATACACAGGAGAAATCAGCATTAAACCTCCATTTGTAAAAAAAGGCAAAGAATGGTATTACTATCCACTGGGAGTGATAGATCAGTTTAGTAAAATGGGAATCAGCTTCAGAGGCCTTGATTTTCTTTTTTCCGGGGATATTCCGAATGGAGCCGGTTTATCCTCTTCAGCTTCCATAGAAATGGTTACTGCCTTTGCAGTTAACGATATTTTTTCGGTTGGAAAGGATATGATTTCATTGGTTAAAATGTCACAGAAAGCTGAAAATCAGTTTATTGGGGTTAATTGCGGAATAATGGATCAGTTTTCAATTGGAATGGGAGCAGAGAGTAAGGCTATCTTTTTAAATTGCGACAGTCTTGATTATGAACTTGTTCCACTGGTAATAAAAGGTCATAAACTGATCATCAGCAATACAAATAAAAGAAGAGGACTGGCCGATTCGAAATATAATGAACGCCGCTCAGAATGTGACACTGCCGTTGCAAATCTTTCGCAGGTTAAAAAGATTAAAAACCTAAGCGAGTTGTCGTATTCCCGGTTTCTGGAAATAAATGATATGATAACTAACCCGGTTATTCGCCGTCGCGCAAAACATGTGATTAGTGAAAACCAGCGGGTACTGGATGCTGTTGAGGCATTGAAGGCGGGCGACCTGATTTTATTTGGTCAGTTAATGAATGCTTCTCACGATTCGCTTCGAGATGATTATGAAGTAACTGGCATTGAGCTTGATACTCTGGTAGAAGAGGCAAGAAAAATTCCGGGAGTTTTGGGTTCAAGAATGACTGGTGCCGGATTTGGCGGTTGTACCGTTAGTCTTGTTGCTGAGGACTCTGTTGATGAATTTATCGAACAGGTTGCAATCGGTTACCTTGAAAGAACAGGTTTAAACCCCGATTTTTATGTTGCAGAGGTTGGCGACGGCACAAAAAGAATAGAGTAAATAAAGCATAAAGTTAGAGAATTACCTGATCGGAATGAAGATGGTTATGCGAAAATAATCTTTTTATTACGTATCCGGATTTAGTTATTTTCGGGGATTATAATTCTGATGTGAAGCAATTCTTCCTAAAAAGGTGCGTACACTACAGCCAGAATTCTTGCTGGTAGGTCGTTTGATGTATTAAGGTGATGTCCAACTACCGAGTCATAATAAATACTATCTCCGGCTGATAACTGATAGACCTCTGTTCCATAAGTAAGTTCTACATCTCCTGATAATACAAATACAAATTCTTCTCCTTCGTGTGTTGACAATGTGAACTCACCATCCTTACTTGGCTTTACATCAACTAAAAAGGGTTCCATGTGCCGGCCGGCCTTATCACTTGCCAGAGGAAAAAAATTCATATCAGAAGGACTTGAACTGTCTTTGCGAAAAAACCTTGCTGTTGATTTCTTTGCTCCGCTTCGTTCAACAACAGGTCCTAATTGGATGTTATCGTCCAAAAAAGTACCCAGCTTCACACCAAGCACTCGTGAAATCCTTATCAGGGGAGCCAGAAATGGCAGTTCTTTACTTTCTTCAATCCTTGCAATAAGTTCTTTGCTAAGCTTCGAACTTTCTGCAAGTTCGTCCTGGGAGAGATTTTTAAATTCACGAATTTTTCTTACTTTCTCTCCAACATTCTTAACGTTTGGCATAATTCAAACTTTTTAGTGCACATTCAAATACAGCTCTAAAGTTAAACTTCATTATGCATTATTGCAACAAACTTCCCATGAAATTAAATAGAAAAATAAATGTTTTTTGTCTTCCAAACTTAAGTTTAAATTTCCTCTTATTCTGACGGAATTTATTTTTTGATTTGAATCAATCCGGATTGTAAATTCAAGATAGTTTTTCAACTTATAAGTGAAATTAAACTTGAAATATTGACAATTACAGAATTATAAAATATCTTTAATGCTTTCTAACTGTTCCTGAAAATTGATGATACTGCTAAACACAACTAAATAATACACTCATGGCCAAAGTAAAAGCTAAAGCAAAAAAGAAGAGCGAACCAAAGAAAAAATTAAAAAAAGCTTCAATTGAACTATCAAACCACGTTACTCCTGGCGATTTGACTGCAAAGCATAAAAAGCCACTTGATAATGATTTTTATGAAAAAGAGCTTGTCCGTCTCCAGCTGGAGCTAGTAAAAATGCACGAATGGGTAAAAGCAAAAAAATTAAAGGTTATTGTTTTATTTGAAGGACGGGATGCGGCCGGAAAGGGAGGCGTTATTACCAGGATCACACAAAATCTGAATCCAAGGATTTGCAGGGTTGCTGCCTTGGGTGTGCCCACTGAAAAAGAGAAAACTCAGTGGTATTTTCAAAGGTATATTTCACATTTCCCTTCTGGGGGAGAGATGGTTCTTTTCGACCGTAGTTGGTATAACAGAGCTGGTGTAGAGCGAGTTATGGGATTCTGCAGCGATGATGAATACTGGGAGTTCCTACGTTCGTGCCCTAGTTTTGAACGTATGATTATTCGTTCAGGCATCATCCTTATCAAGTACTGGTTCTCAGTTAGTGACCATGAACAGGAGAAACGTTTTGCAGGCAGACTCCATGATCCTGCAAAAAGATGGAAGCTGAGTCCAATGGATCTCGCAAGTCGCGAAAAATGGGAGGATTATTCCCGTGCGAAAGATGAAATGTTCGGATATACCGATACCAAAGAATGTCCGTGGAATGTTGTTCTTGCCGACGATAAAAAGCGCGCAAGGCTCAATTGTATTCATCATCTGCTTAGCAAAGTTCCTTATGAGGATCTTACTCCTGAACCTATTGAATTACCAAAAAGAAGGGCAACAAAAGGATATGTGAGGCCACCTATGGATGCGCAGACGTTTGTTCCTGAAGTGTACTAGCAGAAAATCATTGTTTAACAATCTTTTCGGTATATTTTAAACCTTCCTCCGTAACGTACAAAAGGTAGATACCAGATTTCAAAAAGGAAATATCCAGATTAAGGTTAGCGGAAGTGGAGGATTGTTCAATAAAAACCTTTCCGGTAATTCCGGTAATTCTGATATCGCGTTTTTTATTGTTATTTCTGAACGATATGTTTAGCTCATTTTTAAAGGGATTTGGACTTACCGAGAAAACCTTAACCGTATCAATATATTTATAAATTACTGAGTTTTGTAAAACATTTGAAAAAGGGTCTGCTTGAACATATTGCACTAATTTATTGGTTTTGTATCTGAAAATTTCGCCTTGTTTTTCATATAAAACACGAATATCCTCAGTAAAGCCGTTTTCGAAGTGAATCCTGAAATCCAAATGTGTTTTGAAAAAAGCATTGTCATCCGCTGAGGAAGCTTGTGAACTCGTTAAAATCAAACTGTCACCTATTTGCCTCCAGTTAGTAACGAAAACCGGATGCCCTTTTCCAAAATACCACTGATCAAAAAACCAGCCATAATCGAGCCCGGTATGTAAATCGACAATCTGTCTGAAATCTGCACCTGTTGCGGTTTTATTTGCAAAATGGACAAGGTAATCGCGTATGATTTCAAAAAATAATGAATCATTATTAATCTCGTAACGCAACATGTGAATAATTGCCCCGCCTTTTCTGTAGGTGAGACCGTAATTAAAAATCCTTTCGATATCTCTGGATTCATCAGGAGTCAGATATATACCTTCATAGGGATAATTAATGGCATAATTATGTGCCTGATCAAGCCATGCAATAGCCTCTTCATTGGTTTTCAGTCCTTCAATTGCAACGTACTCAGCATAGGAGGCAAAGCCCTCATTTATCCATATATCCTGCCATGTGCCACAAGTGAGATAATCTCCAAACCATTGATGCGCCAGTTCATGAGATAAAATTCCAAAATCAAAACCTGAAATAGTTGTCATGGTCTGATGCTCCATTCCTCCTCCAAGGGGAGCCTGACAATGACCGTATTTCTCATTTGCAAACGGATATTTACCAAACTTTTCAGAAAATAATTTTAATAATGGAGCTGTCTGATCAATCTGCGCTTTAACCTTATTAAAGTTGGAAGGAGAATCATAAAGGTAATTCTGAACTAGCACCGAATCAAAATCATTCAACATGGCATAAAAACTATAATCCATATAGTCACCTACTGATAAGCACAAAAGATAGTAAGCAATTGGATAGTTCGATTTCCATTCATAACGATTTCTGCCATTTCCCATAGGTCTGACAGATGTGAGAAGTCCATTGGATCCTGCTTTTAAGGTTGAATCGACAGTTATAAATATCCAGGTCGAGTCAGCTTTATCTCTTAAGTTTTGTTTGACAGGAAACCAGTCTTTCGCTTGAAATGGTTCGGAAAGAGTATAAGTAATTCTCTTATTAATATAAGGTGCATTTACACTGGAAATTCCGGAGAAAAATCCATTTGAGCCCGCTGAACCCTGATAAAAAACTTGTACTAGAAATTCTGAATCAGCCTGGTTTGCCAAAGGGATAACTATTTTTAATAAATCGCCTTGCTGCGAAAAAGCATTTTGTTTTTTATTCTGAAGAAATACCGAATCTACACTTAGTTTTTGAGAAAGCTCTACAACGAAAGTATCTATTTCTCCGACAGTTCTTTTGGCATGAAGCATTGAGGATCCCTTTATAAAAGTGCTGAGATTAGTAACCTCCAGATCGATAAAATAGAATGTAACATCGTATTTTTCTTCCTGAAGTGAATAACCCGGAGCCGCCGAAGATAGAAATGGAATAGTAAAACTTTTTGGAGATAAGAAATGAATCTTGGTCTGTGAAAACAAATTTACAGGCAACAAAAAACAGACGATAAGTAATCTGATACTATGTTGCATGAAATATTTCATTCTAATCCTGATTTATAATTCCAAACCTGTAAATTGTTGTTTCAGTGTAGGTTTCTCCCGGATTCAGAACAGTTGTGGGGAAATTTTGTTTATTTGGTGAATCAGGATAGTGCTGTGTTTCCAAGCAAAATGCCAGATGTTTTGTATACACTTTACTTGCTTTGCCAGTAACTGCGGGATCATGGTTGGTAGTGTATAACTGAACACCAGGCTGAGTGGTCAATACTTCCAGAGTGCGGCCTGAATCGGGGTCTTCGACTGTTGCGCATTTCCTAAGGTGACCTACATTTCCGTTTATTACAAAATTGTGATCGTAACCAGGCGCAATTTTATCAATGTCCTTTCCAATAGGTTTTGGTTCAGTAAAATCAAAAGCTGTGTTTTTAACTGCACTCAGGTTGCCGTTTGGAATCTGTGTTTCATCTGTATCGGTAATAAAGTCAGAGTCAATTTGTAAAATATGGTCATGTATACTTTTTTCAATTCCGTTAAGATTGAAATACGAATGGTTAGTAAGGTTTACATGCGTCTTTTTATCAGTTTGAGCGGAATAGTTAATAACCAGCTCATTTTGATTGTTAAGGATATATTCCACTTCGACAAGCAGATTTCCAGGGTAAGATTCATCACCGTCGGGTGAATCATAAGCCAGTTTTAAACCCACAAACTCTGTCGTAATATTTTTAACAGCCAGCCAAACAACTTTATCAAAACCTTTATTTCCGCCATGTAGATGATTAGACCCATTATTGACAGCCAACTGATATTTTATTCCATCAAGTGTAAAACTGGCATTTCCAATTCTGTTTGCAAAACGGCCAATTATCGCACCAAAATATGGGTGAGGAGCCAGATAATCTTTCAAATTATCAAATCCGAGAACAATATCCGCTTGTATTCCCTTCCTATCGGGTGTAAGGATATGAGTTATTATTCCGCCATAGTTAATAATCCTGATAATTATACCTTTATCATTTTCAAGTTGATATGAAAATATTTTAGTGCCATTTGGCATAACTCCAAATTCCTGACTTGTAATATTCATTTTATTTTTTTTATAGTCAAAAGTAAGAAAAATTGGGTATTGGCAATGCTAAATTTCTTCATTCAACTAAGGAACGTATATCTGAACGTTTATGGTTTTTGCTTTTATCTCTTCCTTCACTAAAATGATAGAAAGAAATTTGTAAATTAAGAATTGATTGTTTTTGTTTTACTAAATTTATCCATTCTGAAAAAATGTTTTAAATCCGATTGTATTCAGTAAATTGATGACATCATTCCGAAAACGTTAATATCTTATGAATCAAAGCTTTATTGATGCAATCATGCATTTTGTATCTTTGGTGTTTCTTCCTTTTCCGGGAAGAAAATATGATTCCATAAGCCTGAAAATTCGCGAATATGTTGAAAAAGCGGGGATAGAGATTAATGCAGATGAGTGTCTCACTATTTATAATTCATATTCTGATAAATACCGTGCGCAATTCGACTTAAATAGTCAGGAAACAGATGAACTTACTGAAAATGTTCACAGGCAAATACTTGCTGATGCAGGCCGCAGTGCACAACAGAACCTTTTCCTTCGCGAACGTTTCTTAATAATTTTAGCCCTGCTCGAGTTTTATGAGTTATATTTTCGGGGAAATGATTTTATTTCAGTGGAGATTGAAAGATTATCAGAAAACCTGAATCTTAAAAAATCTGACTTTACCGAAGCCAGCGATTTTATTTCAAATAAGCCCGATGATTTTAACAGGAATCTTATAATCCTTGAAGAGGATAAGCATCTGGATGACAGGCTGGAAGGAACATGGGTTGAGGAGTACAATCAGGAAACCAAACAACAGGAAAATCGGGATATTTTTCAACGAATACGGGGGAAGCTTATTTTTCGTTATTTCTCAAATTTTAACCTTTTGGCATTCAGATACGAGGGAAAGGATAATCTATATGTAAACAATAAAACTGTTTATCCCGGATTTTTTTACTCCCTCGATAAAAATGATACAATTTGTTTTGAAGATCTTCTCCCAATACAGACTGAGGAAATTCTGAAACATTTTAAACTGTCTGGTAATTCCCTAAGAATTGAGCTTAAAGCCAGGTCACTTGCCTTCTTTTACAGTGATTCGGAAAATACCGTTAAGCCATTTTCTGTAACAGAAGAATCCGGCAAACTTATCGGAATTATTGGAAATAATGGTGTGGGAAAATCAACGATTCTCAAACTTATTGCCGGTCATCTAAAACCATCTGGCGGAAATATATACATAAACGATACGGATCTGATTAAAAAAAATTTCAGAATCCAATCTGTAATTGGATTTGTTTCCAATGATGATATGGTATTCCCTGACTTATCTATCTACGAGAACCTTTTATTTCAGGCACGCTTAAGTCTAGGAAACCTGAGTCCTCTTCAAATTTCGGAAAGAATAGAAGACGTCATTCGGAAGTTTGGAATGCAGGAATTCAGGGATATTAAGGCCAAAAACCTGAATAGCCGAATTTTCAGCATGTACATGCGGAAATGCATTAATGTTGCCATTGAAATGCTCAGGAATCCTCTGATTCTTTGTATTGACGAACCTTTAACCGGACTTTCATATACCGATGCAAAAAGACTGATGAACCTGTTAAAAGAGGAAGCGTATTCAGGAAGACTAGTTGTAATGACAGTGCATTTACCAACTCTTGAAATATATAAATTATTCGATAAAATTTGGCTGATTGATTATGATGGATACCTGATCTATTCCGGAGAGCCAAAGGATATTTACTCCTATTTGAATAATACCGGGCTGATACCTTTTCACTTGAGAAATAAGGAAAGAGAAGATGTGAGTCCTGAGGAAATCATTAATCTTATTGAGACACGCAAAATAGATCCCGATGGGAGAATCAGTAACGAAAGGCTAATTAAACCGGAAACATGGTATAATGAGTTCAGAAAAAATTGGGAAGCAGATTCTAAAAACTCCCAAAAGACACCCAAAGTTGCACCTGTTTCTGTTTCGGGGATTCCAGGAATAGAACAACAGTTTTTTATTTATCTCTTGCGAAACTGCAGGATACTAATAAACGACTGGCGAGGAATTATAATCTATCTTCTGGGCATACCCGCTGTTGGAATAATTCTAGCCATTATGCTGAGGCATGTTTCAGGTGAGCCATATACACTGAGAAATAATATCTTTTTGCCTCTGTATATTTTCTTTATTGTTAATTACATGATGTTTTCAGGCCTGCTTACTGCGGCTGATTCTATTTTCAGGGAAAGAAATAATCTATTCAGGGACTATCAGATTAACCTCAGTTTATTTAGTTATTTGAATTCAAAAGTCATTTTTGTATTTCTATTATCCATTGTTCAAATTTTCATCATAGTTTTTGCAGGAAATGCCATCCTTGGAATCAAAGGCATGGCGTTACAATATATTCTGCCTTTATTCGCAGTTTCAGCCTTCGCTAATTTACTTGCACTGAATTTATCATCAGCAGTTCGTAGTATTTCATCATTATATTTGGTGATCCCATTCATTCTTATTCCATGCATGATTTACAGCGGATTTTTAATTCGATTCGATGATTATTACAAATACCGCAGTGATGATAAAAACATTCCGCTGGTTGCCGAGTTTGTTCCTTCCCGATGGGCATATGAGTCAATGATTGTGAGTCAGTTTAAGGATAATTCTTACAACAGGTATTTTTTTACTCAAGAATTTATCGGATACCAAAATGCCTTTAATAGCGAAAAGCTGATTCCTATGTTGGAATTATCCCTCGAAACAAGTCACAGATTAATAGGGAAGCCTGATTCTGTTGAAATTCAGCGACATCATTTCAAATTGCTTAAGAATGAATTCGGATTTTTAAGTGAACGTGAAGAGGTTGCGCCTTTTGAAGGATTATCCGCCTTAAATGAAAATGATTTCGATGAGGAGATATATGAAAATACCAAAGGATACCTTACTTCCTTGAAATTTCAGATTGAAAATTCCAATAATGAGATTATTTCAGAATGGAAATTGATAAAGCAAGCCATCATTGACTCTCTTAAAACACAAAGAATTGAAGATTTTATATCGCAGCATCACAATGTTGCCATTGAAAACCTAGTTTATGGCAGATTTCAGGATGGATATGCCCGCATTGACAATGAACATGTTCTGAAATCCGGCAGTTCGGTTTTCCTTTATCCTGAAATGAACACTGGAATAGCGGGTTTTTTCTCAACTTTTAAAAGGTTTAGTGGTCGCTATATTGAGACATTTCGGTTTAACCTTTCTGTCTTATGGTTATTAAATCTGACTCTTTATATTATATTGTTGGGTGATTTCTTCAGAAAGTTTTTTAATCTTTTCAGAAAGCATAAACTGGAGAAAAATTAGTTACACAGATCCTAAAATATGACAACTATCAACGAATTGCCGGAAGATGAGTTCAACTTTATAAACGTTGGGCAAACGATTCCTGATTTTTCCTGGAGTGATGATTCAGGAAAAATTTATTCTTCTGAAATGCTTAAAGGGAAGAAAACTCTGGTTATTTTGTTTTCATATATTTGTCAGCATTGTGTTGCAAATTTCCAATACCTGGAAGAGAAGCTTTTTTCTTCAGATCTTTCACATCTTAATCTTCTGATTGTGGCGAGGGAATGCTCAGAAGATCATATTGAAACCTATTGTAAAAAGTATTCTTTAACTATAAAACCGGTAGCTGATGTTGACCGCGTTATTTACTCGAAGTTTGCTGAAAAAGTTGTTCCAAGGCTTTACTTTTTCGATAGTTCAGGGGATTTGTTAATATCAGTCAGGGGATATAAACCACGGGCACTTGATGAGTTAATCAAGGTCCTAAAAGCGTGAAAAATATGTCTGAAGAAATTACAGAATTTACCGCATCAGAATATCAGTAATATTAAACACGGCAAAAATAACGCTTGCAATTCCATTTGTAGTAAAAAAGGCAAGGTTTAACCGACTCAGATCTTCGGGTTTAACGATCATGTGTTGGTATGCAAGAAGTCCTGCGAAAATGATTGATCCGAACCAGTAGAACGCTCCAAATCCTGCCAGAATCCCTATTACTACTACAAATCCCGCTGAAAGAATATGAACGGCTACTGAGAGCCTTAAGGCTCCTTTTTTCCCAAGGAGCACAACGATTGATCTTAGATTCATACTTTTGTCGAAATCTTCATCCTGAAGGGCATATAACATATCGAAGCCACTTACCCAGAAGAGAACCAGCAGCGAATAGAAAACAGGAAGCAGATCGAATTTGCCTGTAACTGCAAGATAAGCACCAATTGGGGCAAGTGCGAGACCTATCCCCAGTATAAAATGACAAAGACTGGTGAATTTTTTGGTTAAGCTATAACCAAGAACCACCAAAAGTGCCACAGGGGCGAGGTAAAATGTTACTGTATTAATAAACCAGGTGCAGGTAAGAAACAGAATTGAGTTTAGGATGACAAAGATGAGCGCAGATTTTGCTTTTACAATACCAGCGGGTATTTCACGCAGAGCGGTTCGTGGATTTTTCCCGTCTATTTCTCTATCGATATACCGGTTAAAAGCCATAGCCGCATTGCGGGCAAAGACCATGCATAATACTACCAGTGCCAGCAATTTCCAGCTTATTGGTTCTTTGGTATTCATAATACCCAGAAAGAAACCAGTAAGTGCAAATGGCATGGCAAAAAGGGTATGTCCGAATTTCACCATCGACATATAATTACGCATTGCTGATGTGCTGTTATTCATATTTTTAAGCTCTGATCCGTGCTCCGGTTTCTTTTACAATTGCTTTAAGAATATTCTCCATTATTTTTTCTATCTGCTGATCGGTAAGGGTTTTTTCATCATCCCTTAATGTGAAACTTACTGCGTAGGATTTTTTCCCGGCTTCAATTTTTTCTCCCTCGTAAACATCAAAAAGGATAACATTTTTCAGGAGTTTCTTTTCTGCCTTTACTGCTGCAATTCTGATCTGATCGAAACTTATTGCTTGTTCAATAACCATGCTTAAGTCACGTTTCACCTCAGGGTATTTTGGGATACCTGCGAATCGGGTTGTGTGCTTTTTAAGTTCCTTCATTACCAGATCCCAGTTAAAATCGGCAAAGAACGCATCCTGTCTGATATCAAAACGTGAAGAGTGTTTTTTATGAATTTTCCCAAACGATACAAGAACTTTTGTGTTTACAATAATATCCAATCCCTCGCTGTAAAAATCAGACTGGCTCGTACTTACATTCAAAGAAGCCATTGCAAAACCAAGGCGTTTGAGGACCATTTCAACAAATCCCTTCATCTGAAAGAAATTGCTTGGAACGGATTGAGTTGTCCAGTTGCCCTCGACTTTATTCCCCGAAACCAGCATAACAAGATGCGATTCTTCAAAATACTTGTCATGTGGATTCTCACTGCGTTTTTCGGTTAACTGATATGTATTTCCAAATTCATATAACCTAAGATCCTGATTCTTACGGTTAATGTTGTAAATCAAGGATTCCAAGGCACCGTTTAGCAGGTTTTTCCTCATAGCATTCAGATCAGAGCTCAGGGGATTTGAAATTCTGACGAGTTCCTTATCTGCTCCGGTTTCTTCCTCATAGTAAGAAGATTTTGTCAGTGAATTTGACATGATTTCCAGAAAGCCATTACTGCTAAGAAGGTCTGATACCATGTTAACCATCTTTTCTTTATCCGGTTTTTGGATATATGACAAGGCGCTGTGCACGCTTTCACCGATATGAATATTGTTATATCCGTAAATCCTGAGGATTTCTTCTATCACATCGGCTTCACGTTTAACATCCACCCTGTATGGAGCAACCTGAAGACTCAGACTGGTTGGCGTTTCTTCTTTAATTTTTATATCAAGGGAAGAAAGTATGTTTTTAATTTTATCCTTCTCAATTTCTTGTCCGATGAGTCTGTTTACATTCTTATACGAAAGCTCAAGCTCGAAATCCGCAACAGGCTTAGGATACACATCAACCACTTCCGATGAGATTGTTCCTCCGGCCAATTCCTTAATAAGCGAGGCTGCACGTTTAAGAGCATAAATTGTAATATTGGGATCAGTACCTCTTTCAAAACGGAACGATGAATCGGTGTTAAGTACATGCCGGCGGGCGGTTTTACGCACATGTACTGGGCTGAAACAGGCACTTTCCAGAAAAATATTTTTCGTGGAATCTTTTACACCCGATTTTAATCCCCCGAAAACACCGGCAATACACATTCCCTCGTTTGCATTGCAAATCATCAGATCTTCAGAAGATAGCTTACGTTCGGTCTCATCAAGTGTTTTGAAAAGAGTGCCTTCCGGAAGTGTTCTGACTTCAACTTTTTTCCCGCTAATCTGATCGGCATCGAAGGCATGTAAAGGCTGACCGGTTTCGTGCAAAACGAAATTGGTAATATCAACCACGTTATTGATGCTTTTGAGTCCGATAGCTTTTAGCCTGTTCTGAAGCCATTCAGGGGAAGGCTTAATCTCCACACCGCTTATAGTAACCCCGCTGTATCGTATGCAAGCATCAGGATTCAGAACCTCTACAGGAATATCCAGCTTATTGTTTTCGACTTTAAAAGCCTTTGTATCAGGTCGTTTCAGTTCAACTTTACTGGTTTGGTTAAGAAATGCTGCGAGATCGCGGGCAACACCATAATGAGAAGCAGCATCAATGCGATTGGGTGTTAGTCCTATCTCCAGAACAAAATCACTTTCAATCTTAAAATATTCTGATGCAGGAGTACCGGGTTTTGCAGATGGGTCAAGTACCATAATTCCTTCATGGGATTTACCCAGCCCAATTTCGTCTTCAGCGCAAATCATTCCTTCTGAAAGTTCTCCACGGATCTTCGATTTGCTGATTGAAAAACTTTCATCGCCATGATACAATGTAGTTCCGATGGTTGCAACGGGAACCTTCTGTCCGGCTCTTATATTGGGCGCCCCACAAACAACCTGCACAGGTTCTCCACTTCCAATATTTACCGTTGTTACACTAAGTTTATCGGCATTCGGATGTTTTTCGCAGGTAAGAACTTCTCCCACTACAATACCTTTCAAACCACCTTTAATACTTTCAAATTCTTCGATACTTTCCACCTCCAGCCCAATGCTGGTAAGTATTTTGGAAGTTTCCTCAGGGGAGGGGATAGGATTGATATATTCCTTAAGCCAATTGTATGAAATCTTCATTTTTCGGATATAATAAGATCACAAAAATAGTAAATTAAGCTCTCGCAGCAAGAGGAAAAATAAGTATATGCTTTTATAAGTGGAGGAGTGATGAAGACAGATATATCCATCGCTCCATCATCCCAAAAAAATAATATTGTTTCTTCCTTTATATTGAATATTTTTGTAATGTTTTTAGAAAAGCCTATGAAACAGTCTGCATAATGCGTGAGACGGCAGGTGGCGAGCAGATTAGGTGTGAAATTTATAAAATTTAATTAATCAGTAATAGGAAATTGTTTTGAATAAAGAAAAATTAATTCTCGTATCCAACGACGATGGCATTGATGCAAAAGGCTTGAAAACATTAATTGAGGTAGCATCCCGTTTTGGAACTGTCCTAGTGGTTGCTCCGGCTGATGCCCAATCTGGAATGTCGCATGCAATAACAATAAAGACGCCACTTAGAGCAAAAAAACTTAAGAAAACCGATACTTTGGAAGTTTATAGTTGCCAGGGAACTCCGGTAGATTGCGTTAAACTAGCAATAAATCAGCTTCTTGAAGGACGTCAGCCAGATTTGCTTGTATCAGGAATTAACCACGGTTCCAACTCTTCATCTAGCGTTATTTATTCAGGAACCATGTCAGTTGCTATGGAAGGTTGTGTGAACCAAATTCCCTCGGTAGGATTTTCATTACTGAGCTATGACCCGGAAGCTGATTTTACTGCAGCTGGAATGATCGCTGAAAAAGTTATTAAAAATACACTTGAAAACGGTCTGCCGGAAGGCATTTGTCTGAACGTAAATATTCCTTATTTGCCGTTTAATGAAATTAAAGGGATAAAAATTTGCCGGCAGGCCAAAGGTTTATGGAAGGAAGAATTTGTGAAAAGAGTGGATCCGCATCAGGGTGTATATTACTGGTTAACTGGATATTACCTGAATTTAGAGGAAGACTCAGATGATACAGATGAATATGCACTTGCTGGTAATTATGCAAGCATTGTCCCTATAAATATTGATCTTACTGCTTATTCAGCGATTTCCAAACTTAATGAGTGGAAGTTTTAAGTAGATATAAAAAATTATGATTCTATGAATAAATCAATTTTGAATACGTTTTTATTCGGTCTACTTACCGGATTGGTATTTCAGATTATTGCGTTTTGCGTGATACTTATCCTTAATAAATCTCTGATCGGATATACCGAAAGATCGGCCTTTGATTTTTTTAGTTATCTGATGGATTATGAGGAAGGGAAATCACAGATCATCCCTAAATTGCTGAGTCTTTCAGCTATTGCAGACTTGCTGTTATTTTTTATTTTTATTTGGACAGAAAGGCTTAAAAGTGCAAGGGGAGTTATTGCTGCAACTCTGGCACTCGGCGTTGTTATTGTAATTTTGAAATTCTTTTAATCGGGATGCGCTACTACCTAATTGCTGGCGAAGCTTCAGGAGATCTGCATGGTTCGAATCTGATGAAATCCTTGAAGGAAACTGATCCTCAGGCAGAATTCAGATTTTACGGGGGAGATCTGATGAAAGCGGTAGGAGGTAATCTGGTTAAGCATTTCAGGGAAATGGCCTTCATGGGATTTTTTGATGTACTCGCAAATATCCGCACTATCACAAGGAACCTGAGAATCTGCAAGGAAGATATTCTCAATTTCAACCCTGATGCATTAATTCTTATTGATTACGCAGGTTTTAACCTTAGAGTAGCTGAATTTTCATATAAGCATTCAATAAAAACTTTTTATTATATCTCTCCCAAAGTCTGGGCATGGAAAAAGAAAAGGATCGAAAAGCTAAAAAAATACGTCAGCAAACTATTTGTAATCTTTCCTTTTGAAGTTGAATATTTCAGGAAAAACGGACTTGAGGTTGAGTTTTATGGTAATCCTTTGATGGATTCACTCGCTGAGTTTAGAAAAGAATCAATAAACAATATTGACTTCCGCACGAAAAACAACCTGAGCAAAAAACCCATTATTGCTTTACTTAGTGGGAGTCGCAAACACGAGATAAGTCGCTGTTTACCTGAAATGGTCAATGCAGCATCGAAATTTCCTGATTACCAGTTTGTTGTTGCCGGTGCGCCCTCCATTCCAGAAGAACATTATAAGGGAATACTCGCAAATACTTCTATCAGAATCGTTTATAATCAGACATACAGCCTTCTGCAGAATTCATATGCAGCTGTTGTGACTTCAGGTACTGCAACTCTTGAAACAGCCTTATTCAGGGTTCCACAGGTTGTAATCTTTAAAACTGGAGCACTTACGTATCAGATTGGGAATCTTTTGATAAAAGTACGGTTTTTCTCCCTCGTAAACCTTATTGCAGAAAGAGAACTGGTGAAGGAGTTTCTCCAATTTAATTTATCGCAAGATATTGAGCAAGAACTTGGTAGGATATGTAAAGATACCAACAGAAGGCAGGAAATTTTGGACGGTTACGATCAGATTATCTCATCCCTGGGCGGAGCGGGCACTTCAAACAGAATAGCAAAACGGATATGGGAACTTGCAGGAAAAGCATAATTTTTCTTACCGTTTTATTTATGTTGTATGGGTTTTTCCCGACATCTCTTTCCGCGCAGAAAGTCAGAATCGGACTTTTTGACGATTCTCAAATCAAAACCTTTGTTTTCAATTGTATTAACGGTCAATACGTGGTTTTCGGAGATTCAGTTTTCTCCCGCGAAATAAAAGCCGGAGAACTGGTTTATGTTAGCATGATGGGAGACAGGCTGGTTCTTATGGATGGCGAATTGCATTTCGGTACCTTTAATTACATTGAATTTAATGAGTCTTTAGCAAGCAGCAGTTTCCGCTTAAAACTTGTTGATCCCATTAAAGAGCCCAGAAATTATGAAGGCGAGTTAAGAATTAGCAGGTTTCATGGGAGTATCCAGTTATGCAATGAACTTGAGCTTGACAATTATCTTGCCGGAGTGGTGCAAGCAGAAGGTGGATCATCCGCAACTGCAGAATTTTATAAAGCTCAGGCTATATTGTGCCGGAGTTATGCCATTAAAAATTGGGAAAAGCATCCCGGACAGGATTTTAACTTGTGTGATAATACCCATTGTCAGGCTTTTCATGGTATGTGCGATGAAAATCCACTTATTCAGGACGCAGTTCTTGCAACACATGGTTTAGTTTTGGTTAATAGCAGTTCTTTGATTGCATCAGCAATTTTTCATTCAAACAGCGGAGGTGAAACTCAGCGTGCATCGGATGTCTGGAGCAGCGGGGAAGATTACCTGCAGGCCGTTGTTGATCCGTTTTCAGATAAGCAGAGAAACGCAAGATGGGAGACTTCCATGAGTACTGCGAAATGGAAGGAATACCTTTCACAGCATACAAAATCTGATATTTCAAAATTACCCGATGATCTTCTTTTAATCAGACAGGATCACAGAAAGAAGTATTTTATACTTGAAAAAGACTCGCTGCGAATAGCAGACATTCGTTCTGACATGAATCTGCGTTCAACTTTTTTTTCAATGGAAATTAAAAATGATAGTTTACTAATTCATGGAAAAGGCTACGGACACGGTGTTGGAATGAGTCAGGAAGGTGCCATGGAAATGGCTCGTCAGGATTATTCAGCATCGGATATACTCAGTTTTTATTTCTACGATGTGAAAATTATTGAACTTTCGGATGTGCCGGAGTCTGAGTTGCCGGAGGGGTTTAGGTAGTTTTTGGAAGGGTTCACTACTAAAAGCTCTTCATTTATCGATATTTTACTGATAAAAAGCGGGCAATATGACCAGCTTTGCTTACAAGGTATCTGAAAGTAGCACCAAAACTGAAAAGTTACCCATTATTCGGTTGTCCAGTTCTCAGGCAATTGACCTTCATTCCAATAAATCATCTTGTCGTTATAAACACTAATCTGGATTGGAACTCCTCCCGAATAATCTTTATGTGAAATTGCATTTAATAAAGCTTCGCGAACTGCCTCTTTTGGGTATTCATATTTTTCGACTCTATTCAAACCTTCATAACTAATTGATGATTTAATGTATTTTGTAAAAAGCAAATCCATAGTTTTCTCGATCTGCTCGAATAAGTTTCCGTGAACTTCGTCTTGAAATTTCAAATCATCATCGGTTTCAAAATAACCAATTTTGATGTACGCACCATTAACAAATTTATCTGGATTAGAATGAAACAGAAGTATAGCTGCCCGTTTCAGATATTCATTTTCATTTAATTACAAGTTACCAATTAAAAGTTCATTAGAGTCGGTCAAGACATCCTTTTCGATACGCTGAGCCTTAACTGCTTTCTTTCTAAAAAAGTCAAATGTTTCCTTCTTTAAATCGTTAACAGATACATTTGGCACTGGAACATCATCCCAACGTTTACCCTTTCGTTGCAATAGAAATTTATCTAATGCAGCACCTTTAAATTCTTGTTTCGTGCTTCCGCTTCTATAATGGTATTGTCCCTTGTAATTGACAGGATAGGGATAAGCTTCCACTAAAATTTCAATGAATTCGCTGTTTTCAGTTTGATGTAAATTGACATCGACCAGAATGCCAAGAATATCTTTTGTTTTGTTGGGAATATCTTCAAGTAGTTTTTAATCCTCCACATCCGATAGCTATCGGATTTAATGAACCACCGTATACGAGACCCGCACTACAGTGGTGTGAGATGCGCACTGACGGACTTTAGTCCGTCAGCCGTCTACTCGACTACCGGCAGGCAAATTGTAGAAATTACAAAGTCCAATTATCAATTTTAAGTCCTTTGATACGCTTAAAATGATTTGAGTTATTAGTTATGAGTTGAAGTTCACTTGTGATTGCAATACCTGCAATCAAAGTATCAGTATGACCAATTTCAGTTCCTTTTTTTCAAAGATCTGCTTGAATAATCGCGGCAGTTTTAGCCATAGGTAAAGTCAAAGGGATTACTTTATTTAATTGGATAAAATCTTCAAATTTTTGTAATTGCTTTTTGGCGTCTTTATATAAAAGTCCGTTGAGTATTTCGTAATATGTTATGATACTAAAACTTACAAAGCCATATTCATTCAAATGCTCGGCTACTTTTTCAATAACCTTAGGATTTCCTCGTAAAAACTCCGAAAGGATATCGGTGTCAAGCATCGATTGTTTCATATGTCAAATTTACGGTCTAACAGTTCGGTTCGAGTTTTCTTAGTTTGATTAAGAAAGTCAGCATAATCAGAGTTATTCATATCGCTAAAAGCCCCACCAAATGAAAGAATTCTTTTCCTTAAACGATCAGAATGCTTGGTTTTCGGTGTCATCGCATGAATAAACTGATAAAGTTCTTCCAGTCTATTAACTGGGACATCTTTCATTTCTTTTAGTATGGTATTTAATGTTGACATATTAATCTGAATTTTCACCAAAGATAACTAAAAATTCCTTTCAAGTTTTGCAGACAAAATCAAATTGGCAGTGTCAACCCTTGCTTACACTAACTTGTTGTAAGCTCTGGAAAAAGGGCAAATATGCAAATTAATTTAAAGATGCAAGCAACAATTGGCTCTAATCATAAAGTTAAACATCTCATATTTTTCTTGTTTTTTGTCAATAGCTGTATGTGCCATAGCCAAGTTTGCATATGAATAGTAAATTAGATGTCTAACTGTTTCAATTTTTTGTTTCGCCATTTTACTCAGTTATCGTTAAATCCTTTTTTTGCCTGTTGACTCTTGCTTGAAACGACCGACCTAAATTCAAACTTTTCTTTACAATTCTAAGATTTGCTTTGTCTCTGTGGTATTGTCTAAATTCTTCTTTTAGATTTTCGTCAGCAAGTTCGTTTGGACCACCGTCAATTTGTAAATAGTTGATTTTTTTAAGGTCAAGTTTGTTGAGCTCAACAAATCTGTCAACAATTACGGAAAAAGTATTTGGTTGTCTGTGGTCAACATTCAGTTCTTCATATTTGGCAAGGTCTCCCGATTCTTGACATTTTACCTGCCCCTTTTTTGAAAATCTGTCAAAATATGCAAGTTTTACGTTTCTCAAATCTTCTTGAATTGCTTGTCCGCAAGCTTCTCTTAATTTTGTGAAATCTGTCTAGGGTGCGTTAATTCGTTTTGTGTATGAAAAAAACTCTGTCGAACCGTCTGTTCGCACCAATTCAAACGATTTCGTGTTATATTGAACTTTCGCTATTCTTACATATTCAATTCCTACTCCAATTTTTCTTTTACATTCGGATGGCTTTCGAGCAAATCTAAAATGTCTTTTAAGTCGTCTTTGTTTAAGTTCAGTCCAAATTCATATGAGTTCAAAATGGTCTTAAAGTGATTTAGTGCGTCTTTTTTAGTCGCAAATTCTCTTTCTCCTATTTCGATTTTCTTTCTCACGTTGTCGTCTTTTTTAAATGCCATATAACGCACCGCAGCTACCCGCAGGCAGGCCGAATTAAGAAAGATGCCTGCGAATCGTTGCATTTTAGGATTGTTTTATTTTATCCCACGAACAGCAATTCCCTGCTTGCGGGTAGGTGCTGTTACCAACCGTACTTATTTATCGGGTCAGTTGATAATCGTTTATTAGCAGTCCAGGTGAAAGATTTAACCGGGTGGTCAGTTTCCGGATCATTTCAACAGTCAGTTTACGTTTTCGGTTAAGTATCTCAGAAACTCTGCTTTTCCCACCAATCTCATTAATTAAATCTATTTGCTTTAATTGCAGTTCTTCCATTCTGATTTTAATTGCTTCAATTGGGTCTGGTGCGTCAATAGGATAATGTTTTTTTTCATATTCATCGATCATTAAACCAAGCACGTCTGCTTCGTCACTTTCGGGTGAACCAATCTTCGCGTCAAAAATGATATCAAGTCTGTTTAATGCTTCCAGATAATCAGATTTAGATTTAATAGGTTTTATGTTCATATTTTTAATATTTTAAATTATGTTGGCATCAATTTTATCGTATTCTGCATGTGTACCAATGAATTTGATAAATATCCATTGTTTCTCAAAATTAAACTTTGCTACCAATCTGTAGGAATTACCTTTAATATTAAAAACAATCCTACTATTCTTTAGAATACTTGCACTTGCATATGTCATCTTAATATCGCTTGGATTTTTCCAATCAGAATTCATTGCTGTATCATACCAAGTCTTTAAATATTGCTCAGAATTAGGATGTTTCTCCCAATATTCTCGTAATGTACTTTTCGAATAAATTCGCTCCATTTTTTATTTTGAATTATGCAAAGATAAAAAATTAATTCTCAATTTGGGAACTTTATTATCAGGAATGTCATTTTTAGTATAGTTGGTAACGTTGGCAATATGGCATGAAGCGGATTGCGAGCGATTCACTATCAAACCGAGATGAAGTTGGAACGGGCTAAAGCCGCCCCAATTAAGCACTTCGCCGCTTTTTGCTATATTGCGTGTGTGCGCCCTGCATGAGCAGCGCGCACACTTGTTGTAAGCTATGGAAAAAGTTTAAATATGCAAATTTATTTCCATAGAGCAAGCAACAAGTGTGTATTTTTCCAGAGGGTGCAAGTCCCTTATGCGCGGAGTCGTGTCCGAACGGCGAAGCCCTCACGAACACTATTAAAATGATGAAGAAGTGAGTAACCATTAGCAAGTGGCAAGGGTTCGGCGTGAGCTCAGTCGAACGGTGGTTTGGGGTGACCCATGCACTGAACCTTAGCGAAGCGGAGCTCACGACCAACGTGTGAGAGGCTCTCCCCGTCAGTTCATCTGGCGGGGCGGTCTACTCGATTGTGTGCAGTAAATGTTATTTAAACAATTCATTATCAATAATATAAATGTATTTGTATTTATGTTTACTAGGATTATTTTCTGTCCAGTTATCCATAATATAAATCTGGTTCATGCTACTACTATCCCTATAGAAAATGTATCTATCATCATTTTTTATAATAGATATTGAATCATTTTCTTCCAATGATAGTTTTGATGGTCCTCCACTCATCCCTGAATCATGTAATAATATATATTCACCATTTGGTTTAATTTGTACACTATCATTAACTGCAGAATGAAAAATAACATTTACTGTATCAGTTGTAGTGTTTTTAATAATGAATATTGTATCATATTGAGGGTCACATGATAAAAAGATAATACTAAAAAGAATAAAAACTATATTTTTCATGATCAAAGAATTAGTTAAAATAATATGCTTCAAATAGGGAATTTACATCTGCTTGGTCTCTATTAGATGTTTTAGCCATTAATCTATCTCTAAAGATTTGAGGAGAACGAACATCTTTTTCTAAACTATTAAAAAACTCTTGATTTGTAAAACTGCCA
This sequence comes from Bacteroidales bacterium, assembly GCA_038316435.1. Lineage (GTDB taxonomy): Bacteria > Bacteroidota > Bacteroidia > Bacteroidales > JACJXF01. The sequence continues at coordinate 1,089 of JBBQAQ010000031.1, read as the reverse complement.
GCATTATCCGTAAAACCAGAACGAACAATGTCAGTTCCATTATCCATTAAATCATGTAGTATACCAGCTGGAATCCAACCTTCATATCTTGTAATTACCCCTGAGGTATTTACAACTCTATATATACTATTCGAAGCACTTCCTCTCTGCAATGGAACAAATCGTTCAGACGCATTAACAGAAACCAATGCGTTTGTACCATATTTTTGTTGAGTTAGATACCAACCCATATGAAATCCCCATGCTTCTGAAATTGAGACCAAACCAAAATCCTTTCCATTACCATCACCATAAGAGCCTTCATTAACCATGTAGTTAATATAATTATCCCAAAATCCTGCACCTACTTTATTAAAATGACTTGCATGAGCTAATTCATGGAAGATCGTTTCATATAAATCATTACTGTTTTCAATAGAATTTCTATTGAAATTAATAATCATATCAGGTAAAAACCACTGAAATACATTCATTAAAACATTTGAAACTGGGATATATAAAACATTTGCAGCAAACTTCCACCATTTGTCCCAATTCAATGTGTAGTATTTCATTCCATGACTAAACATTGGGGCACTTCCACTCCACCCTTTATCTTTTTTGTTACTATTAGCCCAAATCCTAATTGTATTTGGTGGTGTTCCAATATTCTCGGTAGAGCAATAGCCATAGTAATCTTCTACTGTATTTGAAATAGTAGCGTATGCCCAAAGTTCATTGTCTTTTTTCCAGTTCCAACCCGATGGGGCAGAACCTGTTCTGTCTCCTCTGCAAATTACCAGTTTATAACTTGTAACTTCGTTTGCAATTTTATAATCAATATTGTCAAACAAGTTCACCAATGTGCTGCGCATTTTATAATGCGAATTCGTGAAGATGATTTTTATATCTACTTTACCTCTAAAATTCTCTTCCGCTGTAAATGAACCACTTCCATTTGTATACACTTTCATCAATCCTGAACCAATTTCTCAGACGGATTTGGACATTTCTTAGCCCTGGCTCAGTATTGCTTGAATTGTCTTGAAGGGTAATTTGACCAGTTGGTTTATATTTACTCATCATCGTTGATTTTAAACTGCCATCGGG
>JBBQAQ010000030.1:0-49788 GCA_038316435.1 Bacteroidales bacterium | reverse complement strand
AAAAAATAAAAAAGCCCGTAAATCATACGATTCACGAGCTTTTGTTGGGATTTGATTCCCTTGTTGTCGGGGTGGCAGGATTCGAACCTGCGACCCTCTGGTCCCAAACCAGATGCGCTAACCGGGCTGCGCTACACCCCGAAATAATTTCCGGTTTTCCCTTTTTTCATTGGGAGTGCAAATCTATATAAATTTTTTGATAATGTACAGGAATTTTGAAAAATTTACTCTTCAATTCAATATTTTCAGCAAACAAAGGTGTTTCAGACGCATTACATTTTAATTTTGAGCAGCACCAAAGAAAATTAGTGCGAAAATCTAAAATACAAACTTTAAACAGGATGGCGAACTTACCTTATAAGTTTTCCCCGTTTCCAGTGGCATCCCGGTCTTTTCATCGATACTGAAAATAACAATATCACCCGAGCGTTGATTACCTGTTAAAAGAAATTTTCCGGATGGATCAAAGCTGAAATTTCTGGGCCAGTCGCCACCGCAGGATATACGACCCGCAAGACTCAAAAGCCCGTCACTTCCAATTTTGAAGCAAACGACAGTGTTTTCTCCACGGTTTGTGCCATACAGATATTCTCCGCTTTTCCCAATGTGGATATCCGCACAAAAGCTTTTCCCTGCAAATCCTTCATCTAAAGTTGATATATTCTGAACCGAACTGAGAAGACCAGCAGAATCCACATCAAACACTGAAATTGTTGAATTAAGTTCACAGATCACATACATTTTTGATCCGTTTGCATTGAACTCAAAATGCCGTGGTCCCGAACCTTCAGGCAGTGGAACAATGCCATTTTCAAGTTGAGTTAATCGGCCTGATATTGGATCAAAATTATATATTACTATCCTGTCGAGCCCCAGATCAGTAAGGTAAACATGCTTCCAAGCTGGATCAAAAGAAATCATGTGAGCATGTGAATATTTTTCAGCAATAGACGGGAAAGAAATGGAATCAGTAATGTTTACAGGCATTCCAGCTTCATCGAGTTTTATAACGGCAATGGATCCCCCGGTATAATTTGCAAGAAAAAGGTAATTCTGTTCAGGAGAAAGTGAAATAAAACAAGGACTCCCGTTGGGAACCGCCATTTCACTTAGCTTTTCAACTTTGCCTGAATCCAGCTTTAAACAGGTAACTCCTCCTCCTGTACCACCATTAAAATTCATGACTTCATTGGCAGCGTAAATCAAATTATGCTTCTTTGAAATGCAGAAATAGGAAGGATTAGGACCAGCTTCTGCTTCTGAAATATGCTGCAGTGTGCCTTCCTCAGAATTAAAGCTAAAAAGTGAAAACCCTTTTTCTTCCGTTTCATTATATTTTCCGACAATCAGCATAAAGGATTCATTTTTAACTGAGCAGGAAGCGAATGTCATTACCAGCATTACCAGCGGGGCGATTATTTTTTTTTTCATCCTCAGAAGTTATCACTTTCCCTGTAGGCCTCTATCACACGAGCTTCACCCTCTTTTCCTTGCAGGCTTTTGCCATGTTCCATACAGATTACACCCTGGTAGTTTTTACTATGGATGAATTTGAAAACATTTTTGAAATTTATTTCACCAGTACCGGGCTCATTTCTTCCTGGATGATCTCCGCAATGGAAAGCTGCTATTTCGCTCCATGCAGCATCAATGTTGGGAATCAGGTTTCCTTCGGTGATCTGCTGATGATAAACGTCATCAACTATTTTGCAAGAGGCTCTGTTTACACCTCGACAAATAGCATATGCCTGAGGAATACCAGTGAGAATAAGTCCCGGATGATCTCTGATTGTATTAAGTGGTTCTAGAACTATCGTCAAACCTGATTCTTCAACCACATCACAGCAATAGCGCAGGTTATCGATTATATTTGCAGTCTGATAATCTCTGTGTAAGCGTTCATCGTACCTTCCGGGAACCACAAGAGCCCATTTTACTCCGGTACGTTTGGCAACAGCAACGCCTTCTTTCATCTTGTTCACAAGCATCTCTCGGGTTTCGGGCTTGTTCAGCACAAAGGAAGTCACTGAAAAATCGGCATATAAAACGAATGGGCCAAGTTCCATTCCGAGACGATTCATCTCATTTGCAATCTTCACCTGGTCTTCAGGGGATCTTCCCATAAGTCCATTATCAAACATCCCTCTAAAACCCATATCGTAACAGAACTTGATGTTATCGATTTTGTCCTTACCGGCATGTGCGGTGAACATTTCAAGTCCGGGTGCATATTTCAGTTTAAAGGGATTGGTAGCATCGGTGGCTTTCTTTTGTTTCAGGGGAGAAACGAAACCAAATACAACAGGCGCGGCCAAAAGAGCGGCGCCTGCAGCAGTGGTTTTTTTGAGAAAGTTCCTACGGGAATTTTTCATAAAAAACGTATTTAATTATTAATTTCCTCAGTATTCTCAAGCAATATAAGCTTCTCCTGCAACAGGAACATCTTTGGGAACATCAACAGATCCGAATTCGAATACTTTGGGTCCGAGTTTAAGATCGGAGTTCATCATTTCTTCATAAGTAACTTCTTTTCCGGTATATGCGGAGATACGGCCCATTATGGCTGTCATTGTTGATATAGCTGTGTTTTCAGCCTCATTAATTGGTTTGCCGGTACGAATTGCTGTTACAAGGTCGATATGCTCCTGAACGTATGGTCCTACTTTTACATCTTCACCGGGTTTTCCTTCTGCGTTGAGGGGATATTCATATTTCCAGATTTGAGTTCCTGAAAGGTCTAAGAGTGTATTCTGACAATTAGTGGATCCCTTTGAACCCTGAATTCTCTCAGAAACATTATTAGCGCAACCGTTTATCTGACGGCACATGCTGTGCATATGAATTCCGTTTTCAAAAGTAAAATCGACACTGAAATTATCGAATTGGTCACCGGTAACTCTACGCTGTCTGGATCCGAATCCAACAGCTTTCACAGGGTGCGTACCCATAAACCAGTTGAAAACATCGATGTTATGAACATGTTGTTCTACAATATGATCGCCTGAAAGCCATGACCAGTTAACCCAGTTACGAATCATGTATTCCATTTCACTCCAGGAGGCATTCGGATCGCGGTGCCATAATTTGCCACCATTCCACCATACAGTTCCTCCTGTGATTTCACCAATTTCACCTTGGGCAACCTGCTGATAAGTAGCAACATAATCGCGTTGATGACGACGTTGTGTACCGGTAACTATGGAAAGTTCCATTCCTTTTGCCTTCTGTGAGGAAGCCATTACAGATCGTGCGCCAACCGGGTCAACGCATACAGGTTTTTCTGCAAATACATGTTTGTTGGCTGCTACAGCGGCTGCCATGTGTTCAGGGCGGAAGTAGGGAGGAGTTGCGAGAATCACAATATCAACACCAGCATCAATAACTTTCTGATAAGCATCAAATCCCACGAAACATTTATCAAGAGCTACTTCTTGTCCTTTTTCCTTTAAAATCGCAGCTCTGCAGGAATCAACCCTGTCCTGAAATGTGTCTCCAATAGCTACAACTTGAAGATTTGGGCCAGCGCTAAGAAAGTCAATAGCAGCACCGGTTCCACGGCCACCACATCCAATAAGTCCTGCTTTCAAAACAGGTCCGTCCGGGGCCTGATCAAGAAATGAAGGAACAGCAACAACTTTTTTTGGTTCCCCAGCACAACTGGTTATAAAAGAAGGAAGAATTACGCCTGCAGTACCTACAGTAGCTGCTGCAGTAAGAAAATTACGTCTTGAAATGCCTGTGTTTTTCATTGGATATTTGGTTGATTAAATAGTATTTAATAGTTTATAAAAACCTGATTAAAATCTGTTTCAGCAAAAAAACCGGCCAATTAATGGTTTCGGTTTATAAAAATATACTTTTTGATCTAAATACGTTTCATATTTCCAAAAAATAAACAAAATTCAATTCTGGTTTAGTTTTACTTAACTTAATATTCACTTAGTATTATTGTTTACCAGTCTTTTCATCAAACTCACACACGACGCGGAATCCAACATTAAAACAGTCAGAATACCACCATATACTTTTTGGGATCTGGGGATCGGTTTTCAGCCAGGAATTGTTTTTAGTAAAATCGCGTCTCGCACTTCTCAGATCACCTGCGCCACTGGAAAATACACCTCCACGCACAACGTGATCAACCCCGGTTTCAGGACCTTTTGGGTCTTTAACGCCTTGTGCAGGGGTTTTTGAATACGCATCTGCCTGATACCAGTCGCTGCAGAACTCAGCAACATTTCCAGCCATATTTTTCAGTCCAAATGGATTTGCCTGCACCCGATCCGGAGTCTGGGTTTTTGCAGGACTATTCTCCTTATAAATTATGTAAGAGTTAATCACAGCAGTGTCGTTTTTCGATAGCTTTGCTTTCAATCCGGTCTTTTCAAATTTCTTTGGATCACCAGGGAAAGAGTAGGGGCTTGTGCTCCCGGCTCTGCAAGCATATTCCCATTCTGCTTCAGTTGGAAGCCTGTAAGTTTTACCAGTTACAGAACTTAGCCATTTGCAATACGTTTCAGCTGCATGGTATGAAAATGATATTGCAGGTCTTTTTCCCAGTCCCCATCCCTGATCTGGCTGTCCATACGGAGGAGTCGCACCGGAAATAGCGTCAGTACCTGCAGTTTTTTTATTCCTTAGTCCCTCGGTATCTGTAGACCTTCCTTCGGCAGATGTCTGCGCGTAAAATGCCAGATATTCTTCCCAGCTAAGTTCAATTTCAGCCATAAAGAATGGGGAAATTTCAACATTCCTGACAGGTTCTTCATCCGGGCGATGAAAGGCTTCATCTTCTGAACTTCCCATTTTAAAAGTCCCTCCAGGGATTGCTATCATATTGAAAGATACGGGGGAAGCAGGAATACGTTCCGTGAAATTTTTAAACTCTTTTACCGGCGTGGCTTCCAGGAAGATTTCCTTTGCCGCCGAAGCAGTAGTCCCGAAACTTGAATTGCTGCCATGAGTATATCCCTCTATATAATGACCTGCATTCAGATGGCAGTTTATGCAATGCAAATCATCCGATTGTTTGGTCTGCTGATAATACAAGTGTGCATCTTCGCCAGCCTTTGTAAGTTTTGGAGGAAAGAGATTTTCATGACATTTAATACATCCACTCTGATACACATGATGACGAGCATTTTCCAGTCTTCCCTTGTCTTCCCAGTTAAAAGATGCAGAATCTTTGGTCCATTTACTCCATAAATCGCGCAAACCGGTTGTGCCTTTTGCCCAAAGGTAGCCATCTCCTTTGGGAGGTAAATGGCAATCTACGCAAGCAGTTCTGATACCCGATTTTGTTTGGTAATGAACTGATTTTTTCCAGCTCGCATCCGCTGAAGGATGGATATGGCATGAGATACAATACTCGTTGGTAGAGGTTGTCCGAAGGACTTTGCCTCCAGAAAGTATTAAAATTACACCTACAAATACACCTGGTAAAAACAATAAGAGAAATCGCTTCATTAATTAAGAATTTGAGAGCCCAAGATAAAAAAACATAAACTCGTGATTACTGTTATTTATCATTTTTGGTATAATATTTTATTTGGGGTACATAAATGATAATTTCACAAGATCAAAAAACACAACTGCAGAGTTTTCAGGATAGAAAAAGTACCCTGGTAGCAAGGAATTAAAATCAGAAACAGTTATGACCAAAAAACAATGGATAATCCTGAATGATGTAATTAGAGGAAAAGAAAATTCTCCGATTCCGGTGGAATTTATCATCGACAGTCCCGGGCTTCCCAAATGGTATGGGATAAAGATTCTCGATTATTTTTCGAATGATGAACTCTGGTTGAAACTCACCATTTACTCAATACAATTACCGAATATCTTATTGAATGGCATGATCTTCAAAAAGAATTAATTCCAACAATAGATAGAATTCTGGTATTAGATGATAACTGAGGATGTGACCAGAGAAGAAACAAAAAAAATGATTAAGGTGCTTGATCAAAAATCATGATTAATTGCTTCATGCGGGGGAGGGATGCCGCCGGATGTAAGCTCTGAACAGATTAGTGCATTTTGTAATACGGTTCGTGAAAACAGTTAAAGTTTTGATCCTTTTTCCTTTTTACGAAGTAAATCATTTGAGAAAAATGTATAAATAAAGCCGGAACATCAGGTGAATGGTAGATAATTTGAGTTTTGAATTGTTTCAAGCTTTATTTTTTGTGTTTTTATTTTGCTTGTGTGCTTCCTTTTTATACTTTTGCTGTGCTTTGAAAAAAGCAGATTCAGGAACATCCAACCGGTGAGGTGGGTGAGTGGCTGAAACCAGCAGTTTGCTAAACTGCCGTACGGGAAACTGTACCGGGGGTTCGAATCCCCCCCTCACCGCGAGAAGCTCTGTCGAAAACGGCAGGGCTTTTTTGTTTCTAGGAAACAGGATTCGAACCGACAATGAAGGAGGTGCTCATGAGGGTTTACGAGAGGAGTAATCCCCTTAACTGCTTTCCCAGTATTACCTACGAGCGCTACCTTCGGCTCCGCTCAGGCTGCGGAGTCGAAGGCAGAAAGTTCAAATTATTACTCTATCCAATCACCATATTCAATTATTGCTTGTCTAATTTAAATTGTCATACCTACGAGCGCTGCCTGAGCGGAGCCGAAGGAGCGCAATCAAAAACAGCGCCCTCAAGTCCCTCCCATATATTTCCATTCTCAATCTTTTTTTTTATCTTTAAGCCATAATCCCGATTACCAATTACCAACTACAAAATCTATTTTATGAAATCTTTCGCATCAAAAATCACACTATTTGCGGTATTTACAGCCTTTTTAATTACAAGCTCCTGTAAACCTGTTGTTAAGGAAACCGCAGCTCTGGATCGCCTCCAATGGTGGACCGACGCTAAATTCGGAATGTTTATCCACTGGGGAGTATATTCCGTTCCTGCCGGAACCTACGACGGTAAAAAAATCGATGGAATAGGCGAATGGATCATGTTTAACGGAGAAATTCCTTCAGCAACTTATAAAGAATATGCGAAGAGTTTTAATCCAGTAAATTATGACCCTGAAAAATGGGTGAAAATGGCAAAAGATGCCGGAATGAAATACATCGTTATCACTTCCAAACACCACGACGGTTTTGGCCTTTTCGATTCCAAAGTTACCGATTGGGATGTAGTTGATGCAACTCCCTACGGAAAAGACCTGCTGCAGCCTCTTTACGATGCTTGCAAGAAAGAAGGAATTAAGCTGGGTTTTTATTATTCACAGGCTCAGGACTGGAACCACCCCGGTGGAGGTGCTTACAAACCTAAATGGGATTCTGCTCAGAATGGAAGTTACGACGAATATCTCGATAAAATCGCAGTTCCACAGGTTGATGAAATTCTCTCAAAATATGGTGATGTAGACATTCTTTGGTGGGATACTCCCGTTGAAATGACAAAAGAAAGGGCTGAAAAATTCCTCCCCATCCTGGATAAATACCCTAACCTTATTACCAATAACCGCTTAGGTGGAGGATTCGACGGCGATTCCGAAACTCCAGAACAAACTATTCCCGCAACCGGATTCCCCGGAAAAAACTGGGAGGTTTGCATGACAATGAATGATACATGGGGATACAAATCATATGATGAAAACTGGAAATCAGGAAAAGACCTTATTCTAAAACTCTCCGAAATCGTTTCCAAAGGGGGTAATTTTCTTCTGAATGTTGGACCAACTTCACTTGGGGATATTCCTCAAGCCAGCATCGACAGGCTAAAACAAGTGGGCGATTGGATGAATATCAATTCCGAAGCCATTTATGGCACTAAAGCAAGCCCGTTTCCTTATTTACCTTGGGGAAGAGCAACACTAAAAGATCAGAAACTTTACCTTCATGTAATTCAATGGCCCGGGGATGGAATTCTGAAACTCCCACTGATGAATAAAGCCAGTAAAGCATATCTTCTTGCAGACGCAAAAGGCTCACTCAATCTGGTTCAGAAAAATAAACATATTGAAATCACGCTACCTTCTGAGGCTCCGGATAGCATTCTATCGATAGTTGTCCTTGAATTCGAAGGAACTCCTGAAGTTTTGAATGCTCCAACATTAGGGAAATCAGGTATCGCCTCATCAGTGGATTCTACTGTTTCAGTTTCAAACCTTTTCGACGGAGATCCGCTAAAATCATGGAAACCTACAACCGGCCAACTATCAGCTTGGGCAGAAGTTGACCTTGGCGAGCCTGTGTTGGTTTCAAATATCACCATTTCTGAACCATGGCACCCTTGGGATAATCACGGACAGGAATTCAAACTGGAAGTGAAAAACGGCGAAAAATGGGAACACGTCCTTGAAGGAAAAACCGATGGATGTGGCTATGCTAAAGACTTTACACCTCTTACTGGTCAGGTTTTCCGACTTTCTGTAACTGGCGCAAAAGGAGAGGTACCCGTTGTAGGTGAATGGATTCTTAACCGGGGACTTTAGTATTTAATTCCGATAGACTAAAAATAGTACAACCAACTAATACTTAAAATATGAACTTAAGTACTAAATCAGCAGTATTTTCATTAAAACACTTTTCCATTTTAATGGCAGTAGCTTCTGTAATTCTTACCTTATCGTCGTGTACTTCCAAGACAACCGAGGTGTCTGTGCAGAATGGTACATCAACACCTAACTTAAAACTGAAGGTTGCAAGTCATTTTATAACAGCAAAAAACACCAACTTACAACTTAGTAAAGCTGAAGATTTGGTTTTTGAGGATTTTATGACACCCAGTGAACATGAGGCTACCATCATGCTCGACCCAAAGAAAACTTTCCAGACCATTGAAGGTATTGGTGGTGCAATAACTGATGCTTCTGCTGAAACTTTCTACAAACTTCCCGCTGAAAAACAGGCCGAAATCCTTAAAGCATATTTTAATCCGGTTGATGGAATCGGCTACAGCATTGGCAGAACAAACATTAACTCATGTGATTTTTCAAGCGGAAGCTACGTTTATGCTGAAGCCAGCGATGTTGAACTTAAGAATTTTAACATCGAACACGATTTGAAATTTAAAATCCCCCTAATTAAAGCTGCAATAAAGGAATCTGGTGATAAGCTGATTATGTTCGCTTCCCCATGGTCACCTCCTGCATGGATGAAATCTAATAACAACATGTTGCAGGGCGGAAAACTCTTACCCGAATTTTATCAGACCTGGGCTGATTATTATGTGCGTTTTGTTCAGGAATATAATAAAGTTGGAGTTCCTATTTGGGGATTATCAGTCCAGAACGAGCCTGCAGCAACTCAAACATGGGAATCATGCATATACACTGCTGAAGAAGAAAGAGATTTCGTGAAAAACTTTATGGGGCCGACACTTCAGAAAGCCGGAATGAGTGGTTTAAAACTGATCATCTGGGATCACAACCGCGGTTTAATGTATCAGAGAGCTAAAGTGGTTCTCGAAGATCCTGAAGCCGCCAAATATGTTTGGGGAACTGGATTTCATTGGTACACCGGTGATCATTTCGACAATGTGAGACTTGTTAGCGAAGCATTTCCCGATAAAAAATTAATTTTTACTGAGGGATGTACCTATCCATTCAATTACGATAGTCTAAATAATTACAGTTTCGGAGAAACCTATGGAAAATCTGTGCTTATGGACATCAGCAATGGTGCTAGCGCATGGACAGACTGGAATATTCTTCTGGATGAAACCGGCGGGCCAAACCACGTGAAAAACTTCTGCAACGCACCTGTAATCGGTAATACTCAGACTGGTGAGGTAATTTATATGGCATCGTATTATTACATGGGACATTTTTCAAAATTCTTCCGCCCGGGTGCTAAGAGAATTACTTGCTCTTCAAACAGCGACGAGCTTCTGGCCACTGCAGTTTTAAATCCCGATGGAACACTCGCTGTCGTAGTTCTTAACCTTGGAAACAAAGATATTAACTGCAAAGTATGGCTTGAAAATCGTGCAGTTACTACCAAAAGTTTGGCGCATTCTATTGAAACTTTTGTTATCAATTAACTGTAAAAGCAAATCAAGTTTTACCTCCTGAAAAGGGAGTTTTGTGACTTAGCTGTGGATATCTTTGTAACCTTAGTGTTTCAGAGTGTTACGGCGGCGTCATAAAATGAATTGGTATTTTAATTTATTTCCCCCGATAAATGAAAAAGCCGATCATAATTGTAATTCTAATTTTGTTAATCTTCCCAATTTTTTCATGAAGGAAATGATGATCCTGAATTGGATGTATCAGGTTGCAGACAAGGTTTTTATCTTGTTAAAATTAAAAGAGAATCAAACATATTTATTCAATCTTTAATAAAATTATAATGAAGAGAATTTTACTAGCAACTTCACTCACTTTCCTTATTATACTTGCATTTCTGGCTTCATCAACGCTGAATGCACAGGGTTATCTTCACAGAAGCGGCATATATATTAAAGATGGTGCGGGAAATGATTTTATTTTAAGGGGGATAGGTACCGGAAACTGGCTAATTCAGGAAGGGTACATGATGCAGTCATCTAGCGTAGCCGGAACACAGCACGAATTTGAAGCAAAGCTTGAAAGTCTTATTGGTGCTGAGTTAAAGGATAGTTTCTACACTGTTTGGTTAGATTCACATTTCAGACGTATTGATGTGGATTCCATGAAATCATGGGGATTTAACAGTGTTCGCGTTGCAATGCACTACAAATGGTTCACGCCTCCAATTGAAAAAGAACCTGTTCCCGGTGAAATTACCTGGTTTGAAGAGGGATTTCAGAGAATTGATTCACTACTCGACTGGTGTGGTGATAATGAAATGTACCTGATTCTTGATTTGCACGGAGCTCCAGGTGGACAAGGGAAAAACGCAAGTATCTCCGATTATGATCCCTCGAAACCTTCATTATGGGAAAGTCAGGCAAATAAAAATAAAACGGTTGCATTATGGAAAAAGCTTGCGGAACGCTACACTACAGAGCCATGGATAGGAGGGTACGACCTTATAAATGAGACTAACTGGACTTTTACACCGAACAACAATTCACAGATGCTTGCCCTTTTTAAAACAATTACTGATTCCATTCGGGCGGTTGATAAAAACCATCTGATTTTTATTGAAGGAAACAGTTTTGCAAACGATTTCTCAGGACTAACTCCGGCCTGGGATGATAATATGGCATACAGTTTTCATAAGTACTGGGATAATCCAACTCAGGAATCTTTTAGTTGGGCGATTAGTTTGAGAAGCTCTACTCAAAGACCAATATGGTTAGGCGAAAGTGGCGAAAACTCAAATTCATGGTTTACTTCTGCCATTGCCCTCTGTGAAAAAAACAAAATTGGCTGGTCGTGGTGGCCGGTAAAAAAACCGGGAATTAATAATCCCCTGAAAGTAACTGTAAATAGCGATTACACACAACTTATAAAATACTGGGAAGGTACAGTTCCCAAGCCAACAGTTGATGTAGCTTTGAATGCCGTTCTTCAGTTTGCATTTAATCACAAACTTGAAAATTGCAGTTTCCAGAAAGATGTAATTGACGCAATGTTCAGACAAACCAAAACTATTGAAACCATTCCCTTCAAACACTACCAAACTGGTGAAAATGTATTTATGGTTGACTACAACCTCGGCAGAAACAAATATGCATACTTCGATACCGATACCGCCAGTACGGGAGGTTCATCCACAGAATGGAACAAAGGATGGTCATACCGCAACGATGGTGTTGACATTGAATCCTGCACAGATGCTTTAGCGACAAATGGTTATGATATTGGTTGGACAGCCACCGGCGAATGGATGGAATATACCATTGAAGTGGATTCTACCGCAGCCTATACACTTGGAATCCGCTCTGCATCAGGCTCCGGATCTTCAAGAATTTACATGGAAATGGACGGAAAAGTGGTTTCCCCCTCAATTACATTGCCTTCGACCGGTGGATGGAAAACATGGAAAACAACCGAAGTTAATGGCATCATGCTAACAAAAGGAACCCGGAAATTGCGCTTTGTGTTTGATCAAGGTGGTTCCAACCTTAACTTTTTCAAACTTTCTAATCCTGTAGCTTCAGAAAATATCGATTTCGCTTATTTAACATCAGAATCATCCATTAATGGAAACAATATAACTGTATACCTTAACAAGCCAATTACATCTGTTGCAGGTGATGCGAGCCTTTCCGACTTTGTGGTTACAATCAACAACACTCCTGTTGAGGTTACTTCACTTAGCTTTGGTACAACTTACCTAAACACAATTGTACTTAATCTTGCTGAGAGTTTATATTATGGAGGAGCTATTAAATTGAGCTATCAAGGAAGTACAATTCAAAGTGGCAGTCAGACTTTGGTTCAGTTTGCTGATGCAATTGTTACCAATAAACTTCCGTATAGGTTCACAATTCCGGCAACAATACAGGCTGAGGATTTTTCTGCAAATGTTGGATTATCCAGCGAAACCTGCACCGATGTGGGAGCCGGAAAGGATATGGGATATGCCGCTTCAGGTGAATATCTGGATTTTTATGTAAATGTTCCTTTTTCGAAATATTATACGATTAATATCAGGGCCGCCTCAGCCAGAGCAGGCAATCAGGTGATTTTCAGAAAGGTTGTTGGTACAGCTGTTACGCCCATCGACACTATTGATATTCCTTCAACAGGCGGGTGGCAAACATGGAAAACATACACCACTGAAGCCTACATGGAAGCAGGTAGGTATACCATTCGAATGTTTATAAAAGCAGGGGAGTTTAACACCAACTGGATCCAATTTTTAAGCGCCTCCGGAGTTAAGGTACAAACCGAAAAAGTTGGAAAAATATTGATTAATCCTAATCCTGCAAGTGATTTTATAGAGGTGGATTTAGCGGGATATTCCAGCGATGTAAAGGAAATTTCAATATATAATGCTATTGGAATACAGGTAAAATCTGCAAATTCTATTGAAAAGTCAATGGTAAGAATAAATACATCTGATTTGGGAAAAGGCATGTATTATGTTGTTATTAAATCTGATAACTTACAACAAACCACGTCCAAATTGGTTATTCAATAACTTAGGTAAACAATTAGATTTGTATAATAAATAGTAAAATGCCATGATGCAAAAGGTGTCACAAATTGGGATGGTAGTAATCTTTTTACTTACCATTGTTTTTCATCTTCTTGTATTGGTAAAAATAATTCCTTACGGGATTGTATGGGGAGGAAGACTTCAGTCGGATTCTCAGATGTACAAATTTGAAGCCACTTCCATTGCTATTAATCTGTTGTTTATGATGATTATTTTAGTGAAATCTGGCTACTTAAAAATAAGGATTTCGCCTTTGATTATTAGGATATTTTTATGGTTGATGACTGGCCTTTTCTTGTTGAATACTATTGATAATCTGTTATCGGACAATCATTTGGAAAGAATTATTTTTACTCCGGTTACGATAATCTTATCGATCTTTGGTTTTGTATTGGCTGTTTCGAAAAGTCAAAAACAATAGAACAGTTTCGTTTGTTTATCATTTATTAAACATCAAAAAGCTACAAAATGAAAATAATATCACTAAAAGACGTTCAAAAATCCAAAGTCACCATGGATGGTGCTCAGGATGCCTGGAAACAAATTCCTCTTTCCCGCGAAGATGGAGCTCCAGTTTATGCATACCGCGTTTTTACTGTAGAACCGGGAGGTTTCACGCCTTACCATCAGCACAATTATGAGCACATGAACTTTATAATTGAAGGCGAAGGTGAATTGGTTAATGAAGCAGGGGAAAGAAAAAAATTGAAATCAGGTGATTTCGCGCTGGTTCATCCCAATGAAAAACATCAATACCGCAACGCCACACCCGATAAGGCTTTCGTAATGATTTGCGGAGTGCCTAAAGAGTTTGAATAGGAATTAGATTTACTAAAACCATTTATACACGCGGAGTCCAATAAAAAAGCATACAGCTCCGAAAATTCCTAAAATAGCAACGCCATCCAAAACATCAGTGATACCGGCTCCTTCATTAATAATACCTCTTACTTCATCAGTAAACTTTGTAAGAGGCAACACCTGAATGACCTTTATTGCCCAGGGAGGAAAATTCTGGTAGCTGAAGAAGATTCCTGAAACAACCATCATAGGTGTTGTAATAAGCGATATCAGGCCATTTCCAACCTGTGTATTCGCCGTCCGGCTTGAAATAAGGATAGCCATTCCGAAAAATGCAATATTTCCTGTAAGAAAAATAAGTACCAGTGCGCTGATGCTGCCCTGAATTTCAACATCAAAGAAAAAGTAAGCAAATACAAGTAATACCAGAGTATCGAAAATAGTAAGAATTAGTCGCGAAGCCCAGTAAGACGTCATAAAGTCAACTTTTCTCATGGGAGTGGCAACCATTCGCCGAAGTAGTTTCTTCGAACGTTTTTCAATAAGTGAATAACAAACTCCCCACATAATCGACATCATCACCCCAAGAGTCAGCAGGCCGGGAATAAGGAAATCAATATAGCGCATTCCCTTTGTTTTCAGGGGTTTTATTGAGCCTGTATCCTGACCCAGACTTCCTGTTTTAAAGAAGTTAGAAAGCTGAATCTGCACTAGTTCTGCCTCTGGGTTTAAAGGATCGTAATGGTAGGTAATCTTACCGTTTTCTTCGGTGAGAATACTGTTTATTATCCCTCTTTTCATTAGCATTTCTGCATTTTCCCAGCTGGTAATATGGAAGTCGTACCGCGTTTTGCCGTTTTCATTCTCAAAACGTTTTTCAATCACGGTATCAGCCGGGGCACCTCCCCCGAAAAAAGTATTACGAACAAGCACTTCCTGTGTATTAGAAGATGGAATAAGCGCTACCCCGTGCATGATCTCTTTCTTCCCTGAAAAGGCAAATCCAAGCCCAATTGCCATTAAAATTGGAAATCCAAATGACCAGAAAAGTGCACCCGGTTCGCGAACAAACTCTTTCAGGTGTGAGATGGTAAGTACAAAAAATGGATGCTTCATTATAAAATATTCTTATGCGTTTAAGTGCCTGCCTGTCATTGAAGTAAACAGGTCATCTAATGTCAGTGTTCTGCATTCGAGGGCAATAATTTCGGTTTTATTCCCTTCCAGTTCTTTAAGCAATAGAGGCAGGCTTTCGACAATATTTTTTACTTCGAGTTCAAAAACATTGTCTTTGTTGTTGAATACTGATTTCTGTATGCCTGTGATGCTTGTAAAATCTATCGGAGGTGGGCCAAGAATTCCGATTCTTATGATTTCATGCTTATCACATGCCAGAAGCAAATCGCTGAGTTTTCCTTTGGCAAGAATCTTTCCATGATCAATAATTATAATCCTATCACAGAGATATTCTGCTTCCTCCATATAATGAGTGGTAAGAATCAGGGAAGTATTTCTTTCGTTTTTCAGTTTAAGAAGTATTTCCCAGAGTTCCCTGCGGGCATTTGGATCAAGTCCGGTTGTGGGCTCATCGAGTATAAGCACTTCAGGATAATTCAGCAATGCAATTCCTAGTGCAAGTCTTTGACGCTGGCCTCCGGAAAGATTCTTAACGTAGGCTTTTTGTTTTTCCTCAAGCCGGATCAGATCGATAATTTCCTTTACTCTTGAATCTCCCAGTTTATAAAATGAGGCAAAAAGCAACAAAGTTTCTTTTACAGTAAGTTTTTCAATAAACCAAGTCTCCTGCAATGAAATACCCAGAATCCTGTTTAGCTCACTGTGATTACGCTTCCAGTGTTTTCCTTTAATAAAAATCTCACCCTGATCAGGTTTCTGAATGCCTTCGATCATTTCTACCAGGGTTGTTTTGCCTGCTCCATTGGGACCTAGAACGGCAATGAATTCACCCGGATAAAGTTTCAAATCGATTCCATTTACAGCCTTTACATCCTTAAATGATTTGAAAAGCGATTCGATACGGATGATCGGTTCTGCTTGTGCTGTGTTTTGTGCCATTGAAGAGTTTTAACGAAAATGATATACCAGAGCAGGAGATCAAAAATAGATTAAATTTTTATGCTTATCTGTCACTTTTAACCATTCGATCATGGATCATTTTATTATATTGAGAAATATATAACAGTTTTTATCTGAAAATGTTAATGAGGTATTTGAAAAGAATTTTTTTTTGAAAATTATCTTCCTTTATAAGTTATAATGTATATTCAGATTTTAATGATTGTTTAAACCTGCGACCCGATTCCTTTTAGAGTAGTAATAAATATCAATTCAAATTTCGAATTTTATGGTATTGTTCCTACTTTTGGATTAATGCGTGATTTTTAATACAGTTTTAGTAAAATATATCGTTAACTTTAGGAACCAAAGTAAACACAGTTATGAAAATAAAATTCCTCGGAGCAGCCCGCGAAGTTACTGGAAGCAAGCACCTTATAGTTACCAGAAATGGTAAAAAAATAGTCCTCGATTGTGGTATGTATCAGGGTAAAGGAATGGAAACCGACGCGCTGAACCGCACTCTTGGGTTTAATCCTCAGGAAATTGATCATATTATCCTTACTCACGCTCATATCGACCACTCCGGACTAATCCCATATGTTTATAAATTAGGTTTCAGGGGATCTGTGATTTGCACCAATGCCACACGTGACCTTTGTTCCATCATGCTCGCTGACTCAGGATATATTCAGGAACATGATACTCAAACTCACAACAGACAGAGAATCAAAAAAGGATGGGAACCCCTTGAACCTATTTATACCAAGAGGGATGCACAGGAATGCATGGAACTGTTTATAGGTGTTCCATACGATCGTAAATTCAGGATCGACGAAAATATCAGAGTCCTGTTTACAAATACAGGTCATATGCTGGGAAGCGGAGTAGTAAGCCTGGAAATTACTGAAGATGGCCGAAAACAAGTGGTTGCTTATACAGGGGATATTGGAAGATCTATCAACCGAATCCTCGCAAAACCTAAACCGTTTCCTCAAGCCGACATACTCATAACGGAATCTACTTATGGCGACAGACTTCACATGGATAAGCAAGAATCGGAAGATGAATTGCTCAATATTGTTATGGATACCTGTGTTAGGAAAGGTGGAAAGCTTATCATTCCTTCATTTGCTGTTGGCAGAACTCAGGAACTGGTTTATTCACTCAACAATTTTTTCAACGCTGGAAAACTTCCTAAAATAGATATCTATGTCGATAGTCCATTGGCAGTTAATGCTACCGATATTTTCCGGTTGCATCCCGAATGCTTCAACAACGATATTTTAGATGTGATGCAGCAAGACCCTGATCCTTTTGGATTTAACAGCCTTTTTTATATTAAGTCGGTGGACGATTCCAAAAGAATTAACTCCATGAAAAAGCCCTGCGTTATCATCGCGGCATCAGGAATGATGGAAGCCGGAAGGATAAAACACCATCTGGCAAATGGAATCGCAGATCCAAAAAACACCATTCTGGTAGTTGGATATTGTTCTCCCAGAACTCTTGGCGCAAGAATTCTCAGGGGAGAAACACAAGTCTCAATTCATGGTATGGTTCACGAAGTTAGGGCTGAAATCAGGCGACTTGAATCATTTAGTGGACATGGCGATTACAAAGAAATGATGCAGTATATTTCATGCCAGGACAAAACTAAGCTTAAAAAACTTTTCATCGTTCATGGGGAATATGAAGCCCAAAAGACTTATATGAAGTATCTGGAAGAAGCTGGTTACCAATCCATTAATATTCCTGCTGTTGGAGATGAATTCAGTTTTTGAGGATAATTAAAGTTCAAGTGGAAAGGAGTGAATTGACTTTCTAACATTTTATAAAAAAGATATTTTTCTGACATATTGGAAAAATTCGTAATTTCATCGCAATTCTTTAACCCAATTAACATAAATGAAAACAACAATGAAAACCTTATTTACATTGACTATTTTTGCCGTTATGGCAATTACAATTTCCTCATGCACAAAACCCGTTGTTGAGAAAAACATAGGTTTACAACTTTACTCTGTACGCGACGATATGAAAGCAAATCCCGAGTTAACCGTTTTAGGGGTTGGTAAAATGGGATATAAATTCGTCGAGGCTGCCGGTTATGGCGATGGTCAATTCTATGGAATGACTCCTAGCGCTTTTAAGGCATTAGTTGAAAAAGCTGGTATGCAGTTTCTTGGTTCACATACCGGTCAGTCACTACCTGACTCAGCTCATTGGGATTCAACAATGATTTGGTGGGATAGCGCTATTGCTGCTCATAAAGAGGCAGGTGTAAAATGGATCGTTCAGCCCTGGATGGGCGGTGATGCATATACTAGCATTGAAACTCTGAAAAAGTACTGCGATTATTTTAATGCAGTAGGTGAAAAATGTAATGCCGCAGGAATCCGTTTTGGTTACCATAACCACGATAAGGAATTCAGTCAAATTGATAGCACTACTATCTACGATTTCATGCTTCAAAATACTGATCCTGCAAATGTTATGTTCCAGCTCGATTTATACTGGATTTCAATAGGTAACGGCGATGCACTGGCTTATTTCGATAAATATCCCGGTCGCTTTGAACTATACCATATAAAAGACGAAAAAGAACTTGGTGGTGCAGAATCAACGATGAACTTTGAACCTTTCTTCGTTGCTGCTGAAAAAGCCGGAATGAAAAACTACATCGTTGAAGTGGAACGTTATACTTTTGAACCTATGGTAAGTGTTCAGAAAAGTATTGACTTCCTCAATACCTGTGCATTTATTACGAAATAGTCTATTTTCCTAAAATAAAAAAGACCTGTCGGCAAACCCGGACAGGTCTTTTTTTGGTATGTGGTCAAAAATAATTGCTGATTTTCAAAAAAAAACAATAAAGAGACGCTGATTTTTAGTTTTTCGCCACATTAAACATAAGGGGTTTAAACGCCGGTTGTTTAGAAATTCTCACACTGAGCCTGTCGAAGTCTAGACATTGAACCTGTCGAAGTCTAGACATTGAACCTGTTGAAGTCTTGACACTGAGCCTGTCGAAGTCTTGACACTGAGCCTGTCGAAGTGTAATCAGTCATTTATTCCTTCATCGTCAAATACTCCAAAGAATTCCTTACCAACTTTCTAAAATTCTCGTTTTCATAAGCAACATGGTCGTGCCCACTCATCAGGTATACAATTTTTGAATTCTTGTATTGGTGAGTCCATCCAATATCCTCAGCACAATCTGGGTGAATTGTTTTAAGCAACACTGTAACATCATCATTTACAATAATATTGCTATATCCCTCATCCCTGATTGTAAAATCCGATAAGCCTTTTGTAATTGAGGTTGAAGTATCTACAATAGTTACTGATAAATCAATATCATGCCTGTAGCGCCCATCCTTCAAACTATCCGGAGTATCCGATTTTGGGTATCGGCCTCCCCTGATAAGCGAAAATTCATCCCAGCTTTGATAAGAAACCAGTGAATGATGCAGAAAAAGTAATCCTGTTCCTCGCTCAGTGAGTTCAAGATAGGCCTTTTTCTCAGTAACATTTATCTCCTGCCAGGAGTCGTAAAATACAATTGCATTGTATATCAATGCTTTACCGCTTCCAATCATCTGGTTTGCAGATGGCTGCGAAACTGTATCGAAACTAAATTCGGTTAAAACATTAAATACATTTAGAAATTCAGCTGTTTCAAAGTCGTGACCACCCGTAATAATAAGAATCCTTGGTTTTGCAGGATTTTGCAATGTGCATGACATGAATAGAAAAAGCATAATTACCAAGCCGGAAATCCCTTGGATCTTTTTTATTACGAAATTGCCCATAATTGTAATTTTTTTAATGCCTTGTGGCAAGTATGAAAAGTGAAAGTACTAAATTTACATGTTCTGATCAAAAAAATACCGTGATTCATTTTTTTGAAACAATAAAAATCCAAACATTTTGAATAGTTAGTTGTTAGTTTTACCAATAAATTTAAAATAGAATGAAAAAATTATTTGTCTTATCATTGCTAACCAGCTTGTTGCTGGGCGGATGTAAAAATAATCCGGCAAATCAGAATACCACAACAAAAGCTATTGCTGATTATGAGATTACTGAAATCTGGAAGACAGATACCATCCTAAAAACACCGGAGTCAGTACTATATGATGAGATTCGTGATGTTATTTATGTCTCTAATATAAACAGCAACCCTTCTGAAAAGGACTTAAATGGATTCATTTCCCGCCTTTCTTCAACAGGCGAAATACTTGACCTGGAATGGGTCAAAGGTCTTAGCGCCCCAAAAGGAATGGGCGTTTTTGATAATCTTCTCTATGTTGCCGATATAACCGACCTTGTAATTATTGACATTGAAGAAGAAAAAATAATTCAGACAATCCCTGTTGATTCCTCTATCTTTTTAAATGATATTTCAATTGACATGACAGGTCTGGTCTATATTTCCGATTCCCGCACCGGTAAAATTCATACCTATAAAGATGGTAAAGTTTCGGTTTGGAAGGTAGGTCTTACAAATCCAAATGGTTTGTATGCCGAGGAATCCAGAATTCTGCTGGCAACTTCAAACTTTAATGCTCTTGATCCTGCAACAGGCGAACTTACTCTGTTATGCGACAGTATTGGGCATGGCGACGGAATAGAATTTACAGGTTTACCCGGATATTACCTGGTTTCAGACTGGACCGGCGAAGTTTTCCTTGTTTATCCTGATAATACAAAGAAATCCCTCTTGCAAACAAGGGATCAGAAAAAAAATACTGCTGATATTGGATTCATCAAATCAGACATGACCTTACTTGTTCCTACTTTTTTCGATAACAGGGTAGTTGCATACGAGTTTTCCGAAAAGTAAAGCGCTTTTGAGCCAACATTAAAAATGGAATTCTACAAAAATTCATATCATGATATAATTACAGCCATAACTCTCAAACATGTCAAAAAATATACACCTTACCCTTGCGCTTTTTATTCTTGGCGTTTTTCCTGTTGTTGCTCAAAAAATTGATGTGCTCACCTACAACATCAGGTATGCATCTTTCGATCAGGGACCGCAAAACTGGGATGAACGGAAAGAAGGAGTTATCTCAATCCTCAAAGCACATGATTTCGTTGGAATGCAGGAAGTATTGCCGGTTCAAATGGAAGATATTAAGCAGAAAATTGGAGATGAGTATGGTATTTTATTTCGTACAAGAGAGGCCGATTCCACAAAAGGAGAGGGGAGTCCGGTTTTGTATAATAAAAAACGATGGGAGTTACTTTCTTCTGGATTTCACTGGCTTTCAGATACCCCTGAGATACCGGGTTCAAATACCTGGGGGGCAGCATTTAACAGAATTGTAAGTTTTGGAATTTTTAAGGAACATATTTCAGGTGATTCAGTGCTGGTTGTTAATACACACTTCGATCATGTATCACAATCTGCCCGGGAGAAAAGTATTGGACTTATTCTCAACCAGTTCAACACCGAAATAAATGAAATACCTGTTGTTCTTATGGGAGATTTTAACATTACTCCCGAAAATCCTGTCTACCAGAGAATAATTGCAATGAATACACTTACCGACTCCTACAAAGAGTCACATCCTGGAGAATCCATTTCAGGAGCAACCTTTCATGGCTGGAAAGATGCAGTCCCTTCAGAACGCATCGATTACATTTTTAGTTCGGAAGGTTTAAGTATTATCTCCAGCGAAGTATTGCATACCAGACACAATGACATTTATCCTTCCGATCATTTCCCTTTAAACACCGTCCTGAAATTAAAATAAGAAACTATTTATCCATTCCTGATTTGAAAACAATAATTGTCTGTGAATTATTCCTTTCAGAGATTGTTTTTTACAGGGTATCCGGCTTCTCTTGCCTGTCCCTGCTTTATCCATTCTGGTATCACCTTTTCTATAAATATCTTTTTATCGGAATTTAACTGCTTCATATCCAATCCAATAAATTCCTGGGCATTTGATTTTGAAGATATATCCGGATATGGAACCTCTCCCATGAAACCTTGGCTGGAGAGTAGTCGGGCCAGCTTAATTCTTGATTCCTGAACACGTGTAATTCCGCTACTGATAATCCTTGATACTTCAACTGGTGAATGAAAAGAAGCTCCATGGCTGGCTGCCACATAATCCCATCTCCATTGAGCATGTCTGATAAGATTTAATATATCAGCCATTTGTGCCTCCGTGGCTCCAATATCCCATGCCTTTTTTGCCTCTACATGTGCGCGTACCAATAGTTGTTCAAGTATATTTCTGTTTTCAATAATCTTATCCTGCCTACTGTAAACATCTGCAACCAGTTGAGCAGTTTCTTCACGATGACAGACCTGACAGGATGCAGAAATGTTATTCAGTGGACTTTGGATATGATGATTGGTAAATTTCTGTCCACCTTCGCTGATGTAAGGCATGTGACAATCGGCACACGAAACCCCTCTAGATGCATGCACTCCCGTAGTGTAAATTTCATAGTCGGGATGCTGTGCCTTAAGCATGGGTGCCCGGCTTAAACTGTGGGTCCAATCGGTGAAACCAATGTTATCGTAATACGCTTCTGCTGCATCCATTGTCATGCCGTCATCCCATGGAAACTTGAGATAGGCAACCCCATCGACCATTTTTTTATTGAAATAGTACTCCACATGACACTGTGCACAGACCAGAGAGCGCATCTCCTGGTGCGACACCTTGTTGATGTCGAGCCCCATATTCTCATAGGCTTCGAGAAGCGCAGGTCTACTGATTCTCAGGTTCATCGTCTCAGCATCATGGCAATCAGCACAGCCAATGCCATTCATTATTTCGGATCCTTTGGTATCCCAGCTACCTTTATAGAAATCGGCAATGCCGGTCTGTACCATTATTCTGGGGACATCAGGACTTTTGCAAGCCCAGCAAGTATTTGGTTGTGGACTGGCCTGTTCATCCATTGGAGCACCGGTACGAAGACTGTTTCGTATATCCTCAATGGCATAATAATGTCCACGGCCTTGTTTATAATCCTTCGAGAAGGCATACCCAGCCCACAAAACAACAAGTCTGGGATCCTCCTCCAGCATATCCCTGACAGCCCCTCCATTATATTTACTGATGAAACTCGTGTCCGATGTTTTCTGGTACGACTGATATTCCCGTGGAAAATTCTTTCCCCAAACTTCATTCCGAGGTTCGTATTGATTATATTTTACAATAGGAGTGTATGCAAAAAGTGCTTCAGTTCTTCTCTCGGTGATGGAAGATGCCAGCAGACCCAAAAGGAAAACCAGTCCCATGGTAAATGCAAAAAGAAGCCAGCCCAAAATCGGCTTTTTTCTGATACTTTCGTTGAGAGATCTCATAACTTATTCTTTTAATGTTTATTTGTTTTCATTATTTGTTTTCATCCAGGCAGGAACCGGACTTTCCGGAAGCGGAACTCTGGCGTTTGGGGTGCTTGACAAACTGTTAACCCTTCCGTGTGGGGTTTCCCGGTGACATTCCCAGCATTTTCTTTCCTGACGGAAATGGTTAAAAGTCGCCGAATAACTTGCTATTCTGGTATCGTACAATAACTGACTATGACACCTAATACAATTTTTATGTACAACTTCCCTTCCTGCGTCTTTTATGAAAATTACCTGTGGTTCCGCCCGAAGGGTAAAAATGGTTGCATGCCTCATTCCATCCTTCGCCTTGAAAAAGTATTTATTGAAAACATTATTGTGAGGCACGTGACAGTCGTTGCAGTTGGTAACCGTTTTATGCGAACTGTGACTCCAGGTAGCATATTGCGGACTCATAATATGGCAATTCACGCAAGTCTGCGGATTATCCGATAAATATGAGGGAGCATTCGAGATGTAAAACGCATACAGGAAAAGACCTGAAAATATTGCAACAGCAATTATTACCGGCACAAGCCATTGTTCAGGAGGAGTAACCTTTCTGAATAGTATCTTCAAACTCATACATTCAAATGAAAGGTAAATGTATATAATGTTATCGATATTTAATAATTCAGGTACTGCAATTCTTAATTAAATGTTGTAAAAGTGTTTTTTCAGAAAATGAAAGGAACAAACATCCTGCTCCTTTTCATATAGCTCTTATAGCTTTCCCCAAAATAAGCAATACATTCTTTTTCGTCCTTTACTGAAGTCAGGAAAAGGAAAATAGTTGAAATACAGGCAATTATAATATTTATTATAGAGGGATTTTTTAAGCATATTGCCCAACTGAGGTATATTAACGAAGCATACAATGGATGTCTGATATACTTGTAAACTCCTGTATCTATTAAGCCTGT
The DNA here is from genome assembly GCA_038316435.1 of Bacteroidales bacterium. Classification (GTDB taxonomy): domain Bacteria; phylum Bacteroidota; class Bacteroidia; order Bacteroidales; genus JACJXF01. The sequence goes on along the minus strand of JBBQAQ010000030.1, from coordinate 25,577 downwards.
CGTTTTTTCAAATGAAAAAAGTGTATCATCTTTTCGTGTATTTGATGGCTTTCCACTCCTGATAAGACGTATTCCTCCAGTAATTACTAAATATACAGCAATCAATAGAAGTCCCCATGAAACCATTTGGGGCAAAGAAAATGGGTTTTCAAACCAATACGAATAGTTATCAGAAAAAAGCCAGCTTATGCAAATCCAGCTAAAAAACCTGTAAAAGCCATGGCTATTCATATGCAGAAGGTTTCGTCTGGAAATATATATGACCAATAAACTTAGAATGCCAAAAATTATAAGTTGTGTCATCCCATTTTCATTTTTTTATTGTACAAAAGCGAAAAATTATTTTTAAATGATTCAGTTGAATACTAGCAGATTATACAATTTTAATTAAAGCATTTCCGAGAAATGTTGCAGCAAGACCTAGAAAAACGCTTAACCCGGTGTAAAGAAGAAAATAGCCAAATGCGCCATCACGCAAAAGTGTAAGATTCTCACTTGCAAAACTTGAAAATGTTGTAAATCCCCCGCAAAAACCAACAGTTAGAAAAATTCTCCAGTCTTCATTCATCAAATTGCCGCGCTCGGAAATACCATAAAAAATACCAATCAGAAAGCAACCAATGATATTTATGGTCATGGTTCCAAAAGGGAATGCAGAAAGATGGTTTTCAGTTATATATTTCGATCCTAAAAATCTGGCGATACTGCCAATAAAACCACCAATCCCCACAAGAAGTATTAATTTTAGCATACTCAGAAATTATATCTTTTCGTAAAAGTAGTTTTTTTGCACTTAATTTTACCAAATTATTTGCTTTGTCATAAATCCCTTTGCTTAAATTGCACTTCCAAAACTCAAACGATTCCCTTATGCAGCCAACAGATCACATTAAATTACTAAGCCCCGGCAAATGGGTTGATTACGAGTTGATTGATAGTGGTGACTTTCAGAAACTCGAGAGGTTTGGGAAATACATTCTTTCCAGACCTGAACCTCAGGCTGTTTGGGAAAGGTTTTTATCTGCTGGGGATTGGGAAAAAATGGCACATGCTGTATATACCAGAAGAAAAGGTTCATCAGCAGCCTTGCTTGATGAGGAAAAGGGAGAGTGGAGATTAAAGCCGGGAATGCCTGAACAATGGCAGATTGAGTATCCTGAAATTAATCCGGGTTTAAAATTCAGACTCGGGTTAACTTCTTTTAAGCATATCGGGATTTTCCCGGAGCAGGCAGCAAACTGGGATTATATTTCCGAAGCAGTTGCCAGATCAGGTATTTCCCAGCCTCAAGTGCTGAATCTTTTTGCATATACAGGAGGAGCTTCTCTCGCAGCAAGCGCAGCCGGCGCAAAGGTTACTCATGTTGATTCGGTAAAACAGGTTATTAACTGGGCAGGCGAAAACAGTCGACTTAGCGGTATCAGTAATATTCGCTGGATAATTGATGATGCACTGAAATTTGTTCAGCGTGAAGTTCGCAGAGGCAGTGTATATCAGGGAATTATTTTGGATCCGCCCGCTTATGGAAGAGGCCCAAAAGGCGAGAAATGGGTACTTGAGGAAAACCTTCGTGAAATGATTAGTGAATGTCTTAGCCTGCTTGATAAACAAAATAATTTTTTTCTTCTGAACCTTTATTCAGTGGGATTTTCTGCGCTGATTGCTGAATCACTGGTGAATTCAATATATAAGAATGTTGAAAACCCTGAATCCGGAGAGTTATTTGTTACCGATCGTGGTGGGAGAAGGCTTCCATTAGGTGTTTTCTATCGGTTCAAAACAAATCGTAAACAGAGTTAAATCCCTTTTTTTCGATGATTTCACCGTTGGGATTTGTAAAATATATCTGACGGTTCATTTCCTTATCGCGAATTACGAATTCGAAAAGAACTCCTTCTGGTTTCTCAATTTTGATTGAACTCATTATCTCACCAAGAGTTTCAAGCTTTGCTGTAACATGCTTGCCAATTTCTTCAAGAGACTGATTTATTCGGGTATCAACCCAGTTTGAGTTTTTATCGAAACGACAAATAATTTCCCTGCCCAGATAAACAAATATAGATTCAAAGTATTTCCCTTCAAGATGCCATTCAACGGAAACTGCACCCGTAAACATTTGATCAAAAGTTACTTGTATGCTTTTCGGTGGAGTGCTATTGCTACCAGTAAGTATAGATTTAAAAAGATCTTTCACGCCGAAGAAAATTTTAATTAAGACGATTCTGTCAAAAAAGGTCACAAATTATTCTTCGGAAGCATACGTCAAATTATACAAATACATAACCCTGGCTTTTGCTCTTTTTATTCTCATTTTAGCGGCACTCTCTGAAATCCTGAATGTCGACATGATTAATTTTAGCGAAATATTATCCTGATACTTCATTATAAGTAAAGCCTTTTCTTCTGGGTGGATTAGTTCCAGAATCTTTAACAACCTTTCATACCGTAACCCCGAAATATCGGCTTCATAAATTTCATCAATTACTTCCGGCAGGTCATTATTTCGATTCCATTCGGGATAATTCAGTTTTTTTCTGTGGCGGAGATATTCTATACAATGGTTAAAAGTTATTGCATAAAGCCAGGAAGAAAAAGATGCCATTCCCTTGTATCCGGAAAGTTTCTCATAAACCTTTGAAAAAATTTCCTGTTCAGCTTCAAGTGCAAGGCCTCTGTCTTTTAGAATAGAATAGCATTTATCGAGTACTTTTCTGTTGTAGCGCAAGTAAAGAATCTCATACTGATCCTTCTTTCCCTGAAGGATATTCCTTATGATATCTTCGTCGTTGAGTTTTTTTTCAGGTCTTGCCCGCATCTACTGCTACTTTCGATCAAATGTAATGAGATAAAATGATTTACAATATTTTTTTTATCAGCTATGTATGTTTTATTTATTTTGTATAGCTTTGCACTTGTAATTAATTCAGCATTAGTCGAAAAAAAATTCAAAAACATGTGACCTTTTGAAATTCTTTCGTCTTAATAGCGCAAATTTTAACTTAAAAGATTTAACCAGGAGGTTTTTACAATGAAAAACAAAATTTTATTTTCTGTTCTTACTTTAGGACTTTTAGTAGTTCTCGCTACAGGTTGTCAAAAAGCACCAGAGGTGCAAATGGGTGTTGCAAAATCAGCTGTTGATTCAGCTAGAAATGCAGAAGCCGCTAAATACATACCTGCAGAATTCAACCCAATTCAGGATTCTTTGAACATGGTATTGACTAACATCGAAACCATCAACTCACAGTCATTCTGGAAACGTAATTACAAACCATCTATCGCTCAGTTAGATGCTATCGTTGTTGCTGCTAATGCTGCAGTTACTAACGCTGTTGCTAAGAAAGCTGAAGTAAAAGCTAAAGTTGAAACTTCACTTGTTGAAGTTGCTGCACTTGTAGCTGAAGACAAAGCTCTTATCCTGAAAGCGCCAAAAGGTAAAGAAGGAAAAGCTGCTTTAGAAGCAATACAGCAGGACATTACTGCAATTGAAGCTTCAATTAGCGAAACTAACGCTCTGTACACTGCAGGCGATTACATGGCAGCTAACGACAAAGTTACCGCAGCTATTGATAAAGCTAATTCTATTAAAGCAGAATTAACTGCTGCTATCGATAAATACAAAAAGAAAAGATAATTTTCTGGTAGTAATTATTGCTCTGCAATTGAATTGAACCTAAAAAGACCTCCGCATTCCGGGGGTCTTTTTAATAAGACCAGTAGGTAATGCGAAAAATTCTTTTAATAATTCTAATTTCAATTATTGCAATTGGTTCGGCTCTGTACCTGACTGGAACCATTTATGCTCCAAAAGGACCTGCGAAAATCGCAGATACTATGGAGAAATCCATTGCATTTGCCCGAAGGCATGACGCCGGAAGGTATGCCCCAAGCGATTTTACAGATTGTATTGCGCTTCACCGCAAAACCATGAAAGAATGGAAGGCGCAAAACGAGTTATGGATTATTCGCCGTAATTACGGAAGATTGACATCCCTTATAAAGCAAACTACAGATAAAGCGGCAATTGCAGGTAAAAAAGCCATTGAGAAATCTGGATCAATGTCGCAGTTTATTAAAGAAACTCAGGCAAGTCTTATCGAAAGAGACAACTATTTTACAGAAAAGTTCCGCGTCTTGCCTTTGGAAAAAGAATTACTAAAAGATCATTCAGAAGCTCATCTTCTACTTAAGGAAGCTATTGAGGCCTCTAATCGTGGAGATTTGAACTCAGCTTTCAAAAAGCTAAGCATTGCTTTCGAAGATTTTTCACAGTTGGAAAAAAATGTCAGGAACAAACTAGATGAGTATTTTCAATCCTATTCAGCATGGGATCGCTGGTACAAGCAAACCGTTGAAAAATCCCGCGACACTAAATCCTATGCGATTATAGTCGATAAAATGGCTCATGAATGCATTTTGCTTAAAGATGGTATTGTAATAAATCGTTTTGAGGCGGAATTATCTCTGAACTGGATTGGACACAAAAGATACCAAGGTGATAACGCTACTCCTGAAGGTATCTATAAGATTACAAAAAAGTTCAATAAAAAAGACACGAAGTATAATAAAGCATTATTACTGAATTATCCCAATGAAAATGATGTGGCTCGATTCGAAAGGGATATTCAACAAGGATCACTTGAGCCTTCTGCAAGAATTGGAGGTTTAATTGAAATACACGGTGATGGAGGCAAAGGAAAAGACTGGACTCAGGGTTGTGTAGCTCTTGAAAATAAGGATATTGATAAGTTGTATACCATGGTAAATACCGGGACAACAGTTACAATTGTTGGCTCACTTACTCCTTTAAGAGAATTGTTTAATTAGCACACTGGATATTATTCCCGATTAATAAGAATATATTGGAAAATTTAGATCAAATATCAGAAAACCAACAAGAGCAAGTAGTTGTTGTAGAGGAGAAAAAATCTTTTGATTATTTCCAGATAGCGATTTATTTATCAATCCCTGTATTGTTTTATTTCATGTGGCTTGCACTGATTTTAGGGCTGCCTTCAATGCAGGAATCGTATTTTAAAATGCATGATGCAGCCATCTACTCTGGTTTTGCAGCTGAAACCAATCCGGTGCCATCCAAATTAATTGTAAGTGAGGGAACAAGGGTTAAAAAGCTTGCTAAGACTTATGGGAATTTTTCGAACTATCAGCCTTTTCTTATAATTAACACAAGCGACAATACTTTTACACTTTTTAATAACGGAAAACTGGTAAGGGAAGGTATTTGTTCAACCGGCAGTTTTGTACTACTTGATGCAGGGGACGAGAAAAAGTGGATGTTCGAAACACCAAAGGGTGTTTTGCGTATTCAGGGAAAAACAGAATCACCAGTTTGGAGAAAACCCGATTGGGCATTTATTGAAGAAGGCCTTCCGGTACCCAAGCATGCCAACAGTTTTGAACGATATGAATACGGAGTTTTAGGAGATTATGCACTCAGTATTGGAAACGGTTATATGATCCATGGCACATTATACAAGCGGTTCCTTGGAATGCCTGTAACTCATGGATGCGTGCGTATGGACGATCCGGATCTGGAGAAGGTTTTTAATACACTTAGGCTGGGATCAAAAGTTTATATATTTTAGCAGACTCAAACTCACCGCTATCCTTATACAAAATGCAGGAAAAAAACAAAAGCCTTATCTGGATTGTAAGCATTGCGCTATTTATAGCAGTAGGCTTTTTTGTTTATTTTTTAGCCATAACAGTTTTAATCCCTGTTTCACGGTTTAAAATTGAAATCCCCATTCAAAAAAAGAATGCTGAAAATAAAATATTTTATCCTAATCAGGAATGGCAGCTTGCAACAAATGACTCAGTTAAAAATAAAGTTCTGGATATTATCATTACAGAATCATTCCTGCTTTCACGACTAGAAATGACAAAAACCGATAGCATTTCCATGTCTGTGAGTCTGAAAGATAGTGTGGTATCACTTGTTATAAAGGGAGTTGCGATTTATAAAGCTAAAATCCAGTCATATCAAGTAAGCAATGCAATCCTTAAAACAGATCCGTTTGTTTTGGCGCACTGGCTGGCTAAACCATTTATAATTGATACCCATTATGCATCCATTCAAAAAAACCCGGTATTGTATAAAAAAGCTCCTAAGGATACCATCGAAGCTATGAACCAGCTTGAACTTGATCCCTTTAAAGATGACATGGACCCGGTTTACATTAGCTTTAATCTGAATCGCAATCTGGTGTTGGTTTTCGAACAGGCTGAACCGCTTGAAAAGGGAAACCTCAAGAAATTAAAAGATTACAGAAATGGTCGTCGTTCACTAGTCAATAAAACTATTATTTCACATCTTCTACACTTTACTCCAATAGAATTTGTTCCTGAAATAAGTATTGTAATTGATAAAAAAGCAGCAAGAGTAATATACCGGGCCTTACCGGTTGATGCATCAGTTGCTCTGCAACTTCAGGAAATAAAACTTGGTTTACAACCTTAAATATCCCTAAACCATGAAATCATCATTTAATTCAGCAATCAAGGATCCATTTATCAAGGATCTGATTAAAGTCGCTGCTATAGTGGTTGCAACTGCGGTAGCCGCTATCGGGATTAAAACTATCAGTAATTATTTCAAAAAGAAATAGCCCTTTTATCTCGAAGCAATACTTCTTTGTCTCACGGCTTCAAAAACCAGAACTGCAGCAGAAACTGATACATTTAATGAATCTGCAATTCCGGCCATGGGTATTTGTATAATGCGATCGGCCTCTTTTCTCCAAATTTCTGTCAGTCCATCTGCTTCCGAACCCATCACAAATGCTGATCCTTTAGTAAAATCTTCATACTGGTAATTCACAGAATCCTGAAGTGCAGCGGCAAAAATGCGAATCCCTTTTTTATGAAGAAAGGACATTGCTTCCCGCGAATCACAAGTAACAACCTGATTTGAAAAAAGACAGCCCAGACTTGAACGGATTACATTTGGATTGTAAATATCGGTTTGTGGATCGCAAATCATCACTGCATCGAGTCCTGCGGCATCTGCTGTACGCAAAATTGCACCCAGATTTCCAGGTTTTTCAATGGTCTCAACTATAAGAATTAGCGGGTGTTCCTTCAATTTCAGATCATCAAGTACAAATTTTCGCATTCTGGCTGTAACTAACATTCCGTCAACATTTTCCCTGTATGCAATTTTTGAATAAACGGTTTGGCTAACCTCGTACAACTGGGTATTTTTTTCGAGGGAATTTAATATTTTACGGGAATCTTCTGATAAAATTGAAGGGCAAAAATAACAGGAATCAAAATCGTATCCGTTTACTTTGGCTCTGGCAATTTCCCTCGCTCCCTCTATAATAAACAGGTTTTGTTCTTTACGAACGCGCGATTTTTCGGATAATTGCAAGAGGTTCTTTATCCCGGGATTCTGAAGACTGCTTATTTGCTGAATCATTCTTTTGGGATCTTTGGTTTATCTGGATGATTTAATAATATCCACAATAATTGGTTTTAAACCAGTAAAGAAGAACTCTACTGCAATAACCATTACAATTAGTCCCATAAGCCTCATAAGCACTTTGTTTCCTGTATCTCCGAGTCGCTTGGATATCTTTGCAGAACCTACCAAAATAATATAGGATAACAATAATACCAAGGCAACCGATAAAACCAATACAATTTTTTTCGGAAGACTGTTAGCATCCTCCATAAGCACAATGCCGTTAGTTATTGCGCCAGGACCGCAAATCATAGGTATTCCCAGCGGAGTAACAGAAATGTCGTCAACGTATGCATTGATCTCCGATTCTTTCCCGCTGAATTTAAGTGCACCAAGTCTTGCATGGAGCATGTCCTGACCTATCAGAAAGAAAATAACTCCGCCGACAACCCTGAAACTATTGACAGAAATGCCAAAGAATTTAAAAAGCAACTGACCCGTAAATGCGAAAAAAAGTACAGTGAAAAAGGCTACAATTACAGCTTTTCGTGCAGTTTTCTTTTTTCGGTCCTGGTCAAGCTCCGATGTCATCGACATAAAAACCGGCATAGTCCCGACCGGATTCATGATGGTAAAAAATGAAGTGATGGCAAGTAAAGCGAAGGAATATATTGTTTCCATTGTATTTTTTAAACGATTGGTTGCCGTAAATTTAACCAAATCCCGCTAATAAATTGTAAAGGAGGCTTTTTGATTTATCATGGCTTTGTTTTTAGAATAACAGAACTTAAGGAAATGATCATCGAATATCCAATGGGAGATGGTCCGGCTTTATGGGATGAATTTCAATCTACTTTCTTTGCCATAATGCATTCAATGTCGTTGACTTAAGAAATTTTCCGATTCTAAAAAATGCCCCACCCCAACCTCCCGAACTCGGGAGGTTGTGGTGGGGCTGATTTTTGAAGATTTCGGACACCCTTAAGTAAACGACATTGATAATGCATTTATAATTTTATGTCGTTCAAACCTGTAATTACATTTTGAAGACATTTAATAGTTTCCTCGTATTTGAAAATTCTATTTGTTTCCAGAATCTGGTTAATGAGTTTGCTTTCTTCCTGCTTTTGTAACTCACTGTTTAGAATATCCACAATTTTTTGCTTTGTTGCCGGGCTATCTTTTAGAATATCTGATATATCTCTACCGATTAAACGAGCACCAGCAGTAGTTAGAGTAAAATCGGTATCATCATACAAGTCTGGATTTTGCTCAATTACTCTATTTTCGTTAATATTGAAATAGTTAAGCAAGATAAAGCCCAAATCGTCGGCATCTTTATTGGTTGAAGCATGGCGGTCGTTCCAGGCAACTATTTTAAGCAGAAATATACCGGCTAAAGAAGCGATATTCAATGATAAATTTTCGTCAACAACAACTTTATGAGTGGCTTTATCTACTTCAGAAAAACCCAACACCGACATGGCGGTTTCTCCATTAGGTGGCCAAAATATTTTATCGTCCAATTTCATTATATCGCCAAATGGTACAATGTCAAGATGATATAATTCATTATAGATAAAGCGTTGTTTCTGTTTGAGGTCTTTTGTAAAGCCATCAGTTTTAATAAGTTCTGTTTCTATTTGCTGGTATTTGTCCCAATCGGAGATTGCAATAGCAATATCGAGGTCGCAGGTTGTGCGACCGGACTTTTCGCCGTGTGCATCCATAATCATATCTCGGGCAGTGGCACCGATAATATAGAACTTGGTATTAATTGAGTTAAAGTATTGCGAGAGCTTCTCAAGCAATGGCTTTAAAAGTGGCTGCTCAAAATTGCTACTTGATATTTTGTAATTCATTGTCGAGTATAATTTTAGCAGTTTCTAGATTGCGGTCATTACTTGAATTTATAAGGTCGGTATATATTAAAATTGGGGGTACTGTTTGATATTTGTTTTTCTCATTTTCTTGATTCCAGAATGTTGCTAAGATTTCAATATCTCCATTTTCGTCTGGTATCATTTCAAACAGTTTAGCACATTCCTGCCAGCTTTTTGTTGTATAAATACTAAATATTGCAGGTTTCAAATAGTTTGTAATCAAAGCTGCTGCGGGTTCGCTGCCCCACAGAATGGCATTGTCGTTCTGGTTTTGCAACAATGTTTTCCAATTATTGTACTTTGCTTTATCTGTAAAACGCATTCTGCGTTTTAACAGGCGCGGACGAAGTACATCCTGATAAGAAACAATCCAACGGTTAAGGAGCTCTTGTTTGTTCTTTAATATCCGTTTGGTGTCGGTTTTTAGAATAAACTTAAGGTCTTCGAGTTCCTTTATTACATTGCTAACTGACCCAATTGCTATGCCCGTCTGTTCGGCTAATTCACGATAAGATAGTTGTAGATTGTTTGGGTTAGAAAGTAAGCTAAATATTAGCCTAATCCCTGTCTCCTGAAAAGCTCTTGTTTGATTGGTTTTCTCAATTTTCTGAACTTTCTGACCAGCAACACTTATAAAAAGGTCGTCTCTTTTAATAAATGCATTGCCTGCAACATCTAAGTAATTAATAGCTTTTTCTTTAAATTCCTGAGCAATGTTACTAGCTATAAATTTGGCTATTATTATTATCGGTTTGCTGGTTTTGGTTTCCAGTTCTTTCAATTGTGCAAGTACAATACCTTTGTTTGCTGTTCTTATTTCGGCTTTAGCAGCAACAGTAAATTGGATTTTTTTAATTGTGAGTACGGCATCGTAATCTACGCGAGTACTTTCGATAGTAACCGGCATTGCAATACATTCTTCGAGATGTACAGCCGCATCGTAAATGAAATCGTTATTACGGTACATTGGCGTTTATTTGGTTCATGTTTAAATCGTGTTCATTGACAATGAACATTCAAATATACTGAACAATGTTTAATTATCAAGGATTTTTATAAGAACTTTACATTAAAGTTCATCGAGGTTAATCAATGTAAGATTTTTATAAAATCATGTACTGCAAATAATATTCCAGCTTATCTCGAACGTTCACGTTCGGGAAAGGGTGGGCATGTTTGGATATTTTTCGAACAACCGGATTCATAATGGTGAAAAATGAAGTGATGGCAAGTAAAGCGAAGGAATATATTGCTTCGATTGTATTTTTTAAACGATTGGTTGCCGTAAATTTAACCAAATCCCGCTAATAAATTGTAAAGGAGGCTTTTTGATTTATCATGGCTTTGTTTTTAGAATAACAAATAAGTTTTTTGGCTATATTTATACAGTGATTTTGCAAAGATTCTTATCAAATACAATGAACAATCAGGAAAGCTTACTATCGGAGATGTTTCAGGTTCTTTCAATGGGATGCTTAAAACAAGGACTTTTAACATTGTTTGGTTAAGTAAAGACAAAACGGTTCCGTTTAACCATGAAAAATCCCCTGATGAAAAATTAATTTATGAGGAGAAATCGCTTGAAATCTTTAAAAAGTAACTCAGATAATTCTAAAATGAAAATAATCACGATTCTCCTTTTTGTCTCGATTTTTATGTTTTCATGCATTAAACATGAAAACATTGATAATATTAGTCTGGAGGGAATTTGGAAGTTTCAGGCTGATCCAAATGATATTGGCATCAGAGAAAAATGGTTTGGTGCTTCTTTGGGTGATTCATTGACTCTGCCTGGTTCTATGACCACTAATGGAAAAGGGGAGGAGGTAAGCATCAATACCCGATGGACTGGTCAAATCGTGGACAGTTCCTTTTTCGTTCTTCCGGAATTCGAAAAATACCGCCAGTCAGGAAATATTAAAATTCCGTTCTGGTTGCAACCTGATAAATATTATGCGGGTGCAGCCTGGTATCAAAAAGAAATATTTATTCCAGAAGGATGGAAGGATGAATATATCGAGTTGTTTCTTGAACGTTGTCACTGGGAAACCCTACTCTGGCTGGATAGTATTGAAATTGGGATGAGAAATTCACTAGGTTCTCCACATGTTTTTGACTTGTCAGGCCAGATTTCCCCCGGAAAACACATTCTTACTTTATGTGTCGATAATCGCACAAAAAACATTGATGTTGGAATGAATTCACATTCGATTTCCGACCATACTCAGAGCAACTGGAATGGCATTATTGGCAAAATCGAGTTAAGAAAAAGGCCGCTGATCCATGTTTCGGAAATCTACCTGTTTCCGGATATTAAAAGGAAAGTTCTAACTCTTAAAATATTATTTACAAATCCAACTGGCGCACTGCAAACTGGAAAACTGATAATTAAAGCTATCCCATTAAAACCGCTTGATAAACCTGAAATCTCAGAACTTGTAACCTCAGTTTCCATTGATTCAGAACTTAAGGAAATGATCATCGAGTATCCAATGGGAGATGATCCGGCTTTATGGGATGAATTTCATCCAAACCTATATAAAATAAGGGTTGAGCTTTCCACTGATAGTCAGAAATCGAATATTCAGGAAGTCGTTTTCGGCATGAGAGAAATCACTGTCGGTAAACAACATATTGAACTTAATGGCAGGCCAGTTTTTTTGAGAGGGACTCTGGAATGTGCGATATTCCCTCTTACTGGCTATCCACCGACCGATACTACAGAGTGGATGCGGATTTTTCGGGTTGCACAGGCGCATGGTCTGAATAATATACGGTTTCATTCATGGTGTCCGCCCGAAGCAGCCTTCGAAGCAGGCGATATTTTAGGAATGTATCTGCATGTTGAGTGCTCCTCGTGGGCTAATTCGGGATCTTCCATTGGCGACGGCAAACCTATCGATCAATTCTTGTATGACGAAAGCGAAAGAATTGTTAAAACATTTGGAAACCACCCTTCATTTTGCATCATGCTATATGGTAACGAGCCTGCCGGGATAAACCAAAAACAATGGTTGGCTGATTTTATTACTTATTGGAAGAAAAAGGATAATAGGCGCTTATATTCTGGAGGCGCCGGTTGGCCTGCAATTCCTGAAAACGATTTTCACAGTTTACCAGAACCCCGGATTCAAAGATGGGGTGAAGGATTAAACAGTATTATCAATAAACTGGCTCCACGAAGTGATTATGACTGGAAAAATATCATTTCCCCATTAAACAAAATTGTTGTAAGTCATGAAATTGGTCAATGGTGTGTGTACCCCGATTTTAAAGAGATGTCTCAATATTCTGGCGTTCTGAAACCAAAGAATTTCGAGATTTTCAAAGAGTCACTTGAAAAGGCTCAAATGGGGCAACTTGCAGATAGCTTTTTACTTGCATCCGGAAAACTTCAGGCACTTTGCTATAAAACCGACATCGAGGCTGCTCTGCGGACTCCTGATTTCGGGGGATTTCAGTTACTCGACCTCCACGATTTCCCTGGTCAGGGTACAGCGCTTGTAGGCGTTTTAAATCCATTTTGGAAAGAAAAAGGATATATCTCACCAGCAGAGTACAAAAGATTCTGCAACTCGGTAGTTCCTTTGCTACGCTTACCAAAGATGATTTTCACTTCAGCAGACACCATTAATGCCATAGCTGAAATTGCAAATTTTGGTGAAAATGTGATGGAAGGGATAACTCCATCATGGAAAATCGTTGATCAGGATGGAATAGTAATGTTCAAGGGATATTTTGAAACTCAGAATATTCCAATTGGAAATGGTGTTAAATTGGGCGAAATTGTTCAATCGCTGAGTACAGTTCAAAAAGCTGTGAAGTTGAAAATAATTCTTCAGGCAGGTCCATTTGAAAATGACTGGGACATTTGGGTTTATCCCTCTCTATTACCCGATAAAACTGTTGATGTACTGGTAACTCAGACACTTGATAAAAAAGCTATTGAGACTCTGAAAAAGGGAGGAAAAGTTCTTCTTACACCAAAAAAGGGAAGTCTGAAAGCTGAAAAAGGGGGAGATATTGCAGTAGGATTTTCAAGTATTTTCTGGAATACAGCATGGACAGGCAAACAAGCACCACATACTCTAGGTATCCTTTGTAACCCGCTCCACTCAGCACTTAATGAATTTCCAACAGAATATTTCAGCAACTGGCAGTGGTGGGATGCAATGAGCCATTCTAATTCCATTATTCTTACTGATTTTCCTTCTGACCTAAAACCTATCGTTCGTATTATCGATGACTGGTTTACCAACCGTCCGCTTGGTCTTATTTTTGAAGTTAAAGCAGGAAATGGTAAACTGATGGTTTCCGGAATTGATCTATTATCAGATGCTGCAAATCGCCCCGAAGCAAGGCAGATGATGTTCAGTTTGCTTAGCTATATGGCAGGTGATGCATTTAATCCTGTAACACAAGTTTCAATAGACCTTGTCAGCAATATGTATTTAAAATAAAAGAGATATACTTAAGATAGCTCTACCTCAATCCAAGCACCACCACATTCTCAACATGATGCGTATGTGGGAACATATCTACCGGATGGACTTTTTCAACTTTATAGATGCCCGACATCAGTTCCAGATCTCGTGCCTGAGTAGCAGGGTTGCAGCTTACATAAACAATTCGTTTAGGTGCAGCTTCCAGAAGTGTTGACACAACCGACTCATGCATTCCTGCACGTGGAGGATCTGTTATTACCACATCTGGTCTCCCATGTAAATCGAGGAATTCCTTGCTGAGCAGGTCTTTCATATCCCCTGAGAAAAACTCTACATTATGTATGCCGTTTATCTCTGAGTTGATCCATGCATCTGCAATTGCCTCGGGAACCGATTCAATCCCGATAACTTTTCCGGCCTTCGCAGCAACGAAGTTTGCAATGGTACCAGTTCCAGTGTATAAATCATAAACCAGCTCATTCCCGGTTAATCCTGCATAATCTCTTACAATTTTATATAATTCAAGGGATTGCAGGGTATTGGTCTGAAAAAAAGATTTAGGTCCGATCCTGAATTCCAGATTTTCCATTTTTTCAATGATGTGATCACGACCTTTAAAAACTAGTATTTCCTGATCATAAAGCGTATCGTTGCCTTTTGTATTTATTGTGTACATCAACGATGTGATCTGGGGAAACTCCTCAGCAAGTGCTGCTAAGAGGGCGATCCTGTTGTCTTTTTCCTCTCTGAAAAATGCAAGTACTACCATAATCTCGCCTGTGGTACTGGTGCGGACAATCATGTTTCTCAGAAATCCGCCTGAGTCGCGTGTGTCAAAAAACTCTAATTCGTGATCTGCTGCATACTTTTTCACGAAATTCCGCATTGCATTAGTCGGCTCGGGCTGAAGCCAGCATTTATTTATGTCCACAACCTTATCAAACATCCCCGGAACATGAAACCCAAGGGCATTCCAGTTCTTAAAATCCCCTGAAGAATCGAGCTCTTCACGGGTAAACCAACGTCGACTAGAAAAAGTATATTCGAGTTTATTACGATAGAAAAACTCCTCTTTTGATCCCAAAATATGAGTAACCTCAGGCAATTCAACCTTTCCAATACGGGTGAGAGCATCGATTACTTGCTTTTCCTTAAATTTTAGCTGCTCGGTGTATGGAAGGTGTTGCCATTTGCATCCACCACATACCCCAAAGTGTTCGCAGGATGGAATTACACGGATGTCAGACAATTTATGAAAATGGGTTACTCTGGCTTCGGCAAATCTTTTCCTTTTTCGGGTAACCTGCAAATCAACAATGTCACCCGGAGCCACCATGCTTACAAAGGTTACTAGATCATCAATTCGTGCTATTGCCTTTCCTTCTGCGCCAACATCCGTTATTTCAACCTTTTCGAAGAAAGGCAATTTTCGTTTTCCCAAGTGATTCAGAATTTATAAAAAATAATAGCAACACAATTTGTTTAGGTTTTTGCAAGTAGAAACGCTTACTTTGCAAATTATTTTTCAAAGATAGAAAAATACCTTTATTTATTTTCAAAAGCAGGAGAGCAGAATGATTTCGATGGACAATATAAGCGTCAGGTTTGGTGGTTTTACACTACTTGACGGTATTTCTTTTATGGTAAATCCGCGTGACAGAATTGGTTTGGTTGGGAAAAACGGCGCAGGGAAAACTACAATGCTAAGGCTGATTGCAGGACTGCAAGCGCCTTCGGAAGGGAAAGTCATTATTTCATCTGGTGAAGTAGTTGGATATCTTCCCCAGCAAATGATTCATCCCGAAGGAAATACGGTTTATGAAGAAGCAATGACAGCTTTTGCTGCCGTTCTTGAAATGGAGAAGCGAATGGATTTTATTGGTCATGAACTGGCTACCCGAACCGATTATCACGAGCAGTCCTATCTTGACATGATTGATGAATTATCGGTTATCAATGAGAATTATGAGATGCAGGGTGGAAGTAGTCTGCATGCAGATGTTGAGAAAACTCTCACGGGACTTGGATTTTCCTCTTCTGATCTTATCCGTAAAACCAACGAATTCAGCGGTGGATGGCGTATGCGACTCGAACTTGCAAAAATTATCCTTCGCCGGCCCGACTTTATCCTCCTCGATGAGCCTACCAATCACCTTGATATTGAGTCAATTCAGTGGCTTGAAGAGTTCATGGCATCTTATCCCGGGGGAGTTGTTCTAATCTCCCACGACAGGGCATTTCTGGATAATGTTACAAACCGCACATCTGAAATAAGTCTTACAAAACTTATCGAATATAAAGTTGCTTATTCAAAATATGTGATTCTCAGACAGGAAAGGCGTCAGCAGCAAACAGCAGCTTTCCAGAATCAGCAGAAAATGATCAAGGAAACCGAAGATTTTATTGACAGATTCAGATATAAAGCTACAAAGGCTGTTCAGGTGCAGTCGAGAATAAAACAACTTGATAAAGTTGATCGACTGGAAGTGGATGAGGAAGATAAAGCCGCTATGCATATCAAATTCCCTCCTGCTCCCAGATCCGGCACCATCGTTGTTGAAGCTATCGGACTCAGTAAAAAATACGGCGAAAAAACCATTCTTAACAAAGTAGATCTGATTATTGAAAGAGGTGAAAGAGTGGCGTTTGTAGGTAGAAATGGTGAGGGGAAAACAACTCTTTCAAAGATAATTGTTGGAGAGCTCGATCATACCGGGAAGCTTAAAAGAGGTCATAATGTTGAGCTGGGTTATTTTGCTCAAAACCAGGATGAACTTCTTGATGGTAATAAAACTGTCCTCGAAACGATTGATTTTGTTGCAGTTGGAGAAATCCGCACTAAAATAAGAGATATACTCGGTGCCTTTTTGTTCAGAGGCGAAGATGTAGATAAAAAAGTTAAAGTTCTTTCCGGGGGAGAAAGATCAAGGCTTTCAATGGCAAGGTTGCTATTACAGCCATATAATCTTCTGGTTCTCGATGAGCCAACCAACCACCTCGATATGAGGTCAAAAGATATTCTTAAAAACGCACTTCTTGCTTATGATGGAACCCTGATACTGGTTTCCCACGACCGGGAGTTTCTCGATGGATTGGTAAATAAAGTTTATGAATTCAAGGATCAGCGGATCAAAGAACATTTGGGTGGAATTTATGACTTCCTCCATCGTAAAAAAATTGCTTCCTTCCGCGAGCTGGAAATGAAGGCACAAGCAGCCCCAGAGGTAAAAGTCGAAAAGCAAACCGATAACAAGCAACTTTATGAGAAGCGCAAAGAACATGATAAGCTTATTAGAAAAGCTAAAAATGAACTTAGCCGTATCGAGCAGAAAATCAACGAACTGGAAGGCTCTGTAAAAAAAGCAGACGCATTATTTGCAGTACCGGAAAACCTTTCAGATCAGAAAATGTTTGATAAATACACGCACGAAAAGCAACAACTAGACAGATTACTTGTAGAGTGGGAACTGCAACAAAATGAAATTGAAAAGTTAAATACCGAACGTGTATAAGGTATTTTTCTTAATTTAGCCTGATTATGAATCTTTTCAGAAAGATATTGGCATTTGGCGGACTGATTGTATTTATCGCTGTAGGATGTTCTAAACCTGCCTCGAAAACTACAAATCAGAGAAGTCTTGCCGATATGTACAACCCGGGGAGAAGTAGCATTCATCCTGATTTCTTCGTATTCCATTTAAACGATTCAAGCTCAGTACTTTATATCCGTGTCTTTCCTTCTGAATTGCTTTTTAATGCTGCGAATGAAGAAGGTAAATCACTGGCAAAGCTCAAAATATACTTTGAATTACGCGAAATAAATCAGGAGACTGATGAAGAAACTTTTACCGACAGCGTCTCCTTGGTTCGTACCTTGAATAAAGAAGAAGTAAGAAATTCTTTTTTTTCAGGACTACCAATAAAGGCAAAATCAGGAAAGAAATATTCAATGAAAGTTGAGGTGAGTGATGAAATCAGGAAAACAGTTACTCGTGAAATTCTAATTGTAGATAAATTATCGCCCTACAATGCTCAGAATTTTAAAGTATTGTCATCAACAACAGGGTATCCAACTTTCACGAGGTTTTTTGCCCCCAGTGAGGCTTTTAGGCTTCAGTTTAATCAATTTGGAATCGATAGTGTATATGTAGATTATTTCAGTCTCGATCGCACATTGCCTCGTCCTGCATTTTCTTCAGCGCCAGAAATTCCCATGAAAACATTTCCCGACACATCCTTTATTTATACATTTTCCGATTCTATAAAATTCAGTCTGCCGACTTCAGGAATTTTTCTTTTTCGTGTAAACAGGGATGCGAAAGAAGGAATCCCTGTATATAATTTCGGAGAGAGTTTCCCTAATGTTAAGACTTCAGATGATCTTCTGGGACCCTTGGTTTACCTTACTTCATCTGCTGAATTCAGAGATTTAAGAATGGAGTCGAATCGTAAGCTTGCAATTGATAATTTCTGGTTAAAACGCAATACCGACCTTGAATCATCCCGTGAATTAATCCGGGTTTATTATAAGCGGGTGTACTTTGCAAATTTGTATTTCTCCTCATATAAAGAGGGATGGAAAACCGATCAGGGTATGATTTATATTATCTTTGGCCCACCCAAAAAGCTTGAAAAGGAATCCAATAAAGAGAAATGGACCTATTTTGTTAAAAAAGGAACCTCCCCCGTAGTTTTTGAGTTTAAAAGGAATGAGAATCAGTTTACAAATCTCGATTATCAATTGGTCAGATCTACTTCGTCTAGCGCTTTTTGGAGAGAAGCTGTAGATTCCTGGAGAAAAGGTAAGGTGTATTCATTTGATTATTAAGCATAAAAAAAATTATTTAAAATATAAAATTTGGAAGATTTCATTTTTGGCACCCGCGCAGTTATGGAAGCCATCGCTGCTGGAAAAGATATTGAGCGTGTACTCCTTCAGAAAAAATCCGATAGTATTGGCGCACAGGAATTGTTCTCCCTGCTTAGACATAAAAATATTGATTATCAGTTTGTTCCGGTAGAAAAACTGAATCGCGTTACAAACAAAAACCATCAGGGAGTTATTGCCTTTATTTCTCTGGTAGCCTATACTCCAATGGAGGAAATTATAAGTAGCGCATACGAAGCAGGTCGCGATCCTTTTGTTCTGGTGCTGGATCATATTACTGATGTCAGGAATTTCGGAGCCATTGCCCGCACCGCTGAATGCGCTGGAATTGATGGTATTATTATTCCTGAATCAGGAAGTGTAAGAATTACCGCTGATGCTGTTAAAACCTCCTCCGGCGCTTTGATGAAAATTCCTGTTGCCAGAGTAAGCTCAATGCGTGAGGCAGTGAAATACCTGAGTGCTTCCGGGCTTACAATTGTTTCTGCAACAGAAAAAACAGAGACTGACCTCTATCAGGCGGCCTTTAGTGGACCAATGGCTGTGGTAATGGGAGCGGAAGATACCGGAGTCTCAAATTCCTTACTTGACCTGAGCAATAAAAAGGTCAGAATTCCTATGTTAGGCGAAATTGGATCTTTAAATGTGTCTGTTGCAGCGGGTGTTGTTATTTATGAGATTTTGAGACAGCGCATGGCTGTGAAATAAAGGTATCTCATACTTACAAGAATTCCCGAGTCAACTTAGATCAAAGGTAGCTGCCTGCTGAAAGATTCCTCCAGAGAGATAAAAGTCTCTGTTCTTGCAATTCCCGGAATTGCTTGCAGTTTATCCACAAGCACGTGTTTTAAATCTTCATTGTTCTTTGTATAAACCTTAACAAAAATGGAGTAATTCCCTGTAGTGTAGTGACACTGGGTAATTTCATGAATATCTTTCAGCTTTTTTACCACTTCGGAATACATATGTGCACTTTCCAGAAAAATACCGATATAAGCACATGTAAAGTAACCAATTTTCTTTGGGTTCAGTACAAATTCCGAACCAGTAATCACACCAAGTCTGGTCAGACGTTGAATTCTCTGATGAATAGCTGCACCCGAAACATTACATTCTCTGGCTACTTCTAAATAAGGAATACGGGCATTGCCTGTAACAAGAGAAAGGATTTTACGGTCTAAACTATCAATCTGTAAGCTTTCTTCCATAACTTATGTGTTTGTTTGGTCTTATATTCACTCACTTACACTCACAATTACTCAACACCATCTTTCTAAAAAATTGTAAGTAAATGAAGCGTTTTAGTTGCAAAATGTAAATTTAATGAATAAAAGGAAAAATTGTAATTATTTGGCAATAAATTACGAAATGAATAAACAAACATCCAGAATTGCCTCGAAAAAGTAATGGGGTTATTAAAGAAAGTTTTAAAATTGGAAACTTACATTATATCAGGGTCTGATTTGATATGTGTCGTCTGCTTTGACGCTTTGGTATATGCGAAGGTCAAATTCCGAAATAACCGCAAGCAAATGATCAAAAATATCCGACTGCAGATCTTCATAACTTATAAGTCCTTTTTCAATACTAAAAGCATAAATCTCCAGTGGAATTCCTTTATCTGTAGGTTCCTGCTGACGAACCATGAGAGTAAGCTTTTTGTTTATCTGTGAGTTTTGTGCAAGGTATGCTTCCATATATTTTCTGAAAGTGCCCAGATTAGTTAATCTTCTCCCATTCACAACGCTTGAAAGATCAGTTTTATTTTTTTGATTGAATTGCTCAATTTCCACAAGTTTTTTGTCAAGATATGGCTTTAGGATCTCAATTTTTTGAAGCTTTTTAAGTAGTTCATCATCAAGAAATTTAATACTTCTCATATCGATATTTACAGAACGTTTTATTCTTCTACCTTCAGATTCCTGCATTCCCCTCCAATTTGTAAAAGATTCCGAAACCAATGCGTAAGTTGGAACTGTTGAAATGGTATTATCAAAATTCTGAATCTTTACGGTGTTCAAAGTAATTTCCAATACGGTTCCATCAGTATTCCGACCCGGCATCTCAATCCAGTCACCGGGTTTTAGCATATCGTTTACTGAAATCTGTATGGATGCAACAAGTCCCAGAATTGTATCCTTAAAAATCAATAATATCACAGCAGCTAATGCACCCAAACCCGCAAGCAACTTATAAGGGCTTGAACCAGTTATATACGAAATTAAAATAATGGCTGTTACCATATAAAGGAATAACTTCAGGACTTGTATATATCCCTTAATTGGTTTGTCTTTGGAGATTGGGAAGCGAAGGTAAATGTCATGAAGTGAATTAATAAATGAATTACCAACCAGCACACTGATAAAAATGATGTATATAACTGATACTTTTCTTACAAAGCCCACTAAAAGAGGCATATCCAATGCAAAATGAATACTGAAATATACTACTAAAGCAGGGGCGATATGGGCAAGTCGGTTAAAAACCCTGTTTTCCATGAAAATGTCATCCCATTCATTTTTACTTCGTGTAACATAACTACGAATCGAAACAACAATTATTCGCTTCATAATCAAATCGATTACCAAAGAACATATAATTATTATTACCAATACAATAAGTGAATGAATATAACCTGCCTGTGTCGGTGCTATTCCAAAACTTTCAATAAACACCTGTAAATCATTTAAATATTTATTAATCATTAGTATTTCCTTTATTTTTAATTTAAGCGCGAAATTATAATTTTACTGCGTAGTAAAAAAATTTATGAACTCCGTTTGTATAACAAATTCAAAAAATACTTTTCTATATGAAAAACTTCTTTCTTTTGTTAATTATCGTTTGCATTCCCTTGTTTGTCTTTCCACAGACAAACTATGTAAAATTCTTTTCCGAAGGTAGTTTACGCATTGA
This sequence comes from Bacteroidales bacterium, assembly GCA_038316435.1. Classification (GTDB taxonomy): domain Bacteria; phylum Bacteroidota; class Bacteroidia; order Bacteroidales; genus JACJXF01. Next base: position 4,019 of record JBBQAQ010000030.1, on the reverse strand, counting down.
TTACATTCTTGCAGGAAATAACAAAAATTGTGAGGTTTACTTGCAGTCTCTGAAAAAGGAAGCATTCTGGGGAGGCTCGAAAAACGTGTTAATTGATTCTCTTGCCTATGGGGAGTTCATGTGTAAAGTATTTAATGACGGAACAGGAAAGTTAATTTATAGCCGGGGATTTTCAACTCTCTTTCAGGAATGGCAAACAACAAAGGAAGCATCGGAAGTAAATAAGAGCTTCACACAGAGCACAATAATGCCATTCCCCAAAGAAACGGTCAGGTTCGAAATCTATGAACGAAACCAAAAGGCAGAAATGATCCTAAAATTTTCAGTGAAAATAAATCCCGCTGATTATTTCATTCAACCCTCTCCACCAAATAGTTACAAAGTTGATTCAGTTCAAATATCCGGGGATCCGGCACATTCAGTTGATATTGTATTCATCCCGGAAGGCTACACTGAGAAACAGATGAATAAATTTAAATCAGACATCATTCGACTCACCGACTCCCTTTTTGCGGTTCAACCATTTAAAAACTACCGCAATAAATTCAATCTTTATGCTGTTCTGGCACCATCTGTTGAAGAAGGCGCTGACCTGCCCGGTGAAAATATCTGGAGAAATACTATTTTAAACTCCAGCTTTTACACTTTCGATAGTGAAAGATATCTTACCACTCTTGATTTCTGGAAGGTAAGAGACCTTGCTGCCCTGGCTCCATGCGATCAGGTTTATATCCTTGTTAACACTGAGAAATACGGTGGTGGTGGGATCTATAATCACTATAACCTGACTTCTACAGGCGATGATCTTTCACCACAGGTATTTATTCATGAATTTGGACATGGATTCGCAGGACTAGGCGATGAATATTACGACTCAGTTGTGTCATACACTGATTTTTACTCCCCCGAAATTGAACCATGGGAACCCAATCTGACAACCTTGGTAAATTTTTCTTCTAAATGGAAAAATATGCTTGCTCCGGGTACACCTATACCAACACCGGTAAAAGATAAGTCAAGTCAGATGATTGGTGTTTTTGAAGGCGGAGGCTATGTTGCCAAGGGAGTATACCGCCCAGCCTTCGATTGTCGTATGAAGAGCAACAGACCTGATGCTTTTTGTAAAGTCTGCCAAAAATCCATAGAATTGATGATTTTAACCATTTGCAAGTAAATAATCCACTGATAAATTTGACGAATGAAATAAAATGTAATTCAGATTCATTTTTTTTTTAGATTTGAGGAGCCTTTTTATCTTAAACTAACCAGTGGACCGTTATTCATCAAACGAATTAATTAAGGGTATTAGAAAACGTGATAATACGGTTTTAGGATATATCTATCAAAAATATTATTCTTCGGTTCAACATTTTGTGATGACCAACAGCGGCACTGCTGATGATGCCAGAGATATTTTCCAGGAGGCGCTGATTGTGGTTTTTGAAAACATTACGCGAGACAAGCGATTTACTCTAGTTTGCAACATGCAGACTTATATTTTCTCAATTGCCAGAGTAATATGGGTTAAACAATTGAACAAAAGCGTTGTAAACCAGACTCAACTCAATGAAGATCATGAATTTATCGAATTTGAAGAGCCACAGCCTTTTCAGGAACACGATTTTAAATATGCACTTTACCAAAAAGCATTCTTTGAACTACCAAAAGATTGCCAGAAAATCCTGAAATGGTCGAATAAAGGTAAAAACAATGCGGAGCTAGCTGCAAGGATGAAATTAAGCGAAAACTATATCGGCAAACGCAAACATTTCTGCAAAGAATACCTGATTAAATTAATTAAAGGGAATCCAGACTTTTATTCAGACAAACTATAGAAAAAACTCATTTTTGGCGCTTTCGTTTCTTGCCCACATTTTTATATTTTTTGTAGGATATCCTTAGAAATCCAAGGGGAAGAATTAACATAAATGCGCTAATTGCCGCTAAATCTTTTCTAAAGGGGAATAAAGGGGAGGAGTCCCCGATTACAACATACGAAGCCCAGAAATAAGGATTAGACTGCAATTCATCTGAAGAATTCAGAAAGTTTAATTTGGATTCCCTTAATGCCTGGGGTTTAGTCAAATGCTTATTAAGATACTTATAAAAATCAGTCATCATAGTTACTGTGGATAAATCACCCACTTCCCACAATGTCATTAAAATAGATGGGCAACCAGCATAAGCAAATCCTCGCGCAAGACTCTGAACCCCTTCTCCTGGTTGAATTTTTCCATATCCACTGGAACAGGATGAAAGCACAGTAAGGCTTGAATTAAGCTTCATATTGTATATCTCATAGGTATTAAGCATTCCATCTTCCTCTCCATCAGGAGTTTGAGTAAAGACAAGCTTTGAAAGCATAGGATCATTATTGTCAACTACCGTATGCATCGCCAGATGCAAGATTTTATACCTTCCGGCCATTTCCTTAAATACAGATTCCTTTGCTGAGAAATTGTAATAAGCATCGGTCTTTTGAATTTTTGAAATATTGTTTACCTCATCAGTTACTCCCACAAGCATTGGTAGATCCAAATATTTTTGTTGTCTCGTGGTTGGCTTGTTAGGATTTATTTCGACCAGTCCCGCATAAATAGGCGCAAAAGCAAGTACCGCCTGTCGGGGTATTCTTACATGTTGCAGGGGATTAAAATGGATAGTAGTAGAATAAGAGTACCCAACGGAATAATCTCTTAAAAGGTACGGAATATGCCTATAATCGGGCTCGCCAGGAGGAACTTCCACGGTGAGTAAAGCATCAAAAGGAATGTATGAGATCGCCGCGTCTGGAATAATTATCAGGTTCTCCCCATCAATCTGACTAAGTACAGGTTCAATTAAAATACCATATAATTCATGGGAAAGTGATGTGAATCGATTATAGGTGTATCCGGCACTATCCGAGAAGTTCTGAGTAGTTATCAGGTTAAGAAATTCTATACACTTATCCTCAAATCCTGGTTTAAGTGTGACTTTTTTGGCACCAATTTTATCCCTGCTTGCAGTATAAATAATCAGTACGGAATCGAGATAGGAATACTCCAACAATGTCGTATTTGCAGCAATCCTTTTCTGAACACCAAATAAATCTGTTACCTCTTCATCGTATTTTAATCTGTAATATTCAGGATACTCCCTTTCAAGTTTTTTTAGAAGTTTTGAATAATCTTCATTTGCCTTAAATAGCTGATCCTCCCATCCTGATAAAAGGTTTTTGTCGGGTTCCTCCGCTTGTTCTTCCTTGTAAATGAGCTCATCATAAAGCGACAATTGCCGGTTGAGCTCACTTTCCTTTTTTCTAACCTTTTCCGGAACATCCCCAAAATCCATAGCTTTTTGACTTCTCATGGAGGCCAGAAGTGTGAAGGCTCTTCCCTTTTCATTGACTTCAAATGCCAGGTTCAGGTAATTAATATTTTTGGTTTGATTGTACATTTCTAAAGCTATATACTGAGTTAGGGTAAAAGTTGATCTGTCTTTTTTCGATATTAAAAATTGACTTTGTTTAGTAGAAACCCTGAGACGCATTTTTTGCATTGTATTAATGCTTCTCAAGCATAATTCCATACTTGAACTCATATAGGCGGTATCGCCAACAGACTTTGAATACTTGTATAATACCTCTGCCTTATTTCTAAAAAGTAAAATATTCTTTGCTTCTTCGTAAAGCGTGACAGGCTTTGGATTGGATTTAAAGGTAGTGTAAGTGAAACCAGGATAAATTTGTACCAGCGCTTTCTGATAGGTTTCAAGCGCTTTGACATACCTGCCATTTGTTTCATAACAATTCCCAAGATTATTATAAACAGAAAGTATTTTATCTTTTGTTAGGGGATACCTTTGTAATGAATCTAAAATCGTCTCATAAATTGGTATTGCTTCAATTGTTTTTTTTTGATTAATATATAGAAATCTACTATAGTCATACAAAGAATTCATTTTTAGCTCATTAGGTATTTTCGATTTCGAAAGTTGAGTGTAAAGCTTTCCTGCTTTTTGGTTTTCATGTGCATTTA
>JBBQAQ010000029.1:0-49911 GCA_038316435.1 Bacteroidales bacterium | reverse complement strand
TATACGGATAGTTAAAAGTTAATTTCCTTGAGTTTAGCTAAATCTAATTAGGCGGAATTTGCAAAATATGGGTATATCCACGTAACCAATGCCACTCAAGTGCAGTGAAAGTTCCTGAAATGTAAAATCTTTGGGTAAAGTGCAGAAGCCGAACGTATTGATCACCGCTTAATCCAATCAAAAAAGGAACGTAATCTGGATATGGCTATTTCTGACAAAGGTAAAATAATCAGACTACATGGGGTAATATTGTCCTATATTCTTATTACTTGCCTAATTCGTTAAGTCTTAACCGCCTCTTCCAATAATAGACTAAGCCATTTTGTTAATAAGCATTCCATCTTCAAAATGCAGGATTTGTCCATTAATTTGCAGAACATTTGCATGTTTTCGACACGTTTTGTAGAGTTCCCTCTGAGAAAACATTTCTATTTTTATCCTGCTAATATCAGAACCAAATTAGCCTGAATATTTAATTCAGAACATCGGATATAATTATTATCTACATACTATAAGATGAGAAATAACCTTTTTTATTTTTTGCTATTGTTGATTTCAGCAATTCCTTCCTTTAAAATACAAGCCCAGAAATTCCCTATCGACGGGGGTGTGATTGATGTTACTCTTGCACCATATTATGCCGACAAAACGGGCGATTTAGATGCCACAGCAGCAATAAATAAAGCTTTGGATGATTACCCTAATGCCATGGCCATTATTTATTTACCAGAGGGAACATACCTGATCAGTAATACTTTAAAATGGCCGGGTTATGAAAAAGGCAGTTATGGAAATGAAGTGCTCGAAGGAGATGGGGTTGATAAAACAATTATCAAACTTAAGGATAATTGTTCCGGCTTTACTATTCCCGGGACGCCAAAGGAAATGATACATACTGGAGTTGATCCTGCCCAGCGGTTCAGAATTGGTTTGCGTGATCTCACTTTAAACACAGGAACAGGAAATGCCGGTGCAATCGGGGCAAGGTTTATGTCAAATAACCAGGGAGGTGTTTTTAATGTGAAAATTATTTCGGGTGATGGGAATGGATTAATTGGTCTGGATTTATCCTATGTTAATGAAAACGGCCCACTGCTAGTCAAAAACCTTGAGGTTGATGGGTTTAATTATGGGATCAAATGTTATGCGGGTCAGAATAGCCAGACCTTTGAACATATTATACTGAAAAATCAGAAGATTTGTGGTTTCTATAATCAGTCACAGGTTGTTTCAATCCGGGATTTAAAAAGTACAAATACCGTTGCTGCACTTAACAATGCTGGCAACAATGGGGTAATAACCCTGATTGGTGCAATTTTGACAGGTGGATCACCCTCTTCCCCTGCAATAATCAATAATTCCATTATGTACCTGAGGGATATTGAATCCGATGGATATGGTAAAATTGTGAGGAATATGGCAGGTAACAGGATGGATATTATTGGAGCCTCGATAGATGAATGGACTTCACACAGAAAATTTAGTCTGAATGAGGGATATCCTTCTTCAATGTTGAATCTTGAAATAAAAGAAACCCCTTTACCGATAATTGATCCCCTCGATCAATGGTCAAAAGTACCTCCATCTACAGGTGGAGATGACACCAAGAAGATTCAAGATGCAATTGACGCAGGTAAACCAACAGTATATTTTCCGAGAGGAAATTATAACCTTAACGGAAAGGTTTATGTACGGGGAAATGTACAGAGAATTGTTGGTTTGGAAGCATCCATCAATATTACTAGTACAAGCGGTTTCATAGTCGAAGAAGGCAGCGCACCGGTTGTTGTAATTGAAAGATTTACCAGTGGATATACACCCGGTTTTTTTGTAACTCAGGCTTCGACCAGGATTGTTGCAATTAGAAATTCCTGCAATATTGCAGTAAAAAAGAATCTGGGAACAGGGGATCTATTCCTTGAAGATGTTGTTTCAAATCCCTCAGGATTTTTTGAATTCCATGGTGGCAATGTTTGGGCTCGTCAGTTTAATATCGAAAATTCGGGAACGCATGTTATAAATGATGGCGCTAGCTTATGGATTCTCGGAATGAAAACCGAAAGGGATGGCGTTCTCATCAATACATACAACGGCGGGAAGACCGAATTGCTTGGTTTTTTCTGTTATACCACCATGGCACCGGCTGATGTTATGTTTATAAATAACAAGTCTTTCTTTACTGCAATTGGTAGCGAAACCTGCTATGCCAGCAAGGGATACAATAGTTTCCTGAAAGAAATAAGTGATAGTGGCACGAAATATTTATCAAGTACTGAATTGCCTTTTGGACTAGGTAACGGGCATGCAGCACCTTTCCTTGTTTCAGGCGGCACCTCCCTCGTGCCAGCTACAGATATAGTTTTATTTCCGAAATCAGTTACATTATTGCCATTTCAGGATACAGCAGTTTTTGCTACTTTTTCTCCATCAGATGCAAGCAATAAATCTATTAACTGGAGCTCAACTGATCCAAGTATTGCCCTCATCGACATTTATGGCAAAATCACTGCTCTTAATTATGGAACAGCCTATATTATTGCAGAATCCGAAGATGGCGCAAACAGGGATTCCTGTAAAATTACAGTTTCCGATTATCCTGAAGGTCAGGTTTCATTAAACCTAAGTTCAATGTTTGATATTTTCCCAAATCCTGTTTCAGATTTATTGGGAATCACATTTCATGAAAACTGGTCTTCGAAGATAAATCTTCTTATTTACAATGGTCTCGGCCAAAAAGTTATTTCCATTACAAAAAATAAAGCACCTCAGGAGAATATAATATATATGGAATTAGCTTATTGTGAAAATGGACTTTATTTTCTGATTGCTGATGATGGTAATCATTTAGCCGGAAAGCATTTTATTATTAAGAAATAGGTATTATTCTAACCATTAAAAATTGTTGCATAATGAGAATCCTTCATCACTTTCACACTATAATTGGATTATTGTTTTTAAGCTTAATTACTTCTTGCAGACCATCTGATAAAATCACTGAATTCTCAGATGGGATTAGTATTGAAACTGATTCTGCGAAATTGGATGTGAGATACCTTACCAATAAAATCGTTCATGTTACCTACAGACCATTAGATTCTCAGGGGGAGACGCTTCCATTAATGATTGAGAAAAGGACTGATGACAGTACTAAAGTTCTAATAAGTCATGAGAAGGGATTTTTAGTGCTTGACGGTGGTGAAACAAAGGTTAGAATCAACCTGGAAAACAGGCAGATTAGTTTCTATGACCCAGAAGAAAAATTGCTTCTTTCAGAAAACTACCGCCATCTTTCTAAAATTTCAGTTCCTGGCGACAGTGGTTACACTGTTAGACAGAATTTTACATGGAAACCTGAAGAGGCATTATTTGGTCTCGGTCAGCAGCAGGGTGGCATAATGAACTGGCGGGGAAAATCCGTAGAATTATTTCAGCAAAACATGTATATCGCAGTGCCTTCCATAGTTTCATCAGAAGGGTATGGATTGCTTTGGAATAATTATTCATTAACCAGGTTTAATGATACGTCTGAAGGTTCATATTTTCAGTCTGAATTAGCAGATCAGATCGATTATTATTTCGTTGATGGTCCAAGGACTGATAACATTATTGCAGGTTTCAGATATATTACCGGTGATGTGCCCATGATTCCCAGATGGGCTTTTGGCTATATCCAGTCTAAAGAGAGATATAAAACTCAGGACGAACTGATCAGTGTTGCCAGGGAATTCAGAAAAAGAAAAATTCCATTTGACTGTATTGTTCTTGATTGGAGATATTGGACAGGAGAACAATGGGGACAAAAGAGTTTTGATTCAACTCGTTTTCCAAACCCATCCGGGATGATGAAAACCTTACATGAGGATTTGGATGTGCACTTGATGATTTCGGTTTGGCCTAAACTCAGTAAAATCACAAAAGATTACGATGAAATGATAAAGATTTCGGGTGCCTTTTATAATGATACAGCCCAACAATCCATTTATGATGCCTTTAATCCCGAGGCAAGGATTCTTTTTTGGGAACAGGCTAATAACGGATTATTTTCAAAAGGAATTGATGCCTGGTGGTGTGATGCTACAGAACCTGAATTGGTAGGTTGGACCTGGAATGCTGACAATTACAAAACATTGATGAAACCTGCAATTGGTTCAGGCTCCAGATATATGAATGGATATTCGTTAATGCAATCAAAAGGGATGTACGAAAATCAAAGAAAAGTAACCAACGATAAAAGGGTATTTATCCTTACCCGATCTGCTTTTCCTGGTATACAGAAATATGGAGCTTCAGCATGGTCAGGGGATATTGATGGTAATTGGAGCGTATTTAAAAAACAGATCCCTGCCGGGTTAAATTTCTGTATGTCGGGAATCCCTTATTGGACAACAGATATAGGTGGATTTTTTGTTTTGGGTATTGAGAATTTTACCATCGACAGAGTAGATCAACGTTTTATCAAAGATGAAAAATATAAGGAATTATATGTCAGATGGTTTCAATACGCAGCATTTTGCCCCCTTTTCCGTGCTCATGGTACTGATTTTCCAAGAGAAATCTGGCGCTTTGGCGAACCTGGTTCCTGGGCATATGATGCATTGGTTTCAGCTGATAAACTGCGTTATAAACTTATGCCTTATATCTATTCAAATGCATGGAAAATCACTCATCAGAATTCTACCCTGATGAGAGCGCTTGTATTTGATTTTCCAGGTGATTCAGCCGTTTATAATATCCCTGATCAATTCATGTTTGGAGAGTCAATTTTGGTGAACCCGGTTACAGATTCCCTTGCAATAACACGTAAGATGTATCTCCCTAAAGCAGAGTGGTTTGATTTATGGAGTGGTGTGAAATTGCAAGGTAGTCAGTGGATTACGGCCGATGCTCCGATTTCCCGGATTCCCATATTTGTAAAGGCTGGAAGTATTATACCAGTGAGTTTAGATTTACAGTCAGCGGATGAAATATCTGATAAACCGGTTACTATCTGGATTTACCCGGGCGCAGATGCGAATTTTGAATTATATGAGGATAGCGGTGATGGCTACAACTATGAGAATGGCCAATATTCAATTATTCCTATGAGTTGGGATGATTCCGAAAAGAAACTTATACTGGGTGCGATTCAAGGCGATTTTCCGGGAATTGCCAAGGCAAGAACTTTTAATGTTGTTATTGCAGGAAGTGGTAAAAGCTTTGGAATGTCAAATAATCAGAATGATAAGGTAATTGAGTACAATGGAGAGGCATCTTCTGTTGCAATTGATTAAATATAGCAACTTAACTTTTTACTTGAAATGACTTCTCAAGATTATACCACAGATTATTATATAAAATCGACATTTACAATAGTGGTAAACTGCGAGATATGGGAACACAGATAACAGTAAGATATTGATTTGAAATTTGCTGTCGACTTTTGATAATTTTTAAACTAAAATTCTACGCCTATGAAAAAATGAATCACTTTTTTCTCCTTATTTAATAGGAGCGAATTACTTAGAATGGCATTAAAAAGTAAAAGCCATAATTGATAATTTTTATAAAAGCAATACTTTAAATTTTTAAACTATGCGAAAACTATTTTTACCACTAGTTAGTATTTGCCTTTTTAGTATAAGTGCCTTGCAAGCTCAGAATCTTGACCTGAGTCTGGTATTGAAAAATGGCACTTCCCAAAAGGTTGCAATTACTGATATCAGAAAAATTACGTTTTTAGAAACAAATTTAAATATTACCAAAAAGAACGGTACTATTGAAAACAAGTCTTTAGCTGATATCCATAAGATCGTATTTATACCTTCATCTAATGTAGGGAAAGGCGATGTTAAATCCTGTGAGAATCAAATGAAACTTTACCCAAATCCTGCTCAAAACGGATTCTATGTTGAGCAATATTTAAGTAGTGGAGGATTTGTTGCTATTGAAATGATTGATCTATCTGGAAAAGTTATTAAAAGCATCCAGTTAGGTAATCAACCTGTTGGAAATTTCAATTACAGAATTGAAAATGATTTACCTGCGGGTACATATTTGTTCAGGTTGAAATCTCCTGCAGGTATTACAACAGGCAAAGTCCTTATTGTTAAATAATTATTAAAGGTTAAACAAAATATTTTAGAAATTATGAAAAAATTATTCGCAATTGTAGCAATATTAGCCATCGCTTTTAACATGATGGCACAGGATCTAGTAGTTAGCAAAAAAGATGGCAGCAGTATATCAATTGCTCTTGCCGATATTGATAGTCTAACATTTACTCAAGCACCAGCTGGGAATACAGTAACTGATATCGATGGAAATATCTATCCGACGGTAGCCATAGGAACGCAGGTATGGATGGCGGAAAATTTAAAAGTTACTAAGTATAATGATGGATCTGCTATCCCCAATACTACTGATAATACTGAATGGAATGCTTTAACAACTGGTAGTTATTCCTGGCTTGATAATGACGACTTTAATAAAGACGTTACAGGGGGGATTTATAATTATTTTGCAGTTGCAACCGGCAAATTGTGTCCCGCTGATTTTCATGCACCCACACACGCTGAATTTGTAACTCTTAATAATTTTCTTGCTTCAAATCAGGGGCCAAAACTTTTCTCTGTAGCTGCAGGTGGAACTAATGAATCTGGTTTCAATGGTGTATTGTGTCCGATACGTGGTGATGCTGGAGCTTTTGCCTATCCTAACACCGGACTTTGGCTATGGACAATTACAGAAAAGGAAGATGACGTAACTAAAGGTTATAGCCCTGGTATTTTTCCCGCTAATGTTTATGCTGATAACAACTGGTTTAAAGTTAGTGGATATGCTGTTCGTTGTTTGAAAGACTAATTCTCTTATCGAAAATAGTGTGAAGTATAGAATACATCCTGTCTAAAAGCAGGGTGTATTCAACCTTTCTGCAACATTTGTTGATGCAGATTTAAACCAGATACTGGATGCTGGATATTGCGGCTCTGGTATGATTTAAAGTAAAAAGCTCACTTTCCTGCAAACTAAGACTTGTAATTCCAACGCTTTAAAATTTTGAAATACTAACCTTAACGAATCAAAAGTATGAAAAAAGATCAATTCCTCCCATATGCAATTCGTAAATGTGGGTTGCTGAAACTGCTGTTCATTATTAAATTTACTTTATTATTTCTTGTGATTTCGGTCGGTCAGGTATTTGCTTCTGACACTTATTCTCAAATAAAGAAATCAAGTCTGGATTTAAAAAAAACCAGTATTGAGGAAGTACTTACAAAGATTGAGGATAACACTCAGACAAATGCTCAACAAATTACTGTTAAAGGGAATATTACTGATGCCAATTCTGGCGAACCTTTGGTTGGAGTAAACATAGTTGTTGAGGGAACTGAAATAGGCGCAATCTCCGATTTATCGGGACAGTATTCAATTCAGGTTCCTGATCAGAACTCCGTGTTAGTTTTTTCTTATATCGGTTACCTTTCGACAAAGGTTTCTGTTAGTGGCCGATCTGAAATTGACATTACTCTTTTACTCGATGTTGAAGGTTTAGATGAAGTAGTTGTAGTAGGATATGGCACCAAAAGTAAAGCGACCCTTACAGGTTCGGTTGCTGTGGTAAAAGGAGATGATCTGATTAGATCACAATCAATAAACGTCAGTAATAGCATTGCGGGCAAACTTTCTGGTGTAATTTCTGTTACCAGGAGCGGTGAACCTGGTTCTGACGGTTCAGTGCTTCGTGTAAGAGGTGAAAATACACTCAATAATAACGATGCACTAATTGTTGTAGATGGAGTCCCTGGAAGAAGTTTAGATCGCATTGATCCCAATAGTATCGAAACTATTTCAGTTCTTAAAGATGCCTCTGCGGCTATCTACGGATCACAGGCAGCAAATGGAGTAATTCTAATTACAACAAAGCGAGGTAAGACAGGCAAACCTCAGATAATCGTTAACGCAAATCAAGGATTTTCGCAACCAACAAGAACCCCTAATCTTCTGAATGCAGCAGACTATGCTACAAGTATCAATGAAGTAGAGGAATATGCCAAACGAACTCCTCGTTATTCAGATGATGATATTCAAAAATTTAAAGATGGTTCTGATCCCTGGGGGCACCCGAATACTGATTGGTTTTCATCAACTTACAAGAGTTGGTCAAAACAGTCAATGTTTAATATGAATCTTTCTGGAGGATCCGAAACATTCCGATATTTCGTTTCAATGGGAACAAAATATCAGGATGCATATTATAAAAACAGTGCAACTAATTATAATCAGTATGATTTTCGCTCTAATCTTGATGCAGATATTAATAAATATATTAGTGTTGGATTTGATGTAAGTGGTCGCATGGAAGATAGAAATTACCCTACCCGCTCTTCGGGTGATATACTTTGGATGCTTGTGCGGGGTAAACCAACTGAACCAGCTTACTGGCCTGATGGAAAAGCAGGCCCTGATATTGAGTTTGGTAATAATCCTGTTGTAATTTCAACTAGTCAGACAGGTTATAACAGGAATAAAGGCTATTCTCTAAACAGTAATTTTAAACTGAATATTAAAGTGCCATGGATTAAAGGGCTTACTATGGCAGGAAATGCAGCAATTGATAAAAACTTTAATTTTTCCAAAACCTTTATTAAGCCATGGTATCTATATCAATGGGATAAACTAACATATGATGTAAACAATATTCCTGTTTTAACTAAAGCTAAAAGAGGCGTTGATCAGGCAAGCCTAAATGAAAGTATGGCAGATAATCAGAATTTGCTGCTTTACGGCTTGATTTCATATGAGAAAACAATTGCCGAAAATCATCACCTGAGTGTTATGGCAGGTAGTGAGTCGAGAGTTGCTAAAGGTGATTATTTCAGTGCCTATCGGGGATATTTTGAATCAACCGTTTTGGATCAACTGGATGCCGGAGGAATAACCGGAATTACTAATGGAGGTAATGCATATAATCAACCAAGATTACACTATTTTGGAAGGTTAAATTATAACTTCAAGGATAAATATCTTGCTGAATTTGTTTGGCGTGTTGATGGTTCATATATTTTTCCAGAAGATAATCGCTTTGGATTCTTCCCAGGGGTCTCACTTGGATGGAGGATGTCTGAGGAAAAATTCTGGAAGGATAAAATTTCTTTCATACAAGGATTTAAGCTTCGTGCATCATACGGACAGACCGGTAATGATCGGATAGAAGAATGGCGATACCTCACTTCTTATGCTTTTGGAGATAGGAATTCGAGCTTTATTACAAACATTAATCAGGAGAATAAGATCTTATATGAAAACGGAATTCCTAATCCAAATGTAACGTGGGAAGTTGCAAATCAGGGTGATATTGGATTTGATGCACTTCTACTTCAGAACAAGTTATCAGTTACATTTGATTATTTTGATTACAGGCGTTCTAATATTTTATGGAATAGAAATCTTTCCGTGCCACTAACAACTGGGTTGGTTTTACCCCCTGAAAACATAGGTAAAGTAGCAAACAGAGGTTTTGATTTTGAGGTTTCATACAAAGACAATGCTGGTGATTTTAAATATGAGGTGTCTATTACTGGCGGTTTAGCGAAAAATAAAATATTGTTTTGGGATGAAGTTCCTGGTAGACCCGATTATCAGACATCAACAGGGCATCCTATGCCAACTGATCCCAATTATCCAGATAACAATTTGTTTTATCAAGTTACAGGAGTATATAAAGATTCTGCTCAAGTTGCAAATTCTTTCCATTGGGCTGGTGCACGTCCAGGGGACTTAATCTTCAAAGATGTCAATAAGGATAGCATAATTGATGGGAATGACCGGGTGCGCAGTTATAAAAATGATCTGCCCACATTACAAGGGGGCTTGTCATTTAGGTTTCAATACAAGCGATTCGACCTTTCAATCTTATTCCACGGTTCGGCAGGTGCTGAGCGCCATATTTCAGTGCTAGGTGGTGATTTCGGTAATTATCTCCAATCAGATTTTGATGGTCGCTGGACCACAACCAATCCTGGTTCAAGTAAACCAAGGACATCTAATCGTAATACAGAGTATTGGAGGTCTTTTGATAATACATATTTCCTATATAGAACCGATTTTATCAGGCTTAAGAATCTGGAATTGGGTTATCAGCTTAATCCAGCAATATGCAGTAAAATGGGACTACAGGGATTCAGAGCCTATGTGAGTGGTACTAACCTTTTAACTTTTAGTACACTTAAGGATTTCGACCCGGAAGATAATGCAGGTTCGATGAATGGTGGGTCCGGTATGAACTACATAGTTCCCAAAATTGTGAATTTCGGTTTATCTGTAACTTTTTAATCTTAAGATCATGAAAAAAATATTGTATTTTCTTTCTGTTGCATTAACACTTATTGGTGCAACTTCATGTGATAAGGAATTCCTTAATGTTCAGCCACTTGATAGATTTGCAGATGAGGCTGTCTGGAATGATCCGATTCTTATTCAGGACTATATAAATAATATTTATGTCGGAATTGGACATGGATTTGCTGGGAGTTTGCAGTTTGCCTTAAGTGATGAATGTATGTGGCCAGGATATGAGAAACAATGCAAAAGCAATATCGGCCCAACCGACATCTCTGGTTTTGGAGGTAATTTCGATCCTTCCTGTCAAAATGCATATAAAAACATTCGCGCCTGCAATCAGTTTTTTGAAAAAATTGAGACCTCTGCCAATATTGATAAGGCGACAAAGGATAAAATGAGGGGAGAGGTGTTTTTTATGCGGGCTTATGTCTATTCTAAATTGGTCTCTTTTTATGGTGGTGTCCCAATTATTAAAAACGTTTATGGTTTAAATGATGATTTTCTTGCTGCCCGGAACTCATTTGAAGATTGTATTAATAATATCGTTTCCGATTGTGATTCAGCAGCTTCATTAGTTGATCCATCTGATAAAGGGAGGCCTACAAAAGGGGCTGCTCTGGCTTTAAAAGCCAGAATCTTACTCTATGCGGCGAGTGATTTATATAATTCGAATGGTTCCTGGGCTGGTGATTTTGCTCACCCTGAATTAGTCAGTTATATTGGGGGTGATAGAACCGTCAGGTGGCAGAAGGCAAAAGATGCAGCAAAAGATGTTATAGATTTGGGGATATACAGCCTCTATAAAGGTGAGCCTGTATTAGGGGAAAATATTGCTAAAAACTATGGAGATATTTTTACTTTAAAAGAAACAACCGAGGACATTTTTGTTAGATTTATTTCACCAGATCTTGGTTCCTGGTGGGGTCAGAATAATCCAGGACTATTAAGTCAGCCAAATGGATGGCACTGCTGGGGAGCTGGTAATCCTTATAATTCTTTGGTTGATAATTATGAGATGGCAGATGGCACAAAATTCAGCTGGTCAAATCCCGTTCATGCAGCCGATCCTTATGAAAACAGGGAACCAAGATTCTATGCTTCAATATTATATGATGGTGCTGTTTGGAAACCAAGACCACTTGACCTTATTGCCAGAGATTCGATTGGGATTGTACAGGCAAGTGGTGTTGAAAAATGGGATGCTAAAACAAGCAAAATTATTACGATCTGGGGTATGGATACCAGAAGAGGTGGAGTTGAAGATTGGAATGGAGGTTATACAAGTTATTATATTAGAAAGGGGATGGATCCAAAATTTGACGCCCAGTTTTTCAGACAAGACGCACCCTGGCGTTATATCAGATACACTGAAGTCTTGCTGAATTATGCAGAAGCTTGTATTGGACTAGGTAAGGAAGATGAAGCTAAAATCTATATCAATAAAATTCGCAAAAGAGCAGGGCTTCCCGATATTACTGAAACAGGTCAGGATTTGGTTGACCGGTACAGGAATGAACGAAGACTTGAACTGGTATTTGAGGAGCACCGTTTCTTTGATGTTCGAAGGTGGATGATCGCTTCCCAAACTTATCAAAATGCTGAAGGTCTTAGAATTATACATAAATTGAATGCTGATAAAATTACAACAACACCGGCTTTTACAAAAATCAATGTTCAAACACGTACATGGAATGACAGATTTTATTTTCTTCCAATCGGACTGGACGAAATGAATAAAAATTCCAATCTGATTCAAAATCCGCTTTACTAAAATAATCATTCATTGAAAGGCAGTTTTAATTTGTTAGTCTAACATTTAAAACTGCCTTTATTCCATTAAAGACTTTTTGTTTAATGTCTGAAAAGAAGTTTTTTCCAACAGATAAATTTTCAATTAAATGATTCACATCCAGAGTAAAAGAATCAAATTATCCATCGTATTGAAATTTACATCCATTTGTTTGCTCTTAAATTCCAATACTTTAGTTTTTTATAAACACGTAATGCAGGAAAGAGGATAATTATGTTAAAATTTCAATGGAGATTCGAAAGTTTCTTTTTGGTCCTTATACTATTGCTATTTTTTATTGATGGTGCGAAAGCACAGACTTTTGAGTCTGAACTTCCAGTGGTTGTTATTAACACTAATGGGAAAGTCATATCACATGATTCCAAGATAACCGCCACCATGGGTATCATAATGAATACAGATGGTACGCTTAACCATCCTGACGATCCTTTCAATAATTATTCAGGAACAATTGGTATTGAATACCGCGGACAGGCAAGCTTTATCTTATTTCCAAAGAAAAATTTTTCAATTGAAACAAGAAATACGGATGGAACAAACTTTAATACTTCATTAATGGGCCTTCCTGCCGAAAATGACTGGATTTTATATGGCCCATACACTGACAAAACCCTGATAAGGAATGCACTTACATTTTCATTAGGGTTTAAAACTGGCCATTATGGTTCGAGATGTATTTTTTCCGAATTGTTTATCAATGACAACTATCTGGGCTTGTATGTTTTAATGGAGAAGATAAAAATCGATAAAAACAGAGTCCGCATTTCAAAGCTCGATCCCGATGATAATGGCGGTGATTCTCTAACAGGCGGGTATATCCTGAAACTTGATAAGGAATTTGATGGTTTAAACGGATGGACATCAAAGTTTAAAGTGGCTGGCAAAAATGTTAACATTATGTACCATGACCCAAAATATGCTGATCTTACTGCTCAGCAGAAGACTTATATAAAAGGGTACATGGACAATTTTGAAGCTATATTAAATGGGCCGAATTTCGCCGATCCTGTTAACGGATATCGAAAATATATTGATGTCAATTCATTTATAGATTATTTTCTAATTAATGAATTGACCAGAAATGTTGATTCCTACCAGATCAGTGCGTTTTTTTATAAGCAACGCGACAGCAAAGGCGGTAAGCTTGTCATGGGTCCTCTTTGGGATTATGATTATGGATGGGGACTTTGCTATTATTCCTCAGGCTATAAACCGAATGGGTGGATAAAGGATGGAATTATTGACAATGTAGATGACTGGCCAATACCGTTTTGGTGGGACAAATTGCTTCAGGACGAAAGCTATCGGAATCAATTAAAATGTCGCTGGATAGAATTACGGGCGACAATACTATCTGACAATTCTGTTTTGAATACAATCGATAGTATGGTAAATGTCATGGGTAGTTCTATTGACAGAAATTTCAACAAATGGGATATTATTAATGAATCAGTTCCTCCAAATAAATATATAGCGGGAAGTTTTGAAAGTGAAGTGCAATATGTCAAAGATTGGGCACAAGACCGTCTTAAATGGATGGATGAGAATTTATATGGGGATTGTCCCGGTACTAATTTAAACCAACCCCTCCAGACTATGGAAAAGTACAATGTTTATCCCAATCCATTTGATGATTTTGTCACTGTTAAAATACAGACCCAGGAATATCCTTCTTTAAACATAAATATATCAGATGTTACAGGACGACTAATGTATAACGAAATCTTACCATATCGAATGGGTGAATCGTATGAATATTCAATCAGGCTCGCAAAAAATGGAATTAATTTGCCATCTGGCATTTATTTATTGACGATAACATCCAATAGTCAAATTGTTTATATAAATAAAATTGTGAAAAGGTAAAGCATTTCTTCATTTAAAGATGAATAACCAATGATTCCTGGATTGATTTGTTTCATTTATTTGAATTAATTTTGATTATTTATTAAATTCATTATGATGAAACCCACAAGTTTCAAAAAACACAATCACAAATGAATATAATTCAGCAACATGTGGGTTTACCTTCGGTGAGCCCTTCGGGGTTCATCTGACCATTAAAATAACTTAATTACAGATGAAACTTGCAGGATATATTGCCTGAAAATACATAGAATTGAAATTAATAATAAGAAAAAATGACAGGTCTCAACAGACGTAAATTTCTTAAAAACACTGCCTTAGGTGCTGGTGCTTTATATTTTTTTCCATTAAATGCCAGCTTGGATGAATCCCGCTTCATACAAGCAGTTCCATTACAAATGAATGAAGGACTTCGGATTTTTGATCCCTGGCTTGATGAAAATTGTAAAAAGGTACTACCTGAAACATCTGAAAAATGGAATTCCACCTGGATCTGGTATCCTGGACAGAAAACAGCACACGTAAATTCAAGGCGTGTAGCAGAAGCTGTTTCAAGATGCCGGCACATAGGCTATCCTGGTAATTTTTGTCAACCGGTTTATTACGCATGGTTTCGAAAAAAACTTATGGTTTCGGCCAATTCCGGAATTCGTTGGACTGGTCCAACTGGAAGAATATCTTTTCTTGTTGATGGGGTAGAAGGAGATATTACAAACCGCACGGATATTGTTGAACCAGGGATGCATTTAATCGAAATGAAAGTCGATTTCTCCCGAAGTCTTCCGTGTATTATGGTTGAAGGAGAGGGATTTTCTGATCCTGAAGGATGGGAAGTAAGTCTCGATCAGAAAACCTGGAAAAAGCCTGAATGGCAGCATGTTGTAGACGAACCAGGAATTCTGCCTGACAGTAAGCCTGAGATTGTTGTTGAAATACCTGTAAACAGAGTTGTCTCGACAGAAAATGTTGTTGTAAGTGACAAGGGTTTTAATTTTTCACATGGGGGTAGCCTGATAGCCGATTTGTGGCATGATGAAATTGGATGTATTGCGTTTAATGCAGAAGGAGAAGGAAAGTTAAGTTTTTTCACGGGAGAATCTTTATTGGAGGTTAAGGAAACTGATCCTGATAAATTGGAACAGCAGCCAATCCCCGAAATTGGAATAGACCAGATACCCCGGAATTATATTTTACCTGAGCGATGTGCAAGATATATCCAGATAAAAAGCACAGGAACTTGCATAATTTCAAATCTCCATTTTAAAGCCAATATTACCCCTGTAAATTATAAAGGCGGCTTCTCTTGCAACGATATTGAATTAAATGAAATTTGGGCTGCCGGAGCAGCAACAATTCATAGCTGTATGCATGACTTTTACCTTGATGGCATTAAGCGTGATGCTCTTTCTTGGGCAGATGCAATAATGGCTATACCAGCAGCTGATTGTGTTTTTTTTGATAAAGAGATAGCCAATAACAGCATCATTTCGCAGCTCCTTCCCATAAATGCCAGCCTTAAAGACTTTGGAATTGGAGATTATCCGCCTTTTATTTTTCTGGGGTTTGAACATGATTTTTTAGTTCGAGGTGATCTTACTTTGCTTCAAAATTACCAGGAAAATCTTTTCAATATTTTGGATGTTTATATGAGTCTTCAGGATGAAAAGGGATTTATCAGTGGGAAGAATTTTAAGACCTGGGGCTTTTTCCCCGACTGGTCAATGACCCCGGAAACGGGTCCTGAGCGCAAAGGAATTCCTTGTTACTCGCAGATGTTGATAATGAAAAGTTTTGAGGTTGGCGGTTCTATTGCAGAAAAATTAAATCTAACAAGGAAAGCAAAACTCTATAAAAATGCAGCCTCAAAAATGAGAAAGCAGATTCGGGAAACTTTTTGGGATGGGGCAGTTGGTGCTTTTCTAAATGGGATTGATTCCGATGGTAAATTAGATAAAAGAACTACTTCCTACGCTCAGGTTTGGGGCATTCTTTTTGACCTTGTGAAACCTGAGGAGTATAATACTGTTTTCGGGAAAGTTTTGGATAATCTGGAAAGGAATACACAAAGTTATAGCCTGAACCAAATTTATGAATGTCTGGCTTATGCAAAAGCCGGAAGGACAGGAAGCTTTCTGAACCGACTGAAACTGGTTTGGGGAGGTATGCTGAATGATGGATGCAGTCGTTTTGCAGAAGATATTCGCCCATGGCAAAGTCCTGCTGAAAAACTAACTTTATATGGACGACCTTTTGCCAACAGTCTATGCCATGTCTGGTCCGGGGCAGCACCAGTACTGGCATTGAGTAAATGTGTTTTGGGGATTTATTCAACAGCAGCAGGCTTTTCGGAGTGTATTATTAAACCGCAACTGGCAGAATTGGAATGGATAAAAGGTTCAGTTCCTACACCAACAGGAAATATTACTATTGAATTGACAAAACTAAAAGGTGGAATGCTCACCCTGCCTGACAAAGTAAAGGCTAATCTATCCGGTATAGCGACAGTTGAGGGGAAAGCCCAAATAGTGGGTCCTGGAACTTTTTCGATTGTTGTTAAATGAGAGATTAAAACTCATTTGGTTTCTTACCCGAAGCTTCCGGGGATGAATATATATTCTCAATGAGTGATTGTCTGCCATTCCAGACAATAATGCTATTCAATCCCTTTTTTAAATTTTGCAAAGGACCCGGAATTATTGCCTCCAAAATCTTTGTTCCTTGGTAATCATAATCTAATGAAGGGTGATTAAAAGTTTTCAAGTTTTTTGGCTTGAAATTAATGAAAACCTTCAATTCAAAATTTTCAGGGTTATAGGAAACTATATTTCCCGAAGAAAGAATGCTGTTCTGGTCATAAAATGGTGAGTGAACTTTCCAGAACTTTTGCCATTCATTGAAATTCAATTGCGCTGCGTAATTCTGTTTTATATCAGAGGTTTTCAAACCGTGGTCGCCAATATCATTCAAAACCAGAGAGAACAAGCTGTCATTTTTGAAAAGATCATTAGTTCCGGATGCAGGATTTATTATGAATACCCTGCTGTAGGGAAGAGCATCATAAACATTTCCGTCGAAATGCTGCTCCCCGCTGAGATAGGCAGGATAATTTATGGAATACACATGCTTACTGCCAATCTGAATATTATTATAAAATGAGAAATGGTAGGATCTTGCAGCCATATCTCTTGGGCCGGTCTGCTTTACATAAACAGATTGGCCGAATTCAGAGGCGTCAGGGTAACCGGGTGTGTTGGCGAACAGGTTATTTATGAATGTACCGCCTGACGCATCATGGGCATATACTGCATTTTCAATATTCCCTAAGAGAATATTATTATCGATAATCGCTTTATCGAAAGGATAATCAGTAAGTTCGAGAAAAATACCACTTCGCTCATTATTTGCAATAAAATTACCTGTAACTCTTGAGTCAGGCCATTGATTATCCAGCCATATACCCCATGAGTAATTACCAACAATATAATTGCCGATTATCAGTGCCTTGTTTGCGAAATGAAGTTTGATTCCAGCCTGTTCATAGCGGTTGTCTCCCTTAAAATGCAGGTTATTGTTGCGGGTGATTACATTGCCTTTAATGGTGAGATTATATGTGCCAAGCGCCATAATTCCGTTTGATCCATTATCTGTTATAAAATTATCTTCAATGACAGTTCCTGAAATATGGCTGAAGTTTTCAATTATTGAATGTCCCAGGTCAGGAGTTTCTTCCAGTCTTTCATTATCAGGACCTTCTGCTCCGCAATCAATTCCTATGCTGTTGGCATATCTGATAACATTATTTTTAATTAGCCAGTGATTTCCCTGTCTTGTTCCCAACGCTCCAGATTGTGCATTTTCTTTAATATCCCAGAAGCCATCCGGAAACTGATTTCCGCAATGCTCAATAATGAATCCGATAACATGAATATAGCCTAATCCCCTTTTATGTGGAGCGAATACTCTGCGACGCGTAGTAATTTCAACTGTATGATCTGATAAACCGGAGTCTTTTCCAGTATTTAAATATACATTACCGCTGAGTCTGTCATACCACCAGGTTTTGTATTCGGTTTGCATTTCCTCTTTAAGAGGGACTTGTTTCCACATTTGACCATCTACAAATACCTGGCCCAGTGTATATTTTACGGATCCGAAAATATCAGGAAATTCTTTGAAGCCATTTCTTCCCCATGGAGTTGAGGACACATCAACTTTAAAGGGATTTGCACTGTCGAAATAGACATCATCTGTAAAAAATGAATCGGCAGGTTTTGCAAATAGAATACCTTCTCCGCCTGCATGCCATTCCACTTTCCATTCGTCAGATCCTCTAATAAATACTTTTTTTCCGGGTTCTGCCATATAAACAATGGGTTTTCCTGATATACCGCCTCTTGGAGGAGCAACACGTTCTCTGTATATGCCTTCCAATACGAGAATTGTATCTCCCTGCCATGCCATTTCTGCTGCTTTTGAAATAGTCTTGAAAGGATATTTAAATGATCCAATGTTTGCATTATTGCCATAAACTGATACATGCCATGTTTCAGCCTGCATTGTTGATACGGCTATAAAAATAATGGTAATGACCAACAGGTTTTTCCTGAAGAACGAGACTAAACTTGCTTTCATTTTTATAGACATATTATCTTTTTGTTTTGTCATTTTTGAGGACCCTTATTGGATTGGATAAAAAAAGTAATTTTTGGATGGCAAAATGACCATCCAAAAATGACTAACTATTAACTAATTATAACCTGGGTTTTGTGTAAGGTTTGTGTTCTTATTAATTTCATCCTGGGGTATTGGAAAAATGGTGCGATGACTACCGTTAGGACTATGTGATGACCATGATTTGGTTGTAAATACGCCAAAACGAATCAAATCCTGGCGGCGATGTCCTTCCTGAGCGAATTCCCAACCCAGTTCATCCAGAAATCCACCATATTGAATATCGGCGCCCCCCTCAGTTGTATTCCATCCGTAAAGGCCATCTCTCAAACCATAATTGTAGACGCTTCCACCCTGAAGTTTGCTACCCGTGACTGTGGCTTTTTCAGGATTTTCCATAAATGATCTTTCTCTAACATGGCTTACAATAGTGGCAGCTTCATCTGCTTTACCAGATCTAAGCAATGCTTCAGCTTTCATCATAAGGATATCAGCATAACGGTATATTGGCTGATCATTATTCATAAACATTTGCATGCCATCCTCATATTCATACTTTCCTTCACGATATCCGGACATTTCAGTTGTAGAATCGATGCTGGGAACTTCATTAACATATGCAAAGGGAACGCCGAGTAAATCCATAGCACCATAAAGTGTGTCGCCGTTGGCGGAAAACTGTGGACCCTGAACCCAATCCATTAGCCTGTAATCATCCGGATCATAAGTATCTATGAACTGAGGAACAGCGCATGATCCACCCCACGGGGTTCCTTGCATATTATAAACTTCCTGACTTTGAGGTTCCAGTGAAACCATAGCAGCTCCCCAAGACTGGGCATAGATCTCATCATAAGGTATTGCGAAAATAATTTCACCTGAATTCTGATTTTGAGCTTTGAAAACATCTTTCCGATTGGTTTCTAATTCATATTTACCGGAATTAATAACTGAATCGCAGGCTGCAATACATTTAGCCCATTCCGCTGTACCAGTATAAACTTCTGCATTTAGGTACATATCTGCAAGTAATGCAAATGCGCCCCATTTGGTAAAGCGGCCATAAGTTGCAGGACTAACCTCCTCACTTAACAGAGGAATCGATAGCGTAATTTCAGAAATTATGAAGTCATTAACCTGTTTTCTTGTATTTTGCTCCGGAAGAAAACCTTCAGGAACGTCAAATTTTGTTACAATGGGAACATTGCCAAACAGATCACACAACACATTATAATAAGAAGCTCTAAGTACCTTTAATTCGGCTAATAGGTTCTCTTTCCCTTCAGTTACCGGAATCTGACCGGATTCAACCTGGTATATTATTCGGTTTGTGTTTGTGACACCCTTATAGGAATTTACCCAAGTGCCATTTGCATAAGTATCAAAGGTTGTCCATTGGTGCATAAATACATCCCGATACATTCCGCCATCAACCCAGCCATTTGGTCTTTTTGGGATCATAAGTTCGTCAGAACTAATCTCTTGTGTATAGCGTAATCCTGGCCACCATTCCATACCCATTTCATTAAGCCATTGCCAGCTTACATACGCCGGGCCAATCAGAGATGGAATGTCTTGAGTTTTCGGCACAAATTTAGAAGATACCAGTTGACTAAAATTCTGATCTTCCAGTTTGGTGCATGCTCCCGTTAAAGAAACGAGAACCAAAGTGAATACAAAATATTTGCATATTTTTTTTAAAGTTTCCATTTTTTCAAATTTTTTGGATTAGAAAGTAACATTAATTCCAGCTGTAAAAGTCCGAGTACTTGGATATTTATCCCGTTCATCAGTTCCTGGATTAAGGCCAAGACTATTTACTTCCGGGTCTATTCCAGTATATCCGGTTAAGACAAGAGTATTTAATGTTGAAACATAGATTCTTGCATCCTTTATATATTTAAGGGCTGGAGTTTTGAAATTATAACCGAGTGTTACATTATCAATCTTCCAATAATCTCCATCTTCGATATAATAGCTGTTCCATTCAGTTTCATTCACATTTAGAATAGCTTTTCCAAATGCTTTATCATAAGCCGAATTGAGCTGATTATATGCAGTAGTAAGAGGATTTTCATAATAAACACGCATAGAATTCAGGATCTGAAAGCCAAATGCTCCTCTCATGGTAATACCTAGATCAACGTTTTTGTAACGGAAGGTGTTATTCCATCCTGCATAATATTTCGGTAAGCCATTTCCAAGTATCATTTTATCGGCCTCTGCCTTGGTAAAACCATCAAAGTTCACGCGACTACCATCAGGCAGTTCATAGATCCATTTACCATCGCTTGTAACATCTACAACTTTAAATCCATAGAAATTTCCGATCTTTTCTCCCACTTTTACTCTGTGAGTCCAGCCACCTCCATCATTGAGATAACCAACATCAAAAAAATCATTGGTCAGTGTATACAAATCATTTTCCAAACTTACCAGTTTATTCTGGTTGGTTGAGAAGCTGATATTTGAAGTCCATGAAAAGTTGTTTGTCTTCACTGGAACAAGGTTAAACATTACTTCTAATCCCTTGTTTTCCATTGTACCAACATTAGCTGTAGTAATGCCATAAAGGTTTGGAGGTGAAGGAACCGCATAGTCATACAACAGACCTTTTGTGCGACGGTTGTAGTAATCAATACTTCCACCTACTCGTCCTTTTAAGAGTGAAAAGTCAAGTCCGATATTGGTTTCATGTTTTTCTTCCCATTTCAAGTAAGGGTTTGGATTACTTACAGGTACAAGTGTTGGAGACCATACCCCGTTATTGAGGAAATAGCCTGAATAACCTAAACGGCCAACCCCAAGGAACATTTGATCAGGAGCGGTTCCTGTAACGCCATATCCAGCCCGTAATTTGAGGTCGTCAATAAATGTCATGTTGCTCATAAAATCTTCCTTGTTAATTCTCCATCCAACTGAAACGGCTGGAAAGTTACCCCAGGGTTCTTTTGCACCTACAAATGCATTAGAGCCTTCTCTGCGAAAACTGGCCATTAGAAGGTATCTCTCTTTATAGCTGTAATTGACGCGGGTGAAGAAAGCAATCAGGTTAGATAAGCTTTTGCTGCTGCTCATTTTTGCAAATCCTAATGAAAGAGCATTTCCAATTCCCAGATTATTATAAGTGAAGGCATCTGTCGGGAAATCATAATTATCTGAATAAAAACCCTCATACATTTGTGAAAGGTAGCTGTATCCGGCAAGTACTGAAAAATTATGATCGCCAATTGATTTGCTATAATCAGCAGTTAAATCCAACATTTTTTCAGTGCTTTCATTTGTGCTTCTTGCTGCATAACCATGCCTCTTATCCCTGAGATTTGATATATGATTAAAATTCTCAGAATATCCTGTCAGCTGATTATACTTTTGCTGGGAAACTAAAGCTTTGATACTTAGACCTTCAATGGGTTTTAAGGTAATGCTTCCATTAATTCTGGTTGAATTTGAAGTGTTTTTTCCATCTGATTCATAGAGACGGGCTACAGGGTTATCATAAAAATACAGACTCGGCCTTTCATAAAAGCTACCGTCTGCATTCTTAACAGGTTCTGTGGGATTTCGGTTTAAAGCCTGACGATAAGTATATGCGTCAAAAGCATAAGGATCTGCGCCCCATCCATTTCCAGTTGCTGTATATGAATTATTCGAAGCAAGGAAACCGAAATTGAATAAAAGTTTACCGTCATACATGTTATGGTTCAAATCAAATCGACCATTCAAAGTGCGATTGTCAGATTTTTGCATTATGCCTTCAATAGCACGGTACACTCCAGAAGCTATGAAATTAGTTTTCGAGTCCCCACCTCTGATAGTAAGGTTTTGTACATGAGAAAAGGGAGATCTGGTTATAGCGTCAACCCAATCAGTTGAGGCGCCCATGTCCTGAAAACCCACACCATCAGCTATCTTTTGACGGTATTGTGCTGCAGTCAGCATATCAGGTTTCCTTACAATCTTTTGGGTGCTATAATAGGAATTATACTCGATTGAGGATGCTGCTTTTCCGCTTGCCCTGCGGGTTGTAATCAGTATAACGCCATTAGTACCACGGGTTCCATAAATTGCAGCTGCCGAACCATCTTTTAAAACACTTATTGATTCAATATCTTCAGGAGCAACAGTATTCAAATCCCCCGGAATTCCATCAATGAGAATATAAGGTTGTGTGCTGGTGCTAAGTGTAGCTGTTCCTCTCAGTAATATCTGAGAATTGCCGGTAGGATCACCGCCATTATTAATGATTGTGAGCCCGGC
Organism: Bacteroidales bacterium; assembly: GCA_038316435.1. GTDB lineage: Bacteria > Bacteroidota > Bacteroidia > Bacteroidales > JACJXF01. The sequence continues at coordinate 26,984 of JBBQAQ010000029.1, read as the reverse complement.
AACTTTTCCCTGAAGCAACTGACCTGCATCAAGAACGGCTCCCTTTACAAACTCATCAGATTTTACACTTGCTATAGCTGTAGTAACTTCAGATTTTTTCTGAACTCCATAACCAATTACTACAACTTCGTCGAGGTTAAGAGCATCGGGAACCATTGATATATTTATAGCAGCTTGCCCTAATACCGCAACATGCTGCGTAAGGTAACCAATGTATGAAAACACAAGAACAGTGTTATCACCAGGTACAACAATAGAGTATTTACCGTTTGCATCAGTGATAACGCCAATGGTACTGCCCTCAATAATAATTTCTACACCAACTAAAGGAGCATTTGTTTGAGAATCAGTGATGGTACCTGATACAGTTTTTTGCTGCTCTGACCCTCCAGTAGCAATTTTGATGAGATCGTTTTCGAAATTACCATTTACATATGTAGGGATTGCAAAAGAAAACGAATAGAACAATAATAGAACAAATGAAATTTTCAAAATCAGGCTTTTTTTGAGCCGAAATGATGAAAAATCATGATCTGAAAAATGATTTTTTTTCATAAATTGTAATGGTTTTAGGTTAGAATACTGCCATTTCTATTTTAGAAGATTTTAGAAATGGAAAGGTTTAATCTTAGTTTAGTAAATCGTGGAATGTTTCCTCATTCTATGATTTTTTTAAAGGCAAGAAGAAGCTTTCATAGGCGTTAAGTTTCAGTTTATTAATAATAATTGACTATTTATAATTTCATATTTAACAGGGATATTCGTTCCGAGAGCTATACTTATAGATGCCAGACGGCTGCAATTAATGATTTTGGAATTAATAGCAATTTGAGGAATGATAAAATAAACAAACCTTAATATTGTTCGCAATAAAGATAATTTCCTATTAAGTTGAGTAATTATTTTTTAATGTTACTAAATTAATCTCCTTTCTAAAAGGGGCAGATGCCTGAGCTCCCATGCGGGTTACTGAGATTGATGCAGCTTTATTTGCAAAATGGACAGCATCTTCAATGGTCTTACCTTCAGAAAGGGCAACAGTAAGAGCACCATTAAAGACATCCCCTGCAGCAGTGGTGTCGATTGCTTTTACAGAATTTCCCGGTATTAGTTTTGAAATACCTCCACACAGAATATATGCCCCTGTTGCACCCATTGTAATTACAACATTTTTTACTCCCTTTTCATTGAGTTTTAAGGCGGCTTTTTCGGCGCTAGAGACATCATGAACCCTAATCCCGGTAAGAATTTCAGCTTCAGTTTCATTAGGAGTTATTAAATAAAGACTTCTAAGTATTTCATCGGAAAGAGCGCTGGCCGGTGCAGGATTTAAAATAACCCTATACCCTTTTCCTGCGGCTCTTTTTGCTGTATATTCAACCGTATCGAGGGGGATTTCAAGTTGTAAAAGGAATAAATCTGAAAGATCATGGTCAAAAAGTTTATCTATAATCTCATTTTTACTTAAAGTGCCATTTGCGCCGGGAGCAACAACAATGCAGTTTTCTCCATTTTCATCAACATTTATCAATGCAACACCAGAAGGATTAACAGGGTCTTTAATAGAATACTTTGTGTCAATTCCTTCATTAATGAATTGCTGCATGGCTTTTTCGCCAAATATGTCATTTCCGGTTTTTGTAACAAAAGTAACTTCGCCACCAAGCCTGACTGCCGCAACAGCCTGATTTGCTCCTTTACCGCCAGCATTCATCATAAAAGTGCCTCCCAGAATAGTTTCCCCCGGAACCGGCAGTCTGTTTGTTTTAATAACCATATCAGTATTTGAACTTCCGATTACTATTATTTTGCTCATAAAATTTAATTTGTGTAAAATTTCCAGCTATACTTAAAACTTCCTATTTATCAAGTTTTTATGTTTTGTTATTAAAAACATTGTTTTTGATTGCATATAAAGATACTCCGCAGAGGAAATCTGAATAATGGACGATAGCAACTATCGTATGGACAATTTTACTAGTTTTATAAAATGACTGCCTACAATCTCAACCTTTGCGTGAGTGTGAAGTATGAGAATCCCGGATATCAAAAATAATAGATAGGTGAATTATTTGTCATCCGCAGAGCAGTGTAACGAATTCAATAATAAGTATTTATCTCATTTTTCTTCTTAGGAAACTATTCGTTTAGTTTTATTCTTGAAGCTTATAAATGTTTAAACATTATGAGGAAAACGTCAAACAAATTGAATTCAGAATCCATTTCTTTGAAGAAAGTATCCATGAATATGAATGTAACATATACTATATTGCGTAAGTTTCAGCAAAGGATATTATGCAGTATCTGAATGCATGTAGGCCAAAGGATTAAATATTTCCAAATAAATAAACATGGGGAATTATGAAACAAATTAGAAAAGTTGAATATCTAAGTGCAATGCTGGTATTTTTCCTTTTGTTTTTAAGGGTAGCCATCGGCTGGCATTTTCTTTATGAAGGGCTAACAAAACTTATGCATTCCGGTTGGACAGCTGAAAATTATCTTCTTAATTCTACATGGATACTGGCTGGCTTTTTTAAATGGATGGCGTCGAATGATATAGTTATGAAAGCAGTTGACCTGCTTAATATCTGGGGATTGATTTTAGTTGGATTAGGCTTAATGTTTGGGCTTTTTACCCGAATTGCATCTATTGGCGGGACCTTATTACTTTTATTATACTATTTTGCATATCCTCCTTTTATTGGAGTATTTCAGGAGGTTGGTCCACAGGGAATATTTATGATTGTTAACCTGAATCTCATTGAAGCTTTTGCTTTGATGGTTATCATGTCATCTGACTCTAGTAGGAAATATGGACTGGATTATTTCAGAGCCGTTCCGATAAAATCTTTTTTCGTCAAAAAGGAGAAAAAAGAAGATGTTGAGACTAATGAAGGCGACAGTAAGCGAAGGGACATGCTCAAAGCTATGGCAACAATTCCGATTGCGGGAGCTTTTGCCATTGCCTTTAATCAAAAACATGGATGGGAAAGTTTTGAAGAAAAGAATCTCAGAACAGATGTAATCTCTGGTGCCACCTCAAAACCACTTGATTATAAAGGCTTGGATAAGCTTAAAGGGAAAATTCCACATGCAAAAATAAAGGGATTGGATTTGAGCAGGATGATCATGGGAGGTAACCTCATTGGAGGTTGGGCTCATGCCCGTGATTTATTATATGTTAACGATCTTGTAAAAGCATACCATACTGAAGATAAGGTTTTTAAGACTCTGCAAATGGCAGAAAAATGCGGAATTAATACTCTGATTACTAATCCAATTCTTAGTCCTGTTATAAAAAAATACTGGGATCAGGGTGGGAAAATCCAGTTCATCAGCGATGGGGGTTGGAACTTCCGTGATGATTTAATTAAATCTATTGATAATGGAGCTGCCGCTTGCTATGTACAGGGCGGAACAGCTGATATCTTTGTTAAAGAAGGGAAGTTTGATGAGATTGCCTGGGCACTCGAAACAACAAGGAAGAGTGGTCTCCCAGCAGGAATAGGTGCTCATGAGTTGCAAACTATAAAAGCTTGTGTTGAAAAAGGATTAATACCAGATTTCTGGATGAAGACCTTTCATAAAAACTCATACTGGTCTGCAAGAATCGATAATGAAAGGAAAACAACACTTCAGGAAGGTTTTGCTGACAATATTTTCTGCCAGAATTCAGATGAAACAGAAGAATTCATGAGTACACTGGAGCAGCCATGGATAGCATTTAAGGTTTTAGCTGCCGGAGCAATTCTTCCAAAAGATGCATTTAGGTGGGCCTTTGAACATGGAGCAGATTTTATATGTGTAGGGATGTATGATTTCCAGATGATCGACAATGTTAATCTCGCATATGAAATCCTAAACAGTGATATCCCGAGAAGCCGGCCATGGAGAGCATAATTTTTCAAGAGTAGAATTGAAGTATTTTCTATGAATACATTACTTAAATAATACATTTCTAAGGAATTAATTGATGAGACCTTCCAAAATCCTGATAGTTTTTACCCTTGGTGTTTTATTTTCAAACTCAGTTGCAGCCAGAGTTTGGGTTGTTAGTCAGAAAAACCCGGTGGCCAATGATTCTAATCCAGGCACTAGTGATTATCCTTTTTTAACGATTTCCAAAGCTACACTTATTGCCATGCCTTCTGATACAGTGCTTGTTCACGCTGGTATATACAGAGAAAGGGTTGCTCCGGAAAGAGGAGGAGAACCCGGGAAATATATTGTTTATCTGGCAGCTCCCGGTGAGAAGGTTATTTTAAAGGGATCGGAAATCTGGAAAAATCACTGGACTGTCTTCTCTGAGAATGTGAATATTTTCTCTAGCCCCATAGATACAATTACTACAGGCGATTTTAATCCCTTTCTCACAAGAATGTTTTCTCCCGAAAAATTCTTTTCCCTCGGAGAGATTTTTGTAAATGGCAGAATTTATGCTGAAGCTGAGAGTTTTGAACAGTTAAAACAATCTCCGGGTAGTTTCTATGTACAGAAGGATAAAAAGTTGATATTCATTCACTTTACTTATATTGGAAATTACACCATATATAATAGTACAATTGAATATGCAGTAAGAAATAGAATTTTCGCACCAAAAAAACGCGGACTTGGTTATATTGAAGTCAACGGATTTATTATGGAGCATTGTGCAAATCAGTTTCCCAGTTCATTTTGGGAAAAAGATGGCTACCCTCAGGCTGGAGCTTTGGGTTGCCGTTCGGGAAATCATTGGATCATTCGGAATAATTCTATTCGCTGGGCAAAGTCTCTTGGAATTGACTGTGGAGATGAAGGTCCTGTTGATACCGATAATAATACATTCAGGCCTGAAAGAAATACAGTTGGATATCACCTTATTGAGAACAATGAAATTAGCGATAACGGGACTTGTGGAATTGCAGGCCATTGTGCACGAAACACGATTGTAAGGTATAACCTGATCGAAAGGAATAATCGACTGGCCAACCCCTGGGCAGAATCGGCAGGAATTAAATTTCATGGACTTGATAGTGGTATAATTGAAGGGAATATTGTAAGAGATAATGATTGCTCTGGAATATGGCTGGATTGGGGATGGTATGGTGCACGTATAACCCGCAATACTGTTATTGGAAATTCAGGACAGGGAATTTTTCTTGAACTTGGATTCGGAAATTGTATGGTAGATAATAATATTGTTGCCTATACCCGGATGGGTGATGGAATTTACACCCACGATGCATCCGGTGCAACCATTGCCCACAACCTTTTATATTGTAATTCACATTTTGGATTTTACGCCCGCATTGTTACCGAACGAACAATTCCCAATGAGGCTGGTAAAAAAGGGATTTGCGGGACTCATGATTTGAAGATTTTCAATAACACCTTTATTGATAACTATCGTGGACATATATGTTTGCCACCCGATGATGGCAAAAGAGTCTTCAATAATAAATCGGATTATAATTTGTTTGTCAATGGTATGCAATGGCAATGGGAGGGATTAGCATTCAATTCATTTACCATTGGCTCAAATGATAAGAGGATTTCTGAAGATACTCTTGCTAATATCTTAAAAAACTCCTTAAAAAGGGCAAATTTTCCACCTGAAAAATCCCCGGATCCTGAAATCTGGAAAGTTCAGCCTATGGTAAATATTGATATCTGGAGGATTATGACAGGTAATGATCTCAATAGCTTCACTCCTGAAATTCATAAAGGAGAAGTTGAAAACGGCGCTGTTATGAAGGGAGCATCCGTATTATCGCCACTTGATCTTTTTATGAATATTTCTAACGGCGAGTCTTTTAATTCTTTTAAATGCATCCCAGTAAAAGGGATTGAAAAAGACTTTTATAATTCGCCTATATCTACTGATTTTACAATCCCAGGACCTTTTCAGGTAATAAAAAATGGGTTCAACCATTTGAAGTGTATCCCTTTTAGATAAAATTGGCATTTGGAACAAAATCTCATCCTTTTTAACTAAAAATTCAAGGTTTTTCTGTATCAGAGAATAATAAGCTCTTGCATTACATATTAAAATGTATTTGTAATGATTGCTTGTTAATTACCTATTAATGATATTGTTATAAGCAATTCTCAAAAGGTAATTAATCGTAAAATCATTGTTTTGTTTTAACCTTGAATAAATTGTCCATGAGATAGTTATTCTTGTCCATAACTCGCATTTCATTCAAGGAGTATCTTTATTCGTCTTTATGACAGCCCAAAATAAATAACGGTTTTTAACAATCATTGTATTAACTAAAACAAAATCCTTATGAGAAAAATGAAAAAGCTTTTAATTGCTTTCTGCGTTTTTGGCTTTGGAACTACTTTGCAGGCGCAGCAGGTTATTGCAACTGGAGGAGATTTCAATTCAAACACCAGTGGATCAGTAAGCTACACTATTGGTGAACTTGCCATTGCTACTTATTCTTCAGGAGACATTGTGTTAATGGAAGGGTTTCAACCAGGTAACATTAGTATTCCTGATGCAATTGATCTTACTATTGTTGACTTTGCAATAAACGCTTATCCTAACCCGGTTGTTGCTGAATTGAAGTTGCAAATTACAAATGCTCAGGAAAAAGGTCTGCGATATCAGATCTTTGATATGAACGGAAAGCTGCTAAAGCAAAACCGCATCCAGGCTGAGGAAACCACTATTTCATTCAGCAACATGACTAACGCAAGCTATATTTTGAAGATTAGCAATGCTTCCTCAGATATTAAATCATTTACAATCATTAAAAAATAAAACTAAGACTATGAAAAAATTATTCTTAAGTATTGTTACGGTATTAATTACTGCGAGCCTGTTTTCTCAGGCTGCCCCCGGATTATTCAAATATCAGGCTGTAATACGCGATGCTGCTGGTGCTGTAAAGGTAAGCACTGCAGCAAAAGTTGATGTGGTTATTTTAAAAGGTGCTGCCGATGGCGACATTGTTTTAAGTGAAACTCACAATACAACTACAAATGCCTATGGTTTGGTTACTTTAAATATTGGATCAGTTGATGCAGCAAATTTCGCTAAAATAAATTGGGCAATGGGCCCCTATTTCATAACAATCATTGTTAATGATGTTGAAATGGGAACCAGCCAGTTATTGAGTGTTCCTTATGCTTTGTATGCTGAAAAAGCTAATGTTCCAGGAGTTATGGGACCAAAAGGCGATAAAGGTGATTCAGGCGAAGGTGGCGGTGGTCAGGTCGGTCTTTCTGATTCACTATTATTAAAAGGAGCAAACGGGAAGGTTTATGCTCTTAAAGTTGATGGAACAGGAGCCCTTTCCGTTGCTGAAAGTAGTCTGCCTACAGTAACTGATATTGACGGTTTTACTTATCATCAAATTGTTATTGGCAACCAGGTATGGTTGAAAGAAAACCTGAGAACCACTAAGTTTAATGATGGCACACCTATTCTTATTGCAGACAAGGCAACCTGGGCTGGATTAGTTGCAGATACTGTAACTCCTGCTATGGGAATTTTACATGATTCCGTTTATTATAACTGGCAAGTTGCCAATACCCCTAATAAGAATCCTTGTCCAGCAGGCTTTCGTGTACCCTCTAAGGCTGAATGGGGTGTCTTGGCTGCTTTTGCCGGTGGAACACTTAATGGTGATGCCACTGCATGGGAAAATTGCGCATCGAAGTTAAAATCTGTTGCTGCTGGCGGTACCGATGACTTTGGTTTCAAAGGTGAACTTTTGGGTGCGCGCGATGGTGGCAGTGGAGGATATAACCTTGGCTGGGGTATTGCCCGCTGGTGGGCCAGGGGTTCAAGAAACTTTGGTGGCAAAGACAAAGCCACAGAAGTTGGTTTATGGAGTGGAAATGAGAATCTCAGTGTTGGTGCATGGTACTGGAACGGTGGTGAAAACATACGTTGCGTGAAAGGCGAGCTTGTATACGATGCTGACGGAAATGATTATACTACAGTTAAGATTGGAAACCAGACTTGGCTTAAAGAAAATCTGAGAGCCACCAAGTTTAATGATGGAACGCCCATCCTTAATGCTCAGACTAATGCTCAGTGGTTAGCTTTGATTGCTGATACTACTACGGCAGCGTATAGTTTCAGAGAAGACACTCTTAAAAATGTTGGAGCTTTCTATAACTGGCAAGCAGCAAATACCCCTGGAAAAAATCCATGCCCATCCGGATTTCATGTTCCTACAAGAGACGAATTTAATACCCTGGCCAATTTTGTTGGCGGGAACTATGTAACCGATTGGGGCGGGCAATGGCAGGGTGCAGGAACCAAACTAAAATCAGTTGCTGCAGGTGGAACTGATGATTATGGTTTTAGCGCAGAAATTCTTGGTTCACGTGATGGCGATGGATCAACCTATCACCTGGACTGGACAATTGCACGTTTTTGGGCAAATGGTCCAAGGAACTACGGCGGTATGGATAAGGCCACAGAAATTGGTTTTGGTCTGACCTGGAATGATATGGGTATTGGTACCTGGTACTATAACGGGGGTCATAACATTCGTTGCGTGAAATAATATTTATAGTACTTTTGAAATGAACCAAGTGCCTCCTCCGCTTTTTGGGAGGCATTTGGTTTACTTTTACACTTCATTTATACTCTTCAAAACAATGAAATATTCTACTTTAATTGCATGCGTTTTTTTACTGCTTTTTATCTTCCCAAATGCATTTTCCCAAAAGTATCCGGCTGATGCAGGAGTAATTGATATTACCAAGCCGCCATATAATGCTGATTCTTCAGGAGTTGTAGACGCAACCGCTGCTATTAATAAGGCTTTAAATGATTATGCGAGTCAAGACAGAATTTTTTATTTCCCCAAGGGAACATATATTATTAGTGGTGTTTTGCAATTGCCAGGGTCAAATCCAATGTATAACCGATTAGAAGGCGACGGCGTTGACAAAACAATTATACTGCTAAAAGATACTTGCACTGGTTACACAAGTTCAACTAAACCAAAGGAAATGGTAAATTTTGGATCGGGTGTAGCTCAAAGATTTCATCAGGTAATAAAAGATATGACATTTAATACAGGAATCGGAAATGCAGGTGCAATAGCCCTAAAATATACTTCCAATAACCAAGGGGGAATGTTTAATGTAAAAATTAAGTCGGGCGATGGAGATGGGATTACCGGATTAGACCTTGAATATATTGGTGAAAATGGGCCTCTTCTTATTAAAAATGTTGAAGTTGACGGGTTTAACTATGGAATAAAATGTAAATTCCAACAAAACAGCCAGACTTTTCATCACATAACTTTGAAAAATCAGAAAATGTGTGGATTTAGAAATGAAGGTCAGGTCGTTTCTATCGAAGATATCATTAGTGTAAATAGTGTTCAGGCTATTAATAACCTTGGTGGTTCAATGACCATTGTTGGGGCAAACCTTACTGGCGGATTAGCAACTACTGATGCGATAAATAACGGTGGATTGTTGTATTTGAGAAGTGCAACAATGCAGGGTTATGGTAAGTTTGTTAAAAATACAGCAGGTAATATGACCAATGTTACTGCTACCTCAGTTTCGGAGTGGACTTCGCACCAGGCCGTTGGCATTGACAATTTTCCGACCACCATGCTTAATCTTGAAATAAAGGAAGCCCCGGATTCAACTTTTGATCCGGTTGAAGATTGGGTAAAAGTACCGCCATCGAATGGAGTTAACGATGGCCCCGCCATTCAGGCGGCTATAGATGCAGGAAAATCAACTGTTTACTTTCCCTATGGGAATTATACATTTTATGATACAATAAGAGTAAGGGGTAATGTGGAACACATAATAGGTTGTGGAGGTACTGTTAATTGCGGCTGGAGAGGTACTTTTCGGGTTGAAGAGGGTACCGCACCAGTAGTGTTTTTTGATAACGTCAGAGGTTCTGGTGGTACAGGAAATATGGTAACACAGGCTTCAAACCGCACTGTTGTTTTGAAAGCTATGATTGATGGCAGTATGACAAACTTACCAGGTACAGGAGACGTATTTTTAGAAGATGTTTGTTCGGGGAAATTAGTATTTAACAAAGGCAATATTTGGGCCAGACAGTTAAACACTGAACCTCAGGGCACACACATAACAAACAATGGTGCGAACCTCTGGATATTGGGTTTAAAAACTGAAAAAACCGGGACTATTGTTGAAACAAAAAATCAGGGTCATACCGAAATACTTGGTTTTTTCGTTTATACTGTACCCGACGCTGCTCCTGATGATGTTATGTTTGTTAATATTGGATCGCATTTTTCGGCTGTGGGAGGTGAAGAATGCTGGGGTGGAGGGAGAAATTATAAATATTTCTTAGAAGAAAATAATTGTGGTGTAATAAAAAGGTTAAGCTCGTCAGGCTTGCCTGGTGGTGCGGGTATTGGGCATGCCGTTTGCTTTTTAGCTTCTGCCCCTAAAGATTGCATACATGTCGATAGCATGTTCATCAGTTCACATACACTAAACCTACCACTAAACGCAGACACAATTCTCGAGGCAAATTATTTCCCTGACAATGCTGCCTGCAAATGTGCAAAATGGAGTTCAAAAAAGACTAGCATTGCGACTGTTGATAGCAATGGGAAAATAACAGCAGTGAAAGTTGGCAAAACTTATATCATCGCCACTTCAACCGACTTTATGGCAAAAGATTCATGCCTTGTAAATGTAATTAGCACTGTTGGAATTGACCAAACAGGAAATGAGAAGGATTTTTCCATTTTCCCTAATCCCGCTAATGATATTATCAATTTGCAGATGAATAGCAAAATGAAAGGTATTGTAAGCATAGTAATATACAATGCTTTAGGTAACCTAGTTTATTCTGAGACTAATAATATCGATAAAAAATACAATTCTAAAAACATTGATATTTGCATTGGAAATTTACCGACAGGTATTTATTTTTTGAAACTTATAAATAACGAAAAGCAATTCAATAAATCCTTTGAAATTATGAGATGAAAGCATTTTATATGGTGCTGATAATAATTGAGGATTTTAAATGATAACAAAAATGATAAGCAAATTTTAGTAAATATTATACCCTTTTTAATTAACCTAAAATCTTTAAAAAATGAAGCAACTTCTACTTTTTTTCGTATTGATAGCTTTTACTGCAGTTGTAATTGCGCAAACAACAGTTACAGATATCGACGGGAATGTCTATAATATTGTAACTATTGGAGATATGAAATGGACCAAGGAAAACCTGAAAACAACCAAGTTAAATGATGGCACTCTAGTCCCCGTTTTAGATAATGCAACATGGGCAAACCAGCAAGCAATACCTGCCTTAGGATGGCTGGATAATGATGATTTTAATAAAGACATGGGTGGGTATTACAACTGGTATGCTGCTAAAACAGGAAAGCTTTGTCCTTCCGGTTGGCAAGTACCTTCAATAGAGGATTGGACTGCATTAGCTGATGAATATGGAGGATTGGCTGTGTGCACTCCTTCCCTTCAAACGGCCGGAGGAGGGACAAATGCGTCGGGGTTTTCAATTGAACTTCTTGGAGCTCGTGCATACAACCTGGGTAGCTGGGCTTATAATGGTGTTATAAGCAGATTTTGGGCATCTGAAGAAAACTCCACCGATTTCGGTACTGAAATCGGAACTTATAGTAACGCCACTAACATGTCGATAGGTGGTTGGTTTAAAAACAATGGGCACAACATCCGTTGCATTGAAAAAGGACCAAATAAAATCGAAAGCCAATCTGCAAAACGAGCCACAGATGTTTACCCCAACCCGGCTGAATGCGAAGTTACACTAAGGGTACAAAACACTCCTTCTAAAGGTGCGATTTACCAAATTATAGATATGCAGGGTCGACTAATTCAGCAAAATAGTATTTCAAGTTCAGAGACGAACATTTCATTAGTTAATCTGGCCAAATCCACCTATATAATTAAGGTTGTTAATGGAAGTTCGGTTACATCTCTCAAATTAATAAAAAGATAATCAGAGAGCAGATTGACTGGATGTAAAAATAAGAAACAATTCTTTCTAAGTCTCATCAATTATCAAGTTCCACAGATTTCGCAATTTTTCACTGATACTTAAATTTCAGACTGAGAAATTTGCGAAAGCTGTGGATTTTTTTCTTCGGATCCATGAAAACCCTGAATTTAATATATCGGCATTGCAACTCCTTTGTTGGTGTTTTTGATAATGGCGGCTTAAAATGGATCAATAAAAACCTAAGTTTTTTGTGCTAATTTAGGCTTCATAAATGGACTATTCAGTTTTGTATAAGCATTCGGATAATTATTGAATAAAAAAAATTAAGCATGTATAAACTATTTCTTTTCCTGTTTATTGTTTTTATGGTTAGTCCATTATTAGCGCAAGAGAACTATTTATTTGAAGCTAAAATAAGCAACCTTCCCAATACCAAAGTTTATCTTTTTAATTTTGAGGGCGATAAAAATCTCTTACTCGATTCAGCTAGTACCGATCTCGCCGGATCCTTTAAGCTAAGTCTTAAGGCAAATTGGCAACCCGGAATTTATAAAATCGAAATCGGAATTGGCAGTCAAACACAAAGACCCTATTCATTCAACTTTATTTTTAATGGTGAAAACATTAAACTTTCAACTAAGATGCCCGATTTGGTTGAAAGTATGCAAATAATAACTTCTGATGAGAATGAACTGTACTACAGTTTTAATAAATATAATACAAATACAATAAATCAGCTTTCTGCTATCTTCCAACTTAAAAATGTCTTTACTGAAGATGATTCGTTTTATCCTGTATTTAAGAGTAGATACGCCTTATTGTTATCCCAGTATCAGGAATATTTTGATAGTATTATGATTTTTCAATCAAATTCCTATGCTTTTCATTACATAACAGCTAACCGTTTCCCGGTATTTAGTTTTTCAACACCTTTAACTGAAGTGCAGACTTATATACTTGCTCATTATTTCGATTATATGGATTTCATCGATACTAAATTATTACGAACAGATATATTTACCAGTAAAGCTTTTAGTTATATTCAAATGTACAGAAATCAAAGCCTGAATAAGTCGGCTCAGGAGGCTGAATTCAATAAAGCTATAGATATTGTCTTAACAAAAGCATCAGTTAATAAAAAAGCGCAGTTACAAATTATTGACTATTTGGTCAGAGGTTTTGAAATGGTTGGAATGGACGCAGTTCTTACTCATATTGCAAATAATTATATTAAAGATATTGGATGCACTGATATTTCGGCAGGTAAAAATCTTAATGCCAAACTCGAAGGTTTTACCAAAATGGCATTGGGTAAAACTGTACCGGATTTCAAAATGAATTGTGCCGATAAGAGTGTTTATAGTCTTTATCAATCAGCTGCTCCTTATACTTTGATAATTTTTTGGGCAAGCTGGTGTCCACATTGTCTGGTTACTCTGCCTGAAATTAAAAGGGTCTATGATGGTTTGAAAAATAAATCACTTGAAATTGTTACCATTTCTATTGATACTTCAGCAACTGAATGGCGAAAAGCCATTAACGATGGGGACTATTTATGGAAAAACTGTTGCGATTTGAAAGGCTGGGATGGCCCAGAGGCTATTAATTACTATTTAAGCGCTACACCCTCGATATTTCTTGTGGATCGGCAGAAAAAAATAATTGCCAAACCAATGTCCGCTGAAGAGCTTTTATTAAAATTGAATGAATTGGGAATTCAATGATTATACTCATAATTATGTTTTTAAAATGCTATCAACCTTTCCTTGTATTCCTAAAACTATAAACCTGAATAAATTGTCCATATGATAGTTATTAATGTCCATAATTCACATTAACTTCAATTATATCTTTATTTTTCTAAATACAAGGTGAATTGAACAGTATTTGAAAACTTTTCTAATCTAAAACATAACCATTATGAAAAAACTATTACTACTTTTTCTGCTTTTTGCCGGTACAGCTTTAAATTCTTACACTCAGGACAAGGATACTCTGCGATATTTCGATTTTGAAGCTATCAGTTCTTCTGATACTTTATTAATTGAAGACAAAGGACCCTTAAATCATGGAATAGGCCTTTTTAATGGGGAAAAAACAAGCTATATAATTGATCCGAGCGGGAAGGTTAATAACTGCCTCGTTCTCGATGGCACATCAAATGCTCTGGCTGTTAGTATTGCAGCTTCAGCTGCTCAAAATCTGGGACACATGTCTTATTCAGATTCACTTATTGGTACCCAACAGGATGAGTTTACAATGGCTATGTGGATAAAAACAAGTAATAACATAGCACAGGGATGGCAGCAGATTATTGGACTTGGAGATGGTGAAGGCTTATTTCTTTATTTAAAGAATAATTATCTTACCTATGATGCAGTTGCTCTTGCTTCTGACGATTCATATAATTTTTTCTTTACAAGAACAACAAAAACTGTTAAAGTTAAATGGACTTTTGGCGCCGGTTGGAACCATGTTGCAACCGTATTTGATAAAGGTGCGATGCGACTCTATGTTAATAATAAATTAGTTGCTCAGGATACCTTAAGAGGTTATAAACTCAAAGCAGATCTTAGCAGCCCTATGGTCGTAATACCTGAGGTTATACATTCATTCCTTGGAAGCTATGAAGGTATAAGTGTCGGCGGAGGTTATGGCTGGAAACCTTATGATATAGGAGCAACTTCAGGATGGATGAAATTCTCCAACTTTTTCAAAGGTTCGATTGACGAATTGAGAATTTATAATTACGTTTTAGATTCTACAGCAATCGCAACGCTGCCTGGCAGTCCTTCTGGTAATGTAGGTGTTCAGAATTTGAATTACGATCAAAAGATGATTATTTATCCAAATCCTTCTAAAGGGAAAGTGAATGTGCAATATAGCACTATGGTTAACCAAAAAAGGACTATTGAAATCTTCAATAGCCTTGGCTCAAAAGTATTATCAATACCTTTTGTGTCAGACGAAACATCCATTGATCTGTCTGGATTCAATGATGGATTATACATGTTCAAAATGACAGAGGGATTAACCACTACTACAAGAAAGGTGATCTTGAAAAAGTAAACTTTTCAATATGTCATATTAAATAAAACCAAAATCTAAAAAAATGACAAAATTTATATCTATACTTTGTGCGACTTTCATGATAACATTTAAAATTTTTGCGCAGGAGCCGGTTATTACTTTCCTACCCGGTATGGTCGGACTTGCCGCAACAACTCCTGGTTATCAGATGAATGCAGAAGTAGGCCCCGATTTTAAACTTCATATCATATCTGCAGGCGATGTCAGTTTTTATGGGTCGGTGCGCGGGTATTATCAGTACGATGAGAATGGAGTTACTGTACTTCGGGATAATAATAATGGCGATGGCGATGCTTCATATCAGGATTTCAATCCTGGTATTGGAATTACTCCTGATGGGAATACTCATCTTTTAACCCGCGATACATCTGGTTTGGATGATATTAAAATCGGAAGAAAAATCAGGTATCGCATGGTTAGTCAAAACAACGTATGGTCTAGAAATTATGTAATTGCACAACCCAAACAGGGAAATACAAATGTTGGAGTTGCTGCTGCTGATAATGATCATGTTTACCTCGCGACAGCGGAAGGTGAGGATGTACGGTTCTACCAGGCTGGTGAAAGTTCTGCTACTGACCTTGGAACCTTGACAAAAGTAGATGCCTTGGGTAACAGAATGGTTTTTAAAGGCAAAAACGGTAAGGTTTTTTTCGCTTCAGGGGATAATTCACAAATCAATTTCTCGTGGGCAAATGCAGGTAACAATTTGTTGACAGACTTAAATGCAAACAAAACAACAATTACCGATGGCGACGGAAGTAAGGGTATGCCTGATTTGTATGTGAATAGCCAGGGAGTTGCTCATTTGTGTTATGGTGCTGAAAATGCGATTTACTTTAATAAGTTTGATAAGAATACGTTGGTGAAAGTCTTTCCAACGAGTGTAAAGATTTTCGACTTTTCTGATGGTGCCGGAAACCTCTGGTCAAAAAAATACGGTTTTGGATGGCTTGCGGCATCTGACGATGGAAAAATTATTTTCGCAATAGGCGCTAGGGTTATCGCAAAAGGCTGGTTCGATATGAATGGATCACCACTTCCAGCTGATTTTGACAATACAAAAGACCCATATATTGGATATGGAAGCTTTGGAGAGCAGGTTTCGGGATATTACTTTAATTATTCAACCGATGGTGGCGTGACATGGAAAGGGCAGACATCCTTATCTGATGCTCCATACACTCGCCAACCGGCATGGATTGCAAGCGGTGGAAGACCTACAACTGTCAATTACGTACATGGCAAATTCTTCTTTTCCCACTTTGATGTTTCCTGGTATAAAGAATTTAGTGTTGGTATAGCCGATTTCTCAGCAATGATGGCCATTCCTGATCTTGGTCATGATTTGACCTTATGCGCTCTTCCTTCAACTGAACTCGATTCAAAAGTTGCTGCTAATGGAACAACAACTTTTACTTGGTCAAAAAATGGGGCTACTGTTGTAGATAACTCCACTACTGCTAATACGCTCACTATTGACGGAGCGGCTCTTTATAAAGTATCAGTGAATGGCATCGAAACACATGCTATCAATGTTTTTGAGCAAACGCCAAAACCTGCACCCTATATTCAAATTGATGCTTTTAAACGCGAAGGATGCTGCTATCCGGTGGGAGACAATTTTGTAAATATATATGCATATCCGATTCCTCCAAAGAGAGATGCAATTACATATACCTGGTATCAGGATAATACTGAAATTACTGATAACAATAAAAATGACCTTTTTATTTATGATTTCGGAGTATATCGGGTAAAAGTTCAGGAACCCGGATGCGATCCTCAGATTGGTGCATTTCAGGTGGCTGAAATAGAGTGCCCTGCTGCATGTCCAAGTGATTGGCCAACCGGAATTGGTTCGGTAATTTCATCCAAAGGCAGTGATATCTTGATTTTCCCTAATCCTGTTCAGGATTACTTCTTCGTTAAGGGTTGTGATTTATCCAACTTGGAAGTTAATATTACAATTTATAATATTAAGAACCAGATTGTTTTACAGAAACGACAAATACTTATTTCTCCCGTTATTGTAACTGAAACAACAATGCCCGCTGGTATTTATATTGTAAAAATTGAAGAAGGAACCAAATCTTACACTCAAAAGTTTATTAAAAGGTAGAAATTAGTTAGTAAATAGTTAGTTGTTAGTTAGTATGAGTAGGGAGGCTGTCAAATTCTGCATTTTCGACAGCCTCTACTTTTTTGAAAAACTTCCTACTGAGTCCGCCACCATTTAATTATTATTTGTTTGCCCAAAAAATAGAAGAAGGATGATAAAATATACAAATCCATTAATTTGTAAAAAATATCCATAGTATATATGCTTTGATAAAATAATTTTACAATATTTAGTCATATTCATAATAATCAGGGCATCGATTTATCGCATTCCATTCAAATAAAAGGGATTGACATGACTCAGGCAACACTAAAAGTTTATTTACCTATTTTTTCTTTTTTAAATGCAGACTAAGTGACATATTTTTATTTTTTAAGAACTAAAACCTCAAATTAATATTACTGCAATGACTAAGCGATCTATCATTATTACAGTTCTTTTCCTTCTGATATTACCGGTGTTTGTATTGGCTCAGAAATTAACAATTACCGGGAAAATCATGGACAAAAATGGCATGCCATTAGTCGGAGTTACAGTTTATGATCCTGTTGCATTAGTTGGTGCAATTGCCGATTTAAGCGGAGATTATTCAATTGATTGCGAGCCAGGCGCAACTCTCAAATATAGCATGATTGGTTATGTCCAGCAAAATGTTTCGGTAAGCGGAAGAACGATCATAGATATCACTATGGAAGAGGAAATTTTAACTTTAGATGAATTGGTCGTAATCGGCTATGGATCAGCCAAAAAAAGTGACTTAACAGGTTCAGTAGTGAGTATAAAAGGTTCGGATCTGAAATCTCCCTCTTTAACAAATGCCATGTCTGCTCTGCAAGGAAAAGTCTCAGGACTCAGGGTAAATACAGAAGGAGGAGCGCCTGGTACCGGATCCAGCATTAGTGTGCGAGGAATTGCAACATTTGCTTCAGACAATGCTCCTCTGGTAATTATCGATGGTTTACCCGGAAATGGGAACAATGTAAATCCCGCCGATGTGCAATCCATTGAAATATTAAAAGACGCTTCTGCTTGTGCGATTTATGGTGCCAGGGGAGCCAATGGAGTAATAATTATTACTACCAATCAAGGCAAAGCCGGGGAATCAAAATTTAGTTTTGATGCTTATTATGGCTGGCAAAATCCCGCTAAAAAACTTGATGTGCTGAATTCACAAGAATATTCCGAGGTTCTTCAGGCATCAGGAATGCCCTTGCCTCCTGCGTTTAATCAGGACTCCGTGAATTATTATTCCACTTTAAATGATTACAACTGGCAAGATGAAATTTTTGCTACCGCACCAGTTCAGAATTACCATTTAAGTGCAATGGGAGGTTCAGAAAAGGTTAAGTATATGATTTCAGGAACTTTATACGACCAGAAAGGCGTGATCGCACCTTCTGCATTTACAAAATACTCTCTTCGTACCAACCTGGAAGCATCCCTAAGTGATAAGTTTAGCGTTATTTTTAATATGGATGCAAACCGTTCCAATACAAAATCAATATTAGGTGGTGCAGGTCCAAGGTATGGTGGCGTTTTAGGCAATGCACTTGCTTATCCGCCTTTCCTGCCGATTTATAACAGTGTTGGCAATTATTTGCGTAATCCTCTTCGCAACGACTCAGATAATCCTCTGGCAGCAGCCTTTGGTCGTGATATGTGGGGGATATCAAACAATATATTCACTAAGCTTAATTTGGTTTATAAAATCACCAATGATTTAACTTTCAGAATAAATAATGGTGTAGGTTATAGCAATGATTTTAATCACAGTTTCAACTCACCGACTAAAACAGAGAGAGGAAGAAACTCAGGGGGTGCAATTGATAACGGGTCATATAATTCTTTCAATCTCATAAATGAAGACTACTTAACTTACGTTAAGACAATTGGAAAAAGCTCTTTTACAGCTTTGGCAGCATTTACAGTAGAGAGCAATGATCGAAAAGGAATTTATTTAAGTGGAACCGGATTTGCCGATGATTTGATCCAAAATCTGTCGGGAGTAAGCTCCATAAGTAGTTGGGGATCTTCATTAAGCAAAGATGGTATGGTTTCGTATCTTGGAAGGATAATTTATGATTATAACAGCAAGTTACTGTTTACCGGTTCGATCAGAAGCGATGGATCTTCAAAGTTCGGACCAGATAGGAAATATGGGAATTTCCCTTCTTTTTCTGCAGCATATAAAGTAATTAATGCATCGAATGACCCTTATTTGAGCCAGTTAAAAATTCGTACCGGATGGGGTGTACTAGGAAATTCATCCATAGGTAATTTCAGGTACATTCCAATGGTTGCAGCAAATACACTTTATTCATTTGATGGTACAAATTTATCTAAAGGGTATAGCATGAACAACCTTGGACAAAAAAACCTTCACTGGGAAGAAACCCGGCAGGTAAATGTTGCAGTTGACCTTGGTTTCTTTAAAAATCGTTTAATGTTATCCGCAGATTTTTATGTAAAGAATACACACGATTGTCTTTATGATTTGCAGCTTCCCTTTTCATCAGGTAGTGTAAATACAATAACAACAAATTTTGCTGAAATTCAAAACAAGGGTATTGAATTTCAGGTGCACAGCAATAATGTGTCAACTAATTCAATTAGCTGGACAAGCGATATCAGCTATTCTATTAATAACAACAAGGTAATTAATAACGGTCATCAAAATGTAATCAATGGTAATTTTATCCTTCAGGAAGGTTTGCCAAGATTCGCATACTGGGGATATGTTACGGAAGGCATTTTCCAAAATCAGACTGAAATCGATGCTCATGCTTCGCAACCTGGCGCCGCTCCTGGAGATATCAAGTTTAAAGATGTTGCCGGATTAAATTCTAACCTGCCGGATGGTACTATTGACCAGAATGATAAGGTATATCTTGGTTCTCCAATTCCTAAAGTTACCTATGGTTTTGCAAATACTGTTTCAGCGTATGGGTTTGATTTATATGTCCTTATTGAAGGTGTGTCAGGCAATAAAATAGCCAATATCAATAACATGGATTTGCTATCCATGAGAGACTCTTATAATGGCTTAAGTGTGACAAAAAACCATTGGACAACTGAAGGTCAGGTTACTGACATGCCCAGGGCAATTTTTAGTGATCCGAATGGAAATTCCACCAAATTCTCTACGCGTTTTGTTGAAGATGGAAGCTATCTGAGGGCACGCACAATTACTTTGGGATATACCCTTCCGCCGGCAGCTTCACGTTTTGTTAGAGTCGAAAAACTTAGAATATATGGAAATATTCAAAATGCATTGACAATTTCTGATTACTCAGGATTTGATCCTGAAGTTGGTATCGAAGATAGTGGAGTTTATCCTGCAATTAAGACCTTTTCACTGGGAATCAATCTAACTTTTTAACCGAGCTTAATATTATCGTATATGAAAAACAAAATATATAAATTAGCTATATTTTCCGGATTGGCACTTTTATTTTTAGCTGTATTATCCTGTGAAGATCTCTTGAACCCTATTCCGCAAACTTCTATTTCACCAGAGGCCGCTTTCAGCACCCCAAATGGTGTCAGATCTGCCTTGGTATCTGTTTATAGTAATGAAACAATGTGGGCAGCTTACTGGGCTACAATGCTTCCTGATACTTATGGAAATCCTGATGTTTCTGAAGGCGGAGATAATGCAGGAACAATTGCTGCCTCTCATGGAATCCTCACTCCAACAACCGAGATTGTCAATAGTGGTTGGGAATCAATATGGGATGGTTTTTACAGAAGCGTAAGTAATGCCAATTTTCTTATTGAGAATGAAAGTAAAATCAGCAATATGGATGAGGTTGAAAAGAAAACAATACTTGCTGAGGCTCGCTTTCTAAGGGCAAAAGCATACTATCTGCTGGTTAATTTTTTTGGAGATGTACCTCTTTTATTAAATACTTTCAAAAGTCTTGAAACAGATCGTTTTCCGGTAAGAACACCTATTGCTGATGTTTATGCGCAAATGATTGTGGATTTGGAATACGGAGTAACAAACCTTCCAGAGGGAAATTTCAATGGACATGTAAAAAAAGGAGCAGCTCAGGCTTTGCTCGCAAAGGTTTATATGGCAGCACCAGATCCAGTTAAAAATTATACAAGGGCTGAAGAACTAACTTCAGATATTGTTAGTTCACAGGTTTACGAATTAGAACCAAATTATGATGATTTATGGTGGCACAGTGGTAAAAATAAAGCGAACAGCAGCAAGGAATGTATTTATGGTTGCGTGCTTACCAGTCTTGGAGATTATAAAGGCGGAGCAGTTCAATTTCTTTCGAGCCCAAGATCACCCTCTCCCTGGTTCCTGCCGAAGAAAAGTTTAGTTGGAGACTTTATAAAGATGAACGATACTATACGGCTTAAATCATCCTTTATGTTCCTTAACGAACCTGCATATACCACTGGCTACTATTTGTATAAATTTACAAATGTGGACTGGAGAGTAAATTTAGTCGCCCAGATGAAGGGCGAAAACAATGAGTATTTCCTCAGGTATGCTGATATTCTCCTCCTGAGGGCTGAAATATTGAATGAAATAAACACTGGGCCAAATCAGGAAGCAATTGACATGGTTAATCTGGTGCGAAGAAGAGCAAAAGTTGCAGATTTAAAACCCGCAGAGTATACAAATAAGGAGACATTTCTTCTTACTCTGATTAGAGAGAGAAAACATGAATTAATATTTGAAGGTCACTTATTCTTCGACCTGAAACGTATGGGAAAGGCAACCCAGTTATTATGGAATATGGATGACAACGGCACTAAAACAACTAATTTTGCTGAGTACCAACTTTTATTCCCATTACCTGAAAAGGAACTTTCCATAAATCCAAGTCTGGTTCAGAATGAAGGATACTTCTGATTCTTTTAAGAAAAAATAAAATGAAGCGCCTATCTGCTTTTTACCTTTTTTATTTCTTCAATGAAATGAAAGGATGAGAAACTCCTTGTAACAAAAAAATAATCATGAAATATTTTTTCCTTCTTTTTTCATTTGAATTTCTTTTTTCAGTGTTATTCAGTCAGGTAGAAAAAATCAGCTACAGAGGTTATCCTGGCTCTTACAGGCTCTTTAATGATTCCATTGATGTAATCCTTTCCCCTGAAAGTGGAGGACGCATCCTTAAATATTCATTAAATGGGAAGAATATTATTTATGAAAACAGTTCATTGAATGGGAAGATGCTCTCTAACTATATTTCAGGTTGGTTTGATCCTGATGGAGGACGGTTCGACATTGGACCTGAGGGCATTACTTCTACTATTCATGATACGATATGGATGGGCAATTATAATGCTAAAATTACTGGAGAATATTCTCTTCTAATAACCAGCCCAATTGATAAACAAACTGGTCTCAGGATTAAGAGGGAGTTCATTCTTGATAGTGCATCAAGCCATCTGAAGATTCATCAGACAATGATCAATGTTAGTAATAAGCAGAGTCATTATTATTTTTGGAGCAGAACTCTTGTTCCCATAAATGGTAAAATGATTGTCCCCTTGAAAGAAAGCAGTAGCTATCCCTTAAAATGGGGAAAGTATTATACAAATCCCTGGAGATTTGTATATAATAATCCTACCGATCAGCTTGTCCATGCTAATGATTCATTACTGGAATATAAGGCTTCCATTACATCCAACAGTGGAAAATACGGTGTGGATTCTGATGATGGCTGGATGGCTTATGGCTTTAATGAATTATTATTTGTGAAAAGATTTCCGTATTCCGAAAGTGGAAATTACCTGGAGCCAGCGGGACAAACAATAGTTTTTTATACCAATGGAAACAGTTTTGTGGAAATGGAGCCAATGGGTCCTGAAATGGTTCTGGCGCCTGGAGATTCAGCTTCATTCGACGAAGACTGGTGGCTGTTAACCTACAAACCTGCAATAAACAAGAATTTCAATATGGTTGAAGCAACAAGCTACCTGAATGTAAAAGCTAATTTCTCCAACGGTTTTGCCTCTAATACAGCTACTTTGAAATCAATTGATAATTCAGAACGCTTTTTTTCAATTTTGGCAAATCCTGTTCAAACCCATGTGGAATTTAAAATTCAATCACATCTTGCAGAAGGTTTTAACGCTGTTCTTTATAATTCGGCTGGTCAACAAATCAAGCTTGTCCCGGTTTCTGCAAATAGTATCATTTCAGGAAAACTTACAATTCCTGTCAATAATCTGAACAATGGAATTTACTTATGTCAATTTCGGATGAACAATTATTCACAGACTATTCGTTTTATAATTCAACGGTAATAATTATTGTTAAAAGAAAAAAGCACTAAAATGTCTGGAAAAACTCATTTGCAATATATTCTACTATTAATATTTAGTTCAGTAATTTTCAATGTCAATGCGCAGGAAGTGAACCAAAATTCTGTTTATTCCCAGCGTCAGGCAAATACAGAATGGTTCAGGGATGCCCGATTCGGGATGTTTATTCACTGGGGAGTTTATGCTATTCCTGCCAGGGGAGAATGGGTTCGAAGCGCTGAGGAAATATCTATTGAAGATTATCAGAAATATGTTGATGAATTTAATCCAAAGGATTATAATCCAAAAGAATGGGCAAGGCTTGCAAAAGAAGCTGGGATGAAATATGCGGTTATTACAGCAAAGCATCACGATGGGTTTTGCCTTTTCGATAGTAAATTAACCGATTATAAGTCAATAAATACTCCCGCTAAAAGAGACCTGATCATGGAATTTGTTGAAGCTTTTCGAGGTGAGGGACTGAAAGTAGGCTTTTATTATTCGCTTATCGATTGGCACCATCCTGATTATCCAGCTTATGGCGACAGACAGCATCCCATGCGAAACAATGAGGAATGTAAGAACCAGAAATACGAATGGAACCGATATCTGGATTATATGCATGGACAGGTAAAGGAATTATGCAGTAATTATGGAAAGTTAGATATCATGTGGTTTGATTTCTCATACAATGATTTCCGGGGAGAAAAATGGGGCGCCACTGAACTTGTGAAAATGGTAAGGAAATTGCAGCCTGGAATTATCATAGATAACCGCTTAGGTGGAAATATGGAACTTGAGAAACCGGAGCCGTATGCCGGTGATTTTGAAGGGCCAGAACAGTATATCCCGGTGAGGCCGGTGATGGATGTGCTCGATCGTCCCGTTCCATGGGAAGTTTGTATGACTCTTAATAATAACTGGGGTTATTCAGCAACTGACAAGAATTATAAAACCAGTGGGGATGTTGTCCGCTCATTGGTAAATTGTGTTAGCAAAGGGGGAAATCTTTTGTTAAATGTTGGGCCAGATGCTACAGGAAAAATTCCAGAAGAATCGGTAAAAATCCTGAAAGAAGTAGGAGTGTGGATGGGTAAAAACAGTGAAAGCATTTATGGCTCTTCAATATCCGTATATCCTAAACCCGACTGGGGAAGGTACACTCAAAAAGGTAACATTTTGTATGCACATGTCTTTGATCAGAATATCGGCCAATTGTGTTTTGAGGGATTAATGGGTAAAGTTAAATCTGCCAGTCTCCTTAGGGATGGAAGTGAGGTTATCTTATCTGGATTTTGGAATGGAGATAACAAGCCTTATGTAAAGTCATCGGATTTATTCATAAGCATGGGACAGCCAACTCATAGCACATACAAGCTGCCGGATAAAGATGATACAGTTATTAAAATAGAGTTAAAATAATTGAGATAGTAACTTATTCAGTTTGCTTGAGCAAGAAAAGTTTTGCTTTTGTAACATTAAAATCGGTCTCAGAGCAAGGAGAGTATTCAAGTAAAAACCAATCTTCTGTGTATGAATAAAACTCTCCGGGTTTTAAATATGCTGTTGGAGAGATTGGCTCCATTTCTGCAAAAGCGTTTTTATTGGTATAGAAAATATTCGTTAATCCATATTTTTCAGTGTAAACTTCCTTTGGAAAATAACCGTACTTTTTAATGAAAAGTAAGGATTTGTAGCCATATGCCATCCATCCTGCCCTTGAATCATTTCCATACTTTGCATTTCCCGCGATTTCGGGATTCAATGAAAAAATATTATCTGTAATTGCAACTCCTGGGTCGTTCGGGTCGTTTTCAAATTTCTCAGGTTTCCCCCATATATAACGTCCCCATTCTCCGGGGATTTGACTTTCAGGATTAATGGGCATGAACAACTTTCCTCCAGTTTTAACGAGGGTTCTTCCCCAGAAAAAATATTCGCTGGGTTTATCCGAAATATTTTTCATGGTTTGAGTTATTCTTAGCTTTGAAGAATTAGGATCCAAACTGAATATCCTGCTTGAAAGTATTCCTAAATCCTTATCCTCGACACTATTAATTTCGAGGCAATAATTATTGACAATAGTTCCGATCCATGGTCCCATATAGGTTCCTGCGTGAATATTTCTTGTGATTTCCTCCTGCCCGTAATCAAACCTTCCACCATCCGGATCAAACCCAACTTTCAGATAATCCTTAAGCAGCAATCCATCCTGATCGGGGTTCTCATAAACAACATTTATGCCATTACGCTCATAAACCATTATTCGTCCGCCGGCTGAAGCATTAATGATAACTGTAATTGAATCGTTACTTATGCGGTAGCAATCATTCCAATTGCGATAAGTTATTTTCTCCACTTTTGCTGAAAGTATTTGAGATGAAAATAGAGCTATTAAAAGTATAAAAAATGCCTTTTTTATCATTTACTGTTGATGAATTATGTGTAAACAAATGAAATCATTCAACCCTTTAAACAGAGCAATAATGATTTCCTTAATTCGAATAAAAGTACTTATTTATTTTCAGAACTTATTTTTGAACAACGAATTTTTGAGTTAGAATACATTCCGTTTCCCTTGAAATATAATGCCTTATTCGATATAATTTACAGAAAGTGTTAAGTGCCAAATCCTTCTCAGAGCCTAATCAAAATTAATCCCCAAAACAATTTTAACTATGGATAATTCCTGCATAAATATAGATTATCTTGGATTAGAATAGTATAATAATTCAACAATTATCCATGTATTTGAAAAATATGTACATTAGAAAATGCCGGAATAATATGAATTTTGATAATTACCAGAATGAAACTAAAACTATGCGGAAAGTTGATATTTTAAAAATCGGGAAACTGGCATCCATGATGTTTTTTCAGTATATGATGTTTGCTGTATGGTGGGTTCCTCTTGCTGCTTATCTTACAAATGCCAATGTTAGTTCCATCCAGAAGTCTTTAATTCTCAGCTCCATGGCAATTGGTTGCATGGCATCACCAGTTATTGGGATGATTGCGGATCGGTTTTTTCCGGGACAGAAAGTGTTGGCAGTATTGAACCTTATTAATGCAGGAATGCTTTTTTTAGCAGGTCTTGCCGGAAATCCTGATCTGCTTTTTGTTTGTATGCTGATAGCGATGCTTTGCTATATGCCAACATGGGGATTAACCAGTTCCATTGCGATGGCTAATTGCACATCAGAGCAATTCCCCCGCATCAGGGTTTTTGGATCCATTGGGTGGGTGGTTTCCGGAGTGATCAGTGTTATTGTGGTCAACTATTTTGAAATGGATTTCGATGGGACAAAACTCCCGTTTTTTTTTGCAGCAGGAATTAGTCTGCTGGCTGTGGTTATCAACCTTTTTCTTCCCAATACACCTCCCCCGGCAAAAGGAAAGAAAGCTTCACTGATCGACGCTTTTGGATTCAGAACTGTGAAGTTAATGAAGGAACGTAATTTCTTCATCTTTATAGTGTTTTCATTCCTTTCTATGATTCCGTTTTCAATGTATTTTTCATATTGCTCTGAATTCCTGCTTGATAAGGATTTT
>JBBQAQ010000028.1:0-51945 GCA_038316435.1 Bacteroidales bacterium | reverse complement strand
GGTCTTTCCTGTCTTTAGAACGCACAGCCGGATTATAGAGTAATGGAAGTTCGACATTTTCCAGTGCTGATGTCCTTGCAAGCAGATTAAATGTCTGGAAAACGAAACCTATTTTTTTATTCCGGATCTTTGCAAGCTGGTCCTTATTAAAATTACTGACATCCTCCCCGTCCAGAATATATTTGCCATGAGTAGGTAAATCCAGACACCCGATAATATTCATAAAAGTTGATTTCCCCGAACCACTTGGCCCCATAATTGAAGTAAATTCTCCCTCATGGATATCAAGGTTTATGCCTCGTAAAGCATGAACCTTTACTTCTCCCATGTTATAAATTTTTGTAAGTTCGTGGACAGATATAATGACATGCATTATTTTACAAATTAGTGTGTTAATTTATTACCATACTGTTTTTTCATTCATCCCACTTATCTGAAACCTCTTCTCATCTGGGGCATGAGGGGATTAGTGGATTGGGAAGCAGCATTATCAAGTGTTTTATCATATGTTGCTCCAATTACCACAATCATGCTGTCTTTTAATTCAGAACTTTCAATCGAGACATTTGTACCGTCCCGTAATCCAGTCCGAACCCTGACCACTTTCAATTTATCACCATTCTTTATCCATAGTTGCCCGGAGTTGGTAGCTCTTGGTCTGGATGGCCTGGCAGCTTGTCCGCCTCCACCAAAACCTCCCCCGCCAAAACCACCACCACCACCAAAACCACCGCCACCTCCTCCGCCAGTCCTTGTTTGTCCGCCGAATGCTAATGATATTCGCATTGATTCCACCCTGGTATTTATTTCAGTCTCGGAAGTACCTGCTAATTTCATCCGTTCCTTAGTTGCTTCAATCCTTTCATTTATTCTCTTTTTAGTTGTATCCGGCAAATTAGCCATCAGTTCATTCAGGTAAAAATTGGGTGGACGAAAACTTAAGGCTTTTACAGGGATTTTTAGCACATTGGTGGCTTCATCGACTTTGATAGTAATATTGGCTGTCATTCCCGGCATAAGTTTCAGATCAGGATTGGGAACATCAATAATAACTATATAATTCACCACATTTGAAACAATAACAGGCTGAATTCTGATCTGTTGCACCGAACCGGAAAATTGATCCTCAGGATATGCATCAACTGTAAATGTGACCGTCTGCGCCTCTTTCACCTGCCCGATGTCAGCCTCATCAATACTGGCTTGTACCTGCATTTTAGTAAGATCATTTACGATATTGAATAAAACCGGGGAGTTTAAACTTGCTGCAACGGTCTGTCCCTGTTCAACACTTTTACTGATTACAACACCATCAATAGGAGCTGTGATGGTAGCATAACCCAGATTTAGCTGGGCACGGTTTAATTGTGCCTGAGCTGATACCAGGGCTGATTTAGCCGTCTCATAATCATCAAGCGCTTTATCATAGTCTATCTGCGCGATAACCTTTTGTTCGAACAGATCTTTAGATCTTTCATAATTTCTTTTGGTCTGGTTTACCTGTATCTGCTGCCTGTAAAGAGCAGCCCTGGTATCAAATAAAGTGGCCGAAAGGGTTGTAGTATCAATCTGTGCAAGAACCTGACCTTTTTTAACTTTCGAATTATAGTCAATCAATAATCTGGAAATAATTCCTGATACCTGCGTCCCAACCTGTACGGTTGTCACTGCCTGCAGAGTACCTGTTGCGGTAATTGTATTACTGATTGAGCCCCTTTCAATAGCTTTGGTTTCCCATTGTATCGCCTTTAAAGGTTCTTTTTTTAACAGGATATATCCTGTCGTAGCAAACGCTATCAGCACTATTAACCCAATAATTACTTTCTTTTTCATAATAATCTTCTTTAAAATAATAGTTTAAAATTCAATTGAATTACCCTGGTAAAAATCAAGTATCTTATTCATAAACAGGTAATTATATTTTGCCTTGATAAGATTAGAAACTGCATTGGAATAATTATTTTTTGCAATCAGGTAATCTGTGGCAGTAATCATTCCCAATTCATATTTTCGTTTTGAATCGTTATAGGATGTTTCTGTTGAAATTAACTGGTTCTGTACTGCATCATAATTATGCTGTGCAGCAATCATGTCGTTGTATGCCTGTTCAATACTTTTACGCAACTGATTTTTTGTATCCAGTGCATTCAATTGCGACGTATAAACATTTATTTGTGATTTCTGTATACTTGTAGAAACCTGCTTCTGATTAAAAATCGGTATAGAAAGACTAAACCTTACCGACTGACTCAGGTTGTCCTTGAGTTGTTGATCAAAAGTCCTTGACCTTGCATCGGAATATGCTGAACTAATTCCAGTGGAAAGGGAAAGACGTGGATAAAGGGATCCCTTTGATATTTTAAGATTTGCTTCAGCGCTGGCTACTTTAAGTTCAGAGCTGGCAACATCAGGTTGTACCTGGAGAGCTTTTGCGTAAATAGAATCAGGAATTATTTCATTTGGAGCATTAATAACAATATTGGCAAGGTCAGGACGAATAATATCAAATGCAGGATCAACAGGAAGTTCCATCAATTGCATAAGGTTAACTTTTGATATTGACAACTGGTTTTCTGCATTTACCATGGTATACTTATCAGTAGCAAGTTGAGCTTCCACAGTATATAGACTTCCTATCGGCAATGTTCCTGCATTTACGAGAATATGTGTTTTATCAACCTGTGACTGTGTGGACTCAACCTGTGATTTTGCGTTTTCAACCTGTTCATAAGCAAATAGTACCTGAAGGTAGGCAAGAGTTACATTTAATGTAATATCCTTCTTTGTCTTTTCCAGATCCAGAGTTCCTGCTTTCAGATCAATTTCATTCTTTTTTATGGTGTTGACTATCTGGAAACCCGTAAAAAGACTAAGGTTGGAACTCATGGAAAAATTACTGCTTGCAACGTTCTGTGCAATATATGTATTAGTATAAGGATCCAGGGAGCGTCCAAAATTAAAACCCTGGCCGGTAGATCCGGAAAGAGTCGGAATCCGGGCTGCTTTAGATTGCTCCAATGTTAACTCAGTAACATTATTGGTAAATTTTCTTTGATTAACGGTTGTATTTTCCTGCAATGCACGGTCAATACATCCGGATAGTGTCCATTTCTTGTCCTGGCTTATCACAAGGTTCACTGAAAAACACACCAGAAAAAATATTATAATAATTCTCATCATTATTCTGTTATTGTGCAATAAAAAAAATGTTCTCATGTTTCAAACTTTTATTAAAATAACCTTATCTGTTTAAATATGTTCACTTTACACATTAAAAAGTTTTTATGCTTATGCATTTTTCAAGAAGACATATTTTAGACAAATATTTATTCATCTTTATTCCAATAGTATGTAGAGTCATTTTTCATTTTAATCTCATTTATTATGAAAACATGTATAAAAAAATCGCATCTACATGATAATTAAGTATTTGAAAATTAATAAAATAGTAATTGTTAAAAATATATAAATCCTCAGATGTATTTAACCTAATCAAACATTATGGTATGTAATTTGTGCCTGTAACAGGTAACATTAAATCTGAAGGTCATGAAAAAGTTAACGATTAATTTGGGTAGTTTGTTTCTGACAATTGGATTCTGCATGATTACTTATAATAGTAGTTCACAGGACAAATTATCAAAGCAGGAACAAAAAGAAACCAGGAAAGCCGAACTGAATGCAAATTACCTGGTTTTGGACACTTTACTTGAAAGAAAGAGCTTTGTGCTTGAAGCTGATTTTCTAAATAATCAGTATGGAAACAGGATTCATGTAACCCCAATGATTAATTTTCTAAGGGTTGATTCCTCGAATGTAGTTTTACAAATCGGATCCAATTACAATCTCGGATATAATGGAGTGGGTGGGATTACAGCAGAAGGAAGTATTGGACGGTGGAGACTGGTTAAGGATCCTAAAAACCTTAATTATTTTCTTCAATTTAACGCCCTTACCAATATTGGGTCATATGATATTTCCATGACTGTAAATGCCGATAATTTTGCACAGGCAACAATTTCCGGTTTAAGAGGTGGTTTACTTATCTATGAAGGACACCTTGAAACCATTGATAATTCAACTGTCTTTAAAGGCCAAAACTCCTACTGATAATGTTAATTGTTATTTAGAAATAAATCCATTTTTGATAATTGCTAAGAATTATTGAGCCTGGAATTCAATCGTCAGATTGTAATTTCAGGCTCTGTTTTTTGGTTAATTGTTAATCCTTACTGAATGAGACTCCCCGCCGCAAAGCATCGGGGTATCAAAACTAAGTTACTGATTTCTCGTAGCTAGCTGCGGAGTATTAAACTCATTTATCCCGATACGCTACGCTATCGGGATTCGTTCAACTTACAAATTTCAATGCACTACGTTTTTGAAATTTGAGTTTCACGAATAAAAAAAATTCTTATTAATTCTTTTGCAGGATAAGAATCAAAAATTATCTTTGCAGTCCCAAACTAAGAGGATTTTTTTAATTGCCCGTTCGTCTAGGGGTTAGGACGTCAGGTTTTCATCCTGGTAACAGGGGTTCGATTCCCCTACGGGCTACTAAATATCTTCACGATACATCATTAATTTCAAAAGCTCTCATTCGAGGGCTTTTGTTTTTATATCAATTCTGTGTTGCGCTAAAATTAAATTTGCTTTCAAAACCAACCCTTAAAATTATATCTTTACGGTTAAACTTTTTCAAGATTGGTTTAAATATTTATACCTCAATTAATCAAAAAAGAAAAATGATGAACTCCAAAGAAAAACTTCAGGCAAGCTTAAATCATAAAGCATTTGATGGCGTAACTGTTGATTTTGGCTCAACTCCTGTTACTGGAATACATGTTTTAGCAATTGAAGGTTTACGTCATTATTACGGACTCGAAAAAAGACCGATTAAAGTTAGTGAACCGTATCAAATGCTTGGGGAAATTGATCCTGACCTTGCTGAAATTCTCGGACTTGATGTTCTTGGCATTACTCCCCGGAAAAACATGTTTGGTATTGAAAACAATAATTGGAAAGAGTTTAAAACCTTTTGGGGTCAGGAAGTCCTTGTTCCCGGTAATTTTAATACAAAGATTAATGAAAATGGTGATTTGCTGATATTTCCTGAAGGCGACCAATTGGTTGGCCCTTCTGCAAAAATGCCAAAATCAAGTTTCTTCTTCGATGCACTAGATCGTCATCAACCTTATGATGAGATGAACCCAAATATTGAAGATAATCTAGAAGAGTTTAGCCTATTTTCAGAGGAAGATACTGCCTATTGGAAAAGTAAAGCCAGTGAAATCAAAAACAGTAATAAAGGCGTCATTTTAAATCCCGGAGGTACGGCATTAGGTGATATTGCACTGGTTCCTGCCACATGGATGAAGAATCCCAAAGGAATCCGGGATATCAGCGACTGGTACATGAGCACTCTTATGCGAATGGATTTTGTTCAGGAAATTTTTGACAAACAATCTGATATTGCAATAAAAAACCTCGAAACTCTTTATGGAATTATTGGCAATTCCATTGATGCTATTTTTATCTGCGGAACGGATTTTGGGACACAGAATTCTCAGTTTTGCTCTCCCGAAATCTTCTCTGAGCTGTATATGCCATACTACAAAAAAATGAATAATTGGATCCATTCCCACACTACCTGGAAAACATTCAAACATTCTTGTGGGGCCATTCTTCCGCTTATTCCAGTCTTTATTGAGGCTGGTTTTGACATCATTAATCCAGTTCAGATTAATGCAACTGATATGGATTCCAACGTTCTCAAATCTGAATTTGGCGACAAAATCACTTTTTGGGGTGGTGGTGTTGACACTCAAAAAGTCCTAAGTTTTGGCACTTCTGCAGAAGTAGAAAAACAAGTATTACAACAATGCGAAATCCTAGGGAAAGACGGAGGCTTTGTATTTAATACTGTCCATAATATTCAGGCAAATGTGCCCATCGAAAACCTAGTTGCAATGATCAATGCACTCAGAAAATTTAGACCTTGACAGATTGGAACCTGTCAGGTCTTATACCTGACAGGTTTATATTATGGAATCGATAACTGGGCGCCCATCCTGGTGACAGTTAGTACTGATGTTGTGTTGCTCAAATTACCTCCACTTATTGTGAAGTATTACTTCCTTTCCCTCGAATTCAAATACATAAATCTACATACGTTGGTAAATATGTCTTACCATATCCTCAATTGAAATAAATTCCTTAAACTTGTATTCTGCAAAAACGCCTCGAGCCCTGTTTTCTAAAGTTTAGTCAATGAAAGCATGGCCCTGGGTCCGGAAGGAAACAACCGGGCCTCCCGACGGAACAAATAGTTCCTGAATTGGAAAGGGGTGAATGGTTTTCCGGATTCTCCGGAGATACCACTCTTCTTCCATTTTGCGTCGGATGGTTCGTAATTTCAGTCCACATTTTTACAGATTTTTCTTCGTCTCTGATAGGTTAAATTCTTCTGAATTGACTATAAAGACTGCGAAGTAAAATGAATTACCCCGAGGCAGAGCCATCGAGGTATCAATGGAATTTTTATTTTCCGACTCAGAGGTGGGGGAATTAAACCACTTCCTTCTCGTCCACCGAAGCGGAACGCGAAGGAGGAATCAAGATCTGACAGGTTTGATTGATTCAAATAAAATGTAAAACATGGAATTTGTTTTTCTAATTGTGGTTTTTGTAATTGCATTCCTCTACAGTTCTGTTGGACATGGAGGTGCAAGCGGTTATCTGGCTATTATGGCTCTTTGGGGATTTGAAACTGTGGTAATGAAAACCTCTGCGCTCTCACTTAATCTCCTTGTTTCTTCAATAGCATTTTATAACTTTTATCGGGGCGGATACTTCAGGTTAAAACTTCTTCTTCCTCTCGTTATCACGTCAATTCCAATGGCTTGGTTAGGAGCGTCTCTGGAAATTAATCCGGATATATATAAGATTATCCTTGGGGTATTTCTGTTCATCGCGACTCTAAGAATGCTATTCCAGACCAACACCCTTAGCGGTGAAACGCGCACGATGCCGCTTCCTGTTGCACTGATAACCGGAGCAATCCTTGGGTTTTTCTCTGGTATGATTGGCATAGGCGGAGGTATTATTCTAAGTCCTCTGCTTATTCTTCTCCGCTGGGCAACCTTGCGCGAGGCTGCAGCAATTTCAGCTGCATTTATTTTTTTAAATTCAGCAACCGGACTAGCTTCAACTTTTATAAATTCCGGAGCAGTGCAGCTTGCCGATCAGTTTGTGTTAATGACAATTATGGCTTTTGGAGGTGGATTACTTGGATCATGGGCAGGTTCATTTAAAATTCCAATTAAAAGTCTGAAATACCTTCTTGCTGCAGTTCTTTTAATGGCAAGTTTTAAATTAATAGTCATCTGATGGTTACACTCTCAAACTGGCTTCTTGTTTCCGGCACCGGAAGAAATGTCGGGAAAACCACTCTTGTCTGCAGGATCATCAGCCAAATAAGTGCTTTGAACCCGGTTGCTGTAAAAATATCCTCTCATTTTCATACTCTACCAGAAGATTCTGAATGGATTATTCGAAAGGATGACTTTTCGTTAATAAGGGAAACCCTGATATCCACCAAAGACAGCTCAAAAATGCTACAGGCAGGTGCTGAAGAATGCTATTATGCTCAGGGACCCGATTATCGATTGCCAGAAATATTATCAGCACTTGAAAAATTCACAAAAAATCGCCCCGTAGTATGCGAAACCGGCGGGTTGAGAAAACTTATTGTGCCGGGCATTTACTTGATCATCAAAGGCGAAGAATTCTCAAAACCCGAAATAGGAAAACTTGAATTACTCGCCGATAAAGTATTGACTCCGCATGATGTCAGAACCGGTAATTTTGAGTCTAAATTATTTTTCAAAAATAACAGTTGGTTAATACTTCAATAATATGAAATCATTTTCTGATGCCGAAAAAATAGTACGTGAAGTTTCTCCAATTGGAATTACAGAAAATTTATGTCTCGCCAACTCTCTCTTAAGTATTCTTGGGGAAGACATCATTGCCGACATGAACATGCCTCCCTTTAACAAATCGGCGGTTGATGGTTTTGCTTGTCTCCGCTCCGACCTGCAAAAGCCTATGAAATGCATAGAATCTATTCCTGCAGGCTCAAAACCTGCTCTTTCTGTTACTCCCGGACATTGCTCCAGAATTATGACCGGCGCAGAAGTCCCGGAAGGTGCAGATTGTGTGATTATGCTTGAAGATACCCGTACAGATCCATTCGGAAAAATCATTTTTATCGCTCAAAAAACATCTGATAACATTTGTGAATTTGCTGAAGATGTAAAACTAGGCGAAATACTATTAAAGGCAGGAATAACAATTAAACCCAGACACATTCCGGTTCTCGCTTCTATGGGATATTCAAATCCACTTGTATATAAAAAACCTGAAGTAGGAATAATATGTACAGGAAGTGAGCTTGTAGATCCCTCGCAAAAGCCTTCTCATGGTCAAATCCGAAATAGTAACGGGCCTCAACTCGAAGCCCAGTGCCTCACCATGGGAATAAAACCTGAAAACTTCGGTATCATTCCCGACTCCCGTGAGAAACTAAAAAATACAATCATTGATTCCATTTCAAGAAATAGGGTAAGTATCATCTCAGGCGGTGTGTCGGTTGGCGATTTCGATTATGCTCCAGAAATAATCAAAGAGCTGGGGTTTGAAATTCATTTTCATGGTCTGAACGTCAAGCCCGGAAAGAGAATCCTTTATGCTTCAAAAGATCATTGCCACATTTTCGGACTTCCAGGAAATCCGGTTTCTGCACTAATTCAGTTCGAAATGCTTGTAAAACCTCTGCTTTTGAAGCTTCAGAACTCCCTCGAAAACAATGAAATGGAAAAACGAATTTTAGCAGAAGACTTTCATATTAAAAATTCAGAACGACTGAGTTTTATACCTGTAATAATTGAACCCGCTGGTATGGTTAGAACTCTTGAGTACCATGGCTCAGCGCATATTTTTGTATTTGCTGAGGCTAACGGATTTATGAGGATTCCCGAGGGTATTAAAAAATTAGAGAAAGGATCATTAGTTGATGTACGACTCGTTTAATAGAACCATAAACTATCTGCGCATTTCGGTGACCGATCGTTGCAATCTTCGCTGCACGTATTGTATGCCGGAAGAGGGCATTCCCTTGCTCCAAAGTAAAAGTATACTAAGTTTTGAAGAGCTAACTGAGTTTGCAAAAATTGCTGTATCCCATGGAATTACCAAGATAAGAATTACCGGGGGAGAGCCACTAGTTCGTAAGGATATTGTGCGATTGATAGAGATGATCAGTCAGATTCCCGGAATTGAAGATCTCTCAATGACGACGAATGGAATTCTTCTCGAAAAATATGCAATTCAGCTTAAAAATGCAGGATTGATGAGGGTAAATATTAGTCTTGACGCCTTAAATCCCGATCGTTTCCGCAAAATTACCAGAATTGGTGATCTTCAGGATGTTTTGAGGGGAATAAAAGCTGCTCAGTCAGCAGGACTTAATCCCATTAAACTCAATTGTGTGATAAAGAAATCGCGACTTGAGCCGGATGCTGTATCGGTTGCAAAATACGCTTTTGAGAATCAGCTTTCTGTCCGCTTTATCCGCGAGATGGATCTCCAAAATGGAATTTTTTATGAAGTCGAGGGAGGCGAAGGTGGCAAATGCAATACCTGCAACCGATTGCGACTGACAGCAAGCGGTGACCTGAAACCTTGCCTTTTCAGCTCTTCGGCCTACAATATACGTGAACTTGGAAATGAAAAGGCACTTCAGGAAGCCATTAAAAATAAACCGGCTTGCGGAAGCCTTAATCACAATGGGAAATTCTATTCTATAGGAGGATAAATTATGCGGAAACTATCACATACCGATAATTCGGGTCGGGCATCAATGGTTGATGTTGGTCAAAAGCCAGTGCAGGAAAGAATTGCAGTTGCCGAGGGATTTATCATCTTATCCTCCGAAACAATAAAACTGATTCGGGAAAACCAAATAAAAAAGGGCGATGTGCTAAGTATTTCAGAGTTTGCCGGCATTCAGGGAGGGAAGAAATGTAGTGAACTTATTCCTCTGTGCCATCCTCTGTTGATTACCAAATTGGATGTTAAAGCTGAACTGCAAGATACGGGTGCAAAAATAACTTCTGAAGCGCATTGCAACGGTCAAACCGGCGTGGAAATGGAAGCGCTGACCGCAGTAAGCATAGCTCTCCTGACGGTTTATGATATGTGTAAAGCGGTAGATAAGAACATGAAAATCGGTGAAATACGGCTTTTGAGTAAAGAGAAAAAAGCAATAAAATAATGCTGCTCTCAGCAAATTAAGATAAAATGGTAAAAATATGATACTCGTAAAATCGGTAAATATCTCTCTTGAAAAGGGTACAATAAAAGAAGCTATTCCCAAAATCCTTCTTGATTCAAAAGGGGTTCAGGGGGATGCTCATTCTGGATCATGGCACCGTCAGGTAAGTCTTCTTGGAACCGAAAGTTTTGAAAAATTTTCCGCACTGGCAAAAAGAGAAATCCGGTACGGTGAATTCGCTGAAAACATTACAACCGAAGGAGAAATCCTTTATAAGATGAGTCCCCTGGATATCCTATCCAACAAAACAATTAAACTTGAAATTACTCAGATAGGGAAAAAATGCCATGGTGAAAATTGTGCCATTTTCAAAGAAGTAGGAAACTGCGTGATGCCTAAGGAAGGCATTTTCGCAAGAGTGTTGCAGGGAGGTTCGATGAAAGCCGGTGATACCCTGGAATACCATCCAAAAGAATTCAAAATTGTCATCATAACATTAAGTGACAGAGCCAGTAAAGGTGAATACAAAGACATCAGCGGGGAATTAATAAATACGAGAATAAAATCCCATTTTGAAAATAAAAACAGAATACTTAAAGTTGAAAGAATACTTCTACCGGATGAAAAAACTTTATTGAAAAAGCAATTTATTAAATCGCTGGAAGAGAATGCAGATATCATCA
Organism: Bacteroidales bacterium; assembly: GCA_038316435.1. GTDB lineage: Bacteria > Bacteroidota > Bacteroidia > Bacteroidales > JACJXF01. The sequence continues at coordinate 40,926 of JBBQAQ010000028.1, read as the reverse complement.
TCACAACTGGTGGAACGGGAATTGGACCAAGGGACATTGTACCCGAAGTTATTAACCCACTTTTGGACAAGAAAATTCCGGGTATCATGGATATGATCCGCTATAAATATGGGCAGCAAAATCCGGCGGCTCTCTTAAGCAGATCTGTTGCTGGGTTAAAGGGTAAGACTTTGGTTTTCGCCCTTCCGGGAAGTCCCTTAGCAGTTGAAGAGTACCTGAATGAAATACTACCTGTGCTGGATCATGCGATTCTCATGGTGCATGGGCTTGGGCATTAAATGGGAAAAATGTTGTGCAACTTTGAAACATAATTTCTTCATATTCGCATAATACGTACTTTCGTGAACTTTTACTTTTAACGAATTTTTATTCAATGTCGTTTAGTTAAAGGAATAAAAGAAAACTGACAGGAAAGTGACTTGTCCTAAAATATATATTTAGAAAAAACAAAAGAACCCAGGAATAATTCCAACCTGAAAAGTATCCACCCCGACTCCCTCAGAAGTATACCGGTAAACCACACCCGGCTGAACATGATCAATTGCATCGGAGACATACACGTCTGAATTTTTAGGGTCAATTCCAAGTCCTGAAAAAAGTCGCATATCTTTCCCGGAAGCCGCATTTATAAATGATTTTGCTGGCAAACTGCTTGCCGTTACCGGCATTCTCCATACATCCCCATTTAAAAAATAAAGAGTATCTGCTCCTCCATTTAAACATAGTTTGGAGGGCCATTTATCTTGTGGGAGAATAAAAATTCTCTCGACAGTGTGTGTAAGAGCATCAATTTTAACAAGGCCCGGCTGAGTATTACCAAATGTGCTTCCTTCGTAACCTCCATCGCACAATACCCATATTTTACTGTACTTATCTAAAACCATTGAATTAGGTTGTTGCAATACCTCAATAGAATCAATCAATTGGTCGGTATTTTTATCAATTACCAGAACCTTATTATCAAAACTATAGCAGTTTGTAAATACATCTTCATTATGCACTATAATTTGTTCCGTCGGATGCTGATAAAAATCTGGATTGTTGTTTGCGAGCTTAATTGTTCCGGTTATTGAATAAGAAAAAGGATCCAGAATAGTTATGGATTTTGCATATAAATCACTGATGTAGGCTTTTGAACTATCAATAAAACTAATATATCTAGGTGACCGCAAGCCAGTTATTTTATGGGTGAAGTCAAATGCTTTGAGAGCCGGGTATTTACCAAAATTCATAATCATGATTTTCCCGGAATTATTAAGAACAACATACAATTCCCCATCAAAGATTGTTGCTGATTGTGCTACATCTCCCATGGGAGAACCGTTTTGCTTAGAGAAAATATCATTTATAAGTTCACCGACTTTTGAATTATAATAACTCAAAGATGAATTTCCATACATAAAATTACCTTCACTCAAAACAAGGACTCCCCCATCAATCAAAAGCTTGTCAACTGCTAGATTTGGCTTCTTCCAATCAGCCCATGTTTCGTCGTTCATGCAGGATTGAAGTAGAATGCAAAGGATAAAAAGTCCCCCTAAATTAAAATTGATCCTGCATTTTAAACTCATCAGAAATTGAAATTTAGTTGTAAACTATAATTTCTGCCGGGCATTGGTCTCTGTAAAATTGACCTGTATTCCTCATTCAATAAATTATGAACTTTTAGGCTAATATTTAGCTTATTTCCCTTTATCTCAAACTGCTTTCCAATAGCAGCCTGATTCATAAAATATGGGTATAAATAATCCTGAAGACTACTTTCATTATTAGAAGTAGTTGTATTTCTCTTACTGTAATAATTCCAGATGTAAGAAAATGACCATGTATTTCGCATCAGATAAACCATGGTATTTGCAGAGTGTACAGGTATATAAGGCAGTTGTTTCCCAAATGAAAAATCAAACTGATTCAGGTTTTTGCCCATATCCCTTGAATGGGTTAAGGTATAACCTGACTGTATTTTAAAAAATGTTTTATCGGTTTTATAGCTTAAGGATATATTAGTTTCATATCCTTTAATATCAACTTTTTCAATGTTTTCAGGAGAAAATCCCCTTACATTATAATACCACATGATCCAGTTCTTAACCTGCGACATGTATATTGAAAAATCCTGACTAAATCTGAGTTTTCCGTTCACATAATTATAATGCACTCCAAACTCCTGATCTAGACTTCTTTCAGCTTTGAGATTGAGGTTGCCTCCCGGTTGGTAATACAGATCGTTAAGGGAAGGATATTTTGAATTCGTAGCTAGAATCAGTTTCAGATAAAGTCGGTCGTCAGTGAGTATGTGAAATTCTGTACCGGCTTTAAGAACTGGCTTAAGGTTTTCACCCGATAAAACTTCAGTTCCCAACTTGAAGTTGCTTCTCCACTTTTGAGACCATTTTTTATAAATAGCACCATATATTTTGCTCTGAATCCTTGATTCATTATAACCCAATATTTTAACTTTTTCGAGGGATTGGACCTTGTGGTAATCAACCCCGGCAGATAGTTCAACCCTCAGATCGTTGTTAAAAAAATATTCCATATCCATACTGTTGTATAAGCTGGATGTCTTACCCGAAGAATTAACTGCAAGAATATAAACACTATCTGACATACGGTTTTTCATGGCGAAATTCAAGTCCATATAGTTCACTCCGCTGAAGAGTTTAAGATTATATTTTTCACCAAAATGTTTGTAGGAAATTTGCCCTCGTATGCTGTTGTCATCCTGACGGTTGATATTATTATTAGGGCCACTTTCACTGGTACTTAACATTGGAATACTTCTGGAAGATTTCTGTCCCCAGTAACTCAAACTTATGATGTCCTTCTGTGTTGGTCTGTAATGCAATTCCTGCAAAATTCCATAATGGCTGAACCATGCATCTTCATTTTTCATCAGGGGATGAAATTTACGGCCGGTTTCAAGGTCTATGGAATCAATAATATCATTGTTTTTGAAGATAAAGTCATTGTCGGAATGAGAATAAAAAACTCTGGTTTGTGACTGAAATTTATTATTGCCGGCATTGATACGTAATTGCTCATCATGGGATCCAAACGACCCCAAATCCTGCAAATATGTCCCTGAGAACCTGTTCTCCCAGTCAGGTGAAGTGCTTAGGTTTATAAGACCTCCGATTGCTCCCGAAACATTATTTATGGAACTGGTCCCTGGCAGCAATTCCACAATATCAATAAAAAACATCGGGATAAGCGAAAAATCAACCATTCCAAGCATTGGAGAGTTTAATTCTATTCCATTCCACAATACTTTTGTGTGAGAGGGATCGGTTCCTCTGAATGAGGCGGTTGACATTGCTCCTCTGCCATAAGTTTTAATAAAAAGACCCGAATGATCAGCGAGAACTTCCGACAAACTGTTGCTTCTCTTGCTTTGAAGTATCAATGAGTCAAGTCGCGTAATGGTTAATGAAGTGGTTTGCAATGATCTTCCGGGATTAATACAAATTTCCTCAATCTGCAGAGTATCTGTAAGTCGCTGTGAATAGATGTTCGCAACGATTAACTGAAAAACAGATAATGCAAATAGAATTTTATGTATTGCTTTCCTCATTCCAATACTATTGTTTGCAGAGTTTTTGTCTTATGCTCCAACGGTCACAAGTCATTTCAATAACATACATTCCTTGAGCAAGATCACCAATCTTTATAGTATTGATAGATGATTCTCCTAAAATCTCATCCTGCATTTTTAAACTTCCATCCATTGAAAATATTCTGATCTTAACCGATTCATAAGCCGAGTTGGAAATGTGCAATTCATCAGTACAAGGATTCGGGTAAAATGAAATATTATTTTCAGCACTTTTATCCGACAATGGAAATTTTACATTTATGACAACTGTTTCAGATTGATCTACTGCCACTTCATGAAGACCACCCTTTTGAAAATTTAGATTAAACTCCCCCGAAGATGAAGTGAAATGATCTGATTCAGAATTTAAAACCGATTGGTCAACATTAACCTCTCCATTTACTTTGGGGAATGGTCCGGATACAGAAAAACCATTACTTTGCGAGGGATAAATATCTAACTGCTCTGTTAAAAACCGTATCGTTTCATTTATCGATATTTCATCTTTTTCAGGGATAATTCTTGTATGCCTCCATAATTGCCTGTTGTCTTGAATATATTGGATGCTAATACGGTCACCATCAAATATTTCAATAGTATCAAATCCGCTTGCGAATACCCGGGTATTAACAATTGCAAACCACGTCTTCGCATAGGTATCATCCTTTTGCAAGCCTCCCCAACCATATTCATAAATCCAGTCGTATCCAATTTGCCAAACATATAATCCGCTGCCACCTAATTCGTCTTGTCTGAAAGCCAAAGATTTACCATTTTCTCCAAATCCTTGATTTTTCAAAATACATGCAATAGCATCTGCAAGTGTGATAAAGGATTTATCGGGATTAAATCCTTCTTGAAAACGGTTTGTAACACTTAGTATATCTGCTTTTTCTACGATAAATGTTTGACCAGGAATAATGGTTTTGTTTTGGTTGCTTAAGCTAAAACGAACTCTAATTGGGTTCAGTTTCTCGGTTACGTCTATTGTAATCTCTCCTGTAAGTCCAGGAAAGGCTGGATAAAAAAGCGAAATCATAGATTTACCTGCCGATTTGCCTAGAATAGTTATCTTTCCCTTATCAATTGCCAATACTTCTGCATGATCTGAATTAGAATTATTTACTTCTGGAATCAAACTTTCTAATTCTTCATCGTCTTTATCAACAAGAGAATAGCGGATTTCAATTGTTTCATCCTTCTGAATTATACTATTCACGGAACTCAGAATCATCCTATCTGGGTTAATAACAGTTATTTCCTTGCTTACAACAACAGATTCATCAGAAACCAGAGTTCCTTTCAAAACAGTTTTTCCTACTCCAACAGCAAATAAAGAATCAGCTTTTATTGTGAGAATCAAAGGATTCTCACCCTCCCAACGAATTTTTTCATTTTTTACTTGTCGCCCATTAAAGAAAACCGCTGATTTCAGAGAAATACCGTCATAATTCGTAATTCTTTTGGGGATTTCTTCAGCCAAAATCATTTTAGATTGACCAGTAATATCTTTATTGGGATTTACATCAACTATCCCCCGTATTTCAGTAGATATTTCCCCAAGCCAACCGGCAGCATCATTAACACCGGTATAAATCATTATGAAATTTATTTCATCAAGATATACATACTCACCCATTGCATCAGTTGCCCAGGTAATATCAATACCATCGCCGCCGTTTCCTTCAATTATACCCTGGGTATAAGGATTATCGGGAATACCAGAAATTGATTGTCCAATAAATGGCCTCATATCAGCATACCCAAAAGCATAGGGATGGGACTCGTAAACCTTATTCTCAATTGCTACATTCCCTTTTAAAACGTTTCCTTCAAAACTTAAATTCTCATCAGAGAGATTCGGAAACAAGTCCTTTTGCGGATAGTACGGTTGATAATGAAAAGAATTTTTAAAAACTTTACCACTAACACCCAAATTATCTGTCCATGTAACATCCGAAGCAAAAGGCTGATTAGGATTTGTGTATTCAATGCGATAATCTTTTTTCAAGTCCTCAGTAAAATGGGCTGATCCAGCGATCTCATACCAGGTATCATCGGGCAATCCGTTCAGATTCTCATCTTTCATAACTTTTACAATACCTGGTTCAGCATGTGTGGAACTGGCATTTCCATAAATAATGAAATCAATACCATATGGATTATCTGGAGAGTTTTTAACGGGAGAATTAAAACCCAAAACAATGAATCCTCCATATGCACCGAGGCTAACAGGATTGCCTATTCCGTTAAGAATTTTAAGTGAAGCTGAGGGACTACCGGAGATAGGATCATTTATAAACTGACCTGGTGCCGGAGAATATTCAAAGAGCTCACTGGCAAAAATGAGTTCCTGTGCCCGTGAAAACGGACATACCATAAATATCAAGGCAAATAATAACACGGATCGCATAAGCCAAAAATTTAATTTGCTTACTAAAAAGCATTTGCGCAATCCGCTTCCGATCAGGTTAAAAATGATTCTGGTAAAATATTTGAATCATTCCCTGCTTTTTCACCGAAAGCAAAAAACATATACAAGTTCTGGCAGTTCTTCTGGCTTGTCCTGCTTTTTGAGCCTTCCCATCCTGTCAGCCTTAGGCTGATCGTAACAGTGGCATAGATTTCAAAAAGCTTTGATAAGGACTTACAGCTGCGGGAACAGCTCCGGACTCATGCTAAAAATTAACAATTCACCGGATTCCCTTTTAATTCTGCGGTGCCGAATGCACCATCGAAACCAAAACCTGAGCAAATTTAATACTATTTTTTGTTCTGACGTTTGAAGTCTTTCTAAATTATAAAAACATTGTGGTGAGTTTATACCAAAAATAAATTAACACAAAAGCAATTTTTAACTTATATCTATTTACTTTTACATTACACAGTTACTATATTGGATGCTTTGTGGAATCATAGAGATTTTAAGCATTGCAGAATATTTCTTTACCAAATATCACGAAATCAATGAATTACCTTTGTGTAAGGTATATCCACTTTCAATATTCTTTTAAACACTTATAATTTCGATGACATGAACCATAAAATTACCTTCCTTTTACTAGTTTGTTTTTCAGTTCTGATTAGCTCCTGCAATCAATCCAACAAGAAAATCTACACCATTGTACCTGATGATGCTGCATTCATCGCAAGTTTTAGTCCTGGTAAACTCATGGAAAAAGCAGATGCTGCAGATTTGAATTTTATGAAGGATGTACTTGGTGATAAAGAGTTTAATAAATTTTTATTCGAAAATCCCGGAATGAGCGGTATTGATGTAAACGCCCATTCATGTGCTTTCGTTTGCGGTTCGGAACAAAAATACCTCGGTGTAATAATGCCAATCAAAAGTAAAAAGGTTTTTGAAAAGTTTCTGGAAAAAATGGGTGAAGAATACAATGTTGATTTTAATAAAGAAAATGCTGAAAACTATACCTATTCTAAGAAAGACGGAAATGTTCTTGCCTGGAATAAATCACTACTTATACACCTTACTCAGATTAAGGGCTCATATAATTCTCCCATCGAAGAAAAGTTAAAAGAATTATTTTCACTTGAAGATGAAAACTGCATTTTAAGTGAAAAGGATTTTAATTCATTTCTGGGTGAGCAAAAAGACCTCAACCTATGGTTAACAAGCAACCAGTTGGGAAATCTGGGTAATGGTGGCTTAGGAATGATGAATATATTTGGCGCAATAAATAATAATTACGCACACATTTCTCTTGAATTTGGGAATGGTGAAATTATTATCAGTTCAAATCTTCGGTTAAATCCTGATTTCAAAAAGAATTTTGACAAGTTTAATTTTATTGATCTGGCAGCAGAAAAAGATATTTTGAAAATGTTGCCTGCTGAAGGCCTTATCCTTGCTGGAAACTTAAGAATTAATCCTGAGAAAATGCTGGAAATTATTCGGTTACTTAATACCGGTAATAATGCTTTCCTTGAAGAGTTTGAGAAAGAATCCGGTAAAAAACCTGCAGAAGTGCTGAATTCTATTCAGGGAAGTCTTGCTTTTTCTATTAACGAGATTACTCCCATCAAGTCAGATAATAATGCATCTGATACCACTGAATGTTCAGATAAAAATATGCCTATTTTAGTTGCAGCCATGCAGCTTAATGATGAAAAGATTTTTACCGATTTTTTAAAGCTGGTAATGCAAAACAAATCACTGGAAGAAAAACAAGGATATTACATTGTTCATGCTGAAAACACGCCGTTTTTTATCCTGATAAAAAATAAAATTATTCTTTTATCCAATCACGAGAAATACATAACTGAGATTATTAATAGCGGTAAGATAGAAAACAATCTATTTTCTCAGGACATATCAAAAGCTCTAATTGATTATCCTGTTTGTGTTTATCTTAATCTTGATAGAGATACCTATTCGGAAAAACTAAGGAATTATTTCAATACCGAACTGGATCAAACCTTTGCAAAAGGAATGGGTAATGCAGGAGCATCTTTGAAATCGCTCACACTCTCCGGCAGTATTGAGAAAACTGAGGTGCGAATTGAGTTGAAAGAAAAATCGGTAAATTCACTCCATGCAATTCTTAAAGCTTTGGATATGTAAGTATTAACAGCAGTTTGATATTTATCAAACTCAGTTTTTCCAACTAGTACTTTATTAATCGCTTTGTACAAAACAGGTTTATTAAGTGTCCATAAAACCGGATTCTCGAGAGTAAAATCTTGTTTTACCAATCCCGTAGAATCTGCACTTATTTTGAAATATGCTTTTCGTTTTAAAACTATATTCCCGTTCTGATCAAGGATGCTTGTTTCCAGAATCCCTTTCTGCAAATCTGAAGTGGAATTTCGAATTCTTGTAGCTATACTTATTGAGGCTTCTGCTTCAGATATAGTGGGAGTCAATACTTGTGTTCCCCAGAGATCAACATGAACTTTACCCGTTTTTACAAGCCAGACATTACGGTAAATACCGGATCCGGAATACCAGCGGGAATTAGGCTGCTGAGAATTATCAACTTTTACAGCTAGCAAGTTTTTTTTATTCCCGAAATAAAGATAGGGTGTTAGGTTGTAACGAAATGAACTATAGCCAAAGGATCGTTTTTCATAGGTATCAAATAGTATTATTTTACAAACAAGCTTAATATCATCACTCCGGCGAGTCCTGTAATCCCAATAGATGTTTCCATTACAGTCCAAGTTCTAAGAGTATCTTTTATACTCAGATTAAAGTATTCTTTAAAGAGCCAAAATCCTCCATCATTTACATGGCCCAGCATCAAGCTTCCTGAACCAATTGCAAGAACCATCAATTCAGGAACCACTGCTGTGCCTGTTATTAGAGGGAGTACAATTCCTGCTGTAGTAATTCCGGCAACAGTTGCTGATCCGACACAAAAGCGAATTACCGTTGCAATCAACCATCCCAGAAACAATGGTGACAGTGTTGACCCTTTGAGAAGCTCTCCAATATAGGTGCTAACTCCACTATCAACAAGAACCTGTTTCAAGGCGCCGGCGCCAGCAATGAGTAACATAATAGTTGTAATACTTATAACAGAATGGGTCAGGGATTCCATAATATCAGTAATTTTCCTTCCTCTTGCAATTCCAAGGAAATAAACTGCAAACAAAACAGATATTAACAGTGCGATAATTGGATTCCCAATGAATCCGAAAATTACCCGTAAAACATTATCCTCTTCAAGGAAAAATCCGAAAATTGTAGAAAAGCTAATTAAAATTACAGGCATCAAAGCAGAAAAGAAGCTTACCCGGAAACCAGGTAATTCGGAATCGGCCAATACTTTAAAGTTTATGAATTCTGCCAACGGTTTTGCCGGAATTCTGCTAAGATATTTGGATAGAACAGGACCAGAAATAAAAATCGCCGGAATGGCGACAATTATACCATAGACCATAGTTTTACCGATATCTGCATCAAACATTACTGCAATAGCAGATGGAGCAGGATGGGGAGGTAGAAAACCATGGGTAACCGAGAGTGATGCAAGCATCGGTAAACCCACATATAGCAATGGCAATCCCGTTGAGGCTGCCACAGTAAATACCAAAGGAATCATCACGAAAAAGCCAACATCATAAAACAATGAAACGCCAACAATAAAGCCGGTAATCATCAATGCTATCTGGATATTCTTAATCCCAAAAACTGAAATTAATCTTGATGTTATCCTTTGAGCAGCTCCACTTTCTGAAACCAGCTTTCCGAGCATTGCTCCAAAACTCAGAACCATTAAAATAATTCCCATGGTTCCGCCAATTCCTTTTTCAATCGACGAAACAGCTTTTGCAACAGGCATTCCTTCTGCCAAAGCAACAGATAATGAAACTAAAATAAAAGCAAGAAATGAATTAAATTTCAAAACCAATATCATGAAAAGAAGCAAACATATCCCAAGAATAACATACAGTAGTGGCATAGGGCTTAAAATAAATCAATTTCAGACTGACTAAGAGAAATATCCGCTAACCTGTTAACAGGAAGGCTAATATTGCAAATCAAACAAAAAAAGCTGAACAAAATAAGACCTGAAATTCTCATTCTATTCATGTTTTGTAATTAAGAGGCTTTTAATCGTATATTTTTTTAAATGTTTCAATAAGCCCAATCTGCTGCGATCTTTGCATTTTGTCTTTAAATTGCACCTACTAAATGTAAAAAATTTTGATGAGTAAACAATCTCAAAGTTCAAGCTTTAATTAAATCCCTGCAAATATTTTTTTATTTCAAATTATTCCTTACTTTTGCAAGCCAAATTTATCAGATAAGAATCGTCGTTTACAAATAATAATATTAAATAATGGCACATCATCATTCAGCTCAGAAGAGAATCAGACAGGACGAAATTAAGCGTGTGAATAATAAATATTATGCAAGAGGAATGCGTAATGCGCTTAAAGAACTGCGCGGAACAACTGATAAAGCAGCTGCTGCCGAACTTTTCCCAAAAGTGGTTTCAATGCTCGATAAACTTGCAAAAACTAATGTAATTCACAAAAACAAAGCTGGTAATCTGAAATCAAAACTTCAGAAACACGTTTCAAGTTTGTCATAAGTACTTGATTTGTAAAATATTTAAAAGCTGCCCATAAGGCAGCTTTTTTTGTTTTTACAGTATTTCATATTTCTCCAAACCTGGTTTGTTCTTCTTTTTCTTCGAACGAAAAATTTTAACTACACATCCAAAAATTTCTTTTGTTTATTGGCTGATTTTTGCGTTCATGCCACATTAAGACATAAAAAGGAAATGGAATATAAAAAATCAGTTATTAAAAACTGGGCACTGGAAGATCGTCCAAGAGAAAAACTGCTCAACCATGGTACGCATAATCTTAGCGATACAGAATTACTTGCAATTCTTTTAGGATCTGGTACAAGAAATTCTTCAGCTGTGGATTTAGCCAGACAAATTTTAGAATCGGCAAACAATAATCTTCATCAGTTAGGTAAATTAGGTATTTCTGAGTTAAAACAAATAAAAGGAATTGGCGAGACAAAAGCGCTGATGCTACTATCTGCTCTTGAATTGGGAAGGAGAAGAACCCAATCTGAATCAGCACAAAAGCCGAAAATTAACTCCAGTAAAGATGTTTTCAACCTGCTTCATCCAATTTTAGGAGATCTTCCTCATGAAGAATTCTGGATTTTAATCCTTAACCGCTCAAATCAGGTTGTTGACAAAACACGTATCAGTCAGGGCGGCATTTCAGGAACTGTAATTGACACCAGAATAATCCTTAGAAATGCAATAGAAAAACTTGCTTCCGGTATTATTCTTTGTCATAATCATCCATCTGGAAATACTGAACCTAGTGAACCAGATAAAAAAATCACTCAAAAAATACAAAGTGCTGCTAATTTTATGGAGATAAACGTATTGGATCATATAATCATAGCAGATAAACACTTCTATTCATTTGCTGATGAGGGAATTTTGTAGATTAAATAATTAAACTCTGGAAACAATGGACTCATCCTTGCATTCTGAGAGCAACTCCGAAATTGTTTTGCCTAAAATTGGATGTAGAAATTCCCCGGCAATCTCATTCATTGGGAGGAGCGCAAATCTCCTCAAATGAAACCGTGGATGAGGCACTGTAAGTTGTAAATCGTCAATAATTAAATTATGAAAGAACAAAATATCTATATCAATATCCCGGTCGGAATAACCTTCTCCTGCTCTTTGCCTGCCCATTTCCGCCTCAATCTTAAGGATAATTTTCAATGTTTCATGCGGACCAAGAAAGGTCTCAACTTCAATGCACTGATTGTAATAAATCCCCGTACTTTTATATCCCCAGGATTCAGACCTATAAATTTGTGATTTTGAAATAACTTTACCTAGTTGACGCGAAATAAAATCTAATGCCTTGTTTAAGTGCTCATTACGATCTCCTAAATTACTTCCCGTCAAAAGAAAAAGTCGGTTCATAATAATCTTCGAATATTAACTGCAATATGATTTCCAAAGTACTGAATATTATTTTAATTTTAGATGGACTAATTTTCGACGCTATCAATAATAATTAATCTACACTTCCTATGAAATCTTTCTTGAAATTCACACTTGCATCCATCGTTGGAGTGATGCTTTCTCTTTTACTCATGTTTTTTATCTTGCTGGGCATAATCTCCGCCGCTTCAAGCGAAAAACCAACAGTTCTTGAACCGCATACAGTTTTATTAGCGAATTTCGATGTCCCGGTTGTTGACCGTGATCCAGAGAATCCTTATGCTTCGCTCGATTTTATGAGTTTTTCGGGCGCCAACAAAATGGGCTTAAATAAAATCCTCGATAATATTGAAAAGGCAGCCTCAGATAGTAACATAGATGGTATCTATATGAACCTTACTACTATTTCGGCTGGTGCTGCAAGTATTCAGGAAATACGAAATGCGCTAATTAAATTTAAGGAATCGGGGAAATTTCTGATTGCTCATGCTGACTATTATACTCAAGGGAGCTATTACCTGGCATCTGTTGCAGACAGCATTTACCTTACTCCTACTGGTGAGCTTGCCTGGCTTGGACTAACTGCAGAGCCTTTGTTTTTCAAGCGTGCTCTTGATAAACTTGGAATCGATGTTCAGATTATTCGTGCAGGTGAATACAAATCGGCTGCTGAAGTCTTTATGTATGAAAGCCTTAGTAAAGAAAATCGCCAACAAATAACTGACTATACCTCATCAATTTGGGAGACACTGGTTTCTGATATTGCAACCTCAAGAAAGCTTGTAAGTGTCGGATTGAATAGACTTGCTGATGAGATGACTATTAGCAATTCTGAAGTTGCACTTGAATACAAGATGGTAGACGGTTTGAAATATTTTGATGAAATTCTGGCAGAATTGAAAACTCTAACCTCAACCGATCAGAAAAAAGATCTTAAAGCCATTACCTTGAAAAAATACACTAAAGTTCCGAAGAAAAGAGATGAAAAAAAGGGTTTGGCTAAAGACAAAATCGCAGTAATCTATGCTGGAGGTACAATTGTCACAGGTGACGGAGGTGCTGATAACATGGGTTCCGACAGAATTGCAAAAGTTATTCGTGAAGCCCGCCGGGATAGCAGTATCAAGGCAATAGTGTTAAGGGTGAACTCAGGTGGTGGAAGTGCCTTGGCTTCTGAAGTTATCTGGCGCGAAGTAAAACTTGCATCCGAAACTAAACCGCTTATAGCGTCTCTTGGAAATGTTGCAGCTTCCGGGGGATATTATATTGTTGCTCCGGCACGTAAAATTATTGCAAGTCAAAACACAATTACAGGTTCAATCGGTGTATTTGGAATGCTACCAAATGTGAAAGACTTCATGAACGATAAACTGGGTATTACCACCGATGTAGTAAATACAAATGCACATTCCGATCTTGGTTCATTATTCAGACCTCTAGATAAAGCTGAATTGGAATTGATTCAAAAAGAAGTTCAAAATACATACAAAATTTTCATTGGTAGGGTTGCTCAAGGCAGAAATTTAAGCGTTGAACAAGTTGATAAAATTGGTCGCGGTCACGTGTACACCGCCCTGGATGCAAAAGAAATCGGACTTGTAGATGATTTCGGAGGCCTCAAAAAAGCAATAGAAATAGCAGCTGCTGAAGCAAATCTAACCGATTACCGGACTGTAGATTTCCCAAAACAAGATGCTTCATTCGAAGCATTCATCAAGCAGTTAACTGAGGATGCCAGAGTTAAAATTATCTATAAGGAAATGGGTATCGATTATAAATATTACAAACAACTACAAACTGTAAAAAGCTTAAGCGGTATTCAGGCAATTATGCCATACGAAATCGATATTTTGTAACGTTTTATCATAGCATTAACCGCAGTAAAAAATGGAATCTTCCAAATGCTTTTTACTGCGGTTTTTTGTTATTTTACTTAAATAATTCAATTCCAGATTGAGAAATAAAAATTTCTTTTCTTATATGCTGCTTCCTTTGAGCTGGATTTATGGCTTAATAGTGAGGTTACGTAATTTTTGTTTTGATCTTGAACTTTTAAAAGAACAAGAGTTTAGTATTCCTATTATTTCCGTTGGGAATATCACCGTTGGAGGAACAGGCAAAACTCCACATATTGAGTACCTGATTCGTTTATTGAGATCAGAATTTAAAATCGCAGTTCTTAGCCGCGGATATAAGAGAAAAACCAAAGGCTTTATTCTTGCAGATGAACATTCAGACTCAGGTTTGATAGGCGATGAGCCACTCCAGATAAAATCAAAGTTTCCCGAAATAGTGGTTGCTGTGGATGCAAACCGAAGAAATGGAATAAAGCAACTTTTAGACTCTGATAACAATATTGATCTGATTCTCTTGGATGATGCATTTCAGCACAGATACGTAAAACCAGGATTCTCAATTTTGCTGATTGATTTTAATCGCCCAATAATAAATGACTTTCTCCTTCCCGCAGGACAGCTCAGAGAACCTGCTTCTTCAAGAAAAAGGGCTGATATCATACTAATCACTAAATCTCCTTCGGATTTAAAAGCAATTGACAGAAGAATTATCGTTAAAGATTTGAATCTTAAAAATTTGCAATACCTGTACTTTACAAGTGTGATAAAAGATAAACCAGTTCCGGTTTTTAAAGACAATCCTATTAAGAATTATTCCGATTTGATTTTTTTTGATCCATCCATTTTATTGATTGCGGGAATTGCAAATCCCTCTGAGCTTAGAAAATTTGCGGAAGAAATATCAATTAACATAACCGAAAAGTATTTCCCTGACCATCACGTTTTTACAATTAAAGATATTTCGGATATTGTTTCTGCCTTTAACAATCTTCCAGGAAAAGAAAAAATTCTTATTACTACCGAAAAAGATGCAAGTCGTTTTCAAAATTTTCCCGATCTTCCCGAAGATTTGAAAAATTCGATGTTTTATATTCCCATCTCAGTTGTATTTCTAAACGAAGATGCGGAAAACTTCAATAAACAGATTATTAGCTATGTTAGAGACAATAAGAGAAACCGTTTCCTTCATTCAGGAAAAAACTAAGTTCCAACCTGAAGTTGCCATAATTTTGGGTACTGGTTTAGGGGGATTGGTTGATGATATTAAGTTTTATATGTCGTTGAATTATGAAGATATCCCGAATTTCCCCGTTAGTACCGCACCGGGTCACCATGGAAAACTGATATTTGGCACTCTGGGAGGTAAAAATGTAATGGCTATGAAGGGTAGGTTTCATTATTACGAAGGGTATACTATGCAGGAAGTGACCTTTCCAATTAGGGTAATGAAATTTATGGGTATAAAATACCTTTTCGTATCTAATGCAAGCGGAGGAATGAATCCAACCTTTGAAATTGGCGACCTGATGATTCAGACTGATCATATAAACCTTTTGCCTAATCCCTTGGTAGGCAAGCATTATCCTGAATTTGGTGACAGGTTTCCTGACATGAGTCAGAGCTATAATAAAGAGCTCATTAAAAAAGCACTTGTTATCGCCGAACAAAACAAAATTAAAGTGCAACAGGGATGTTATGTAGGTGTAACCGGACCAACTCTGGAAACACCAAAAGAATATCAGTATTTCAGAATCATAGGAGGAGATGCTGTGGGAATGTCAACTGTACCTGAAATTATCGTTGCTCACCAAATGGGTATTCCTTGTTTTGCTATTTCTATTATTACTGACCTTGGTGTACCAGGTAGAATTGTTGAAGTTAGTGCAGAGGATGTGCAAAAAGCTGCTGCTGCTTCAGCGCCAAAGATGACCCTGATAATGGAAAAACTTATTGAAAGCCTTTAAAAGAAAGGCTTGAATTTCAGAAAAAGCAGACTGTTTGAAGCTTTTTTTTAACTTCGCATTCTAAAACCTTTAACATGAATGTCCTGATCCTCGGCTCTGGAGGCCGCGAGCACGCAATGGCATGGAAAATTGCTCAAAGCCCCAAACTAACCAGTTTGTTCATAGCACCTGGAAATGCAGGTACAGGGCAGTGTGGAACAAATCTGGCACTAAATACTGAAGATTTTGAAGCAGTTAAAAACCTTGTCATCAAAAATAATATTCAACTCGTGATTGTTGGTCCGGAAGTCCCTTTGGTTGGAGGTCTCCACGACTTTTTTCTGGCTGACAATCAGCTTAAAACAATTCCGGTTATTGGCCCAGTTAAAAAAGGGGCAATGCTTGAAGGAAGTAAAGATTTCGCCAAGGAATTCATGATTAAATATAAGATTCCTACTGCGGCATACAAATCCTTTTCAACTGAAACTCTAGAAGAAGGATATAAGTTCCTGAAAACCCTTAATCCACCTTATGTACTTAAAGCAGATGGACTTGCATCAGGAAAGGGAGTTGTAATTCTCAATGATTTGGAGGAGGCAAAGAAAGAATTAAAGGACATGCTTTCCGGAAAATTTGGAACGGCTGGTTCATGCGTTGTTATAGAGGAGTTTCTCAGTGGAATTGAATGTTCCGTCTTTGTACTTACTGATGGTGAAAATTATGTGATCCTTCCTGAAGCTAAAGATTATAAGCGTATCGGAGAAGGTGATACCGGATTAAACACAGGAGGCATGGGAGCCATTTCACCTGTACCATTTGCAGATAAAATCTTCATGGAAAAAGTTGAAAATCGGATTATCAAGCCTACAATTGCAGGACTTATAAAAGAAGGTATACAATACAAGGGGTTTATTTTTCTTGGTCTTATTAATGTTAAGGGTGAACCTGTTGTTATTGAATACAACGCAAGAATGGGTGATCCGGAAACAGAGGTTGTTATGCCTCGAATTAAAAACGATTTTCTGGAAGTACTTATTTCATGCAGTAAAGGGGAATTAAATCAACAGCAAATCAAAACAGACGAAAGAACAGTATGCTCAGTTATGATGGTTGCCGGTGGATACCCTGGTGATTACGAAAAAGGTAAAATTATTAAAGGTTTTGAAAAAATAAGTGATAGTATGGTATTTCATGCGGGTACAAAACAATCAGACATTGGAGTACTTACCAATGGAGGAAGAGTTTTGGCAGTTACTTCCTATGGAAATTCCATTGAGGAAGCCCTAAATAAATCATACAAAAATATTGAGCTACTTGAATTTGAAGGAAAATACTGTAGAAGGGATATTGGAGCTGATTTAAAATAAAATAATGTTCTATAGAATTCTTACCGGAGACCGGTTTCTCACTGCATTAATAGTATTCCTTTTCGCTTTTGGAATATGGATTCCTGCGTTTATTCCCCCGAAAATAATCGCAAGTACTGATTCCATTAATCAAATGCCTTTCTATTTATTAATAAACAAATATTTAAATGGAAATTTTATATTGTCAGGGGTAATTGCATTTTCAATTATGATGTATGAAGCTTTTTTAATGGTCAGGATAAATGCAAGATTTGTTTTGGTTCAACAAAAAACGTTTTTACCAGCTTTGTTTTTTATTATAATTACGGGTTATTCTCCTTATTTATTGGGATGGAATGCGTACCTGCCGTCAACACTTTTTGTAATACTGACACTCAATATTATTTTCGGTTCATATAATGATCAACCTAATTCATACAGAATTTTTGAAGCAGGAATTCTTCTTGGTTTAGGGAGTCTTTTTTATGCACCACTAATATATCTTTTGCCCTTTATCTGGATTTCAGGAATGGTTCAAAGACCATTCTACTGGCGAGAAATAGCATTTCCTTTTATCGGATTTTTTCTTCCTTATCTGTTTGTTTTTGCATTTCTATTTTTCACAAATAAAAATATTCTGGAGTTTCTTTTAATGCTAAAAACGCAATTTGTTTTTTCTTTTTCTCTTCCGGAAATTAATTGGATTTACTTATCGTTTGCCATTTACCTTCTACTTTTAGTGTTGATGGCAAGCGTTTATCTTCTAAAGGTTTTTCAGTTCAGAAAGATTTATATCCGTGATTATTTTATGGTTCTTTTTTGGCTTTTTATATCAGCCGTTTTGATTTATTGTTTACTCTCCGGCTTTAATATTGGAATAACATACCTTTTAGCAATACCTGTATCTTATATTCTTACTAATTACTTTATAAATTCAAAGAAAAGTATTGGAAATAAAATCCTTTTATATATACTTCTTGGATTTTCGCTCTTTTTGGCAGCGCAAAACCTTTTCAACCTGATTTAATGCAGTTTTGGGCAGTTTATTTATTTACGTAGGATAAAATCCCGATAGCATCACCTTTCTTCCCATTTTTAAAACTGATTACTACCGTATATGCGGCTGATTTCTGACAGGAAAAGCTTATAGATTTAAACTCTTTACCGGTTTCTGGATAGTATGTACTTAATAACAGATTTGATTGATCATAAAGACGCAAAACTGCTTCCCCATCAGATGACTCCCCATTACAAATACTAAACCTATAAATCACTCCTTTCCTAAGTGCAAGGGAAGATTTAAAAACCGGAGGTTTCTGATTTGGCGGAGCTGCTGTAAGATTTACAACAAAATCTTTTAGATAGGTAACATCCTTCCCTGCAGTAAGGGCACATTGTTGGATCTTCCCTTCCATATCCTGTGCAATACAGTTATTCTGGAAAAATACTATTCCGGAAATGACAAAAATATATAGTCTAATACTTCTAATCATAACCTAAACTGTTAATTGCTTATTCCGTATTCGGGCAGTTGTTTCGATAATCTTTAACAGTACTTCGTTCGAAATGTCAACTATGCTTCTTTCCTGCTGAACAATCGTAAGCATTCCATTCTCTTCTACTGCTATAGGTTCTCCCATCTGATAGCTGATTTTAACCCTATCGAACTCAGTTTTTATTAACTCGAGATCTTTTATGAGATCTGAAAACTGTGCATCGCGCTGGTAATTTTTAAGAATCAGTAAAATGTCATTTAAAATTACTTTCTGTTCGCCAATGTATTGCGCAAGACTGGTATCGGATTTCTCCTTTGCAACTTGAGTAGCCAAATACATTCCCTCTACCCATACACCAGTAATCATCAGTGCGCTGAGATTACTGCGTTCAGTAACCCTTAAATGGCTATCCATTTGGTTAAAGCTATGCAAAGACAAATACATTAAAGAATCCAGGTTAGAGCTTGAGGTTGCTAACCTTTTCATTGTATTGAAATCAAAAAACTGGTTGATTTTCAAACCATCAGCAATTTTACTTATTGAGGCAAGATAATTTACAGAAGTTCCTGTTTTTTCATAAACATTTAGGTATCCCAGATCTGCCCCTAGCACTCCAAGAATATAGGCCATTTTGAAACTGCTGGCGTGATTGTCAATAATATCCGGATTAGAGAGATACCTGCTGGAAAATGGCACTCCGAGATCCTTAACCAAAGCAGCCATTTCTATTGGAGAAGAAATATTTTCAATGATCTCACTCATAGCCTGATCCGAAACTTTTAAATCTCCTTGTACCATTTCAGATCCAGGGACTGTCAAATCATCTTTGACTCTCCCCTTACAGGAACCGAACAATAAAAAAAAGATCAGAAGATATGCTATGTTTTTTGTCATTACCAGTTATTCAATAAACAAATGTAATAATATAAAGTAAATTGAAAAAGAAAAATTTAAGTCATAAATTGACTTCCTACTCACCGACATTAGCTGTTACCGGGATAGGTCGGAAAAGTCCCAATCTGAAATGTGAAAATGAAAAGTTAATCATCTTTCTAAGCAGTTCATAATACAAGGTAAAGTATAAAAATACAGTCAACAACCATATTACAGACATATTAAACCAGTATGTATCAAAGAATTTTCCAAACAAATGCTTTCTCGGAGCAAAGAAATGAGAGCGGAAATCAAACACAGAGGCAGGTTGAGGATCGAGAAAAACCGGATCAATTTTTTGAATTAGCCGAAAGTTATACTCTACTATTTTTTTTCTTTCAAATATTTTCCTGACCTCATCCGAAACGCTTTCGTTATTATAAGCATCTAGCCATGCATAATACATATCTTTCTTATTCTCCATTAAATACCGAATCATATTAGTTTTTTCCCCGTTTGCAGTTTTAAAAAGTTCGAGGTAATGTAGGTTAAGTTCCAAAAGATATGTTTGGAGTTTTTCAGCCACATTCAAATTAAATCTATCAGGAGAAAGCTCATTTACATCAAGGGCTTTTAATCCTTCGAAACCAATTTTTTCATTCCTGATTTCGTTTTGAAGTATCTTTAGCGAGGCTGTTTCATTTAGAATTTTTCCATTCATTTTGAAATCTTCGGTACAGTTCCTGAGCAGGTCTTCCAGTTCAGGAATAAAATAAGATTGCTTAAAATCCGCATTATTAATTCTTTTTTCTACCGGATAAAAAGTTGTTTCAAAAGGATTATCCTTAAACTGGTATACCATTAATGCCTCATAAGACCATTTAGTTGGCATGAATTCAGCCAGAATCGGGACTTTATCTACTCTTGTGATCGTCCGGTTCAGCTTATCAAAACTAAACATCGCACCACTCAGAACCATCATTGGTATAATTATCAGAGGGATTAGAATATAAATCAAAATAGCGGAATCAAACGAAGCTGAGATATTAAGTCCCAGCATATTGGCATAGGCAGCAGTAGTAAAGAAGGCAAACCAGTAAACAAAAAGCATGCCCTTGACCTCTACTATGCTGTTTGCAACAAGCACAAAGGCAAGAGCTTGCAAAGCAGAAATCAAAAATAAAATGGAGATTTTTGATAACAGATAACCCGAACGACTAAGATTAAGGAATTTTTCACGTTTCAGAATCTTTCTGTCTTTAAAAATCTCTTCTGCACTTACCTGTAACCCTATAAAAAGAGCTACAATCAAAGCCATAAAAATATAAATTGGAATGTTTTCATTTTCCCTGAAAATATACTTCTTTGAGGATGGGTCTGCAACATAACGGATTATATAGGATAAAATAAACCCAAGTATTGGTGTCTCAAACAAAGTAAGAATCATGTATTGCCTGTTACTTATTTTCGACAATAAATCTCTTGAACAATAAATCCAAAATTGTTTGAACCAACCAGGTATTCTCAAGTTTCTGGGAGGAGATTCATAAATCTCTTCAATCACTTCCCTATCTGCATGTTTCCTGTAAAAATCTTCCCATTTCTGAGGACTTATTTTTCGTGTTTGTGTATAGTTTCCATACTCATCCACAACTCGGGCTTCAATAATGTTAAAAATCAACTCGGGATTTACATTACCGCAACTTGCGCATTCACCTACCTGAGAGTTTATCTGGGTATCCAGTTTTTTAAAGTACATAACTCCTTCAACCGGATTTCCACTGTATATCATATATCCACCTTCATCCATTATGATTACCCTGTCGAACATTTTAAAAATTTCTGAAGAGGGTTGATGAATTACAGCAAATATCAATTTTCCCTTTAGCGTTAGTTCCCTCAACAGATCCATTACGTTTTCCGAATCCCGGGAGGATAAGCCTGAAGTTGGTTCATCCACAAATAATATGGAGGGTTCGCGGATCATCTCTAGTGCAATATTCAATCGCTTTCTCTGCCCACCGCTTATTGTTTTATTAAAGTGCGACCCAACTCTGAGTTCCTTTTTTTCAAGTAATCCAAGGCTTAAAAGTGTGTTCTCAACTTTGGACTTTATTTCTTCATTACTGAGATCTTTAAAGCAGAGTTTTGCATTAAAATAAAGATTTTCGTAAACCGTTAACTCTTCAATGAGCAAGTCATCCTGAGGGATGTAGCCAATGACACCAGTGAGTTTTGCCTTATCATTAAAGAGATCAATACCATTAAGTCGAATACTTCCAGTACTTGGAGCATCAATTCCTGACAAGATATTTAGAAGAGTGGTTTTACCTGTACCGCTTGCTCCCATTATAGCAATCAAATCTCCATGAGTTGCACTAAGGTTTACATTACGCAGACCTGTGTGTCCGTTTTTAAATGTATATCCTAAGTTTTTTGCAACAAATGAGAGTTTGTCGGTACTTACATCGATTAAAAAATGGCTGGAAATATCACTGTAGTAAATAGGTTTGCCTATCGGAAGTTTAACAGTACTTCCTCTGGCAAATAGATATATTCTTTCCTTATGCAAGCCTAAGCCATTCAGGAACAAATCCTGATGACCAGTGTATTTTATAAAATAAAGGTTAACATCAGGAATCCGGAGAATAAATATATCCTTATCAAGTCTCTCAGTTCTCAGATGACGCTGGTTTCCAGGTTCAACAGCTTTATCATTAATTAATAAAATATTATTATTACTAATTTTAGCAGCGTCACTTTCAAGAACAAAAGTTTCAATTGATTTGTTTTCATCTCGCGAAATTCTAAAGACATCCGAAACAGTGTTTATGATGGCAAGTCTTTGCTGGGTAAGCTTTTTATCGGCATATACCAATTCAAAAAGCCTGACAAGAACCACAATTTTCTGACTCTGATTAAGCGTTTTATTGATTTTCTTGCAGATTCCCAGTATTCTGACAGAGTCGAGAACAGAAGTTAGCTGATTTTGGCCTGCAGCAAATCCTCCTTTTTTATCATCCTGAACCGAACTATTAATAAATAGCCTGTAATACTCTTCCGTTCCAGTTTCTCCTAATTGCTGAACAAGGAAACTTTTAACATAAGTTTTCTCCTTTTCCTCCACTCCACCATCCTGTTTGGTGATAATGGCGAAAAGCTGCATCAACGCTTTTAGGATTTCTTCGCTCACGGATTAAAGCTAAAATGTTTGAAAGGCACATCAATCATTTCACTATATTCTATTCCTGCATCACGCATATCTTCATCATATTCAGGATAATACCAGTTTACCAGTACTTTATTTCCATCATCTTTCATTTTCTCAAGTACGGTAAGAATGTCAAGGATCAGTTTTGATGAAGCCGTATTGAAATAGGTAAACTTAAAAGTAAGCTCTGTCTCTGGCTGAGGATTCTTTGCATAATTATTCAACCACTCTAAAATCGGTTCATAGAAAGCAGAAACATCCTCTGGTAGAGATTTTCCACTTATTTCCAATTTTCCATTTTCGATTGAAAAATTGACCTTTGGACTATCATCCATGCTATCAAGTATTAAGCTATACATAATCTGTTATTTAAAGTTTTCTGTGAATTGTTGCGGTGAACTGAAAGAATACATGAGTTTCCGAAATCGATTGAAATTCAAATTCCAAATTATTCCCTGTTTTGCGTCGAATATCGATAAAACCTAAGCCTGCTCCACCCTTTTCAGAAAGTTGGCCTTCTCTAAGCTGCTTTTTATATAAGTCGTCAAGTTGCTTTTGGGATAATGAATTAATATGATCAATAAGTTCTTGCAAATAGGTGATTCTATCTTTTTTAATAATATTACCTGTAATTACATTATAAACTTTGTTGTTTCTGCTTACAAGGAATATTCCCCTTGTATAATCAAGGCTTGAAAGATTTCCCGGATTAATAGCGTGCTTGGATATATTTTGTAAACTTTCTACCATTACATGGTACACTTTGATCTTCAAAGCTTCTGCCTCCTTGATCTGTGACATGTTTTCTTCAATCAGATCTGTGAAAGCTTTCATTATCTGATGATTGATATCCCCTTCATAGGCTAGTGCAATTTCGTAGTCCTTCATGCCTTTGTAGAAAGTATAAACGAAATCTAAAAATCCGCTATTGGGTATTGGGTTGGGCATTCGTTGTTTTAAAAAAACCAATTTACGTTAAAAAAATCAAAGGGTTGCAAATTTCCTAAAATTCAATACCAATCATAAGTACGTCATCAAGTTGCGTAAACCCTTCCTGCCAGGATGAAAATTCTTCTTCAAAAAGTTTATGGTATTGTTGCATAGTAAAACCGGGATGATCAAGGATCTTTTCCCTTATTCTGCCAGTAGTGTATTTTCTTCCAAACGGCCCGCCTAACTGATCCGTAATTCCATCTGAAAAGAAAAAAATCTTATCCGATTTTTTAAACTGAATTATATTATTGACGAAATCCTCTTCGACTTTCTTGCCCATTGCAATTCCACCTATTGACTTGCGATCCCCTTTATATTCAGTTAACTCTCCTTCGCTTAAAAATATAAGTGGCCGGTGAGCTCCGGTAAATTGCAACTCTTTCTTTTTCAGATCAATTTTACAAAACGCAATATCCATACCGTCTCTTGAGTCGGGATTAGCAGTATCCTGTTTGAGGGTGTGTCTAACACTCAAATGCAACGCGTTGCAGATATCCGCAGCTGTCTGGTGTTGATTTCTATCGGCAATATTATCAAGCAGAAAAAAGGCAATAAATGACAAAAGCGCTCCTGGTACGCCATGTCCCGTGCAATCGACGGCAGCAATGTAAATAAGGTCGTCCTTCCTATAAAAATACGGGAAATCCCCTGAAACAATATCTCTTGGTTTGTAGAAAATAAAACTACGTGGTAAAACTTCACGGATGCTTTCTATATCAGGCAAAAGGGACGATTGAATTCTTTGCGCATAATTGATACTATCCCCTATATTTTTATTTTTAATCTGGATTTCCTTTCCAATTCTCTTTGCCTCTGTTATGTCGTGCCCAACATATAAAATTGTTTCTAATTCATCATTTGTAAATTCAGGAATAGCATCAATGCTCATTATTCTTTCAGTGAGCTTTTCACCCATTTTTACAGAAAGTGAAATTTCATTATTTGTTTTAGATGGATTTACTTTTATTCGTTCCAGAGATTCTTCAAAATAACAATGAAGCGGTTTGGAAAAGCTCAATTCCTCTAAAGGAATATTAAGCAGTTTCTCAGGCCTAATTCCAATGTAATCCTCCACAACAGGATTTGCATAATGAAAGTGCCCTGAAACACTAAGGCGCAAAATCATGTCAAGTGAATTCTCTGAAAGCGACTGCATGCGGGTTTTTAGTCTTTCCTCCTTTTCAGCCCTTTTCCTTTCTGTTATATCACTTGAATTGATAATAATGCCTTGAATTGCAGGATCTTCGAGAAGATTTTTTGCTGAAGATTCCAGAAAAATACGTTCTCCTTCCTTCGTTATAAACGAATACTGAATTGTCTGAAATACACCCGGATTTTCAATTGATTGGGTAATAAGCTTTCTGAGATTATTTGCACCATCCCTTGTAAGACGTTCAAAATCTTTCCCTTGCATCATTTCTTCAGGGGTATAGCCAAGGATACGAGTAACCGAAGGACTAACATACATCATGTGCAGATCAGCAGAATAAATAGAAATCACTTCAGACGCATTTTCAAGTAACCAATGCAATTTCCCTTGAGCATTTTGCACTTCAGTAATTTTTGCCTCTAATTGTTCATTTGACTTACGCAATTCTTCCTGGGTCGCATTCATTTCTTCTGCATTCTCACGCAAGGTTTGCTCATTATTGCGAAGCTCCTTAGTCATTGTTCGGGATTCTTCCAGAAGCTTCTCTGTTTTCTGATTAATCTTAACATTGTAAATTGTTCTGGCAATAGTTTCTCCAAGTTCAAGAAGAAATTGAATTACAATCTTTGGGAATTTTTCATTAAGTGAAGCAAACTCAAGCACTCCCTGAAGCTTATCTTCAGTAATAAGAGGGACTAAAAGAAGGCTTTGAGGTTTACGATCACCTAATATACCGGAGGTTATCGTAATGAAGTCATCCGGGATTTCCGTCCGATAAACGAAATCCATTTCATATGCACACTCTCCAACTAAACCTTCTCCAATCCTGAATTCCTGATGTATAAACTTTTGACGGTTATAGGCATAACTGCCAGTATTTACCAGAACTTTTCTCTCATCATCATAAATATAAATAGCACCTTGAACTGCCTGAATGTACTTAATCAGCGTTTTTAATACTTGATAGGACATTACATCCATTTTATTGTGAAGGCGTAATACTCTGGATATTAAATCTTTGCCTTCAGAAATCCAATTCTGATCATTTTCTTTCTTTTGATTTGCCCGAAGAAAACCCTGCAGGAACTGAAGTGATTGGCCCAATTGATCATCAGTACCAACATTCTGAATTTTTAAAGTGTAATCTCCCTTGCCAATACTATTTGCATAATTTGCATATTTTTCAATGCTCTTTCTTTCTGCGTCAACCGCGTCGAGGTATTTTTTATTCTCGGTTATTCTTTGATTAGCAAGCCTTTTATAAATAATTGTCATAAGAAAAGGTACTGAATCAATAAGTAGTAAAGTTGGATGCAAGCGGTGGATTTCAACTAGTCCATTAATTGAAACCAATAGGTTTAATGATACCATTTCAATAAACCATAAAATAAAAAGGCCAACTATCAAGCATGTAAAAATCAGCAAACCTGAAAACTCTTCAGGAATCATTAAAAAAAGCTGTTTTTTTGAATTGTTGTTCATTTTATATTAGAAAATAATACTGTATGCAGCTTTGTTCCACCCTCCCTCATTAATTGATTGAGCGCAGAAAGCTGGCTATCATCTATTTCTTTAAAAACTGTAAACTCAACCACCCCGAACGATTTCCTTTCATGAACTAGTGGAATAACATAAAGGAATTTTGCTTTCCCCTTTCCAAGGCCTGAAATTACATGGCTATATGAATCAGGTAGATTTGAAATAATCACTATTTTGCTGTCGGCAACAGCTTGGCCATTAATTCCTTCACCCAATATAAATTCTGCAGGTGGTTTTTCAAAATCCAGGGCAAATGTTGCAACAGGTATAAAACTATCAGTTTCAGATTTAAGTATAAAAAAAACTCCTTGTAAAATCCCAAAGTCATTTGACAGATTTTGAAGAATCTTTTCTCCAATACTTTTTGAATCAGGTTTTGAAAATGCAGCTTTTAATAAATTAAAGGCGTTCTTACGGTTCTCGTTAAAATCATTCTTCACTAATTCAGAAACTGAATCGGTTTTTTCGGTTGAGTTCTCAATAAATTTGTGACTATTTTTAATAATGGAAATAATTCTAAGGAAGTAAAAATAAATAGTGAGTAGACCCAAAAGAAACAGAATCAAGAAAAATAAAGAAAGATAGATGTAAGCCTTCCCCTGAATAAATGAATTCCATGCAGAAACAAACATTGAAATACCTGCTCCTGCAGTGAGCAGAAAAAGTAAAGGTGATAATTTTATGCTTTCTTTACTTCGCACTTTTTAATTTACAAGTTGTTAATATAACTGATAATTTTGGAAGAATCGAAAATATAATCAGGTTGGAACAAATTAATACAGGTTTCAGGCATAGTTCGTATTTCGCTATCTTCAGGAGATTGAACAATGGTTAGTCCGCCTTCCTTTTTAACTTTTAGCATCCCCTTGGCTCCATCCATATTGGCACCAGAAAGAAGCACTCCAATTACCCTATTTTTATATACTTCGGCTCCTGTTTCAAAGCAAATATCTATAGACGGCCTGGAGTGATTAACTGGTTCATTTACAGATAGTATAAACCTGTGATCCTGATCAAAAATTAGATGATAATTCGAGGGCGCTAGGTAAACCCTGTTTTCTTTAATTTGTTCTTTATCATCCGGCTCAATTATTCTCAATTTTGAATTTATCTGCAATGCTTCCGCAAATCCATTTCTGACATTGCGTAAACGATGCAGGCATAATATTATGGGATGTTTGTGATTATGTTGTAAACTGCTTAAAAGCTGATTTACAATTTTAAAACTCCCAGCAGAACCTCCTATGATAATAATCTTTTCCAGATGCTTGCTAATTGGTTAATTTTATATATACTTTTTCGTTTTTATCGAATATCTGAAGATTACTTTTTTTTACGGTATAATCTTCAATATTTTCCTTAATCCCTGTAATTAAGAATCCATTATTATCCAGACTGTTAAAAAGTTTATCAAGAAGTATTTTCTGAGACTCAGGGGTATAATTCAACATGATATTTCTGTAAATAATCAGATCAGAGTTTTCGGGCAAAGGATCGGGTATAAGATTTTGTTTAATAAAGGTGATCTTATTGAAAAGTGGGCCAGATAAAATAGAATCTTTTTCATTAGCAACTAAAAAATTCTTTATATAGCACTTTGGAATCACCTTTTCAAAATTTTCCATGCCAGATTCAAGCTGTTTTGCAGAAATCTCACCTTTTGAAATAATGTCAATAAGCTTATCTGAGAAGGTTGAAATATAAATTGTAACTAACTTTTCAGGAAACTCAACATTTAACAAAAGTATTAAAGTAAATATATCCTGAACAGTACACACACCAGGAAACCAGATTCTCGGCATGCTAACTGTTTCAAATAAATGCGGAAGAATATTTGATTTTAAAAGAACCCATGTTTCCGGATCACGAAAAAGCTCGACCATAACATCATTTATGTCAAACAATAGCTCATCAAAAAATTCTTCATCCTCTAAAATTCTACTTGCCAGAAGTTCCGGGTACCGAAGATGATGCCGAAGAATTGTCCTGTCGAGCCCAAAACGAAATGCAGTAAGAGTATACTGGCTAAAGTCAAAATTGTATTTTTGCCTTATTACTCTTATTATATTTCTGGTTTCAACGATGCTAATTTCCGGCATATCAGATATTCTCCTGTTGTTGAAGTTGAATTTTTAATCTTTCTATTTCCTTATTTGCGTCCTCTAAAAGCTGGTATTTAAGTTTCTTCTCTGTAATATCATGCGCCAGGAAATATATTTTATAAATACTCCCTTCTACATTTTTTACAGGGGAAAAGGTTGACATGAGCCAAACCTCTTCACCGGTAGGCTTAGTTCTTCTGATCACACCAGTATAAGATTTTTCTTTAACTACCTCCGACCAGACTTTTTCAAATTGTTGCTTTTCAGTATCTTTTAAAAACAATCGTAAATTCTTTCCAAGAATTTCTTTTCGTGAATAACCAGTAGTTTCAAGGTAATTGTCATTCACATCAAGAATTACTCCTTCGCTTGATAACTCACATTTGATAATAGATGCATCAACAGCACTATTTAAAGTTTCCATTTCTATGCCTCGGCGGATTATTTCAAATGCCTGATTTTCCAGAGATTCTTGCTGCTTTTTTGATTGAGTAATATCATGTGCAATATTGAGAATTTTATAGGGCTTCCCATCTCTATCAAGAATAGGTGTATAAGTTTGGTTTAGCCAAAGTTCATTTCCGTTAGGCAACCTGAAGTGCTCTGTTTGACTAATCGTATCGCCACCTCGTAAACTCTTCCAAAACTCCTTATACTCATTTGAATATTTATCTACAATTGAAAAGTCGCTATGATGCTTTCCTATTACCTGTTCTCTCAATGTTTCAAATAATATTAGAAATTTATCATTTACGTCTGCGAATCGTCCATTTGTGCTGAATTCAGCTACAAGTGAGGATGAATTTACTGCATTTAATATTCCAGTTATTTCAGTTTCTTTACGTCTTGACTCCTCCTGTGCATCCTGAAGTTCTTGCATATTTCTACGCATTTTTTCTTCCTGATGTGCCATTTCTTCAGCCTGTTTCTGCGATTTTTCGAGTAGTCTGACAGTTCTTTCGTTGGTGCGCACTGCTGCTAGGGTTGTTGCGATACTTTCTCCTAATTGCTCTATAAATCCCTTTTCATGCGGTTCTAACTCTCTGAAGGAGGCAATTTCAATAATGCCAAAAAGTTCATTTTCCAATTTAAGGGGTACAATTAATAAGCAACGTGGTCGTGCCTGACCTAAACCTGAAGTAATTTCCAAATAATCCCTGGGGATTTCCGTCAGAAAAATTGTTTCTTTTTCAAGAGCACATGTACCAATTAGACCTTCGCCATAATCGATTCTTCTTTTCAGATACTTTCTGCGATCGAAAGCAAAAGCAGCTACCATATCAATAACAGGAGGCTGTACTTCAGCGTTATTCAAATATATGGCGCCCTGATTAGCATCAATATATTTAACAAGGTTTTTTATTACTTTGAATGCAAGTTCCTCAAGATTTTCTCTTTCCGAACGAAAAATTTCTCCAAAACCTGCCATTCCTTCACTTAACCATGTGCGCTTTTCTTCCTGAGTCTTATAAATCGAGTCCTCTTTCTCAGTCTCACGAAGCCGCTTGGCCATTTTTAGTAGAGAATTTCCTAAAACATCATCCTCGCCCTGAGTTGTATAATGGCTTTCAATGTTCGACTCACCAATTTGATCAGCGAAACTAATTTTCTTATTTAGGCTTTTGACATATTCATTAAGGCTTTCAGACATTTCATTTAAATCATCAGTCGAGTTAAGCTCTAATATTTCAGGTACTTTTCCTGATTTTAATTCATTTAAAAAATACTTTAAACGTTTGACTGACTCAAGAGTAATTTTCATTGAGCTGTAAAATAAAGTAATAACCAATCCTCCAAAAATAATTATAAACAAAATGAAACGATTGGCCATTTTTCTGGAAAACTCCTCATACTGCATAGTTGATTCATTTTCAAGATTTTCCATGATCTCATTAAGCTGGAGCAAGTAAAACCTTATTTCAGCTCTTAGACCTTTCTCAGGGCTTGCACCGGCTTTTCTGTATAAAACTGAAAGTGACTGAGTGTTTTCATAAAAACCAAGCAAAACTGCTTCAATCTCTGCACCTGCAGAGTTTTCCATAATTGAAAACTTTCTTTCATATTGCCAGTAATCAAGCAATTTTTCAAGTTCATCAGGATTCCTGTTTATAAGGTAATTTGTCGAAAAAGCAATAATTTTATCAAGGAAGCTCACAGCTTTTGCATTTCTGACATCATTTCTAACAACTTTCAATTTGTTAAACAAAGTGAACCATTGGTTTAAAAGACCGCTTTCAATATCTCCCCTGTCATAAAAAACAGATGAAAACTCCCGCGTAAGTAGTAATATTTCCCTAACATTATCACTGGCTTCTTTTAAGTTTCTCTGAAAAATTACATTTTCTGCAATAAACTGACCGGAATTCAAATTACTAAGGCTTGAACTTAAAGAAATTCCAAGGTCTTCAATTCTATCAATACTCAATTCATCAGCACTACCAGCAGAAATATTGTTTAGCTGGTTGAAGAGTTTATCCGATTCAATATTTAGTGTAGAAATATCGTAACGCAGGTGGGTAATTTCCTTTCGGGATTTATCAAATGAAATAATTCTGTTAATCCGATCAGCCAAAACCAGGGAGCAAACAAACCAGAATATTCCTGAAATGCATATCAGTATTATAAAACGTGATCTTATGGTTGGAGCAAGGATCATTATGTTTTAAAAAATTTAATAGTATTCACATTAAATCAAAGTCCTTATTGGAGTATCTGTTCAATAAAATTCTTTCTTTATATAGGAATGATCCTTCTTTTCGAATTGACTTGAATAAGGTCCCAGAATGCTTTCATGAACGCCTAATACAAGAAAACCTTCATTTACCAGATTTTTATAAAACAAATTAAAAACCTTATTCTGCAGTTCATAGTTGAAATAAATGATCACATTACGACAAATAATTAAATCAAATTTTATATTGAAAAGATTCTCATCATTTACAAGATCAATTTTTTTATAGATTGGCTTCTCGGTCAAAAAAGAGTTCATTTGAATATTATCGCTAACTTTATCAATTGAAAAATATCTGGAATGTGGTAATTGATTTTTCTGAGGTAAGCCCTCATAATCACTGTTCATAACAGAATTAAAATTGTCAATGTAAGCCTGATTAAACCGGTATTTATATTTGCCGGCTTTGGCTGTTTCCATAACATCAGAATTAATATCACTTGCATATATTTCTGATTTGGAAAGCAAACCCAGCTCATCCAGAATTATCATCATGGAATAAACCTCCTGTCCGGTAGAACAACCGGCATGCCAGATGTTTATTTTTTCAAGACTGGCAAGTTTTGGGAAAATCTCTTCCCGCATACTTAGCCACATAACAGGGTCACGAAAAAGCTCTGTAGTATTAACTGTTATGCTTTTAACTACCTTTTCCATGAATAATGGATTTTCCAGAATTTCCTCTTCCAACTGAATTATGGAAAACTTGTTTTCAACCAATATTTTTGCAATCCGCCTTTTTAATGATTTAAGGGAATAATTTGTAAAATCGTAATTCGAACGGGCTTTAATTGCCTCGAGAAAAACTTTAATATCCTCGTCTTTTATTTCCTGCTCTTGAGGACTCATGATTATTTGTGTATTTCTCTGGTAAATCTAATAATTATTTCTATTTAATCGAATTCATCTCAGGGATTATTCCCTAGGTGTAAATATGCAATTTGGAAATTAAAGTTCTTTTGAACGATTGCCTGAAATTGTAATCAAAGTATTATTCTTCAAAAATTGGTAAACGTTTTATTATGCTTGTCGGAAAGATTATATTTGTAATGAACTATTCCAAAACAAACAATAAATCTTGAAACATGAAAAAAACACTTTTCTTTCTGTTTGTCATTACCCTTTTTATTAGCACCACTGTAAAAGGTCAGGAATGCAAGATGTATTTCCCTGATCAGGTTGGGTCTGTAAGAGAACAAACAAATTTCGATAAAAAAGGAAAAACTACGGGTAAAGTTAATCAGGAAATTATTGCAAGAGATGCAGTAGGTTCCTCAACGTCAGTGACGGTTAGCAGTAAAGCTTACGATAAAGACGGAAAGGAATTATCCGTCAATCAGATGATAATAAAATGTAATGATGGCATTTTTAGTTTCGACATGAAAGACTATATTGATAAGTCCATGCTCGATGCTTATAAAGATATGGAAATAATAATGACAGGCGATAATCTTGCATTTCCGTCATCTCTTAATGTAGGTGATAAGTTGCAGAATGCGAGTATAAATATTGTAGTTAAAAATCAAGGAATGGTTTTAATGAACTGGACTATTTCTATATCAAACAGGATTGTTGCTGCACAGGAAAGTGTCACTACAACTGCCGGAACGTTCAGTTGTTATAAAATTACATACGATTTGCAAACCAAAACCCGAATTATGACTATCAATTCAAAAGCAGCCGACTGGATAAGTGAAGGTGTAGGCTCAGTTAAGATGGAATCGTATGATAAAACAGGAAAACTATTAAACTATTCCTTACTCTCAAAACTTAAGAAATAATTTTCTGATAAAAGTACCCGTATCAAATTCATGAGGTTTTTTTGAATTCAAAGCAATACAAGGCTTTAATTCTTATCAGAAAACCTCATGAGTTTTTTATTCATACTAGGGAATTTTCCTTATTTTCTTAATGCGTACTGGATGCACTTGAATATTGAATAATAATTTCACTCAAAGAAATCAGCTCAAATAGAATTTCTTTTGCTATTTTTCGTACGTCATGGATTTCAAACTTAAAATCCTGCCTCAGATGCTCTCCCTGCTCAATCAATTTTTGAATGTATTTACTCATTTAGTGTTAATTATTATTGAGAATAATTCTAAATCTCCAATTTTATAAAAAGAATTTGAAACTTAATGTATTCTAAATCAAATTAAAAAGAATAGAAAAAATATATTTTGTAAAACTTCGGCTCCAACAATTTGGGATTTGATATCCTGAATTAGTACATTTAAAGTCGTAACTTAAAAAAGTTTCTACCAACTAATAAAAAACTATTTAACTATGAGTACAAACGAAAATAAAAAGTCCGGAATTTCACGCCGGCAATTCATGTTAACCAGTGCTGCTGCAGCCGCCGGGCTAACAATCCTTCCGAGTGGTATAATAAGCGCAAAAGGAAGAACTGCTCCAAGCGACAAATTAAATATTGCTGGAATTGGTGTTGGCGGTATGGGGTTTGGTAATCTGAAAGCAATGGAATCTGAAAACATCGTTGGATTATGCGATGTTGACTGGGGATATAGTGCAAGAGTATTTGACTACTTCCCTAAAGCTCAAAAATATAAAGATTTCAGAAAAATGTTTGATGAGCTTGGTAAGTCAATTGATGCTGTTGTTGTTGCCACTGCTGATCACACTCACGCAATTGTTGCATCCAACGCAATGGCAATGGGTAAACATGCCTACGTTCAAAAACCATTAACCCACTCAGCATATGAATCACGCTTGCTTACAAAACTAGCTACAAGTAATAAACTGGCTACTCAAATGGGTAATCAGGGCTCCTCCGGCGAAGGTGTTCGCCTTACTTGTGAATGGATTTGGAGTGGACAAATTGGTGAAATAACTAAAGTTGAAGCATTTACTGATCGTCCAATTTGGCCTCAGGGACTTAACCGTCCTGAAAAAGGAATGTGGGTTCCTGAAACACTCGACTGGGACTCCTTTATAGGCCCTGCTCCTATGCGTCCATATCATGAACTTTATACTCCCTGGAACTGGCGTGGCTGGTGGGATTTTGGTACAGGCGCTTTGGGCGACATGGCCTGCCATATTCTCCATCCTGTTTTTGTTGGTTTGAAACTGAATTATCCAACCAAAGCTCAGGGAAGTTCTACCCTTCTTTTAACTGATTGTGCACCAAACGCACAAATGGTTAAACTTACTTTCCCCGCAAGAGCAAAACATCCTGATGTAAAAGTTAATCTGCCGGAAGTTGAGGTTATTTGGTATGACGGTGGTCTGCAACCTCAAATGCCAAAAGGATGGCCCGCTGGAAGAAGCATGAATGATGATGGTGGTGGCGTTATTTTCCATGGAACAAAAGATACTCTAATCTGTGGTTGTTATGGAAAAGATCCATGGCTACTTTCAGGCAGAGTTCCAGTAGTACCAAAAACTCTTCGCCGTGTTGAAGTTTCTCACGAACAGGATTGGATTCGTGCTTGCAAGGAAAGCCCTGAAAGCCGCGTTGAAACAGCTTCTCCATTCCGCGTTGCCGGACCATTTAATGAAATGGTAGTTATGGGTGTAATGGCTGTACGCTTACAGGCTCTTAACAAGGAACTCCTTTGGGATGGTGAAAAAATGGAATTTACTAACATCAATGATACTGAAGAGTTTAAAACTGTAATTTCAGATGGATTTAGGATCCACGACGGTCACCCAACTTTTGATAAAAAGTATACTAATCCAATTAATGCGAAACAGTTCTCTAAAGACTTGGTTAAACATAAATACCGTGAAGGATGGTCACTTGCTGATATGCCAGCATAGACATCATAATTTCTTTAAAAGGGAGTGGGGCATTTATAGGTCTCACTCCTTTTTTTGTTTATATTGCCTTAATTATTTAAATGTCAGTTTTCCAGATATGAACTGCTCATTGACAAAAATCAAATTGTAATTGTTTATGAAGAGTTTACCTAACTTTTTTTATTATTTTTTTATTATCACAATTGCAACTGTTTTCAGTCATTGCACTAACATTAAACAGTTAGATGAATACTATTGCATCTTACAATCCGGTGAGGCAACCCAAACTTCTGTTGTATTGCTCGCCCGGTTGCAAAAAACTGATACCCTTCTGAATAAGGATATAAAGGGGATTAATGGATTTGTTAAGTTCCGAATTACAAGGGATATAAATTCCAAATCCTATCTCGAAAGTCCATTCTTTAGTTCCATTGAAAGTAATGACTTCGTTGTAAAATATGAGTTCAATGGTTTGCGTCCGGGGCAGAAATATTATTACAAAATAAATTATGGCCCTGATACTTCAAATGTAACTTCAAGCCCTTGGAATAGCTTCAAAACTTTAAATCTCCCCGGCTCAGACAAAAACGTATGCTTTATTGTAGCTAATGGATTGGAATTTAACGCGGTCAGTCATGAAATGAAGTCAAATAATCTGGAGGTATCTGCTCTGGAAGCGAATTCAGGAATCCCGATTTTAAAGTCTATTTCAACTTTAAAACCTGATTTCTGGATTATTAACCAGGAAACACAATCCTCATCCTTATTGGTTGACTCAGTAATTAGTGACCCTACAAATTTGACCTTACAGTGGCACCAGCTTTTCAGTTTATATGATTTAAATCTTTTGTTATCCGGAATTTCTTCATATTGGTTAATCCCCATAAGTAATCCATGGCAGGAAATCTCAGCAAAGCACCTTCCTGTTACTTTGCAGAGTTCTGTACCTCAACCATTTTGTAGAACTTATTGTATTAATAGGGATATTCAAATCTGGATCCTGGGAAATTCTGATTTTTATGACGATGATGCCGAAATTAAAATGCTCCCTTGGTTGAAAAAAACAATTAAAGAAAGTGATACTCCCTTTAAACTTATAATCGGGCCATCAGCTCTATATGGGAATAATTCAAACGAAAAAACAGAAAATAGTACCGCATCCGAACAATTTTTAACAAGAAGAGATAGTTTGTTTAATTGGCTTAAGAATAATGGCTTACGAAATAATGGTTTGTATTTTATTAGTTCGATTAAGGATGTTCAGTACCATGCAATGGATCCTTCCGGATTTGAAGAGTTTTCTTGCGGGAAACTCACTTTGGCAAACTTCTCCAATTCGTTAATTCCTATTGATACCACTTCCCGTTTTGAAACAGCAAAAATCAGTCTTCCATTTTTACAGAATGATGCAAAAGGTGCATTTTTAATGGTTAACTCCGGAAGGGATGAATATAATAGTCCCGTCCTACTATTCAGATACTTTGATAGCAATCTTAAACTTCTCTATGCTGTACATAAGTTCTAATTTACAGTGCCAGCCTATTTTATTCTCCAAATTTTCTTGCTGATTCCCTTCCAATCATTGCTTCTTTTAGCGTACTTCCCCAGTGATATTCTCCTAAAACTCCTGTGGCTCTTATCACCCTA
This sequence comes from Bacteroidales bacterium, assembly GCA_038316435.1. Taxonomy (GTDB): domain Bacteria; phylum Bacteroidota; class Bacteroidia; order Bacteroidales; genus JACJXF01. The sequence continues at coordinate 4,223 of JBBQAQ010000028.1, read as the reverse complement.
TGGCATGGAATCAAATAGGCAACAGGATTTGCGCCAACTGCAGATCCTACAGCTCTTGCGGCTCCTGGAGATTCAATTATTTCGGCCAATCCTGAATAAGTCATTAAACTTCCCGCAGGAATTTTTAAAAGTGCTTCCCACACCTTTAGCTGAAATGAAGTTCCATTTAAATGGAGTTTGATTTTTTGTAAATCCTTTAAATCGTCTTGAAACACTGATAATGCATTTTGGTGAAATGGATGCTTTTCGTTTAAAAACAATGCATCAGGAAATTTTATTTTGAGATCGTCGATGCCTGAATCATCTGTTCCTATAAATGCCATATAGCAAATGCCAATTGAGGTTGAACCTATCAATACCTCTCCAAAAATTGTTTGATACTTCCCCCACATTATAATCAACTCTTTTCCTTTGCATTTAAACATCCCCGGGGTCATTCCTTCAATCGAAATAAATAAATCATGTAGTCGGGATGATCCGGAAAATCCTGTTTCGTAGCTTACTTCTGAAATTGAATTATTTTCGGATAAGAGCTTTTTTGCATGCTCAATACTTATATATTGAAGAAATTTCTTCGGACTTACTCCCGCCCATTCTTTAAATAATCTTTGAAAATGAAATGAACTCAGACCGGTAAGTTCAGCTAATTTTTCAAGATTCGGCTGTTCTTTGAAATTTGAATTAAGATACTGGATAACTTTAGAAATCCTTTCGAAATCAGTCATGCTATAATTTTTCTCAAAAATAGAGTATTCTTCAATTCCAAAAAATCTGAATCTTGCTAAATAATTAATACTTTTGAGTTTAGTTCAAAAAAATGGATGTACGAACACAGCTATTATCCGAACTTTCACGGACAAATATTGATTTTACTATTCATACTCTGGGAAATGACACTGCTAGCTTTAAAGAGCTGGTAAATTTTATAATTTGCGAAAAAGATCCTCTTCCAATGAGAGCTGCCTGGGTTTTGGAAGGGATTACTTTGAAATATCCTGAAATGATACTACCTTTTGAGGGAATGTTAATACGAAATCTAAGAAAGTACTCTCATCCGGGAACTCGAAGAAACATTCTTAAAATTTTTTCAAGAATGGAAATTAAGGAAAAGTACCATGGAATTCTGCTTGATGTTTGTTTTGATTGGATGACGAACGAAGAAATCAATGTTGCCGAAAAAGTTTATTCAATGCAAATTATAGCGAACCATTTACCACTATATCCTGAACTTAAAAATGAGTTTCTTGAGATTCTTGAAGATCAGGCACCTAAAAATTCTCCAGGATTTATTTCAAGAGCCAGGTTAATAAAAAAGCAGTTGAAGATCATTAAATAGAACTTTTTTTATACGGAACCATCAAATTTCTCTTTTTTCTTATTATTCACAGGAAATTATTATTTTTGAATATTAATCATATAACCTCAACAGATGAATAGTAAGCTATTTCTTTTGACACTTTTGTTCCTGTTAGGAACTATTATTAATGGTAACGCTCAGATCCTTGAAGGATATGCAAAATCAAAAGCACGGACAGCTCAAAACCGCGCTGTATATGATGCCGATAAGGAAGTTGATTCCCAAATTAATAAAGGGGTAGATAAACAATTCAATAAGTTAAAAGGAAAAATCCTTGATAAGGATGTGAAACCTGAAGAAGTGAAGAAAGATTCAGTACCTCTGGCCGAACCTCAAACAGAATCCAAATCAACCTCTTCTTCAAGCCCAGCACAGAATGATGCAATGTCTAAAGCTTTAATGGGGAAAATGGGGATTAACATGACTCGTCCTGCAAATATGAAGGATGTTTATGAATATTCAGGAAATGTTTTGATGGATGTCGAAAATTGGAATGAAGAGGGTGAGTCGGAAGGTAAAGTTGCTTACACAACTAATTATTCAGATAAAAACAATGGAATTGCTATGGTTTTTAAAGATGAGGAAAAAGGCCTTTCTTCAATGATTTTTGATTATGATAACTTGCTTATGCTCGTATTATCGGATAACGGCTCTTCTGACAAAAGTGGAATTGCTACTCCCCTGAATGCTTATTATTCAGATTCTTCAAGTTATAAATCCACTCCTGAAGAAACAAAAGCAGAAACCGAAAAAGTAGAAGATTATACCTCTGGATTCAAAAAAACAGGGAAATCTAAAACAATTGCAGGATATAAATGTGATGAGTATTTTTTTGAAGATGAACAGGATAAAGTGAGTTATTGGATGACAACCGAGTTACCAAAAGAATTATGGACTAAAATGTATAGCTCTAACGCTTTTACCTCTCTTTACACTGGACAGTCTAATGGGTTCGTAATGGAATCCGATCACCAGTTTAAAGCCTCAAAAGAAAGATCTCATATGACCGTAAAAGAAGTTAATCCAAAGAAATCCTCAAAAATCAGCACTGTTGGATATACTATTATGACCATGAGTATGCCTCCTGAAGCGCCTGCCAATTCTAAAAAAGATGGGAAAGGTGAAGATAAATAGTGAAATAAGTAACGATCCTTTTTCCCGTATTTCTCCAGCTCTCAAAAAAATACTGTTGGAAGGTGATGTATTTATTGATGTTCACTCACACGTTTTTAATTATAGAGATGTTCCTGACACATTTCTCGGAATAAGGGTTCCCGTGAATGATCGGATTCTTTCAACTCTGGAGAATATCTTACACCGAATTAATAACAGCACGGATGCTGATAAGCTAAGTAAACTAGCCTATTTTATTCACTTTCTTAAAACCCGTACCACGGTTGAAATAACAGAAAAACTCATTGATTCTTCTTGTGAAAAGAACTTTGTAACTTGTCCATTAATGGTAGATATGGCTCCTGGGATCAAAGGAAAAGTTATTGATGATTTTCAGATCCAGATCGAAAAAATGAGAGCCCTAAAAAATATTTTTCCACTGAATATATTACCCTTCTTAGCTCTGGATCCCAATAATCCTCTCATAAGAGAAAACTTTCAAAAGGTATTTGCTCGCACTGGCGAATATAATTTTTTCGGAGTAAAAATCTATCCATCATTGGGATATTTACCTTCAAATCCTATTCTGATGGACCTTTTCAGAATTTGTGAGGAAAAAAGAATTCCTGTAACCGCACATTGCAGTGGAGCAAGTGTTCATACTAATAAAAAACAGATTGTAGGAATTCAGGGATATCATTTAGTTAATGATGGTTCATTTAGTGATTTACCACTAAAAAAGAGATTTCGAAAAAGAGCAGATTATGCAGTTTTTTTCAATCACCCTGATAACTGGATTCCTGTTTTGGAGAAGTTCCCTGAATTAAAACTAAACCTCGCTCATTTTGGAGGAGATGAGGCTTGGAAGGAGTATTCAACAGGAAAATCGGGAAATTGGGTGAACAATATAATCTCCTTGATGGCACGATTTAAAAATCTCTATGCCGACTTTTCCTATACTCTATATGATTCGGCGTCAACAAATTCTCTCAAAAATTTAATTACAGAAAACCCTGTTGTGTCTAAAAGAGTCCTGTATGGCTCAGATTATTACATGATTGTTACCGAAGGTCATTTCCGGGCACTTAAAAATAACTTCTCTAACATTATGGGAAGTGAAATAATGAAACAATTAACAAAAGAGAATCCTATGCGTTTTTTATTTGGTTAATACTCACTTACAAACCCTGCGAGTCAATAAATTGTATTAAAATCACGAGATCCTTCTCAGATTTTGGGTTAGTATGCTGCCCCCTAATAAACTTTGCAATCTCAGGTTTCATGCTGAATTGATTTACCAATTTTTTATATCAGGACTGGCCAATTGCCATTCCGTGTTTATAAATGGGCTTCCGGTCTAATAATTCGAATTTACTGGCTTGTCAGTTATACTAACCCCATTCCAGGCATTGTTATTATTTAGCTCTAACACTCCCATATTTGAATTGCTTAGACTAATATTTACAGCACCTGAGTTTTGAGAGTTGGCGAACGTGTAAATAAAAAACAATAAAACAATCGCGATGAAAAGAAATCTTGCTTGAAGCTGTCTCATTTTAGTGATTTTTAATTGCTCTGAACAAAGAGTAAAAAAACAAATGCCTTTCCTATCTCAATAGTTCGTTAAACTTTTAAGCGGCCATAGTGCCGTAAAATATAAGTTCCTTGACATAATTTTGATTTTTGATAGAGTATGGGCTTATACCGAACACGTCAATAAATCGCTGAAGCAATAAGGTATTGTGGTTCATGG